>JBGCFC010000167.1:0-16254 GCA_045106715.1 Sandaracinaceae bacterium
CGACTACGTCGTCATGGTGAAGGAGCAGGCGCAGGTCTACCTCGGTGGGCCGCCGTTGGTGAAGATGGCCATCGGCGAAGAGGCCACGCACGAAGAGCTCGGCGGCGCCGAGATGCACAGCCGGGTCAGCGGGGTCAGCGACTACCTCGCGGAGGACGAGCGCGATGCCATTCGGATCGGGCGCGAGATCATGGCGCACCTCGAGTGGCACAAGGCCGCGACGCCGACCCCGCGCCCAGTCTTGCCGCCACGCTACAGCCCGCGTGAGCTGCTCGGCGTCCCCAGCGCCGACCCCAAGGTCCCGTTCGATGCCCGCGAGGTCATCGCGCGTGTCGTCGACGACTCCCGCTTCAGCGAGTTTAAGCCGCTCTACGGCAGCAGCCTCGTTTGCGGCTGGGCGCACGTGCATGGCTTTCCCGTCGGCATCCTGGCGAACAACGGCATCCTCTTCACCGACAGCGCCAACAAGGGCGCCCAGTTCATTCAGCTCTGCAACCAGAGCAACGTCCCTCTGCTCTACCTCCAGAACATCACCGGCTTCATGGTCGGCACCAAGGTCGAGCAGGAGGGCATCATCAAGGCGGGCGCCAAGCTCATCAACGCCGTCTCGAACAGCACCGTGCCCGCTATCACCATCATGATGGGCGTGAGCTACGGAGCGGGGAACTACGGCATGTCGGGCCGCGCCTACGCGCCCCGCTTCCTGTTCACGTGGCCGAACCACAAGATCGCGGTGATGGGCGGCAAGCAGCTGGCGGGCGTGCTCGACATCATCAAACGGCAGGCCGCGGCCAAGAAGGGCGTCGAGGTGAACGAGGAGCAGCTCTCGGTCGCCAAGCAGATGGTCGAGGGCCAGATCAACAACGAGTCCAGCGCCATGTACGCGACCGGGCAGCTCTGGGACGACGGCATCGTCGACCCGAGGGACACCCGCGACGTCGTCGGGATCTGCCTCTCCACCAGTTACACCATGCCCGTCGAGGGTACGACGTCCTGGGGCGTCTTCCGGCATTGAGAGCGAGGAACCGATGATTCAGAAGCTACTCATTGCCAACCGCGGCGAGATCGCGTCACGCATCATGCGGACCGCCGCTCGCATGGGCATCGAGACGGTCGCCGTCTACAGCGAAGCAGACGCGGACCTCCCGTTTGTGGGGGAAGCCGACGAGGCGGTCTGCATCGGCCCAGCGCCGAGCCAGAAGAGCTACCTCTCGGTGGAGGCGCTGCTGTCGGCGGCCGAACGCACCGGCGCGGATGCGATCCACCCGGGGTTCGGGTTCCTCGCGGAGAACGCGGACTTCGCCCGCGCGGTCGAGGCCGCGGGGCTGACGTTCGTCGGACCCTCGCCTGAGGCCATCGAGCAGATGGGCAGCAAGCAAAACGCCAAGCGCATCGCCGTAGAGGCGGAGGTGCCGGTCATCCCGGGCTACGACGGCGCCGACCAAGACCCGGCGGTGCTGGCGGCCGAGGCCAAGAAGATCGGCTTCCCCGTTCTCGTCAAGGCGAGCGCGGGCGGCGGCGGCAAGGGCATGCGCGTCGTGCTCGAGGAGTCCGAGCTCGCGGCGGCCATCGAGGGCGCGGCGCGAGAGGCGGAGAAGAGCTTCAACGACGGCACGCTGCTGATCGAGAAGTACGTCGTGCGGCCGCGGCACATCGAGATCCAGATCCTCGGCGACGCGCACGGTGAGGTCGTGCACTTCTGGGAGCGCGAGTGTTCGATTCAGCGGCGCCACCAGAAGATCATCGAAGAGGCGCCCAGCCCGGCGGTGTCTCGGGAGCTGCGACGCGCCATGGGCGAGTCGGCGGTCAAGCTGGCCAAGGCCATCGGCTACCGCGGGGCGGGCACGGTCGAGATGATCCTCGACCCCGACGGAGCCTTCTACTTCCTCGAGGTGAACACGCGGCTCCAGGTCGAGCACCCGGTGACCGAGGCGATCAGCGACGTCGATCTCGTGGAGCTGCAGCTCCGGGTCGCCGAGGGCGAAGAGCTGCCCATGGACCAGGAGATGATCGACACCGTGATGAGCGGCTGGGCGATCGAGTGCCGTCTGTACGCCGAGGACCCCAACGCCGACTTCCTGCCGCAGAGCGGTACCGTGCTGGACTGGCACGCACCGGAACTCGAGGGGCTGCGCATCGACGCTGGCGTGCAGACGGGCTCCGAGGTCTCCATTCACTACGACCCGATGCTCGCCAAGGTCATCTGTTGGGGCGCACATCGCGGCGACGCGCTCCGCCGCATGCGGCTCGCGCTCAAGCGGCTGTCGGTGCTCGGCCTGCCCACCAACCGCGACTTCCTGCTCGATGTCTTGGCACACGAGAAGTTCGAGGCGGGGGAGCTGACCACGCACTTCATCGCGGACCACATGGAAGGCGGCACGTCGTTGTCTGACGCGCTCGTAGAGGAAGCGGCCGTGGCGGTGACGCTGGCGGGGCATGCGCGCCGCGCGAGCACTCGGGTCCTGCCGAGTGTCGTGAGCGGGTACCGGAACAACCGGTTCGCGCGCCCCTCGGTCGACTACCGGCATGGGGAGCGAGACATCCGCGTCGTGTACGAGGAGTACCGGCCTCGCGCCTTCCACATCAATGAGAGCCTCGGGCGAGTCCACGGTTTCGACGGGGTCGAGCTCACGTACACCCATCGAGGGCACCGTCGTCGCGCGCGCATCGTGAGCGAGCTTCGCGACGACGGAACCCGTCATCACGTGCAGCTCGAGGGCCGGACCATCGTGCTCGACGAGCCCCCCCGCTTCCCCGTGCAGACCGGAGCCAGCGCCGCCGACGGTGCGTTCGCGCCCATGCCAGGCCAGATCGTGAAGGTGCTGGTAAAGGAAGGCGACGCAGTGGAGACCGGACAGACCCTGCTCGTCATGGAGGCCATGAAGATGGAGCACTCCATCGGGGCGCCGCACGACGGGGTCGTGACCGAGGTGCGCTTCGCTGAAGGGGCGCAGGTCAACGAGGGCGACGTGATGGTCGTCGTGAAGGCGCCCGATGACGACGAAGCCTGACGGCATCGCGCCCCACCCGCGGGACGCGTGGATCACGGTCTACGGCCGTAAACCCGTGATGGAGGTGCTCGAGGACCCGCAATGCCGGGTGGCCCGCGTTTTCATCGCGAAAGGCACCGGCGGGCCCGTCATGAAGCGCATTCGCGCGGCGGCGAAGGCGGCCGGCGTCGAGGTCAAGATGGAGAGCCGCGAGCGCGTCTCCCGGATCTCCCGTCACGCCAAGCAGGACCAAGGCGTGGCCGCCGACGTGGAGGCGCCGCGCATGATGGCGCTGTCTCGCTGGCTCGAGCACGCGCCACAGAGCGCCCGGCTGTTGGCGCTCGACCACGTGACGACGCCGGGCAACGTGGGGATGATCCTGCGCACGGCCACGGTTCTCGGGCTCGACGGCGTGATCGTGCCCCGGCGCGGCGTGCCGGAGATCGGACCTCTGGTCATCAAGGCTTCTGCCGGCGTCGCGTTTCGGGCCGCGATCCTGCGCTGCGATCGGATCGACGACGGGCTTTCGGAGGCGAAGATGGCGGGGTTCTGCGTGTACGGCATGGCCGATCAGGGCGCGCGTGGGCTCGCGGACACCGCGCCTCGGGAGCGCAGCGTGTTTGTGCTCGGCAACGAGAGCGACGGAGTTGGCGCGGCCGTGAAGCCTCTCGTCGACGAGTGGGTGCGGATCCCGATGGCGCAGACGGGCGACTCGCTCAACGTCGCCGCGGCCGGCGCGATCGTCGCCTACCACCTCGCGGCGCGGACTTGAGGTAGGATCCCACTCGGATGAGTCCGTCTCCGCAGCCTCAGGACGAGCGCCGCACGTTCCCGAGCGAGCTCGGGCGCTTCACGCTGCTGCGCGAGCTGGGCGCCGGCGGGATGGCCACGGTCTACCTCGGCAAGATGCGCTTGGCCGAGGGGCTCGAGCGCCTCGTCGCGGTCAAGACCATCCACGACGAGCTCGCGGGCCAGGATGCCTTCGTCGACATGTTCCTCGACGAGGCGAAGATCGCCACCCTGATCAGCCACCCGAACGTGTGCGCGGTGCACGACTTCGGGCAGGCGGGCGACACGTACTACATGGCGATGGAGTACCTGGTGGGCGAGCCGCTCTCCGAGGTCATCCGCCAACTGTGGGAGTTCAAGAGCGACACGGCCGTCATGCAGGCCCTGCCGTTCCTCGGGGCGCGCATCATCGCCGACGCGTGCGAGGGGTTGCACGCCGCGCACCAGACGACGGGCGCCGGCGGCCAGCTGCTCGAGGTCGTGCACCGAGACGTCTCGCCGCAGAATCTCTTCGTGACGTACGAGGGCGCCGTGAAGGTGGTGGACTTCGGGTGCGCCAAGGCGCTTCAGCGCATCACCGAGACGAACGTTGGCATCTTCAAGGGCAAGCTGGCGTACGCGGCGCCCGAGCAGCTCCGCATCCGCAAGCTCGACGCGCGGACGGATGTCTGGGCGCTCGGCGCGGTGCTCTGGGAGACGCTCACCATGGAGCGGGTCTTCAAGAAGGACTCGCCGATGGAGACGGCGCGCATGATCCTCGAGACGCCCATCCGGCGCATCGACGAGGTCGACCCCTACATGCCGACCGAGCTCGCCGACATCGTGCAGAAGGCGCTGACGCGGGACCCCGAGGAGCGCTTCCAGAGCGCCCGGGACATGGGCCGCGCGCTCCGCCGCTTCATCGCGGGTGCGGGGGCGACGTTCGAGTCGGCGGAGTCGGCCGACTGGATGCGGTATCTCTTCCGGCAGCGTCGACGGGAGCAGATGGAGGTCGCCGCCAAGGCGGAGATGACGCTCGCCTCCCACGTGATCCCCACCGAGACGTTGCTCGGCACGCCCGCACCGTCGGACTCCCCGCGCAACCGTCCGACATCTCGGCCGCCGGCGTTCGCCGCGCCGCGTTCCGAGCCGATGTTGCCCGCGCCGGCCCGGGCCCCCGACCTCGAGGAGTTCTCGGACCTCTCCTACGAGGACTCGATGAGCGACGGGGACAGCTTCGATCACGCGCGCACGTCCCTGGCCAGCCCGGAGCGGCGCCCGGAGTCGGTGAACTACGCGGCGGACCCGGTGCCGCCGTCGGCGCCGTCTCCACCGACGGAGCCAGACCTGGAAGAGCTCAGCAGCTCCGCGCTCGAGGCCTATGAGGAGGCGCCCGACGGCGACGAAGAGGGACGCTCCCCGTCCCGCCGGCTGCGCCTCGACGCGGCCGACCAGTTTGAGGGTCGGCGCGCGGAGCGCCGATTCGGGTGGGCCCCCGTCGCTGTGGTGGCGGCGCTCGCCGCGCTTGGTGGGGGGGCCTACTACGCGACCCGACCGGCCGAAACGCCCACGCCCGTCGAAGCTGCCGACGCAACCGGAACCGTCATCGTGAGGGCGTCCGGCGCCGGTGAAGCCGAGGTGTTCCAGGGTGAGCGCTCGCTCGGCCGAACCCCGCTGACCGCCGAGCTCGCGGCCGGGGAACAGACGCTCACGCTGCGCTTCGACTCGAACCTCGTCGAAGAGGTCGTCGTGCCCGTGCAGTCCGGCCAGACGGCGCGGATCACCGTTCGCCCGCGCTGATCCCGTTCGTGCGCGCTGATCCCGTTCGTGCGCGCTGAGCGTGTCGCCTACTCGGCTTCGCCCTGAAGCCGCACCGAGTGCCGCTCGACCCAGGCCCGTCGGAGGATCGCGGGGCAGTCGCCGCTGTCCCGCAGGCCGGGCACGCTCACGATGCGCACCCAGCGCTCGCCGCTTCGCCAAGCGACGGTCACGGGGATGTCCGAGTCGTCCGCCGAGGCCCAGGCCGTTCCCTCGGGCGCCGTGTGCACGATGGCGCCGGCGGCGATGCGAGCCGGGCCCAGGTACTCGCCGCGCTGGGGCTGCGGAGTTCGGCAGCTGTGATCCGGCACGACGGGGCGGGCGCGTCGGTAGGGCCGCGCCTCTGTCGCTTCCGTCACCGCCCGCAGCTCCACGGCCCGAATCCACCCACGAACCGCGGCGCCGCTCTCGAACGGCAACACCACGCGCGCGTATTCGCCGCGCCGCTCGATCTCGATCAGCGGTCGTGGGAGTCCGTCGGGCGCGTCGACCCGCACGCGGGCGCTCGGGTCGGGCTCCCGCCGTATGACGTGAGGGCCCGTCAGCACATTCGGCGGAGCCCCCGCGAGCGTACCCGTGACGGGGTGCTCGGCGCGCAGCCAGAACGAGTTGTCATGCGGCATCCACTCGGTACCCGTCGCGTGCACCCACGCAGGCGCGCTGCCCAGGTCGCCCGTCTCCCCGGCGCCAAGCGACAAGTCCGAGCACGGAGCCTCCACCCGGCTCACCCACACGCCGTTGTCGACCTGGGCGCGAAACACGAGGTGCCCCTCGGTGTGGGCTTCCGCGACGCGCTCGATCTCCACCCCCGGAACCATCCACAAGACCCCGCTCGCGAACGCCATCGGTCGCGGCGCCGTCCATGGCATCCGCCCGTCCGAGCGCCCCGAGATGTGGATCGGAGCCAGCACGCGCACGTCCCGAAAGCCCGTGCCCGACCCGGGGCGAACCGCCACGGGCATGTCGTGCGTCACGAGGGTGCGGAGGCGCTCACCCGGGATGCGCACCCGCATGCGGTCGATGGAGGCGACCCCGGTGACCTCGCATTGGGCGTGCGCCAAAGCCGGCCCAGCCAGCACGAGCGCGAGGATGGGGAGCACGCGAAGCACGGCGAAGCATAGCAGGGCACGGCTACCGAAGCGGTTCGCAGATGAAGCGCGACGAACGCTGGAAGTTGTCGAACCAGGAGCCCTTCTCGTTGGACTCGAGGTAGACCCAGTCCTCTTCGGCCGGCCGGATGTCGTCGTTGGGTTGCGGATTGTCCCCGTCGTTCCAGTTGGTGAATGCCGCAACCGCCCCCGTCCCATCCCAGACGAAGGTGTTCTCCGTGGCGTGGTCGCTCAGTCCGATCCACCACGCCTCGACCCCATCGAGCGCCGCGGCGGTGGTGGAGATCCAGGTGTTCTCCGGTTCGTCTTCGATGATCGCGAGCTCGTACCCCAGGGCCTGGCAGGCCGCGGCGGCGGCGAACCAGTCGGCCCGAACGGCGAGATCGCGGCAGAAGAGGTAGCTGCGCCCGTCGCGCTCCCTCCGGTCACAGCCGCCACACTCGGTGGTGCCCTCGTCGATGCGCCCGTCGCAGTCGTCGTCGGTTCCATCGCAGGCGGCTTCCGTCGCGTCGCCGCCCAGGCCCTCGCAACGCAGCTCTCCCCCCGCGCACACCCACTGGTCGTCTTCGCAGGTGTCCGTGTCATCGCCGTCGCAGGCCGCGCCGAGTTCGGGGTCGGCGGCGCCGTCTTCGGTCGTCGGGTCGCAGTCGTCGTCAACGCCGTTGCAGAGCTCGGGGGCCGGCACGCACGCGTCGAGGGCTCCACCGCCGTCGGCTCCCGCGTCCAGGGCGCCTGCGTCACGACCCGCGTCATTGCGTCCGCCATCGACACGTCCTGCATCGACACGTCCTGCATCGAAGCCGGCGTCGGCCCCGGCGCGTCCACCATCTTCCGGGACGATGCCGGTCCGGTCGAGAAGGCACCCGCTCGCCGTGAGCGGAACCAGCAGAAGCAAAGGGAGGAAGCGCAGCACGCCGCAGTGTTGCATGCCTCCGTGATGCGCGTCGTGGCCGCGCCTCTCGGGAATCAAGCGAGGCGCGACACACGTTTGCCCGGCCGTGGTGGTCCGTGCCGAAGCGTTCGACTGAGGGGAGACGTACCTCCGCCTCGCTTCGGTGGGCTGGGTGCGCCTGCTTGGCGGTGGTCTTGACCCCCGCGTGTGGAGCCACGCCGACCGCGCGCCGCGCGCCGGAGCCGACGTCTTCCTGGCTGGCCGAGCCCGTGACGCGCTCCCGAATCGTCTTCCGCCCTCCGGCGCCCACCCCGATTCCTGCACCCCCCGACACGGACGTGCCGGCCTTCGTGCTCACGGACGCGTGCCTCGAAGCGCCGGATGCGCCGCCCCTGTTCGTGTACCGTCCGCCCTGCGAGTTTGCGCCGGCGACGCGGTTCTGGCGCGGGTCGCTCAACTTGGTGAGCGTTCCGAGCGAACCTGCGGGCGGCAGCTGCCACGACGACGACATCCTTTTTCCGGCTCCGACGGCCCACTGCGAGCCCGCCCCGATCGTGCGGATCGGGAGGAGCGCCCGAGCGTGGAGCTTTCGCGACCTTGACCGATCGGTGCCCGACGGCTGGGCGACGGTGGTGCAGCTGGGAGTCACGGAGCTTCCAGACGTGCTCACTCCCGAGATGCTGGCGGAGGTCGATCGTGTCGGAGGCGCGAGGTTCGTGCTTTCCCTCTCGGTGTTTGGTCCGCTCGACCTCGCCGCGCTCGCGCCCTTCGCCGACCGCCTGATCGCGCTGTACGTGACCTTCTGGTGCGGGGGGGAGGGCTGCTCGGAGCCTCTCGACCTCGGACGCCTGCCGCCGATGCCCGAGCTTCGCGAGTTGGGGATTGGCGGTCCCGGGACCTCCGTCCGGCGGGTCGAGAGTCTGCGCCGCCATCCACGGCTGGTTGACCTCTCCGTCCCGGAGCTCACGTCCGAAGACGCCCGCGCCCTCGGTGAGCTGCGTGGTCTTTCCAGTCTCGCGACCCAGGGGGGCTCCGTCGCCGCGCTCCGGCGTCTTCGCGCGCTGCGCCAGGCGTTCGTCGTGGGGTCGGTGGACAACATGCGGGCTCTGCTCCGGCACCGGCAGCTGCGCTCGCTCACGCTGTTCTCGCCGGTGAGCGACGAGGCCCTGGGGCTCATCGCGCGGGCGCGGTCCCTCCGCCACCTGAGCATCGGTCTCGTCGGATACACCGACGCGGGGGCGCGGTCCCTCCAGCGCGCTCGCCAGCTCGAGACCCTGCTCGTGCGGGCGCGCTGGTCGGTGGAGGAGGAGCTGGAGAGCCGGCTTACGGAGCTGCCGTCCCTCGCTCACCACCCGACGGCCTCGCTCTTCGTAGACACCGACGAAATTGTGCAGATGGACGAAGAGCCGTGGGCCACCGTCCTGTGCGCGCAGCCGGGTCAAGAGTGCGTAGAGGCGGTGCCGGACCCGGTTGGCGACGAGGTGGACACCTTGCTCGTGCCGGAGGAGTAGGCGGGGCTGGACACGTTCACGAAGCCACCCACGTCGCGGGTACGCGCAGACAGAACTACTCTGCGGACCACCCGCACTGGCGGCCCTGGTTCTGCTCCTCGAGGAACGCCATCAGCGGCTGGTAGTACGCGAGCATCGCCTCGGCGCTCAGCTCTTCGCCGGTCGCCTCCATCAGCACCTCGCGCCAATCGCGCGTCGCACCGGGGGCCATGATGCCGCGGATGAACGCGCCGACCTCTTCGCGCTGGTAGTAGTTACAGGCGTGCGGGTCCTCGTGGAGGATCTGCTCACAGATGTGGTCGTGCAGCTGGTAGACGAGCACGTTCGCGAGCGCGTAGTCGTAGTACTGCCCAGGGTCGTCGTTGATGTGCGTCTTGGTGCACGCGTCGCAGCCGTCGTCCGAGCGCGCCTCGGGCGGAGCGATGCCCTGGTACTGGCGCACGATGCTCCACCAGCGCGCGTTGAGCTCGTCCGCGGGCAGCTCGTCGGCGTACAGCTCCTTCTCGAAGTGGCTCATCACGCCCGCGGACCACGGCAGGAAGACGATCGGTCCGGTGAGCGCGCTGTCGAGCAGCCAGCGGACCTGGTCGATCTCCTGGCCCTCTTCGAGCAGGCCGATCTCCCGGAGGTACGGCGGCTGGATGGACGCGAGCCCGATGAGGTCGCCCATGCCTTCGTGGTAGCTGCGGTTGGCGCCCCCGCGCAGCAGCGGAGGGACCTCGGGGCGCGTGTAGGTCATGTAGTAGTAGATGTGGCCCAGCTCGTGATGGGTCGTGGCGAACCAGTCCCAGTTCGTCTCGACGCTCATCAGGGAGCGCACGTCTTGCTGCAAGTCCATGTGCCACGCGCTGGCGTGTGCGTTCTTTCGGCGGGTCTCGCCCTCGGGCACGGGGTAGAGGTCGCTCTGGGTGTAGAAGCTCTCGGGCAGCTCATCGAAGCCCATCGAGACGTAGAAGCGTTCGGCCTGCCGCACGATCCACTCGGGCTCGCGGCCCTCGACGAGCGAGTCCATGTCGACGCCGTCGACCAAGCCGGGCCAGCTCTGCCCCCATCGGTTGCCGATCCAGTGCGCGGGGAGGAGCTCCGGCACGTCCTCGACGCCGTAGCGCGCGGCCAGCTCGTAGCGCGCGTAGCAGTGCAGCTGCTCGAAGAGCGGGCGGGTCTGCTCCACCAGTCGGTCGAGCAGCGCCATCATCTCGGCGGTGCTCATTCCGTAGTTGCTGACCTGGAACTGGAAGAAATCCTCGTAGCCCATCTCGCGCGCGACGCCGTTGCGCAGGCCCTGCAGCTCGATGATCCCGTCGCGCAGCGTGGGGCCGACCTCCTTCGAGGCGCGCCAGGCGTTCAGCCGCTCGTCGAGGTCCGTCGACTCGCTGAGCACGTTGTCGATGTCGTTGGTCGTCGCCGGCTGCGTGCAGGTCTCGCCGTCGCGCGCGAGGCAGAACTGGAAGCCGTCGAGCCGCGCGCTCTGCGCCGACTCCGCCGCGATGCGTGCGCGGGACAACTCCGGGTTGGTCATCGGGGCGGACGCCGCCGCCTCGAGCATCGCGCGCAGCTGCCGCACCGTCAGGTCGTCGAGCTCGTCTTCGTGCTCGAGCAGCGCGCGGGCCCGTCGGATGACCTCTGCGTTGCCGGTGAACGCGCTGTAGGCGGTGTCGGCACCGGTGCGCATGCCCGTGTGTTCCTCCGAGACGTCGGTGCTCGCCACCCACGCGGCGCGCGCCGACTCCGTGTAGAGCGCGAGCAAGATCGGGTTGTAGAACTCGAGCAGGGTCTCCGCTTCGGCCTGGTAGCTGGTCGGGCCCGCGGTGGGGGTGGCGGGGGCCGGGGTGGCTCCGCCGCAGCTGGCGAGGAGGAGGGTGAGAAGGCAGGAAACGCAGAGTCGACGCATGACGCGGCGCACCGTGCCAGCCCCAGCGCCCCGCGTCGAGTGGCCCCCGGACCGCCACCCTGATACGCCCCGCGCATGAGCCGACACCTCCTGCCCGAGAGCGAAGTCCACGAGAGCGTGCGCGATCACGTCGCCTCGCTGAACCGCGACATCGTCGACGAGGTCCACGCGGCCGTGCGCGCCCACGACGTCGTCGTCGTCGGGATGGCGCAGAACCCGAGCTGCAAGAAGGCCCGGCGTTTCTTCGAGGCCCGGGACGATGACTTCCGCTACCTCGAGTACGGGAGCTACCTCGGCGAGTGGCGGAGGCGCCTGGCGCTCAAGATGTGGACCGGCTGGCCCACGTTCCCGATGGTGTTCGTGAAGGGGCAGCTCGTCGGCGGCCATGACGACCTCGTGAAGCTCGCCGGGTCGGGCGAGCTCGACCGCCTCCTCAAAGCTTGACGTCGGTCCAGCCGTCTCCCCGCCAGAGGGAGACGAAGATGCCCGACTGGATGAAACGGTAGACGCCGTTCGCCACCCAGACCGCCGTCAGCCCGAGCCCGAGCCACGGGCCGACGACAAACACGGCGGGCAGGAACAGGAGCCACTGCATGCCGACGCTGACGATGAGCACGCGCATGCTGTCCCCCGCGCCGAGCAGCCCGTTGAGCAGCACCATGCCGACGACGTCGAAGGGCAGCGTGAGCGCGATGACGCGCATCGGCAGCCGGGCGATGTCGAGGGTCTCGTCGGTGTGCAGGAACACACCGAGCACGAGGTCGGGGAACAGACCCAGGAACGCGGCCAGCGCGCCGATCAGCGGCAGGGCGACCCGGAGCACGTCCCAGCCCCAGCGGCGCGCGTCTTCGGGCTGCTTCTTGCCGAGCGCCTGGCCCACCAGCGACGCGGCGGCCAGTCCGAAGCCGATGGCCGGGAGGATGGCGACGAGCATCACGTTGACGAGGACGTTGCTGGCGGCGACCTCGGCCGTGCCGAGCCGGGCGACGAAGGCGAAGAAGACGGTCATCCCGGCCGCGAACAGAAACTGCTGAAGGGCGGCAGGCAAGCTCGTTCGCAGCATGGTGCGCAACATCGAGAGCGCGGGCACGGCGCGCAGGAAGCCCGCTCCCCGTGCTCGCGCGCCGGCCTGGAGGAAGTAGTAGACCGTGCCGACCCACGTGCTGATGACGCTCGCCGTCGCTGCGCCGTCGACGCCCATCTCTGGCGCGCCGAGCTCGCCGAAGATCAGCGCGTAGTCGAGCACGGCGTTGACGACGTGCATGACGATGAGCGTGCGCAGGTAGAGCCGCGACAGATCGACCGCGTTCCAGTAGCCCCGAAAGGCGAAGTTCATGCCCGCGGCGGGCGCGGCCAGCAGACGGATCTGGAGGTATCCCGTCCCCAGCACGGCGACTTGGCTGTCGGTTGTCAGAAGCGGGAACAGGTGAGGGGCGGCGAAGTAGACGCCGATCGCGATCGGGACGCCGAAGCCGACCGCCATCAAGAGTCCGCCGTTGAGTGGGATGGCGGTCTCGCCGTCGTCGCCGGCGCCCTTGCGTCGGGCAGCCATCGCCTGGACCCCGGGGGCGAGCCCGGTGATGAAGGCCAGCGCCATGAAGTTGGCGAAGCTCCCCTGGCCGACCGCGGCGAGCGACTCGTCTCCCATCCGGCTGACAAACGCCGTGTCGACGAGGTTGAGCAGGTTCTGCGAGATCATCCCCCCGATGATCGGCAGCGCGAGGCTCAGGATGCGCTTGCGCCGGTCCTCGGAAGGGAACACCGCGGAAGCCTCCGGCCAACCGGGCTCGTCCGCAAGTGGTTGTGGTCAATCGAGGGTGAAGCAGGCCCTCATGGACGCCGTCGCCGTCGCCGCGAGAAGAGGAGCCCGACGAGTCCAACCGCCAGCCAAGCGGTGGATCCCGGTGCCGTTGGCGCCGCTCGGCAGGCGCAGCCACCGCCGCCTTCGAAGTTGATCTCGCGCTCGGTGCCCGCGTCGAACGGCATCGATGCGTCGCCGCCGGCACGGCCAGCGTCCGCGCTGCCCGCGTCTGCGAGACCGGCGTCTCTGATGCCGGAGTCTGCGATACCGGAGTCTGGTGCCGGCCCCGCGTCGGCCGGTTCGCTCGGTCCGGCGTCCGTGCCCGCGTCGACGCTGATCCCTGCGTCCGGCAGGGACTCGTCCCTGCAGGGGTTGCGACCGCCATCCGCCTCCGTGCCGTTCGCTTCGCCGTCGTTGTCGCAGTCTCCGTCAAACCACGGCACCGCCACCGGTACGTCGCCGACGGTGAGGCAGTCGTAGTCCATTTCGGCCGGGCACAGCGCAGGGACGCAGTACTCATGGTCGCCGACCCGTACGACGCGCGTCGCCAGAGGGCACGTGTATCCGCGGTCCGCGCAGAACAGAGCTTGCTTGTCATCCAAAGGCCGGCAGAGATAGCCGGTTCCCGTCGTGCCCGAGCACATTCCATCCTCGCCGTGCGCGGTGTCGCAGTCGTCTTCGAAGTTGCACTCGGGCACGGGGTCGCAGACTCCGCCCTCTTCGATGCCCCAGTCGGGGGCAGCGAGGCAGGGGTTGGGGTCGATGGCATTGGCCCTACCGTCTCCGTCGCAGTCGCCCAGGTCGTAGTTCACCGGCGCGTCACCAGTGGGGCTCGTGTGGCACTGCACCCGGGTCGCATCGCCACGCATGCAGTAGCGTGGGCCGTTCGGAATGCAGATACCCGTGAATCCTCCGCCCAAAGAAAAGAAGGTGAACGGGAAACAGCCGGCTAGCGGACCGCATTCGGCATTGGTGTTGCAGCAGGGAGAGGCTCCGTCCGGTACGCACTCGATTTCGCCTAGAGGGCTGGTCAGGCAGGTCCCCGGCGCGCCACCCTCGAGGATGCATTCGGTCGAGCTGCACGAACCTCCGTAGACGCACGCGCCGTCCACGTCGAGATAGTCCGCCTGCGCTGGCGACACCCCCAAGAGCACGACACACGCTGCCCAGCCCACGAATCGAAACCGCATCATAAGTAAGCTCCCCTCGAACCCCTTCACCATGACGGTTGCGCGGGCCGGGTTTCAAGGGCCTGATAGGCTTCGCGCGATGGCCGAGAAGATCTTGGTGGTGGAGGACGACGCGCAGCTCGGTGCGCAGGTCGTGGAGCGGCTCGAGAAGGAGGGCTTCGACGTCACGTGGCTGACGGACGGAGACGCGGCGCGGAAGGAAGACCCGAAGCCGTACGCCCTCATCCTGCTCGATCTGATGCTCCCCGGGACCTACGGGCTCGACATCCTCAAGAAGATCCGAGAGCAGTCGGACGTGCCGGTGCTGATCGTGACGGCGCGCGACCATCCCGCCGACCGGGTGCGCGGGCTCGAGCTGGGCGCGGACGACTACGTGACGAAGCCCTTTTGGCCGGAGGAGCTCAGCGCCCGCGTGCGCGCTCGGCTGCGTCGGCCGGTGATGACGCGGAGCGACCGGATCCAAGCCGGGGCGCTGGGCCTCGATCTCGCGGCGCGGGTCGTCGAGGTGGACGGCACCGCAGTGGAGCTGACGAAGGTCGAGTTCGATCTGCTCGCGGTGCTGGCCAAGCGTCCGGGCCAGGCGATGACGCGCGACGCGCTGGTCGACAAGGTGCTCGACCCCGATCGCATGGGGAACACGCGTACGCTGGACGTGCATGTCTCGCGGTTGCGAAAGAAGCTCGGTGCGGAGGGCAAGCGGGTCGCGACGGTGTGGGGCATCGGCTACCGATTCGAGGCGGCGGACGAGGTCGAGTGAAGCTCCGGCTCCGCTTGGCGCTGACGATGGTGGTCATCGCCGTCCCGCTCGTCGTGGGGCTCGCGCTGTATGCGCTGCACGCCCGCCGCAACGCGATGCTCGAGTCGGTCTACGACACGACGGTCGAGCGGCTCGACGCGTCGGGCAGAGACCTTTGCGTCGAGCGGCCGCGTCGGTTCGAAGGAAGGCGACCTCGGGCGCGGCGCGGGCGCCCTGCGCGACGTGAGGCGTACGACGCGTCGTTCCGGCCGCAGGGCGCGTCGGCGCCGATCGCACCGGCGCTTCGAGCCGCACTGGAGAGCGGCGAGGAGGTCGCGGCGGAGTGGGGGGAGCGACGGGTGCGAATCGCGATGCGCATGCCGTGGGAGGGTCCATGCGCGGTCGTGGTCGTGACGCGCCCGCTGGATGCGGGCTTCGGCCGTGGCGGGTTCCTGAGGGCCCTCGCCTACAGCGGCGTGGTGGCGTTGCTCGTGGTGCTCGCGGCGCTCATCGCGCTGGGTCCAGTCGTGCGACGCATCCGGCGGCTCACGCGCTCGGTGCGCTCCCAGAAGCAAGACGGATACGCGTCGGACGTCGAGGTCCGCGGCAAGGATGAGATCGCCGAGTTGGCGCGTGCGTTCAACGAGGCGAGCGCCGAGATCCGCGCGCGGCTCACCGAGGTGAGCGATCGCGACCGTGCGCTCACCGAGTTCCTCTCCAGCACCACCCACGACGTCATGATCCCGCTCACGGTGTTGAGCGGCCACCTGTCTGACCTGTCGGATTCCGTCGAGGAGGGTGGCGCGGTGGACGGCGCGAAGGTGCGCGGCGCGTTGGAGGAGGCGCACTACCTGACGTCGCTGATCCGGAACCTCAGCGCCGCTGCCCGCCTGGACGCGGGCGAGCCCATGCTGCGCCGGCACGCGTTTGACCTGCGCGAAGTGGTCGAGCGCGTGGTCGCCCGCCACCGCCCGATCGCGCGGCCGGCGAGTGTCTCGCTCGACTACGCCGTGCCCGAGGGGCCGCTGTCCGTGAAGGCCGACTCGACGCTGGTGGAGCAGGCGCTCGGCAACCTGGTGAGCAACGCCATCAAGTACAACGACGAAGGCGGACACGTCGCGGTCATCCTCGAGCGCCGGGGCGGCGGCTTCTCGCTGCGCGTGCTGGACGACGGCCCGGGCATCCCGGAGGACGAGCTGGCGCGGGTGGAGGAGCGACGCTTTCGAGGCGGCGCGGCCCGTCAGCGCCAGCCCACAGGCCTCGGCCTGGGTCTCCACATCGTTCGCGACGTGGCCGACAAACACGGCTGGCGGTTGACGTTCGAGAGCCCGGAAGCGGGCGGCCTGTCCGTGTCGCTCGAGTGGAAGCAAGAGGCGCCCGACCAGCCCGCTCAGACGTAGACGACGGCCCCGCCGCGCCGCGGGTCGCCCATGCCGGTCGGGGGATCGCCAGAGACGGCGGTGTGCACGCCGCCGAAGAAGAAGTCGCGCTCGTCGAAGCAGTGAACCCGCGCGAACGTCTCGGCGAGGGCGGCGCGGATGGCGTCGG
>JBGCFC010000168.1:0-20045 GCA_045106715.1 Sandaracinaceae bacterium
GCCGATGAGCTTGTCCATCTCCTGCGTGAAACGGCGAAGCGAGGTGACGCGTTCGGTGACATCGGTCGCGAACTTCACCACTTTGTACGGCCGGCCAGACGGGTCGAGAATCGGGTTGTATGTGGCTTGAATCCAGACGTCAGCACCGCCCTTGGCGATGCGCCGGAACTGCCCGGATTTCACCTCTCCGGAGGCCAGGTCACGCCAGAACTCCTCGTATGACGGCCCCGCGGCCTCTTCCTTGTCCATGAAGATTCGATGGTGGTGACCGACAACCTCCTCGCGCTCGTAGCCGAGCGCCGAGAGGAAGTTGTCGTTCACCTTTTGCACGACGCCGTCGAGGCCGAACTCGATCACCGCCTGAGAGCGGTGGATGGCGGAGAGCCTCGAGGTGCGGTCGGCCGCCCTAGTGGTCTTCGCCGTGACGTCCGCCGCGAACTTCACCACCCGCTCGACGTGCCCGTCCGGCCCGGCGACGGGCGTGTAGGTCGCCTCGATCCAAATCTCTTGGCCGCCCTTTCCGAACCGGCGGAACGTCTCGGACTGGGCTTCCCCCGCGCGAAGCGCCTCCCAGAACCGAGTGTACGCGGGCGACCGCGCCTCCTCCGGATCCACGAAGAGCCGGTGATGCTCCCCGACGACCTCGGCCTCCGTGTATCCCACCGCCTGGAGGAACTTCTCGCTCGCCTCCACGATGGTGCCGTCTGCCTCGAAGACGATCTTGGCCATCGACCGCGAGAGCGCGTCGCGCTCCGCCGCCGTGAAGTCGAACTCGGGCGCGGTCTTGGTGCTCGCCGTTTTTCTGGTGGTCATCGTTGCTCCTTGTCGGCCCTTTCGAAGGGCAGCTCTCTTTCGTCGGTTTCGGCTCGCAGCCATCACCCCTCCCGTGGATCGGGGGCTGGACTCGGTGCGTGGTCGGGCGCCTTTCTTCCGGGCTCTCGCGAAGGAAGGCATCGGTTTGTGTTGGCCGCCGGGCGCAGCCAGGTCGCGCGTCGCAGGGGACGCAGGCGTACTTCGGCGTCGGGACGGGGCGGAGGCTCAGTTCGGCCGGTCGACCTCACGGCTCGGCTCCCGCGTCGCGCTCGGGCGCACAGCGCGTGCCGGCGAGCCAGTCCGGGTCGAGGCAGACGATCGTGCCCTCGGCGATGTGATGAACGCCGCGCAGATAGTTGGCCCGACCCTTGTCGCCCTCGGCGTCCGGCACCGGAAGATCGAGCACGCGCTCGACGCGGTCGACGATGATCCCCACCTCGCCGCCGGGCAGCGCGAGGACGACGATCGCCGTGCGGTCGTTGTACGCGCAGGGCTCTTCGCCGATGCGCTCCGCCGCATCGACCAGCGGCACCACGTGGCCCCGCAGGTTCATGAGGCCCCGTACATAGGAGGGCGCGTCGTGCACCGGGGTCATCGGCTGCAAGCCCACGATCTCCCGGACGTACTGGAGCTCCACCGCGAAGGTCCGCGCACGGATCCCGATCGCCAGATAGCGCATCATTTCGACGTCTTGGTCCGTGTCGTTGCCGACGCTGGAGCCGACGTCCACGTCGAGCGTGCTGCTGAGAAGATCGGTCACGCTGCCTGCCCTCCGTTCGACCTCAAGAGACGCGATTTCCCGATCGAGGAGAGCGCATTCGCATCCAAAATCAGACTCACTTGCCCATCTCCTAGAATGCAGCAACCGCTGGCGGCACGAACCGCAGGAAGCATGGGCGGCATCGGCTTGATCACGGTCTGTTGCTGCCCAACAACATCGTCCACCAGGATGCCAACCAGCCCGCCGGCGCCCTCGATGAAGACGACGATCGGCGCCGTCGCCTCGTCCTCCACGACCGGAACCCCGAAGAGTTCACCGAGCCGAAGGAACGGCACGTAGTGTTCGCGCAGCTCGACGAGCTCGGCGCCTCCCGGGAGGTCGGTGAGCTTGAGGTCCTTCATGGGAACCGCCTCCCGCACCTGGAGCATCGGCACCGTGTAGTGCTGCTGCCCGATGCGGAGCAGCATGCCGTCCACGATGGCGAGCGTCAGCGGAACACGCAGAGTCATCTTGGTGCCCGCGCCCAGCGTCGAGGTCACCTCGACTCGGCCGTTGAACCGCTCGATGTTCCTCTTCACCACGTCCATCCCCACACCTCGGCCGGAGACGTCCGTGACTTGAGCCGCCGTGGAGAAGCCGGGTGCGAAGAGGAGCTGGTACGCGTCCGCGTCGCTGGGCTCGGCGTTCGGTGGCAGGAGCCCGCGTTCCCGCGCCCGCTGAACCACCTTGTCTCGGTCGATCCCACGCCCGTCGTCCTCGATCTCGATGAGGACCTCACCGCCCCGATGCGAGGCCGTCAGCCGCACCGTGCCCTGGATCGGCTTGCCAGCGGCGCGACGATCCTCAGGCGTCTCGAGACCGTGATCGATGGCGTTGCGCAGGAGATGCACGAGGGGATCCCCGAGCGTGTCTACGAGGCTCTTGTCGACCTCGGTATCCTCACCGAAGACGAGCAGTTCAGCGCGCTTGCCTTGGCGTTGGCACAGGTCACGGACGAGCCGGTGCATCTTTCGGAAGACGCCGCGGATCGGCACCATGCGGATCGACATGGTGAGGTCCTGGAGCTGCCGCGTGACGCGCTGTAGCTGCAGGAGGCCGCGGTTCCCGTGGAGTGCTTCACCCACCTCGCGGCTGGTCATGTTCTCCGCGATCACGAGCTCGCCGACCATGTTGAGCAACGCATCGATCCGGGCCGCGTCGACCCGAATGACCTCCCGACGCTCGGGCGCCGCACGACGCGGGGTGGATTCGGCGGGCGCGGAGGCTGCGGGGGCGGGGGGCGAGGCGCTGACCACCGCTTCCATCGTCTCCACGGCCGCCTGGAGTGCCTGTTCGGCCGACTCCGGCGCGGTGGGCTCCGGCGCGGTGGGCTCCGACGCGGTGGGCTCCGACGCGGTGGGCTCCGACGCGGTGGGCTCCGACGCGGTGGGCTCCGACGCGGTGGGCTCCGGCGCGGTGGGCTCCGGCACAGCCTCGGCCTCCGACGGCGCCTCCTGGGTGTTCGACGGCTCCTCCACAGCGCGGCGGAGCGTCTCGATCAGCGGGACTCCACGGTCGCGCAGCGCGGCGTCCTCGCCGGTGCGTCCCACGTGTTCGACCCCGCCGACGAGGAAGTCGACGCTCTCGCAGAGGGTCGTGATGTGGTCGCTGGACGGCAGGAGCTCTCCCGCACGAACCCGCGCGAGCAGATTCTCTGCGTGGTGTGCGACGCGGACGATCTGCTCCAGAGACAGGAAGCCCGCCGTGCCCTTGACGGTGTGGAAGGTCCGGAACAGCGCGGCGATGGACTCCGGGTCCACCGCGCCTCCTGACATGCGGTCGCGCTCGACCGCCATGAGGGTGGCCTCGGCGCGCTCCAGCGCCTCCTTCGTCTCCTCAGCGAACTCCGAAAAGACTTCGACCCATTCGGGATCATCGAGATTGTTCATGACATCTCCCCGGCGAGCGGGACCATCCGCACGTACACAGCGCCGTCCGGTTCTTCGAGTCTCGCGAGCTGCCAGACTTCCCCGACGAGTTCTCCCGGCAGCACCACGCCGCGCACGGGGAGCCCGAGGTGTTCGGGCCTGACGCCACCGCTCATCTCGGCATCGACGAACGAGCCGGCCACCATGTTCGACAGCTCGGCGAGAGCATCGAGGCGGCTCCCGTCGTCGTCCCCGGGGTCATCGCCGACCAGCGCGATGGCGAGCCGCGTGGCGACCTCGTAGGTGCAGAGGAGCGTGATCTCCGCCGGCGCCGGGACACGAACGTCGATGCTCGCGGTGAGCAGCATGCGCTCCACCGGCACGGGACTCGTCTCGACGCTCGAAGACTCCATCAAGGACACCTCGAGCGTGCGACACAGAGCCTCTGCCGCCTTCTCGTCCATCCCGTCGGCCAGGGCGTCGGGCTCAGCTTCCCGCTCCGGCGGCGTCTCGGTCGCGTCCTCGGCCGGATCGGGCTCCGCGGGCCATTCGGCGCTCGCGGGGTACTCGGACTCGGCGGGCCACACGTCGCCCGCCTCGGTCCCGTACTCCGGCAGCGCGGGGTATGCGATGGCCTCCCCGCCGAACGCGTGTGGACTCTCCGGCGGACCGGATGGCATCGTTTCCGACGGCGTCGGCAACAAGCCCTCCGGCTCGACCGAGAGGGAAGACGCCTGGGGCACCACGCCCTCGGCGCACGGCACACCGCCCGGCTGGGGAGCGACGCTCGCGACGCTGGGAGTCGCGAGCGGATCGGCCGGGACGACCGAGGGCACGCCCTCGTCCTGCTCCGACGCGAGCACCGGGACCAATAGGTCCTCGAGCTGCGAGTGCAGCGACAGCGGGTCGAACGGCTTCTTGATCACACGGGAGGCGCCGCGCCGGATCAGGTCCAACTTGGTCTTCGCACCGGCGGCGCTCGTCACGACCACGACCGGCGTGGCTGCGAGGAAGCCCTCCTCCTGCATTGCGTCCAAGAACGCATCGCCGGCCATGACGGGCATGTTGATGTCGCTCAGCACCAGGCTCGGCGGGTTCGCTCGAACTTGCGCGAGGGCATCTGCCCCGTGCTCGGCTTCGCGGATCGCGTCGCCTTCCACCCCGGCGAACGCGAGCGCCTTTCGCATGATGCGTCGCATCGCGCGACTGTCATCCACTACCAGCACATTCATAACCAGAGATCTCCCTTCGACGGGCTGTGCACGAGACACTTCCCATCGGTTGAAAGGCGAACTGTGCGGGCGAGGTTCCCGCCGACCGCTTCGGCATCCACCGGCACCTTCTCGCGCCAAAGAAGCTTCTTTGCCGCGAGGATGTTCCGCGCGCCGATGTCCATCTTGAGATTCGAAACGGCCGCACCGCCGACCAACTTGACCCGCAGCCCGCGGATCGCGACGCCGTACTTGTGGAGCCCCTCGAGCAGCATGCGCATACCCGTGTCGGCGAACACCGCGGGCCGCGTCGCACGCGCGTTCGAGCTCCCCTTGCTCGAGTCGGGAAGCATGAAGTGCAGCATCCCCGCGATCCGCTGGGACGGGGAGTACGCGCAGATCGCGATGCACGAACCCAGCCCGTAGGTGACCAGATAGTGGTTCGCGCGGGCGAACTTCACGTCCCCGACCCCGACCGCGACCTTGAGGTCGTGGGACGGACGCTCGAGCCGCGGCTTGGGAGGCGCCGGGTGAGCCGGGATGAGCGCCGGCTTCGGACCACGCCGAGGCATCGCGGCGGGCTTGGCCGGACCGCGCTGACCGAGTGGACAGTTCGCCAGCGGCTGCCGACGGCCGCGCGCCAACGGCTGCCCCGACCTCTGTGCCCTGCTTCCCAAGGGTGCGCGCGCTTCGCCCATGTTGGGTGTATCGGTCGGATGCACCTCAGCCTGAGGAGGGAATGATCAAATTCGACCCCGGGCGGTGGGGAGCGCAAATTTGATCCGGTTCTCCTAAACAACAGAGCCACGGCGCCGATGTCGATGGGCATGACCAAGCCGATCCGCGTGCTCGTCTGCGACGACTCCCAGACCATTCACACCCTCATGCGTCAGGTCCTCGGGACGTGCTCGGACTTGGAGATCTCCGGATTCGCCAAGAACGGGCAGGAGGCGATCCGATCCATCCGCGCGTCCCGCCCCGACATCCTGCTTCTCGACATCGAGATGCCGGTCATGAACGGACTCGAGACGCTCACCGCGCTCCGCAAGTTCGACCGAACCCTGCCCGTCATCTGCTTCAGCACGCTGACGCGCGAGGCCGGCCCGACCACCCTCGAAGCGCTCGAGCGCGGGGCGAACGACTACGTCGGCAAGCCGAAGGGCGGCGAGAGCCTCAAAGCCTCGTTGGAGATGGTCCGGGGGGAACTCATCCCACGGATCCTCGCTCTCGCGAGCCACGGGCGTCGGCCGCCGGTGCGATCATCACAGAGCCAGAAGCGCCCGATCCGCGCGCTGGCGATCGGCGCCTCCACCGGCGGCCCCAAAGTGCTGATGGACCTCGTTCAAGAGTTCCCTCGCCCCTTCCCGGTGCCGATTCTGATCGCCCAGCACATGCCCGCCACCATGACCCCCGTCTTCGCCAAGCGCCTCGGCGAGCTCAGCGGCATGGACTCGTGCGAGGGCCGCGATGGCCAGACCCTGGAGGCCGACAAGATCTACTTGGCCCCGGGCGACTACCACATGACGATCTCGAGGAACCGGATCCGCCTCGACCAAAGCCCCAAGGTCCACCACTGCCGACCGGCGGTGGACGTGCTGTTTCACAGCCTCGCGCGGGAGTTCGGCTCCGCGGTGGTCGCCGCCGTGCTCACGGGCATGGGAACCGACGGCGGCGCGGGGGCCAAGGCGATCGCCGAAAAGGGCGGACGCATCTTGGCGCAGGACCGGGAGACCTCCACCGTGTACGGGATGCCGCGAGCCGTCGTGGAGGCCGGGATCGCCGACAAGGTCGTTCCCATCCAGAACATGGCCAAGGCGCTGACAGAGTGCGTGAAGCAGGGGACCAAGCCGAGCGCCACGACGACCGCGCGCGGGGTGCGTGTCGCGTGACCCCCTTCACCCCAGTACACACGCGCCGTTGGAGACGCACATGCAGTCCATGACCACCGAGAACGCATTGGAAGCCGACTGGTTCGGAGAAGACCAGCCCGAGGCGGCCCGCGACCGAGCCGCCGACTCCAGCGTGGCGATGAAAGTCCTCGTCGACGGACTCGAGCCGCCCCCTCAGGTGGTCACGCGCGTGCTCGCCCTCGCCTCCAACCCGGACACCGGGATCGCGGAGCTCCGCGAGGCGATCGAGGGTGATGCCGCGCTGGTCGTACGCCTCGTGCGTCTCGCGAACTCGTCCGCCATGGCCACGCGGGTGCGTGCGGCCAGTCTCGATGAAGCCGTGTTGCGGCTCGGCACGCGGCGCATTCGCGGGATCACCGCCGGCCTCGCTGCGCTTGGCAGCTTCTCACGAGAGCACGCATATGCGTCCGCGGTGCGCGCCCATTCCACGCGGGTGGCCATGCTGGCCGAAACTCTCGGCCGGGAATGGCGGCAGGCCGGCGCCTCCGATCTGTTCCTTGCCGGGCTCGTACACGATGTCGGCGAGCTGGCCATCTTGGAGGCGGACGCCATGGCCCCTCCCGACGACCCGAACGCCGACGCGAGCACCCGTCACCTCGAAGAGCGCGAGACGCTCGGCTTCGACCACGCGGCGCTCGGGCGCGTGATGCTCGACGCATGGAAATTCCCCGCGGATGTCGTCAGCATCGTGGATCTCCACCACGACGCGGCGCGCGCCTACCAGGTCGGCGGAGACGTGGGCGCCGCGGTCGCGATCCTGCGGCTCGCCGAGGACCTCGACGACGCCTTCCAGGATGAGGACATCATGCCGGTCGACTTCGACGCCATCGGCCACCGCGGCGAGTGCAGCTACCTCAGCATCAGCCCGGCCGTTCTGGGAGGCATGGAGACCAGGCTTCGTGCCGTGCTGGAAGACGCCGCTTCGCTCCTGAAGTAGCGGCCACGCCGTGTGAAGACCACGAAACACCTTCGTGGAGCCGGCCGCGACCATGGAGATGGTGAGGCGGATCTGCTATTCGGCGCGCATGATTCCGCGCTACACCCCGGACGACTTCGCCGCCCTCTTCACCTCGGAGACGAAGTACCAAACCTGGCTCGAGGTCGAGCTCGCCGCCTGCGAGGCGATGGAGACGGCGGGGCTGGTCCCTCCGGGGACGGCGGAGACCGTGCGCCCGTTCGGCGCGCAGCTGTCGGCCGAGCGAATCGACGCGATCGAGCGCGTGACCCGGCACGATGTGATCGCGTTCCTCACGCACGTGGAGGAACTCGCCGGCCCCCCGGCGCGCTGGCTTCACCTCGGGATGACGAGCTCGGACGTGCTGGACAGCGCGCTCGCCGTCCTCCTGACGCGCGCGACCGACATGCTCCTGGCTCGGTGCGACGCGCTCATCGAGTCCTTTGCGCGGCGCGCCACCGAGCATCAGAAGACGCCCATGATCGGCCGCTCTCACGGCATTCATGCGGAGCCCACGACGTTCGGCGTGGCGCTCGCCGGGCACCTCGCGGAATTGTCGCGAGGGCGGGCGCGCCTCCGCGCCGCACGGGCCGAAGTGGCCGTGGGAAAGATCGCCGGGGCGGTGGGCACCTACGCGCATCTGTCTCCCGCGATCGAAGAGGACTCGCTCCGCCGCCTCGGGCTGTCGGCGGAGACCGTCTCGACGCAGGTCGTGGCCCGCGACCGTCATGCCGCGCTCGTCTCAGCCTGCGCGACGATCGCCGCCGCCATCGAGCGCTTCGCGATCAACGTCCGGCACTGGCAGCGCACCGAGGTGCTCGAAGCCGAGGAGCCATTCGCGAAGGGGCAGAAGGGCTCGAGCGCCATGCCGCACAAGCGGAACCCCATCCTGAGCGAGAACCTCTCCGGTCTGGCCCGAGTCGTACGGGCGGGCGTCGTCCCCGCGTTGGAGAACATCGGCCTCTGGCACGAGCGCGACATCAGCCACTCGTCGGTCGAGCGCATGCTGCTGCCCGACGTGACGACGACCCTCGCGTTCATGCTCGACCGCACCAAGAAGCTGATCGACGGCCTCGTCGTCTACCCGGAGAACCTTCGCGCCAACCTCGAGCAGACGGGCGGTCTGTGGGCGAGCGGGGGCGTGCTGCTCGCGCTCGTGCATGCCGGCAAGCCGCGCCAGGAGGCCTATGTCTGGGTGCAGCGGAACGCGATGCGGGCATTCCACGGCGAGGGCGCCTTTCTCGACCTGCTCTTGGCCGACGAGGACATCCGGTCGTTGATCGACGAGGCCACCGTGCGGAAGCAACTCGACCTCGACCATGCCCTCACGCACGCCGAGACGATCGTGGGCCGCGCGCTCCGCGACGCGGGGGTGGAGCCCGGCTCGTGACCGTTTCGGCGTCGGAACTGCTGCGCGGCCTGCAGCTCACCCTCGACGCGACGGACCTGCCAGAGCTCGGCGAGCGGGTTTCCGGCAAGGTGCGTGATAGCTACCTGCCCGGAGATGGGACCCGCGTGCTCGTGACCACCGACCGCATCAGCGCGTTCGATCGCGTGCTGGGTACGCTCCCGTTCAAGGGTCAGGTGCTCAATCAGCTGGCCGCGTGGTGGATGCGACAGAGTTCAGACATCGCGCCCAATCACCTACTCGAGACGCCCGATCCGTCCGTCACGGTCGCGACCCAGTGCGAGCCGCTGCCGGTCGAGTGGGTGATGCGCGGGCACCTGACGGGCGTGACCTCGACGAGCATCTGGACCCACTACGAGCGCGGCGAGCGCGTCTTCTGTGGTCACGCCCTTCCGGACGGTCTGAAGAAGAACGAGCCGCTGCCTGCCCCGATCCTAACGCCGAGCACGAAGGCGCTGAAGGGCGGGCACGACGAGAGTGTGAGCCGGGCGACGCTGCTGGAGCGCGGCACGATCGACGAGGCCACGTTCGACGCCGCGTCCAAGCTGGTCCACGCTTTGTTCGCCTTCGGCCGAGAGACCTGCGCGGCGCGCGGCCTGCTGCTCGTGGACACCAAGTACGAACTCGGCCGGGCGCCCGACGGCACCCTGGTCGTCATCGACGAGATCCACACGCCGGACAGCTCCCGCATTTGGCAAGCCGGGAGCTACGAGGCGAAGCTGAGCGCGGCGGAGGAGCCGGAGGGGCTGGACAAGGAGTACGTCCGGCGCTGGCTGGCGGGCGTCGGTTTTCGCGGCGACGGCCCGATCCCGGCGATCCCCGACGAGGTCCGCGTGGAGGCGTCGCGCCGCTACATCGAGGCGTGTGACCAGCTCCGCGGTGAACCCTTCGTTCCGGACCTGTCACCCCCGCTCGCGCGGATCCGTGAGAACCTGCGACGATGAGCACGTTGAACGCGAAGATCTACGTCACGCTTAAGCGCGAGGTGCTGGACCCCCAGGGCGACGCCGTGCGGCGCGCGCTGACCGGGATGGAGCTCGGCGACGTCCGGGACGTGCGCATCGGGAAGCTGATCGAGGTCGAGCTCGGCGTGGACGAAGCCAACGAGGCGGCGCGCGTGCACGCCGAGACACAGCTCCAGGCGATGTGTGAGCGCTTGCTCGCCAACCCGGTCATCGAGGAGTTTCGGGTCGAGATCGTATGAGGCGGCGTCAGACGCTCGCAGCGTCGCGTCGCTCCGCTCGCCAGTGGAAGACGAGCAGGCAGAGCATCATCGAGAACGACGCGAGGGCGTAGAAGAGGTAGCGGTTGTCGGGCGCCACGGCGCTCGCGATCGCCGCGCCCCCAAACACGAGCGCCAGGATCGAGAGCAACGGCTCGTGGAAGACGGCGATCACCGCCGCGGTCACCGCGTAGACCACGCCCATGATGACGTGGCCCTCGGACGGCGGACGGTCGAGCATCGCCATCGTGATGTGCAGCACCAGCTTGCCGACGAAGGCGACGACCACGGCCAAAAAGAGTCGACGGTTGAGCTCGGTACCGAGCAGCGCGCGGCGGAAGACCGCGCCGAGGCCCCCGATCGCGGCCAGCGCACCGACGGTTCCTGCCAGCAGAATGAGATGGGACTCGAAAGGCCGATACACGTGGCCCACCACCTCGATCGCGCCGTAGACGAACGCGAGCGCGGCGTAGGCCAGTAGCCGCGCGCGCCGTCCGGTCGCGGGGTCGAGCTCGCGGCCGAGCGCCTCCAGCGCCGCGACCCGGTCCCGCTCCTTCTGATGCGCCGCCTTCGCGCCTTCGAGTCGGCCTTCGAGCGCGGGCGGGAGCGGGTCGTCCACCTGGCGGGCGATGGTCGTCGCGGACTCGATCTCGCCTCGGTCGAGCAGGTAGCCCACCATCGAGACGGCTGTCCGATGGAGCCCTCCCCGCGCTTGATCGCTCTCGGGCCACATGCGCGCGCCGAGACGAAAACCGAGTCGGGCCTCGCTGTACAGGTTGAACATCGAGAGCCGGTGCGCCTGGCTCGCGACGTCCGTCGAGCGCGACAGCTCCTCCATCTGCGCGAGCTTGGCCTCGCCCTCCTCGACCAGCAGCAGCGCATCGCGGTGATGCAGGTACGCGTCGATCTCCGAGCGCAGCGCATCCACCGTCTCGTACCGCGCGTCGGGCTTCCGGCTCATCGCCTTCTGGCAGATGGACGCCAGCGCAGACGAGACCCCTTCGGGCAAGGTCGGCTCTACAGTCGCGATGTCCGACGCGATCTGCATGACGTCGTCGCCGGGGTGCGGCGGCCCGCCGCCGAGCACGTGAAACAGCGTCGCGCCGAGCAGGTAGACGTCCGTGTGCACACCCAGCGTCGCGCCGCGCCCGCCGAGCATTTCGGGCGCCATGTAGGTGGGCGTGCCGGCCAGGGTGTCCACATCCGCCGCGAGCGGCACCCTGCCCGAGCCGTCGTCGGTGAGCGCCACCGCGATACCCCAGTCGAGCACATAGACCTCGCCGAAACGGCCCACCATGACGTTCTCTGGCTTCACGTCGCGGTGCAAGATCCCGCGGCTGTGCGCGAACGCGAGCGCGTTGCACACCGACACGAACACCCGCAGATGCCACTCGAGCACGTCCTTGGCGCCGTACTGCTCGATGACCCAATCGTCATCCTCGAGCAGCTCCAGCCAGTTGTCTCCCTCGATTCGCTTGAGCGCCACGACGGGGCGCTGTTGCTCGTCCAACATCAGGTCGTGGACGGGCATCACGTTGGGGTGCTGGAGCGCGCCGAGCACCCACGCCTCACGCATCAGCATGTCGGCCGCGACGGGGTCCGACGCCATGTCTTCGTTGAGCTCCTTCAGCGCGACGTACCGTCCCAGCGAAACCTGTTCCGCTGCCCGCACGAGGCCCATGCCGCCCACCCCGATGGTCTCGCCCTTGTCGAATCGAGACTCCACCCCCGGTCCCAGCTGACCGAGCCGGGCGAAGGCGCTCTGCACAGTGAGGTCCGCGGCCGCGGGACGAGCCCGGATCGTGTTGCGCGGGTTCTGGCTGAGCACGACGGCCTGCGAGTCGAGCGCCACCCGCCCGAACACGTCGGTCACGCTCATGCGCGGCTGGTCTTGGTCCTCCGCGGTCCCCACTCCCCGTTGGTACCACTGGCCGCCGCCGCGAAGGGTGGTTTTCGCGGGTCGCCGACGCCTTCGAATCTCCACATCGCTGTCGCTCACCCACCTCCGGACACCCTCACTCTCGGGGCATGCGAAGCCTCGGTGGGTGCCTCTCGTGTCGGGGAACGGCGCAGCAGCAGCCGCCGGCTTCGCACGACCGCGCTTCGTGCTAAGAGAGCGCCGCCATGCGCTACTCCAGAGCCTTCGTACCGACCCTCAAAGAAGCCCCCAAGGAAGCGACGATGCCGTCGCACACCTTCCTCTTGCGGGGCGGGTTCATTCGTCAGGTGGGCTCCGGCCTCTACGAGATGCTGCCGATGGGCCTGCGCGTGATGAAGAAGATCGCCGACATCGTGCGTGGCGAGATGGATCGCGCCGGCGCCCAGGAGCTTCTGATGCCCGCGCTGCTTCCGAAGGACTACTTCGTGGAGAGCGGCCGCTGGGACACGTTCGGACCAGCCCTGCTGCGCATGACCGACCGCAAGGGGGGCGACTACCACCTCGGCCCCACACACGAGGAGATCATCACGGACCTCGTACGCCGCGAGATCAAGAGCTACCGCCAGCTGCCCCTGAACCTCTACCAGGTCCAGATGAAGTACCGCGACGAGCCGCGCCCGCGCGCCGGGCTCCTGCGCTGCCGCGAGTTCCTCATGAAGGACGCGTACTCGTTCGATGTCTCCGAAGAAGCAGCGAAGTCCAGCTACGAGACCATGCGTGACGCGTACCACCGCATCTTCACGCGGCTCGGGCTCGACTACCGTGTCGTCAGCGCCGACAGCGGCTCGATGGGCGGCAGCACGAGCGCCGAGTTCCAGGTCCTGACGCAGAACGGCGAGGACGCGATCGCCGCGTGCGGAGCGTGTGCCTACGCCGCGAACGTCGAGGTCGCCGAAGCCGTACAGAAGGCACCCGAACCCCACGAGGACGAGGTCGCCGCGCTGGAGAAGGTGCACACGCCCAAGACCAAGACGATCGAGAAGGTCGTGGAGTTCCTCGGGGACGGTCTGACCGCAGCGGAGACGCTCAAGAGCGTGATCTTCTTAGCTGGGGAAGACGTTGTCATGGCGGTCGTCCGTGGCGACCACGAGGTCAACGAGATCAAGCTCGCGCGGCACCTCGGCGTGGACGAGGTTGTCATGGCGTCCGACAAGGCCATCTGGCAGGCCACCGGCGCTAAGCCGGGCTTCGCCGGGCCGGTCGGCTACGAGGGACGCATCGTCGCTGACGCGGACGTCGCGCACGTGGGCGGCGCGGTGGTCGGCGCCAACGAAAACGATCACCACCTGAAGAACGCACTGTTCGGCCGTGATTTCGAGGCGGAGCTCACCCCGATCCGCATGGTCGTCGACGGAGACGCCTGTCCCAACTGCGGGGAGCCGCTGAAGCTCTACCGCGGCATCGAGGGCGGACACATCTTCATTTTGGGCACGCACTACAGCGCCAAGATGGGCGCCACGTTCCTGAACGACTCCGGCAAGGCGCAGCCCGTCGTGATGGGTTGTTACGGCATCGGGGTCTCTCGGCTCGTCGCTACGGCGGTGGAGCAGAACCACGACAAGAACGGCATTCTGTGGCCGATGGCGATCGCGCCCTACCAGGTGATGCTCACGCCGATCGGCAAGGACGAAGCCCCGTACGAAGTCGGCGAGAGCCTCTACAAGGAGCTGCTCGAACTCGGCGTCGAGGTGTTGTTCGACGACCGCAAGGAGCGCCCGGGCGTGAAGTTCAAGGACTCCGAGCTTCTGGGAATCCCGCTGCGCGTGACGATCGGCAACCGCGGGCTCAAAGAGAACCAGCTCGAGTTCAAAGCGCGTGACGCGAGCGAGGCGGAGATGATCCCGGTCGAGGGAGCCGCGGCCTACATCGCGGCCCAGGTGCAGGCGCGGCTGTGAGCGACCCGCTCGAGCAACGGCACTCGCCGCTCGTCTCGCAGGTGGCGCTCATCGTCGGCTTCATCCTGATGGTCGCGGCGGGCGTCGTGACGGTCCTGGTGCCCGAGCTGTCGAGCGACGACGAGACCGACACGCCGACGACCACAGAAACTCCAGCCGATGATGCGTCCGACCCGCCGGCTCCCTGACCGTCTCACACTCGCCATGCTCGCGCTTGTCGTGAGCGGATGTGCACAAAGCCACACACGAGACGGCGCCCGTTCGAGCGACGCCGGACAGATCGACGCCGGACGAATCGACACGGGGCGCCCGGACGCAGCCGGGGCGGACGCAGCGCTGGAGGATGCCGGCGACTCTGGCGCCCCTCTGGATGGCGGATGCCAGGAGCCCCCCTGGGAACTGGTGGTCGCCGCGCGGTGGACGGCGCCCGAGGATGCCTATCAGGCGCAGCCACACGTGAGCGCGACTCCGCTCGTCTTGCCTCCCGCTCGCGTTGGCGCCCCTGTCCGCCTCGCGTTCGTGTCGCACGGGACCTTGCGGGGCAACGTCGACGCTCCCGCCGAGGTCGGTCGCATGCAGGTCGAGCCGGGCGGAGTGTTGCGGATCGTGGAGCTGGACGCGGACGGTACCCCCGCGGTCACACGCAGCTGGGGACGGCTGCCTCTGTTGCTCGAGCTCGCCAGCACCTCGACCCTGGCGGCGGCCGACCTCGACGCGGACGGCGAGCTGGAGCTGGTCGCGATGGGCGCCCAGCTCGGCACCTACGCGTTCGAGCTCGACGCCACCCTGCTCTGGGAGTCGCGCACGCCCCCGCTGCCGCCCGAGCTCGCGGGTTCGCCGCGACGCCCACAGTACTCCGTCTCGGGAGCGCCGACCGTCGCGGACCTCGACGGTGACGGCGCCTTGGAGGTGGTCGTGGGTGGCTGTGTGCTCGACGGCCGCACCGGCTCGAGGCGCTTTTGTGTGGACGACGGGGCCAACTACCGCGGCTCACACGGCTACTGGGGCCCCATCACGGAGGTGGCCGACCTGGACGCGGACGGTCAGCTCGAGGTCCTCGGCGGTCCATCCGTTTATGACGCATCCGGCACCGTGCGGTGGACCACCTCGGGATACGAGTCGGGGTTTGGCGGCATCGGCGAGTTCATCGTGGGGAGCCCCGGACCGGAGGTCGTCCTGGTCCGGCGAGGCGGCATCGAGCTTCTCGATCGGGACTCCGGATCACGTCTCACCTTCATGCGCATGCGGGGCGCCGCGACGGTCCTCCCGGTGCAAACCTGCGACCCGGATACGCCGCCTTCCAACTGGCCTCACTTTGCGGGCGGGCCGCCGCTCGTCGCCGATCTCGACCGCGATGGCTCCGACGAGGTGGTCGTCTCGAGCGGCGGGTTTCTGTCCCGGTTCGATCCGGACTGCCGCGGTTGTGAAGAGCGTTGGGGGGTCCCCGTGGACGACCTCAGCGCGGCGAGCAGCGCGATGGCGGCGGACCTGCGAGGGGACGGAACGCTCGACATCGTGCACGCCGACCAGCATCGACTGCGCATCATCGATGGCGAGAGCGGCGCCGTCTGGCTCTCCGTCCCGCACGTGGCACGCGGGCGGACCGAGTACCCGGTCGTCGCGGACCTCGACGGCGATGGCAGCGCGGAGATTCTCGTCGGCGTGAGCACCGAGTACTGCTCGATGTGGCCGATGATCGGCCCTCCGGTCGCCGCTGGCGTGACGATCTACCGCGAGCGCCACAACCGCTTCGCCGGCGCCCCCGCACGATGGACGCAGCACGCGCCGGCCGGCGGACGGGTCGCCGCGCGAAGCTCCGACAGCCGAACGCTGTGCCGGTAGCAACGCTGTGCCCGTAGCAGCGCTGTGCCCGTAGCCACGCTGTGCCGGTAGCCGCCGCTGTGCCCATGAGAAAAGGGCGCCGAGCGCGCTCTTCGCACGCCCGACGCCCTGTGTGAGGCCTCGGTGATCTCTGGCTTGTTGTTCGCGGGAACCTCTTCAGCCGGTCATCGCGTAGCGCTCGAGCACCATGCGTTGGGTGCCGCGGCCGTGACTCAAGCTGCTGAGGTCCGTCGCGTAGCCAAACAGCTCGGCGAGGGGGACCTCCGCCACGACACGCGCCGCGCGCGCATCGGGATGAAGCTCGAGCACACGACCCCGGCGGGCACCGAGGTCACCCACGACGTCGCCGACGTGGGCGGAGGGGACGTCCACTTCGAGTCGCATGAGCGGCTCGAGGAGGACCGGTTCAGCCTCTCGAGAGGCTTGCTGGAACGCCAGGCGACCGGCGACCTCGAAGGCGAGCTCGCTCGAATCGTTCGGGTGGGTGGAGCCGTCGACGAGGATCGCCAACACATCCACCACGGGGTAGCCATCGACCACCCCGGCGGTCATCGCGGACCGACAGCCCTTGATGACCCCCTTGACGTACTCCTTCGGGACGGCGCCGCCACGGGTTCGGTCTTCGAAAACGAAGCCCGTTCCCGGAGCAGCCGGTTCCAGCCGGAGAACGACATGCGCAAACTGCCCAGGTCCGCCGCGCTGCGCGCGATGGGTGAGGGTGACTTCCCGAGCGACGCGAATCGTCTCCCGGAAGGCCACCTGGGGCCGGCCCACCTGAACCTCGACCCCGTGCGCCGTCCGGAGACGGCTCACCGACACTTCGAGATGCAGTTGGCCCATGCCGCCGAGCGTGGTCTGGCCCGTCTCCGGGTCCGTCTGGACCCGAATGGAAGGGTCCTCGAGCGACAAGCGCGCGAGCGCCGTGCTCAAGCGGTCCCGGTCCCGTGCACCACGCGGCTCGATCGCCACATGAATCACAGGTTCCGGGGTCTCGACCGGCTCGAGCAGCATGCGCGCGTCGAGGGCCGAGAGCGTCTCACCGGTGCGGAGGTCCGTCGCGACGAGCGCGGCGATGTCACCGGCGCGCACTTCGTCGACGTCCTCCCGAAGGTCCGCAAAGAGGCGAACGAGCCGGCCCACCCGAAGGCGGGCGCGGTCCGCGCCCCGACCGACCACGTCCCCGCGGCGCAAGACGCCGGAGAACACGCGCAGGAACGCGAGGCTCCCGTGCGAGTCGAGGTCGACCTTGAAGCAGAGCGCCGCGAGCGGTGCTTCGTCCTCACGTGGGCGTTCGGCCCCCGTGCGAATGTCCGTCGGCGCCCTTCCCTCCTCTGGCGCCGGCAGGTAGTCCACCACCGCGTCGAGGAGAAGATGCACGCCCTGGCTCTGCTGTGCTGAGCCCGCGAGCGTCGGCAGCAGCGCACCTGTTGCCACCCCGCGGCGGAGCACCGCGACCAGCGTCTCAGTCGCGACGTTTCGCTCCTCGAGATAGGCTTCGAGCACGCGGTCGTCGATGCCCGCACACGCTTCCACGACGGATGCATGAGCGGACTCCACCTCGGCGCGATACGCCTCAGGGACGGGCCGTTCAGAACGTTCGCCCGCCTCCGTGGGAACGACGAGCCGTCGACGCAGCACATCGATCAGACCCAGCAGCGCGCCGTCCTCGAGAACGGGAACGACGAGGGGAACCGGGTGCGCGCCGAGGCGCTCACGGATCGAGTCGAGCGACCGACCCAGATCCGCGCCCGCACGATCGAGCTTGTTCACAAACGCGATCCGCGCGACGCCATGCCGGTCGGCCTGGCGCCACACCTTCTCGGTCTGCGGCTCGACGCCCGCGACGCCGTCGAGCAACACCACCGCTCCGTCGAGCACCCGCAGGCTGCGCTCGACTTCGAGGGTGAAGTCGGCGTGGCCGGGGGTGTCGATGAGCGTGAGCGTGTGCCCTCGATGCTCGCAGGTGACCGCGGCGCTGGTGATGGTGATGCCCTTCGCCTGCTCCTCGGCCCGGTGGTCCGTCCGCGTGTTGCCGCTGTCCACGTCGCCGTGCCGATGGATGCGGCCCGTGTGGAACAGGACCCGCTCGGTGAGCGTGGTCTTGCCGGCGTCGACATGCGCGATGATGCCGAGATTGCGTCGGAGGGTTGTTTCGTTTCTTCGGGTCATGATGCCACTCTTTTCGGCGTCTCATCCAGCGAGACGCAACGGTGCACACCGCCGCCGCACCGCCGTCGGCGAGGGAAGCGCGCACGCTCGTCGTTCGGCCCCCGTAGAATGACGAGGACCCATTCGAGAGGGAGCGCGACGGGTGTCCCGGCGGCGACTACGGCGCGCAGAGGCTCGAGGAGCCTACGAGACGCGCTGCGACAACCGGAGAGTGAGCCCCGTCGCGCTTACATCGATGCGAGGAAACGCCGGCCCGGCCGGATGCCCATCGCGCTCGACGTCTCCCTCAGCGGGATGCGCACGAAGGCGCACCGCGAGCGGATGTCGGCATGTCGATGAACGGCCATAGCCGCATAGAGATGAGGCATGACGCGGCTTTCGTCAAGGAGCTCAAACCAAGTTTCTCAGCGTGGCCGGCGCAGACGCGGCGCTAGCTGTCCGCGCCGCGGCTCAGATCCGGCGGAGGACTTGGCTGCCGAGCGTGTACCCCGCGCCGAACGCAGCGAGCACTCCGAGCGCGCCGCTGGGCAGGTCTTCACGGTGCTGCGCGAATGAGATCAGCGCACCTGCGGCGGCGGTGTTGCCAAGGCGCGACAGCACGGACGGGCATCGCTCGGGCGTCGCCCGGTCCCCGAGCAGCCGGTCCCCGATCGCGTCGTTCATGCGCCCGTTGGCCTGATGGAACCAGCAGCGGTCGAGGTCGGCCGGGGTGAACCCGAGGCTGCCGAGTTGCTCCGTGAGGAAGCGCGGAACCAGTCGCACGATGTCACCGAACACGCGCCGACCGTCCTGGTAGAAGAGCTTGTCGGCGTCATCGCGGTGCTCGGCGTCGCAGCGATTTAAGAAGCCGCCGTTGTTGCGCACGTTCGAGCTGAAGCGCGAGAAGCTGGAGGTCCCGAGGATCTCGAACGCGCCGGGTTTGGCATGCTCCATCGACTCGACCACGACCGCGCCTGCGCCGTCGCCGAGGATGAAGTGGCTGTCGCGGTCTCGGAAGTTCGAGTAGGCGGACGGGATCTCCGGAGTGCAGACCAGCGCGACGCGGGCGGAGCCTGCGCGCACCGCCTCGGAGGCCATCTGAATGGCGAAGGTGCCCGACGCACAGCCCACTGAGATGTCGTACGCAAACCCGCGCGCGCCGAGCGCGTCCTGCAGCTCGATGGCGATGGCGGGGTACGGCCGCTGGAGGCTCGAGGCGCCGACGACGACGAGGTCCACCTCCTCCGGCGCCCGGCCGGCCGCCTTCAGCGCTTCCTCGGCGGCTGCGTGGGCCATCTCGGCCTGCGCGCTGAGCTCACCGTCGGGCCGGTCGGGGATGCGGGGCATCATCCGGTCCGGGTCGAGGATGCCCTTGGCGTCGAAGAATCGGCGCGCGGCGATGCCGGACACCTTCTCGACGAACTCAGGGCTGGAGGGCCGCATCGGCTCGAACGTCCCCGCCTCGATCTCGGCCGCTCGGGCCTGGTTCTCACGCTCGACCCAGGCGTTGAACACGCCACAGAGTTCTTCGTTGGTGACCTCGGTGGGCGGGCAGTAGGAGCCAGCACCGGTGAGCGCGGTTTCGGTGGACATCGTCAGTACTTCGGCCGGGCGCCCGTGGGCGTCTACGTCCCTGTCGGTAGCACACAGCTGCCGTCAATGTGACAGGTCGCCACTGACACTCGTCAATGGCCCGTCGGGAGGGTGAGTGCGCGGGGCGTCACGAGTCTGCCACATCTTCTCCGAATTGCCTCCCGATGCACGCCGGGCTCCGGCCTCGGGCGCAGCGCAACCTGATGCTCGAGCCCGACAGCCGGGCCGCGGAGGCACGATGCAAGCGACCGAGTTCTCGATCTCCCCTCTGGCCTCGAGGCCGCCCCCCGAGGGCCCTCCCCCCGATGGGCCCGTCCCGGATTCGGTCGCTCCAGCGGCCGACAGCAGCGGGCCCGGCCTCCAAGCACTGCCCGGCGACGCACTGCCCGACGACGCACTGCCCGGCGACGCACTGCCCGACGACGCACTGCCCGACGACGCACTGCCCGACGACGCACTGCCCGACGACGCACTGCCCGAC
>JBGCFC010000169.1:0-7346 GCA_045106715.1 Sandaracinaceae bacterium
GCGGCGGGCCGCGCTGACCGAGAGGCTCTGGGAGGCGCGCCGCGCGCTGCGGCGGCGGTGGCGCGACCGGGTGTTCGAGCGCCTGCTTCCCCGGCGTCTCGAGTACTGGGTCATGGCGGCCATCGTGTTGGCCATGGCCGCGCTGGGAGGGGTCGTCCGATGGCAGACCGGCGGCCCGTGAAGCCGCCGAACTCATGCAGGGCGCGTCATCGAACGGTGTTCGATGAAACCCGGTGTGCGCTGTGGTCCTCCGCCGCTCCGCATTCCAGGTTCTCCTGCGAAGACTCCTTCGATGCCTGCACGTGAACACCTGGTGGTGTTCGAGCCGAGTGAACTCCCCGCGTGTCTCCAGCGCGCGCTGCCTCCCGGCGCGGCGCCCGGTCGCTGCATGTTCTGGGTTGCGCGGCAGGGGAGCGTCGCGGTTCGAGAGCTGATGGCGGCGTTGCCGGAGGAGCCGATCACGCACGTCGAGGAAGGGATGCAGCTGGCCACGACCGTGAGCCGCGTGCTGTCCCGAGGCCGGCTGTTGGCGGACCTCGTGCGTCCGGAGGAGGTCGCCGAGGGCCGGGTCAAAGGATGGACGTACGCGATCGGGTTTCACACGGCCGCGCCCGATGAGGTGCGTGAGACCCTTCGGTCGCTGGGACACACGCTCCACCCCGTCGACCGGGTGCTGGCCAGCCTTCTTGTCCTCCACGCGACCGAGGCGGACGGGGCTCCGAGCGCGTCGCTTTCGGGGTGTGTGTTCAACGATGGGGTTCCGCGGCGAGTGGACTTGGAGAAGCTGGAGCCCGGCTTGTTCGTGAGCGAAGGCGCCCACAACGGCGGTGAGGGCACCGTCTGTTCACCGGACGGTCGTGCTCGCGTGACGTTGCCAAGGGCGGGCGCGGTCTCCGTCCAGCTGGAGCGAGCGCGGCCCGCCCTTTCCCCCGATCGCCTTCGCGACGCCGAGCGCGCGGTGGAGCTCATCAACGACGTGTTCGCAGGCACGAGGGACGCGGATGGACAGCGCTGGTCCCTCACGCTCGCGCCCGTGAAGCGAGATGGCCGGTCGGAGGCGACGCTGATTTCGCGCGCCGAGGACGTGATCCTCGACCTGCGTCAGCAGGACATCGCGGTGCTGGCGGGCTGCACGCGCTTCGACGAGACGCGGTATCGACGGTTGCTGGAGGGTGCACGCCTGGCGCTTTCGCACGCGTCTGACCCACACCCACTCCCTCAGGACCTGGTGCCTGGGATGCTGTGGGACGAGCCCTCGATGGAAAGCGCCGGGGATGTGGCGCGGGTGGTGTTCGATCTGCCCGTGCTCCAGCGCCTCCTCGCGCGCCGACCGGCAGACGCGTTCTGGCATCAACACCAGCTGAGTGGAGTTCCAGACCTCGAAGCGGTGTTCCGAGCGCTTCCCGAACTGCACGAGCGCTTGCCGGGGGTGGATCATCTTCCCGCCGAGCTCGCGGCGGACTACGTCGCCGCGATTCCGCCTGACGTGCTGGCCGCGCTGGTGTGCGAGTGGACAGAGCGGTCGCTCTCCAACCCATGGCTTCTCGATTGTGGAGGCAACGCGGTGTTCCACGTCGCAGAGCCCACTCTCGGGCGCGAGCGGGTCGCCGACGCCATGCGACGCGGATACCGCCGCTGGCAGGGAGCGGCGTCGAACGGCGTTCGATGAAAGCGCCGGCACCTCCCAGGCGGATGGGGCATTTCGCTGCGCATGAACTACGTAGAACGCCTCGCGGAGATCAACGACCCTCAGGACTGAGGCGCCGAGCGCCGTCGACGCCTCCCGGCGCGATGCTTGCGTACACCGCGGGGCATGACCTCTCGCGTGTCACGCTGTGCCAGCCTCCGTCCGCTCGTCTTTGCTGTCGCCTTGGCCACGGCCGCCTGGAGCGCTGCTCCGACGACGGCCGCGGCCAGCGACGGCTACGAAGTCGGCCTCGTGGCGGGACCGTTGGTCGCGCTCGGCGCGGGGCTCTACACGATGTTCATCATCACCACGGCCACCGGCGCCATCTACCAGGACAGCGGCTGGGCGGGCGCGCAGCTCGCGTTTTCGCTCGCGACGATGGTGGGAGCCGGCATCGGCATCGGCTACACGCTCGACGGCTTCGAAGGCGGAGAGGGCCTCGCCGGCGCGATGGGGATGCTCGGCGGCCTCTCGGTCACGTTGATGAGCTACGCCATCGATGCGCTCGTGAACCCAGACTACGACGTGCCCGACGTGCAGTACGGGTTCGCCCCCCTTCAGCGCGATGGCGAGCTGACGGGCGGCATGCTGACGTTGTCGTTTACGGACTGACGGCTGCGCCGGTCAAGGTGTGCAGAAGCCGAAGCCCAGCAGCGTCTGGCAGCGGTAGCCCTCGGCTTGCCGGCAGTCTGCGTCCGACTCGCAGGACAGCGTGCAGGTCATCGAGGAGCTGCCGCCGCCTCCACCCGAAGAGCCCTGGCTGACGCACGTCGCACGCTCGCTGCTCCCGCAGTCTTCGGAGGCCTCGCAGCCCTTGCTGCAGAAGCCGTTCGGGTAGGACGCGATCGTCGCCCCGGTGAAGGGGTTCATGATCTCGGTGAAGCACGTCGCGTCCGGCGGGTCGGTGCACTGTGCGTCGCTCGAGCACGGGTCGCCGATGCCCCCGCCGCCCACGGGCCCAGCGTCAGTCCCGGTGCCCCCAGCGTCCGTGCCGGTCGCTCCGCCGTCGAGCCCGCTGTCTGCGGACGGCGTCGGCCCCCCGTCGGTGCCACCGGTGCGGTCGTCGTCGCAGCCGGCGCTGAGGGCGAGGGTCAACACGAGGAGGAGCACGCAGCGTCGCATCCGTGAAGCGTACCAGCTGAGTCGCACCCATCGGGACAGCTGACGCGCGCGGCCGCCATGCATGACAGGAGCGGCGAGATGGGGGCCCGCGCTCGACAGGATGGCAGTCTGCGTCCCGGAGACGGACCACAGCAGACGGGTCTTCTTCGCATCTTGCTTGGCATGCATCGTGGTTGGCGCTCCGACCATGAAACGTCTCGATGTGGTGCTTTGGGCCTGCGTCAGTTTCGCGGAGCTCGGCGTCGGTCGGCTCAGCGCGGTGCAAGCCCAGGCGAGGCCGACCCGCCCCGAGCTGCTGTCGGTGCCCTCGCTGCCGTTGCCGCAGCAGGCCGAGTCCGTGGAGCTGATCCTCGAGGTGGCGCCCGACGGGCACGCAAGCGTCGAAGCCTGCGAGGGAGAGGGGCCGGCTTGTGCGGTGGCCCGCGATGCGTTGCAGCAGGCGAGGTTCGCGCCCGCCGAGCGCGACGGTGAGGCGATTCGAAGCCGCATCCGGTTTCGATACACGTTCGACGAAGGGTCGCCAGCGCCCGAGGCTCGTCCGACACAGGAGGAGGGCGCGATCGCGGAGGGCGTGCAAAGGCCGGGCACGGCCGAGCTCGGTGTGGTCGCGCGCGTCGAGGCCACCCGCCAGACGAGCCCGGCGGGCTCCACACGGATCTCCGCCGAGGAGGCGCGGGACCAGCCGGGCGCGCTCGGCGACCCCTTCCGTGCATTGGGGGCGCTGCCGGGGTTCATCCCGTTCCAGCAGGGGCTCCCCTACTTCTTCATCCGAGGGGCCCCGCCGCAGAGCACCGTGCATCGCTACGACGGGATCCCGCTCCCCGCGCTCTTCCACGTCCTGGCGCTGCCCGCCGTGGTTCACCCGCGCATGCTCGGTGACCTGACTGTTCACAGGGGGGTCGCCCCATCCCGCTGGGGGCGTCGTACCGGTGCGGTGATCGATGCCTCGGCTGGCGTCCTCGGTGACGGGGCGGTGGGCGAGGCGGAGCTGCGCCTGCTCGATGCCTCTGGCTACGCTTCCTACGCCGACGAGGACTTGCAGATCGCAGGGGCGGCGCGCCTCGGCTACCCAGGCTACTTCCTCGGCGCCATCGTGGACGGCGGCTTCGCTTCCTACGCCGACTATCAGGTGCGCGGGAGCGTGGCGATCGGCCGTGGAGGCCAGGTCCGGCGCGTCTCGCGCGGCCCGCATGACCGGCTCGACCTGCCGGCCGCCGGACCCCTGACGGGCGTCTTCTCCAACGCCTCGACGGAGCTCACGTTCCATCGCGGTGAGGTGCGTTTGCTGCACCAGCGCGGGGAGGTCGAGCTGGGGGCCGCGCTTCGATACGGAGTCGACCACGCGTGGTACCGGAGCCACGCCAGCAGGGAGAACGTGCGCCTCGAGGTCGGGCTCGGGGGAGCGCGCACTTGGCTCACTTACCGGACCGAGAACACGACGCTGAGGGCGGGCGCGACATGGGTCGGGCGGTCGGGTGATTTCACGCGCACCGAGGCTGTTCCCGACCGGCTGCTGTTCCACTTTCCCGCGTCGGTCCGACGCATCCATGGTGCGGCCCACGTGGAGATGGAGTGGCGTCCCACTTCCTCGGTGCAGCTCGACGTGGGCGCGCGGGGCGATCTCCACTTCGGGGTGGAGGGCACGGAGGCCTCCGCCGACCCGCGTTTGCGGCTGACGCTGCGCCCGGACCCGCACTGGGATCTCACGCTGGCGGCGGGCACCGCGCACGCGCCGGTCTTCTTCGGCCTTCCGGTACCGGGGTTCAGCGAAGTCCCCGTGATGCGCGGGTTGTCCAAGGCGTGGCAGTCCGAGCTGGGGGTGCGCTGGGCGGGGGAGGGCCTGGGTGGACAGTTGCGGGGCCGGGTTGAGGTGACCGCCTTCTTGCATCGGCACGAGGGTCTTCTTTCCCCGAGCGCCATCGAGCTCTCTTCAGGGTGCGATGGGCCGGTCGCCTGCTTCTTGGTGGCGGTGGCCAGTCAACGGCGCGATCAGTGGGTCGCGGGAGCCGAGGCGCTCGGCCGGGTGCAGGTCGGCGGATACGTGCACGCGCAGCTGTCCTATTCGTTCACGCACGTCGACGCCGACCCCCTCTTCGCGGAACTCGAACACACGCCGTCGTGGGCGATTCAGCACGCCTTCAGTCTTCTGCTCGGGTACGATTCGCGGGACGGCTTCACCGTCGGCGCGCGCGGTTTCCTGCGCTCCGGGGCCGCGCGCAACTTCTACTGGACCGACCCGGACATCTCCGTCCCGGGCCTCGAAGACGTGCAGCACGACACGGAGCAGCTCCCCTGGTACGGCACCATGGACGTCAGCGTCGCCTACGAGTGGGACGCGGGCTGGGCGAGGCTCCGCGTGTCTGCGGAGTGGCTGAACGTGACCTTCCCCCTCGGGGGCGAGCCCGCGGGCTTCGAGTGTGCGGAACGCGGGCCTCCTCGCGGCTGCACGCTTCTTCGCGCCGACGCGTTGTACCTGCCGAACGCGGGCCTTCGCGCGACGTTCGAGTGAGGAGCGAGTGGGCTCTCAGGGACGCTCGATCAATCGGAGAGGGGAGCTCGAGGGGCTCACCTCTCGATGTGGAGCGCAGGCGCCACCAAGAACTCCGTTTCCGTTTGTGCGGATGCGTTGCGCGCGCCGGGTAGCACAAACGAAGACTGACGACTCTTGCTGGCGTGCAGCTTCGCTGCCGCAGGTTCTTTGCCGAACCTTCAGGCGGGCTCAGCGACCAGGTTGACCAGCGCGTCGTGCATCTGCCCGTTCGAGGCGATCGCCCCGCCGGCGTGGATGGTCGGCTCGCCCGCGAGGCTCGTAAGCTGGCCGCCGGCCTCCCGCACCATGACCGCGGCGGGGCAGATGTCCCAGGGGGCCACGCCGGGGTCGATCATGGCGTCGACGCGGCCGCGCAGGAGCTGCCGATAGCCGTCGAAGTCCGCGAATCCACGCTGCGTGTAGGTGCGCTCGCCGAGCCGCGGCAGGACGTGGCCGAGGTCGAGGTCCGTGAACTGCGCGAGCGCGCCGTGGGAGATGCAGGCGTCGGCGAGGGAGGCGACGTTGGAGACCCTCAGCGATCGCCCGTTGGCGGTGGCGCCCTGGCCGTCGACGGCCACGTAGAGGTCATCGTCGGCCGGCATGTACGCGATGCCGACGACGGGCACCCCCTCGGCTTCGAGGCCGATGAGGATGGACCAGGTCGGGATGCCGCGGATGAACGCGCGGGTGCCGTCGATGGGGTCGACGACCCAACGAAGTCCTGCCTCGGAGGGGCCGGCGGCCCCCGTCTCCTCGCCCAGGAACGCGGCCTCGGGGTAGCGCTTCTGCAGGTACTTCAGTAAGCGCTTCTCGACCGCCTCGTCGGCCTCGGTCACCGGGCTTCGGTCGGGTTTGACCTTGGTGCGGTTGGCCGCGCCAGCGCGGTAGAGGTGCAGCGCGTCCTCCCCGGCGGCGAGGGTCTCGTCGATGAGCGCGGCAAGGGCGGTGGGGCCGCCGATGCGGTCGAGGTCGAAAGCCATGGCCGGAGCATGACAAGCGCGGGCGATGAAATGAAGCGCCGCCCGCGCCGCGCCCGCACTACTGCCCGATCGCGGGCGTCTCTCCGGACAGCGCCATGCGCAGGAACCGGAGCGCGTCGGCCCGCCCGTCGGTGGTGCGGGTCGACACGAAGTGGCCGTCGTCGCCGTCGTCGGGTTCGTACTGCCGCATGCCCACGGTGTAGGGCAGGTCCATCACGGTCACGTTGCCCGTCACGGGGGGCGGCACCGGGTCGCCCACGCCCACGTCGACCAGCTCCGGCCCCACGTGCGGCATGTTCGCCGACCGCGCGAACGCCTGCATGGTGCGCTCCGTGCTGAAGCTGTCGCCCGTCCCGTAGGTCATGAAGGTGTGGGGCAGGCGGTCGCCGACCGGCTCGTTCCGGAACGCCCGCCCGTGGTTCACCGGGTCGACGCGCTCGTAGAACATCTGGAAGATGGCGAGCGCCGGGTGGCGGTCTCCGGCGACGAGGGTCCCGTCGGCCGCTGGGTCGAGCAGCGCCAGCGGGAGCACGCGCGCGATGTTCACGGGGCGCGTTTTGGTCAGGAGCGACTCGGTCAGGTCGCCGCCCGCGCCGCTCAAGATCAACGCCAACAAGCTCGGCTCGTACGGGGCGAACAGCTGCGCGTGGGTGGCCCCCTGGCTGTGCGCGAAGAGCGTGATGCGCGCTGGGTCGAAGCTCAGATCGAAGTCGATCGGGAGCTCCGCGGCGGGCACGGTGGCCTCCTCGATCCAGCGGATGACCGTCATCAGGTCGGCCGAGCCCTGGAGGAAGTTGTCGCGGGCGGCGCGGGGGTTGGCGAAGTTGAACACCAGCACGTCGGGGTCGAGCGTGGACTCCCCGCGGCGGCTTCCGTGGAGCGGGAGATCGATGGTCACCGTCACCGCGCCCGGGTCGGAGGCGAAGTCGGCGGCCAGTCCGTTCCGTGCGGCCGCGGTGGCGGCGCCCCCCGTCCCATGCGCGTAGATCACCGTCGGGAAGCCCTCGGCGGGCGCCGGGGTGTCCTT
>JBGCFC010000017.1:0-78749 GCA_045106715.1 Sandaracinaceae bacterium
CCGCCCATCTACCCCGACGATCCCCGCGATCGCGCCACGTGCGACTTGATCGAGGACTGGGCGGACGAGAGCCTCTACTTCTTCGAGCTGTGGTTTCGCTACGGCCTCAAGGAGAACGCCGGCGAGTGGTCGAAGCGCAGCAGTCAGAGCGAGCCCCCGCTGCTCCGGCGCGCTACCGAGCGCGCGCTGCCTACCCTCATGCGCAACGTTCTCAAGCTGCAGGGGATCGGCCGGCGTACGCCTGAGCAGGTGTTTGTCGACTTCGAGCGTCACCTCGGCATGCTCGAGACCTGGCTCGGCGACGGCGACTGGCTGGTGACCGACCGGCTTTGCCTCGCGGACATCGCCGTCTTCAGCCAGCTCTCCTACGCGGCGGAGACGGGCGAGGCCTCTTCGGTGATCGCGGGCTACCCGTCGCTGCTCACCTGGATGGAGCGCGTGAACGCCGAGACGTCACCGCTGAGCTGAGCCATCTACCGCCGTCCCAGGCGGGAGTCGTGGAGATCGATCAGCTCCACCAGATCGCCGCGACCGGGGCGCACGATCGCTTGGATCAGGACGCCGAGCAGGAACACCCCCCCGCCGCCGATCAAGAAGCCGATGGCCGGATCCAGGCCCAAGGTCTCGTGCACCGGGATCGCCGCGATGAGAGAGGCGGCGCCGAGGCCGGTCGCCGTCCAGAAGATCACGTCGGCCACCGTTTCACTCGACTCCAAGTCGTCCAGCCGCGCGTCGAGCACGCGATACAGGTCTGTGTCCGATTCCCGCGTTCGCTCGAGGTAGCGTCGGAATCCGCCGAGGGATTCTTGGGCGTCTTGATCGGCGCTGAGCGCGACATAGCTCTCCGCATCGAACGGGCTGCCGGCGGCGGGCTCCTCTTCGAGATCCGACGCACTGGGCGTGACCGGCTCGCTGTCCCTCGTGTCGCCCGAGGGAGCGGCGGCGCCTTCCTCGGGTGTCTCCTGCGCTGCGGCGGGCACAGTCAGCAGCGTCACCAGCATCGCCAGCGCGAGCGCTCCGCGGTTGAGGTCCATGCAGGCGAGCCTGCCATGGGGTCCGAGGCGGCGTGAACTTTCGGGCCGGCGGGTGGCTCGGGCCGCGGCCAGCCTCAATACTGCCAACAAGGATGAGGCTCGATCCTCACCCGCAGCCTCCACGAGAATCCAGACCGCATCCGCAAACGAGGCTCCCCTTTTTGGATTTTCTCGACAGTCTCGGCCCCGGTGACCACCTCGGTCCCTACGTCATCGTCAGGGCGATCGGGGAGGGCGGCATGGGGGTTGTATACGAGGCCGACCACACGCGGCTCCAGCGCCCCGCCGCCGTGAAGGTGCTGCACAGCTACCTCGCGACGGACCTCGGTCGGAGCCGCTTCGAGCGGGAGGTCCGGGCGTGCGCCGCACTGAGCGACCCGCATACGGTGGAAATCTACGACATCGGGGAGTCCGACGATGGCCGGCTCTACTACGCGATGGAATTGCTCGAAGGGTACGACCTCCGCCAGCTCGTCGAGGCGGACGGTCCGCAGGCGCCCGGTCGCGCGGTGCGCGTGCTGGCGCAGATCGCGGGGGCGTTGTCCGAGGCGCACGGCAAAGGGCTGGTGCACCGGGACATCAAGCCCCCCAACATCATCCTGTGTGCTCCGGGGGGCGAACCGGACGTCGCGAAGCTCGTCGACTTTGGCCTCGTCACCTCGGCCAAGGGCCGGGGCCGGCTCACCATCGAGGGCAACCTCCTCGGCACGCCCCGCTACATCGCGCCCGAGATGACGAGCGATCCCGCCGGGGTCGGCCCGGCGGCGGACCTCTACGCGCTGGGGCTGGTCGCCTACTTCCTGCTCACCGGACAACACGCGTTCGACCATCCCGATCGCGCCGAGATCCTGCGCCGCCAGCGCGACGACCCGCCCCCGTCGCTTCTCACGGTCCGTCCGTCACTTCCCATTGACCTGGTCTCCGTCGTGGAGCGTTGCCTCGAGAAACGGGCCGAAGACCGATTCGTCTCCGCGCTCGCGCTCCGGGACGCGTTGCTCGGCTGCGCGTGCGCCGCCGAGTGGAACGAAGAGGAGGCGCGGCGTTGGTGGGCGAACGTGTCCCGTCCGCGAGGCGCCTCGGAGCGCCCCCCCGCGATGACGCGGGCGAGCACCCCACCCGAACCACCCGCGCCTACCTGAACCGAGGACCCACCGTCCCCGTCACCGGGACGAGCTGCGACTCCCGCCGCACCCGCACCCGCGCGACGGTTTCCTGCTCTCCGCTGAGCGTGAACGCGACGGTCTGCCGCTGTCCGAGCGCGCGGATCTGCAGCCTTCCGCGCACGACCCCCGTGTCGTTGGGGTCGGTGCGGTGCACCTCCACGAGGTAGGTGCCCGGCGCGGTCCAGCGCAGTCCGAGGCGCTCGCCTTCAGTGGACGAGGCGCGGTCACCGACCACCGTGGTGCGGCCGCCCATCCAGCTCAGGCGTGTGCCCTGCGGCGTGACGATGGTCAGATCGAGGTCCTGGCCGCCGTCCCAACTCGCGTCGATTGTGAAGTCGCCCGAGAACCCGCGGGAGCGCGCCTCTTGCCCGGCCACGCGCTCCGCCGTACGCCGCACGCTCGCTTCCCGCACCGAGTTCAGAATGCGCGCCGACGCTTCGGTGCGGCCCAGCTCACGCTCGCACCGCATCGCCGCCCCGACCGCGTTGCCGTCCGCCTCGTCGATCTCCGCGATGGCGATCCGGTGTGAGCAGGCCCGCTCGTGCCGCCCGAAGCGATCGAACGCGTCCGCCAGCCGGCGGTGAAGCGACTCGCTCTCGGGGGCCAGGTCCACGGTGCCGGTCAGCAGCCGAAGCGCTTCGCCCCGATGGCCCATGCGTGCCAGCACGTCCGCCTTCGCGGTCAACGCGTCCGGGTCGAGCCGGTCGCGACCGATCCACGCTTCGGCGACCTCAAGGGCCCGGCCCAACCGGTTCGCTCGCACGAGCCGTCGGTACGCCTCGCGGTGACGGTCCCGGCTGTCCTCGTTGGCTTCGAGCGCGGCGACCGCCTGATCGGCCTGACGCTCCTCCTGCGCGGTCGGACCCCGGCTGCTGCTGATCTCGCCGACCCGGATGCGGCGTCGCTCCATCCACTGGCCGGGACCCCGCCGCCGCGGCCGGGGGCGTGGCGTGGGCATGGCTGCACGCGGTTGTTCGGTCCCCGGCGACGGCATGTCGCCCCAGCCCTCCCAGCCATTGACGAGCGAGCCGCTTCGGTCAGACGCTTCCCTATCCGCGTCGTCCAGGGGCGCTTGTGCGCGCGCCTGTTGAGCGGCAGGCGCAGGGGCCGGCGCCCTTCCGGCCCCGTTCCCGAACCCGCCCGAACCGAGAGCGCCATCGAGCGAGGGTCGCGGTCGCCGCGAGGCTCTGCGTATGCCTCGCGCGCGTGACCCGACTCTGCTTCTGCCGAGGCGGGCAGGCACCTGCGCCTCGGCGAGGCCCTCCTCGGCCGCCTCGGCTTCTCCGCCGACCAGGTCCTCTTCGCCCGTCCACTGATCGGTCGCTTGCCGACGGTCCACCCGGAACGCGCGGAACATCGCCTCGCTCTCGAGCACGAGCAGCGAGGTGTGCCGGCTCATCACGCCGTACGCCTTCGACAGCGCGATGATGTCCGCGCGGTCCTGCCCGCGCCCCGCCAGCTGGAGCTGTTCGATGCGCTTGGACGCCCACACGCGAGGGACAAACCGGTTTCCGGCTGCCTCGGTCGCCACGAGCTCCACCCGGTGCCGCTCCTCGAACGGCCGGCCTGCGACGGTGCCGCGGAGCACCACCTCGCCGTTGACCTCGCTCCGGTCCATGCGCGCCGCGACGAGGATCTCCTGGCCGGCGCGCACGGTGGCGATCGCCGCCGGTGCGCTGTCGCTCAGCCCGGCGGGGAGCACCACCTCGGGCGACTGAAGCGACGCTCCGTAGTGGCTCTCGAGGACGGCGGTGGCGGCCACGGCGGTGCGCTGTCCCGGGACGTACGGCACATAGTGGCCGCCGCTGGCCCGCGCGAGCGCCTCGAGGCCAACGGTGTCCGCGTCCCCTCCGATCCCGACCGTGTTCACGGTCAGGTGTTCGGCCTCGGCGAGCGCGCTGACCTCGGCCGACAGCGACGCCGCGCGCCGGTAGCCCGTCGTCGAGACGCCATCGCCGATGTACGCGAGGTGCAGCGCCCGCGTGTCCCGTCGGTCGGCGCTCACCGTCGCCGCTGCTTCGCGCATGACCGCGACCAGGTCGGACGCGCCCGCCGGTTCGATGTCGTTGAGCCAGGCCGCTACCTGTCCTGCCGCGCGCGCGCTGGGCGGCTGCAGGCCCCCCGGCATGGCGCGGCACTGGTAGTCGCACGCGAGCACGGTGAAGCGGTCACGCCGGTCGAGCTCCGAGACGATGCGCGACGTCAGGCGGCTGGCGCGATCGAAGCGCTCGCCGACCATCGACTGGCTGGCGTCCACCACGAAGACGAAGTCGCGGTCGCTGCGCTCGGTGTCCCGAGGGAGGTCGGGCCGGAGCGCCATCACGACATACGGGCGGTCATCGCCGGCGAGCCGACGCTGCGCGTCGAGCACCTCTCGGTCCCGGTCTCGACTCGCCTCCGGGGGCGGCAGCGCCGCGTTCCCTCGGTATGTCCAGGAGCGCAGCGGGCGCTCGCCGCCCGGCAGCTCGTAGTCGATGATCAGGTCGCCCTTGGGCGAGAACGCGTTCTCCGAGAGCCGCAGACGCGTGGCGTCCTCTTCCGCCGCCGAGGTGACCCGGTAGCCGCTGGCGCTGACCCGCTCCGCGTGCGCGACACGGACGTCCAGATTGAACTGCCCCACACGTGTCGAGTCGTCCGCGCTGTGCGCGAGCGGGTAGACGTAGCGTCGGCGCGCACCCTGCGGGGCGACCTGTTGGGTGTAGGCGATGACGACGCGTCGCTCCCCGTGCGCGGGGATCGGGAAGATGCGCAGCTCGAACTGTCCACCGCGCTGCCACTCGAGGATCGCGGGGTCGCGCCAGGGGCCCGGCACCCAGATGAACTCTTCGCGCTGCTGACGCTGACGCTGCGGGGTCGCGTTGCGGATGACGCCGCGCCAGATGCGGGCGGCCCGGTCGCGCTCCACGAACGCGCCCTCCTCCATGCGGCCCTCGACGTCCAGCGCCAGCCGCGCGATCTGCGCATCCGCAGGCAGCGGGAAGCGGTAGACGCCTTCGAGGGTCTGGTCGCTGTCGTTGCGGAAGACCTCCTCGATCTCGGTGCGCGCCACGTTGCCGACGATGCGCACGCGCACGTCGTGACGGGCCAGCGCGAGCGGGCGCTCCTGAGCCTGCTGCTCCCCCGGGCGTCGAGCCCGGAGAGAACCGATGCCTGGGATCGTGTCGGGTTCCTCTTCCTCCGGCGCGCCCAGCTCGGACCACGCCATCGTCTGGGCGAGGTTGGTCACCGCGGTGACTTCCGGCGCGGCCGCGCGTCGCACGAGCCCTTCTTCACCGGCCCGAACGTTCGCTTGGGTTCCGTCCTGGCCGCTCACCGACACCACGCCGCGCGAGACCATCACGCTGGTCACGTCGCTGTTGGCGCTCAGCACGAACTTCGTGCCGAGCACCTCCACCTCGCCCGTCGGGGTTTCGAAGCGCGCGTTCGGTGCGCCCTCCAGGTGCGCGACGTCCGCGACCAGCTCGCCGTCCCGCAGACGGAAGCCGCGCGGGGTGTCCGCGTCCAGTTCGAGCTCCGTGCCGTGGTTGAGCACGAGTTCCGTCCCGTCCGCGAGCACGAGCTGCGCGCGGGTTCGGGCGTCGGTGCGCACGGTCGATCCCGCAGGGACCTGCGCCCCCTCGGTCAGCGCCACGAAGGCCTCGCCGCCGCGACGTTGGATGGTGACCCCGGACTCCCCGTCCGAGGCCGCGCGGTCGATGGTGCCGAGCTGACCTTCGATTCCTCGGGTCGCGAGTGTCGGCTCCGGCGGGGTGTCGTCGTCCGCCCCGCCGATGGCGAAGAACAAAGCGGCGGCGGCGGCGAGCGCGCCTGCCCCCAACAACGGCACCAGGAACAGCATCGCGCGACCGCCGCTCTTCTTGGTCTTGTCTGTGTTCTTGGTTGGGGATGTCGTAGCGGTCTCGGCCTTGGACGACCCGTCGTCGGAGGACGACGTCGCGACCATCCGAAGCGTTCCACCGGCCACGCTCGGCTCGGACGAGGTCTCGCCCAGCGCCTCGCCCGACGCCTCGTCAACGCTCGCATCGACCGGTGAGGCGAAACCAGGTGAGGTCGTTCTCCCCGGATCGTCCGCCTCGCTCACCTCATCGTGGGCGCGGTCGCCCTCCGGCGCGCCGGCCACGAAGGCCGCGGGCGCTTCACCCCAGGATGCGGCGTCGGTCCGAGACGCCGCGTCGTCCTCGGAGGGCGCAGGCTCGGCCGCGTCGGTCTCCGATACCCCATCGAGCGCGGCGAGGAATCGGCTCTCGAAGTCGGTCGGGTGCACGTAGTCCGACCCCGCATCGGCGAGGTCGGCGCTCGCCTCGCTCGCTTCGAAGCGCGCGTCGCGTGCGTCGTCGTCGTCCACCAGGAAGTCCGCATGACGCGCCAGCGCGTCAGGGTCTCCATCTACGATGGGGGCCAGGTCGTCGAGAAATGCCTCACGGGCTGCTTCACGGTTCTTCATCGTCCCGCCTCGTCCTTCAACAGCGTCCTCATTCGAGCGAGCGCGCGACTGACGCGCTTGCGAGCGGTGACCTCGTCGATCCCGCAGGCCTCTCCGATCTCGCGGTAGGCCAGCCCCGATTCGTAGCGGAGCACCACAGCGTCCCTTTCCGAGGGTTTGAGCCGTTCCAGTGCACCGCGTACGCGGATCGCGCGTCGCTGTGTGGCCACCGCCTCGTCCGGCATCTCGGCAGCCGTGCCCGCGTCGTGCACCAACCGCAGGCGGCGGTCCCGACGCGTCCTCGTCTCGAGACGGCGCGCGCACTTTCGCCTCGCGATGCCAAAGAGCCAGGCTCGGATGGAGCCCTCCCCGCGGAAGCTCCCCATCGCGCCATGGGCGGCGATCAGGACTTCCTGAGCGGTCTCCTCGGCCTCGGCCTGGTTGCCCAGCAAGGCCATACACAACCTGCCTACCGTTGCCCCGTGCTCCCGTGCGCAGGCGGCGGCCGCGTCGCGGTGCCTCCCTTCGCCGATGAGCCGTACGATCGGGTCCATCGGCGCCCCCGTCATTTCCGACTGTGCCTGCATGTCACTGGTACGTGCCGATGAGTCACGGGAATGTGACCAACTTTCTTCATCGCTCGACAAATCGCCCCCCGAACAGGCTCGTGGCCCACAGCTCGATTCTTCGCCGCGAGCCGTCATCCGCCTGAAATGACGAGCGAATACACGGGCTTCTCACGTGCGCGAGCATCGCGGCGGCCACTTCTTGGCCCACCGCGCATACGCAGCTCGGCACACGCCACCTTGGCATCGAGCGTGCTAAGTTGATCTCGCGGTGGGGGCCGGCGGGCGTCCACCCCCAATGCGTCCCCGCCCTGGGTGGGGAATGCCCCCATGTAATGAGCGACCGCGGTGCGGTTGCTTCTGCCGAGGACCCAGCCATGACCCACCCCACCGTTCCCACGAAGCGCATCGCCATCGGAAAGAACCGCGACGGACGCCTCGAGGCGTTCTACATCAAGCCGGACGGGGTCCTTCGCCACAACTGGCAGAACCGCCCGAACTCGCTCTGGAAGGGCGAGGCGAGCCTCGGCGTGAACGCCACCCAGGTGTGCGCTGGCGTCAACGCGGACGGGCGTCTCGAGGTGTTCTATCTCGATCCGGGTGGCGAGGTTCGACACGACTGGCAGAGGGAGGCGGGCGGCGACTGGCACGGCTCCGAGACGCTCGGCGCGAGCGCCCGGGCGCTCGACGTCAACAGCAACGCCGACGGACGGCTCGAGCTGTTCTGGGTCGGGGCGGACGGCGCGCTCTGGCACGACTGGCAGACCGAGGCCAACGGGGACTGGAACGGCAAGGAGAAGCTCGGTGACTCCGCGCACGACGTGGCCGTTGGGCGGAACGCGGACGGGCGCCTCGAGGTATTCTACCTCGGCAACGGCGGGCAGCTCTGGCACGACTGGCAGACCGAAGCGAACGGCGACTGGAACGGGGCCGAGAAGCTGGACGGCCAGGGTCGCGAGGTGGCGGTGCAATCCAACGCGGATGGACGGCTCGAGGTGTTCTGGACGGATGCCGAAGACGGGCGCGTCTGGCACGACTGGCAGACGGAGGCGAACGGGGACTGGGCCGGCCAGGAGTGCCTCAACGTGCGCGCCACCCGGATCGCGGCGGCGGCCAACCGAGGGGGGCGCCTCGAGCTGTTCTACATCGATGCCGAGGGCCACATCCGGAACCTCTGGCAGGCCGAGCGCAACGGTGACTGGGGGAGCGACGGAGAGTCCCTCGGTGAGAAGGCGACGGACCTCGCGATCGGACAGAACGCGGACGGACGCTTGGAGCTGTTCTACTTTGGCCCCAACAACGACATCTGGCACAACTGGCAGCCCGCGCCGGGCCGCGGTCCTTGGTCGTCGATCATCAAGTACGACCCCGTCGCCGGCGTCGATTGACTCGATTCTCGAGTGGCCCGCGGAGGAGCGCCTCGGCGCGCTGCGCGCAAAACCATTAACCGCGCCTGAGCTCCTTCTCCGATATCCCTTGGGTTCCCCTCACAAGGAGCTCTGATGTCGCAACCGCCCCCGAACCTGTTCGCACGCGAAGCACCCGGACCTTGGCAGCTCGCCGCGGCGCTGGCTCTGGTCGCGGCAGCGGGGTGCATGGGGGGATGCGATGACGCAGCCGGGCTCGAAGTCGACGCTGGAGTGCCGGGAGACGGTGGTGACCCAGCCGACGCCCGACCCCTCGCTGACGCGGGGGACCGGGCCGACGCGACCGTGCTGCGCGACGGGGGACACGATGCGGGGGCCGACGGCGGGCCGGTCGATGCAGGACTCGACGTTCGGGACACGTACTACGCCTCGGTGACGGGAAACCCGGACCACGACGGACGGAGCGAAGCGACGGCGTGGAGCCTGGGGCATGCGTTCGCGAACCTGCCCGACGGAGCGCGCCTCTGGGTCCGGGCTGGCAACTACGGCGCCCAGGCGCTGGAGCTGAACGCCACAGGGGTGCACGTCATCGGGTACCGCGACGTGATCGAGGATGTCATGAGCGCGACCTACTCGACGCAGCGTGTCGAGGACCCGCTCGACCCTTCCGCGATGCCCTACATCGATGTGGGCGACCCGGCCGCATCCCCCGCCGCGATCACCAACCGGGGGGCCGACAACATCATCGAGAACTTCACGATCACCAACGGCAACCGCGGCATCGTGAACACCGACACGGCCGGAGGCACGACCTACCGGAACATCATCCTCTCCGAGATGGGCAGCGACGGGAGCGCCAACGACAACACGCAGCCGTACGAGGGCTTCGGGCTCGTCTCCCACTCCCGTGTGACCGTGGAGAACTCGATCTTCAAGAACATCGGCGCACACGCTTGCCAGGCGTATGGCGCCAACGCGAGCGGTTCACGCTTCCACCACAACGACCTGTTCTCGGGCGACTTCCTCCAGGCGACCGACTACGGCTTCCTCGTCAACGGAGCGACGGACCGCGAGGCCCCGCCGATCACGGACGTGGACGTCAGCTACAACCGCATCGTCCGCGTGGACGGCCTCTGGCATGGAATGCACGGGATCGACTTCAAGTACAACGTCGAGCGAAGCACCGCGCACCACAACGAGATCCTCGGCACGAGCATCGAATTCTCCATGCCCGGGTCCCAGTTCAACGTCGCCGAACACAACCGCATCGTCGGCTACGGCAGCGGTCCCGGGAGTTGGCATGCGCACGTGCTGTTCTACAACGGAGCGCGCAACAACACCGTGCGCAACAACGTCATCCAGAGCTGCTGGAACGCCGTCACCTTCGTCAGCAACGGAGAGGACCTCATCGACTACGGTTCGATCAGCAACACCGGCTTCGACGACAACACGATCGAGAACAACATCGTCCGCGATGTCGGCTCGTTCCTCTACAGCAACGTGAGCCTCGACGGCGGCAACGCGCTGGGGCCTCGAGAGATTCGGTCGCTGGCCGTGCGCAACAACACCGTCATTGACGCGCGCGGGTTCATGAGCTGGGAGTTCCGTCTGGTGAATCCCGCCTTCGAGAACAACGCGCTCGACAACGTTCCCGTGCAGGCGTCGATGTCCGACGACCTCGCCACGAACAACACACACGGTTCGATGGTCGGCGAGTCGCTCGTCAACAACGTCTACTTCGGCGAGCACAACGCCTTCTACGATGTGGGGTTCACGATGACGTCCGACCCCCTCTGGGTCGACCGCGCGGCCTTTCCCGCCGGGCTGCGTCCCGAAGCCGGGAGCCCGCTGATCGACCCGGCGGTTAGCTCGGGCAACGACCTCGACGCCGAGGGCTCCCCGGCTCGCGGAAACCGAGACATTGGGGCGTACGAACACACCGCACCCTGAAGGGCGTGGTCATCTCCCCCCGGCCCAGCGGCGGCGCGCCACGTCGAAGGCCAGCCCGCTGACCATCATGGCGGCGACCGTGGCCTGCGCGCGCCTCGAGGACGGCGGCGGTCCGTCCTCGGGCGGCGTATTCACCAGGGCGTCGAGCCAACGCTCGGGCCGCCCGCGCTCCAGCGCGCCGGTGAGATCGAAGAGCGCGAGGTCCTCGACCCCCGCGTGCCGTGCGATGGCCAGGTCTTCCCGAAGCTCGCTGACGTCGCGGTAGGCCCGTTCGTCCCCAAGCGCGCCCCTCCCGACCGCGCCGAGCGATACGCTGGTGCGAACGCCGAAGCGCGCGCGCGCGTCGCGGGTGAATCGATCGAGCAGCGCGCGGGAGGCGGGGCGATCGAGCGTGCCCAGGGAATAGCCCTCGAACAGGCTCGTGTAGAGCATCGCGCTGACCACGTCGTAGCCGAGGCCGAGCGGCGTGCCGAGCGCGTGTTGCCAGCCTCGTCCCGCGCGCCCCGCGAGCAAGGCGGGAGGGATCGCGGTCGCGAGAACCTCCATCCGCTTCCCCTTGGCCCGCCGGAGGATGCGCTCATGCGCGCCGCTGGAGCGGGGGCGGCTCCACCATGAACGAGCCGCGCCCAGTTCCCCGCGCGTCCAGCCGCGCACGTCTTCGATGGGCGGCTCGAGGTCGAGCGCGAGCGTATCGACCCAGAGTCCGGCGGTCTCGATGGTGTCGAGCAGCCGGAACACCCAACGCTCGAAGGCGTCGGCGTTGTCCGGGTTCAGCCAGCGTCCGTCCGCGTCGTCGAGCAGCGGCCACACCCCGAAGCCCGGACGCCGACCCTGGATACGCTCGAGCAGGCGAATCGCGTCGTCGAGCTGCCGTGGCTGCACGCTGAACAGGAGCTGGATCTCCCGGGCCTCCAGCGCGTCGAGCAGCGCTCGATCCGTCGCGAGGTCGACGAGCGGCACGTGTTCACTCCAGATCCGCCGAAAGCGCGCCACGCTCTCCTATACTCCCGCCCATGCGGATTCTCTACGGCGTCGTTGGCGAAGGCATGGGGCACGCGATCCGATCGAAGGTCGTGCTGACGCACCTGCTCGACGCGGGACACGAGGTCGAGATCATGGCATCGGGCCGGGCCTCGGACTTCCTCGCGAAGCACTTCGACGAGGTCAATCGCATCCACGGGCTGCACATCGTCTACCAGAACAACGAGGTCCGTCGGAACCGGACCTTCTGGTCGAACGTGTTGAACGGCGCCCGCGCGATCCCGACGCAGATCCAGGCGTACTTCGAGCTCATCGAGGACTTCGAGCCCGAGCTCGTGATCAGCGACTTCGAGAGTTGGACGTATCTCTACGCCAAGGCCCACGGGCTTCCGATCCTGAGCGTCGACAACATGCAGATCATCAACCGCTGCACCCACCCCGAGGCCATCCTCGAGGGGCAGCGCACCGACTTCTCGATCGCGAAGGCCCTCGTGAAGTCGAAGCTCCCGTTCTGCGATCACTACTTCATCTCGACCTTCTTCCATCCGGAGATCCGAAAGGAGCGCACGAGCCTCCATCCGCCGATCCTGCGGCCTGAGATCCTCGCGGCCGAGTCCGCGGAGGGCGATCACGTGCTCGTCTACCAGACCGCCGAGGGCAACGAGACGCTGCTCGCGGCGCTCCGAGAGAGCGGCCTCGAGTGTCGCCTGTACGGCTTGCGGCGCGACCTCGACGAGGAGGTCGTCGAAGGGAACCTGCGCTTCCGACCGTTCAGCGAGACGGGGTTCGTCACCGACCTGGCGAGCTCGCGCGCCGTCATCGCGAGCGGCGGGTTCACGCTCATGGGAGAGGCTGTCTACCTGCACAAGCCGATGCTCGCCATCCCACTCGCCCGTCAGTTCGAGCAGGTCATGAACGCGCGCTACCTCACCCACTTGGGCTTTGGGCAAGACGCCGACGATCTGGACGACCCGGCGGCGATTCATGCCTTCCTCGAGCGAGTACCGGACTACGCCGCCGCGCTCGCTGGCTACACGCAGGACGGCAACCGCGATCTGCTGAGCGCGATCGACGAGCAGCTCACGCAGACGTGAACGGGCCGAGCTCGTCCTCGAGCCAGCGGGGCGACCGGCTGCGGATCCCGCGGGAGCGCAGCCGGTCGGCGAGGCGGCGGTCCCGCGTGACCACGACGTCGTCGGCGCTGGTGTGTTCGACGATCCATGCGTCGGCGTCCGGGGTGTAGCGTACCTCGACCCCCGCCTCGGTGCGCACACGCTCGTCCTCGCCGTCGAAGACCACGGTGCACTTCAGTTCGCCCGACCTCAGCCACGCGACGAGCGCCGCGCGGTGGGTCTCGCGCCACCACCCGTCACGGTCCTGGCCGCGGAGCAGGACCGCGTTGATCACGTTGAAGCCGTCGACGAACACGCGGGGCACGTGCTGCAGATAGCATGCTGCGGCTGAGGCCTGTGGCGACCTGGTACCCTGTCCGAGGGGCGACATGCCGCGACCGAAAGACGCTGACTCGGAGAAGACCTACGACCGCATCGTGCAGGCGGCGCGTGAGCTCGTGAACGAGCAAGACACCCCTGACGCGCTCTCCCTGCGGCAGGTCTCGACTCGCGCCGAGGTAAGCCTGGGGACGATCCAGTACTACTTCGAGTCGAAGGAGGGGCTGCTCGAGGCATGCCTCGACGCCTACTACGAGCGCCTTCAGGCCCTCGGTCAGACGCTGGCCGGGCTGAGCGCCACGCTGGAGGGCCGCGCGATGGTGGAAGAAGCGGCGCGTCAGGCCTACCGGTTCTCGCGCGCCGAGGTCGCCATGATGCGGCTTCGACGTTCCACCAGCGCCCGGCGTGGTGAGCTGCATCCCCGCCGGCAAGCGCCGTTCCTCGGTGAGGTGCTCCAGTTCGGCGCGCAGATGCTCGCGCCGCACGCGCAGGTGGAGGGGCACGACCTAAAGCTCTCGATTCAGACCATGGCGATGGTCGTGAGTCGGATGGCGGGGCTGTCGGACGACGAGGTTCAGCACCTCGTCGGGCACGGGGACATCGAGCAGGGGCGGCGGGACATCGAGGAGTTCGTGGTGCGCGCCGCGCGTCGGCTCGTGCGTCCCATGGATGGATAGACCACGAGGCTCGCGCACCGGCCCATGGCGCGCCATGCTGCCGCGCCATGAGCCAAGAAGACTACAACGACCTCCTGAACGGCGCGGTGGAGCACGCCACCGACCTGCTCCAGGCGGGCTCCGAGTTCGCGCCCTTCGCGTTGGCGATGCAGCGAGAAGACCGCGAGATCTTCCACCTCGAGCCGGAGGGCGGCGACCCGGACCAGGACGCGGAGACGACGCTGGGTGAGCTTCGAGGCGGGTTGCGCGAAGACCACCGACGCTGGCGAGGCGTCGCGATCGTGGCCGACGTGACCTTGGAGGACGACGACGGCGAGCTCATCACGGCGGCGATCCACTGCGCGATGGAGCACGCGGACGGCGAGCCGGTGACCTGCATCGTGCCCTACAGCATCGACGACGACGTGGTCGAGCTAGGCGAGCTGGCGATGGAGCCGGGCGACACGATCGTGTTCGCGGTACAGAACGAAGCGTGAGCGCGGGCAAGCAGCGCGATGAGCATCAGGGCGTGAGCATCAAGCGGGGCCGGCGGCGGGTGGGTTCCCTCTCTCCCAACGCCTCCACCTGGGGCTCGAGCGCGTCGATGCGCGCGCGGGCCTGGGCCCCGAAGCGGGACTGAACGCCTCCCTCGGTGAGGAACGAGCGCCAGCTCGCGAGCGCGTCTTGCAGCGCCCACGGGTCTGGGTCGACGTCGCGCGCCGCGATCGCTTCGTGCCCGATCGCCTCGTACGCGTGAAGCTCGCAGCGCGGTTCGAAGAACACGTCCTCCACGTGCAGCGGAGCGAAGGCCCCGTGGCGACGCAACAGAGCCGCCCCTCGCGGTGTGTCGGGCCCGATCGGGTTCTCGTTCATCGCCCGGTCCGCCCACTCCAGCGCGCCGTTGTGGTCGCCCGCGCGCTCCAGCGCGAGTGCCAGCCCCCACATCGCCAGCACGCGGGCGAACGGAGAATCGGCGGCGAGCTCCACCGACCGGCGGTAGTGCAGGGCGGCGGCGTCCAGCGCGCCTGCGAGCATCAGCACCTCAGCCATGTTGCCGTGGAGCAGCGCGGGACGGGGCCGCGCTTGCATGCTGAACAGGGCCCGCTCGATGGGCGTCGAGAGGTAGGCGCGATACAGCACAGGAAGGGGCGCCGGGCCGGCGTGCGCGAGCGCCCGCTCATACTCCGCGATGGCGAGGTCCAGCTCGTGGTTGCGGGTGTGGAGCATCGCCAACTGGCTGGCGACCAGGTCCGGGCTGCGCTCCGGCGCGAGCTCCCGCACCCGGTGCCAGGCGTGGATGGCCTCTTCGTCACGCCGCTCCGGGTTTCCCGCGCGGTCTTCGCGCTCCCACTTGGACAGCGCCCATGCCGTGTAGAACGCGAGGTCCACGTTGTCCGGCAGCACCCGCCGCGCGCGCTCGAAGCGCAGCAGCGCGTGATCGAGGGTCAACCAGTCGGGGGCGTCTCCGAGCGCTGCCTCGTCGCGCATCATCGCCTGAACGAGCAGGGACAGGCCTTCCCGAATGCGCAAACGAGCCTCGTGCTCGTCGGGGTGGAGCACCTCCCGCCACCCTGTGTTCACCCCCCGCCGCTGCGCGGCCGCGGGGGCGGCGGCGAGGAGGCAAAGCAGGACCATGACCACGTGGCGCACCGGATCAGCGTAGCAGGGCGGCGGCGACACCCGGCTAACCCGTATGCCGGGATGATCGGGGGCGAGTTCCGAGGTAGGTTGTCAGCTCGATGCGCCCGACCGGTCTACGTGTGCTCCTGATGGCCAGCCTCGCGTTGAGCTTGCTCGCGTGCGAGGTGCGCACCCGGCCGTCTCCCATCGATGCGAACTACCCCGACGGCGGTCCGCCTTGGTTCGACGCGGGTCGGCCCGGTCGCCTCGACTCCGGGCGGGACGCGTTTGTGCCGCCGATCGACGTCGGCCCGTTGGATCCGGACGCCGCGTGCGCGAGCGCCGTCGTCGAAGCCGAGGCGGTGCGCCAGCCGGTCGACATCATCTGGGTCGTCGACAACTCGCGCAGCATGCAGCCGGCCATCGAACAGGTGCAGGCGGGGCTCAACAACTTCGCGGCGTTGCTGACCGCCGGCGACGTTGACTACCGCGTCATCATGCTCAGCCTCCGGGGGCAGGGCACCACCTCGGTGGGCGGCCAACAGCTGTTCCAGGTCTGCATTCCAGCGCCGCTCGCGGGCGACGACGCGTGCGCCGATGGAGAGCGGTTCTTCCAGGTCGGCGTGAACATCAAGAGCACCCAGCCCCTCGAGCAGTTGCTCGGCACGCTCGGCCAGACGACGGGGTACCTCGAAGGCGACGAGATCGGCAGTGGGCCGTGGCTCGACCTGCTGCGGCCCGACGCGACCAAGACGATCGTGGTGGTCAGCGACGACAACGCGCGCATGGTCGAGAGCGACGGCGGCGGTGGCTGGAACGCCACCAACTCCACGTGTTGCAGCGGCTCCGCGTCCGACACCGCGGACTGGTTCGAGACGCGGCCCAACGGCCCGAGCGAATGGTCCGGGACGCGGTCTCTCCCCGAAGGGCTGCTCGATCCTCGCTGGGATGGCCTCTTCGACGGCTACACGTTCAGCGCGCTCTACGGCTGGGGGTCGGACACGGACCCGCTCGTGCGCTGCACGTATGCCGACGGAACCACTGCTCCCGACGCGCCCGGCCCGACGTACACCGAGCTCGTCCGGCGGACCGGCGGAGTGCGCGCGCAGATCTGCGATGGCGCCGCGGCGTGGGGCCCGTTCTTCGAGGACGTGGCCACCGCAGTGGTGGAGAACAGCCGCATCGACTGCAACATCCCGATCCCCGAGGCCCCGGGGGGCGCGTTCTTCGATCGCGACCGGATCAACGTGTTCCTGCGCGAGGGCGACGTCTCCGCGCGGGTCGGCAAGGTCGAGGACGCCGAGGGGTGCGACGCCACGCTCGGCGGTTGGTACTACGACGACGATGCCAACCCGACGGATGTCGTGCTGTGTCCGCTGACCTGCGAAGAGGCGCAGCCGACCGATGGCACGACCGGCGTCGATGTGCAGTTCGGCTGCCAGACGCTCCCGATCTGAGGGGCTCGCAGTGCGCCCGACCACGGGTGGCGCAGACGACGCGGTTCAGGGGGCGTCGACCTGTGCGCGGAGGATGCTGGCGCGCATGGCGCCGATGTTGTCCGCGTTGCGCTGGAGCGGGGCCAAGCGACGCTCGAACGATGTGAGGATGGATGCGAAGGCTGTGACGAGCACGCGACCATCTCGGTTGTAGGCCCACCACATCGACGAGGACCGAAGGGCCGCGTCGGCATCACCCACCCCTTCGCCGCGACCGTCGAGGTACGCGAGGGAGCGCGCCGCGTCCGCGTTCAGGCGGCGGCTCGTCCACGCCCAGTCGACGAGCGGCTCGTCCTCGATGTTTGAGGTGACGGCGCGGTAGAGCGATACCCATTCGCGTTGGAGGACACCGCGAAGCGAGCCCGCGGCATCGACACGAATCCCCGTGACCGTCAGCTCGAGCCGGCGAGCCCAAGGAGCAGGAAGGCCGCTGTGAGCGGCGAGCTCGGCCACGGCCATGGCCTCCTCGAGCGCGCTCGCTCGCGCCATCAGAGTCAACAGCGTGCTGGCGCCCTGTGTCCCCTCGGCGAGTCGCTCGAGGACCTGCAAGAGGGGTGGAGTCGCGCGTTCCCATCGGCCTCGCGCCACCGCGAACACCACCGACCCGAGCAGAAGCCGGACGCCCGCCAAGGAAGGCAGCACGTTGTCGTCGACGATGAGTCCACATCGCTGGAGGGCGCACTCCTCGAGAACCCGCGTGGCTCGGGCGACATCTTCGCACCGAGCGGGTTCCTCCAGACCGAGCGCCAGTCCTGCACCTTCGAGCGTCAAGAGACGGTCGGCCAGTGTGGCGCTGGCGTCGAGCGCGGGGTGTTGCTCGTCGTATGCCGTCCACCTTGGCCAGCTGCGTTCACCCAGGACCCGCGACCCTGGCACGGGCGTCGGCAGCGAGGATACGGTTTCGGCGGTCCAGAGTGGCGGCTCTGGCTCGCCTCGCTTGTGCGCAGTGAGCCAGATCCCGACCCCGCCCGAGGTCCCCACCAGTAGCACCCCGAGGCCCACGGCGAGCCCGATGACCCAGGGCAGCACGCTTCTGCGCGGACGTACTCCTGTGGGCGTTGATGCGGGCGCGCTCATCGGCGCGGTTGGAACAGCGCGCTGGTCACCTCGGCGGTGACCTCATCGAACGCGAGCACCTCAGTGCCGGCGTGGTCCTGCATGAACCCCGTCGCGCGCGTTCGCGACGCCAGCGGCACGAGATCCCGGCCCATGGGCCCTTCGATATCGGAACCCAGGACATAAAACAGCCCCGAGGCATCTTGCCGGTCTTGGCTGTCGTACTCGATGACCCAGGGCGCGTGTACGGCGCCGCGCTCGTGCCGATGGCGGAACAGGCACTTGGGCGTGTCGAAGGCGAGCGTCTCTCTGTCGGCGCCCGTGCCTCCCGCCCGCCAGCCGCTGTCCTCGGCGACCACCATGCCGCACAGATCGCAGCGCGTTGTCGACGAGGCTGTGTCTTCGCCGCCACTGCACGCCGCGAGCACCAAAACAACGAGGAACGTCCGGATGGCCTGCTTCATACGCCTCCAAAGAGCGACGCGCCGCCGGTCACGAGCGCGTACCGAATCACCGGGGCGGTGGCGAAGACGAGCGTCAGCCCCCACCCCACCGCGGTCCAGGCGCCGAGCTGCCGCTGCATCGCGCCGACGCGATCGGTCTCGCCGCTCGCCGCGCGTTGGGACTCCACGACGCCGAGCGCGAGCCCGGTGACCGCTGCCGCAAAGAGGGCGGCGAACAGCGGCCAGCCGATCCCGAAGGCCTCCGCGTGCAGCAGGCAAAACGGGCAGAGGTGGTGGGGCGTCTCGTAGACGTGCGGCGCGACCACCCAGAGGATCGCGGGGATCGCGGCGACCGCGGCCAGCACGCTGAGCACCGCGGTCAGGTAGGCGAGCGCCGTGCCTGGGCGGCGCCAGGTCATGAGGCCCGCGACCGACGCGCAGCTGGCCGCACCGAGCGCGATCCATCCGCTGAGGGCGCGCGGGCCGCCGCCGGCGGTCGAGGTGCTGCCCAGCGCATCGTCGAGTCCGACCGAGCAGCAGCTCGCGACGACCTGCATGTCGAGCTCGAGCGCCCATTTCGCCGTCGCGTAGAGGTCGAACGCCAACAGAGGCGCGAGGAACAACAGCGCCACGAACTTCCGCCTCGTGAGTGTCGGCCGAGCGAGCGACAGATCCAGCCGGTGCAACACCATCCAGAGCGCGCAGGCGGCCGCGACGGCGGCGCTGCTCGCGAGTGCGATGAAGCCCCAGGGGTTCGCGTCGAACACGCCCCACGCGCACATCGCCCCCCGGATCGAGTGCGTGAGCCGGTCCGCGGTGAGCACCGTGAGGGCCAGGTCGGTCACCGCGATGACGAGCGCCACCTGAACGACCGCCGCGACCAGCTCCGCTCGGCGTTCGAGGGCGAGCTGCCCCTCGTTCGACGCGCCCACCCGCCAGTGGCGCAGGACCTTGGCGGCCACCATCGCGCCGAACAGGCACAGCATCAGCACGGCGAACCCCGAGCTGAGGCGCGCGAGGACCCAAGGCCGGAGGAGGTTGGTCAGCACGTCTCTTTACCTTGCGCCCCGGAGCGCAGAGGGCAAGCGCGGCATGATGTCGCACCCCGCTCTTCACTCTCGTGTTCAGCTCTCCATGGAGCCGATCATGTCGCGGGTCAGCGCTTGAAAATCGCCTTCCGTCTCCAACGCCCCCCACAGCGCGGCCAGGCCGAAGAGATTGCGCACGACGAACATCACGCCGTCGCGCGACACGCGAAATCGGCCGCGGCGGGTCAGCAGACGAGGGCCGAGCTTCATCTTGGCCTCCACGACGACGCGGCTGATGTCGCTCGCGAACGCGCGGCTGAATCGGAAGAACTCGGTCCGGATGGGAGCGAGCACCAGACCGACGATGCGCGTGACGACCTCGGCCGTGGCGGGGTCCATCTCGTCGATGCCGAGCGCTTTCCTGGCCGGTTCTTCCAGATCGTCGCCCGCCATCGCGGCCTCGAGCAGCGCGGCGATGTCGCGGCGGGCGCCCAGAGGGAGCGGCTGCACGCAGCCGTAGTCGAGCACGCCGAGCCGGCCGTCGGCGTCCGCCCGAAAGAGGAGGTTGCCCGGGTGCGGGTCGGCGTGGAAAAGCCCCTCGGTCAGGAGCGTGCCGAACGCGAAGCGGAACAGCGCGCGGCCCGCCCGATTGCGCTCTTCCTGCGACGCGTCGTGCAGAAACACCTCCATCGAGATGCCGTTGATGCGGGCGGTCGTGATCACCCGATCTCCGGACGCGGCGGCGAACACGGCGGGCACGAGGAGGTCGGGATCGTCTTCGTAGAGCGCCCGGAAGCGCGCCTGCGACGCGGCCTCATGACGGTAGTCGCACTCCTCGAAGAGGCGCGCTCGGAAGTCGTCGACCATCGCTCGTGTGTCCACGCCTGGCATGATCCTGCGCATCAAGCCGACGACGCCCTCGATGTTCGCCATGTCCGATTCGGTTGCCTCGGCGATGCCGGGGTACTGGATCTTCACGCAGACGGGCTGCCCCTCGAAGCGCGCAGCGTGCACCTGACCGATGGAGGCCGAGGCGAGCGGCGTCACCTCGAACGAATCGAACAGCGCCTCGGGCGTAGAGGACATCGAGTCCTCGAACACGGCGCGCCAGGTTGCCTCGTCCATCGGCGGCGACTGCGTCCGGAGCTCACCGAGGATCTCCTGGTAGAGCGCGGCGTACTCGTCGGGCACCACGCCGCCCATGTAGGAGAGGATCTGGCCGATCTTCATCGGCATGCCCTTGAGCTGCCCGAGCTCCTCCACCAGCGTGCGCGCAAGCGCGGCCTGGGCTTTCGCTGGGTCGCGTTGAATCCAGGAGCGCCCCTGTTGGAGCGCCGCCTTGGCCCCGAGCCGCGAGAGCCTCGCGGCGCGCTTCAGCCGACCGACCTCCGTGCTGCCGCTCATTCTTCTTCGTCGCCCCGCGCGGGCGGGGTCGAAGCGAGGGACGGGCTGGGGTCGAGGCGCCCGTCCCGCATGGTGAGCACGGCGTCCACGCGGCTGTCGTCAGCCAGGCGCGGGTCGTGCGTCGCCGCGACGACCGTACGTCCATCGTCCCGAAGCGACGACAGCACCTCGACGACGCCGAGCGCGTTCTCGGTGTCGAGGTGCGCGGTCGGTTCGTCCAGCAGGAGGATCGGCGGGTCCAGGATCAGGGCGCGCGCGATCGCCACCCGCTGGCGTTGTCCTCCGCTGAGCCGCGCGACGTCTGCTCGGGTTCGGTCGCCCACCCCGAAGCGGTCCAGCAGAGCCTGCGCCCGTTTCTGGTCGGCGGCGTTCGCGCCGCCTGTCGGCACGAGCGGGAGCAGCACGTTGTCCATGAGGGTCATGCCGTCGATCAGAGAGAGCGCCTGAAACACGAACCCGACGCGCTCGCGCCGGACCGCCGTGCGGTGGTGGTCTCGCAGGCTCGTGACATCGTCTCCCAACAGAGCGACCCGGCCTGCGCTCGGTGCCACCATCGCCCCCATCAGGCCGAGGAGGGTGGTCTTCCCGGAGCCGCTCGGTCCGCGCAGCACCCAGAGCACGCCCTCGGGCACCGAGAGGTCGAGGGAACTGACCGCGTCGATGCGCCGCTCGCCATCGCGGTAGCGCTTCTGCACGCCTTGCAGCGAGATGGCGGTCACGCGACGCCTCGCACGGCCTGGTCGGGATCACGCATCGCGGCCCGCCACGCCGGCACCACGCTCACCGCGATGAACGGCACCAACACGCCGCCGATGAGCGCGAGCGCCTGCACGGGGTCGAGCGTGGGGACGAGGTCCATCGGGGGATGCAGCGCACTCCAGCCGAGCAGCGCGTCCGCCAACCCGGGCGCGCCCAGCCAGAACACGTAGGCGTACGCCGACACCAGCCCGATCGTGGCCCCGGCAGCGCCGATCGCGGCGGACTCCCACATGCGCGCGGCGAGCACGTCCGCTGTCGACCATCCGACCGCCTTGAGCACGCCGACCTCCCGCCGCTCGTCCGCTCCGAGACCGGTCAGCCGCTCCCAAGCCAGCAAGAGAAACGCGGCGAGTGCGGGGATGAGCAGCGCCGACGACAGTCCGCCGCGGGTGTCGAACGTCAGCTCGTAGGTGCGGCGCAACAGGCGGCGATCGAGCACGCGCGCGCCCGAGACCCGCTCGTTGATCCGCGTGGTGACAACGCTCGCCTCGTCCTGGGTGCTGAGATCGATCGCCAGGTCCGTAGCCAGCCCGTCGGGCACGCCCAACAGGCGCCGAGCGTTGGCGGGGGAGGTGACGATCAGGTCGGCCGTGCGGATGGCCGAGACGTCGCCGAACGTGCCGACCACGTCGCTGAACTGGACTTGCCCGTCGACGGGCACGCCGAGCTCATCTCCGACGCGAAGGCCCAGGAGATCCGCGAGACCAGTGCCGACGGCCACCTCGTTGCCCTCGCGCGGGAGCCGTCCGGTCTGCACGGCGAGGTCGTGGGTGTCGTCGCCCTCGACGCCGAGCACGGTGACGTTCGCCTCCAGCGCGGTGAAGAAGTAGTAGCCCCACACGCGCGGCTCGACGCTGCGGACCGTCGGGATGTCCCGCAGGCGCGCCGCCGCCGCCTCGTCGATGAGGGTGGGGCGCCCGGCGATCAGTGCCTGCACGGTCAAGTCCGGCATGCGGTCCGCGAGCCGTGTGTACTCGTGCTCCAGCGCGTCCGTGAGCATCAGCATGGAGCCGAAAAGCGCGACCACGAAGGCCAGCCCCAGCGTGAGGGCGAGGCTCTTCCCACGACGACGACGGAGGCCGCCGAGCGCGTAGTCCAAGAGCGCGAGCTGCCGCCTCATCGCCGGACGACCTCGACGCCGCCGACCCGCAAGAGGCGTCGGGGCGGCCCGATCAGCGCGCCGGCCGGGTCGACGTCCAGGCTGGCGGGCAGGTCGCTCATCGCGGCGCCGGCCTCCGCTTGCGACGGGTGCCGCAGCCAGCGCGCGGAGGAGCTGAGCGCCAGGTCCGGCAGGCCGATCGTGTCCACCACGGCGGCGTGTATGGCGTCTTGTTCGTCACGCTCCGCGCGGCGCAGCGCGGCGTCGCCCAAGACGCCCGCGACACAGAGCACGAGCAACAGTCCGACCCCTCCAGCGGCGCGGATTCGAGGGGTCATGCGAACTGGCTCATCACGCTCAGGAAGAGCTGGGTCAGCAGCGCGTTCGCGACCAGGATCCCCACCGAGACGACCACCACGGCGGTCGTGGTCGAGCGGCCGACGCCCTCAGTCCCGCCGCGCGTGATCATGCCGAAGTGGCAGCCGAGGATCGTGATGATGTAGCCGAAGACCGGTGTTTTCCCGATGCCGCTCAGGAAGTCCGCGAGGTCGATCGTGTCGCGGGCTGACGCGTAGAAGAAGGGCATCGAGATGCCGAAGTTCAGGCGGCAGACCACCATCGCGCTGCCAATGCCGAGCACGAGCGCAAAGCAGGTCATGAGCGGCATTACGACCATGCCGGCCAGTACCCGGGGCACGACCAGCTTGCGCACGGGGTCGGCTCCGAGCGCGCGGATGGCGTCGATCTGTTCGGTGACGGCCATCGACCCCAGCTCGGCGGCGATGCCTGCGGCGATACGGCTTCCGACGACAAGACTCGTCAGCGACGGCGCGAGTTCCCGCACCATCGAGAGCCCCACGATGCGGCCCACGCTGTCGACGGCGCCGTAGCGCTGGAGCGAGTTGGCGAACTGGATCGCCATCACGATGCCCACGAAGATCGCCGTCGCCGCGGCGATGCCCAGTGACTTCACGCCGAGCTGCTCGACTTGGTAGATGAACGGCCGCGGCTCGAAGCGCGTGGTGAACACGGCGACGACAGCGCGCTTGGTCAGGATGAGCGCGGCGCCCGCGTGGCGGACAAACGAGATCGCGCTCCGGCCTTGGCCTTCGATCACGCGCCGCACGACGCCTGGCGACGGCGGGGGGGAGGGCACGTCGGTCACGGCGCCGCTCCAACCTCCGTGCTGAACCCCGCGACGAACCGCTCGAACGCCGCCTCGGCCGGACCGTATCCAGCGCCGGGCGCGGCGACGAGCGCGAAGTCGTAGGTGCACTCGTCCTTCTTCAAGACATAGAAAAGGAGCTCCCGCGGGACGCCGTCGAGGGACGCGGTGTAGCGGCTTCGGAGCGCGTCGCGCCCATCGAGCGTCACGATGCGCTGGTCGTGTCGCTCCCGGTCGGTGAACCCGATCAGCAGGTGGTTGGTGAGAGAGGTCAGCGGCACGTCCTGGAAGGGATCGCAATTCGCGTTGATCTGCGCGATCGCCCCGTGCGCGCCGTGCCTCCAGGCGAGATCGTTGTTCGACACACGGAGCGGCTCCCATTCGGGGTCGAAGGTGCCCACGCGGTAGCGGGCCTCGTCGTCGCCATACACGTCGCCGACCAGCGCTGGACCGCCACACGCACCGAGCGGCGCCGCGAGGGCGGTGACGAGCACCCACGTCCAAATCGGCTTCTGCACCCCGCGCATATAGCAGCCTGACGGAGAGGGGCCCGCCGGCCCGTGGTCAATCGATGGCGTCGGCGGGGAGGGCGGCGGCCAGGGACCTGAGGTGGGGTATCCGCGCCCGGAGCAACTCGACTTTGCGCGTGAGGATGAGGTCCAGGACCTCATCGAGACCGAGGGTGAAGAAGAAGTTCAGGTTTCGGAGGACCCAACGATCGACCCGCAGAACGGCGAGTGTGCCCTCATCGCACGCCACTTCGCCCACCGAGCGGGCCTCGAGCTCCGCGAGCACCCGCTGCACCCCATGCTGGTAGGCATCGACCTCGTCGGCGCCGAACTCGACGTGTACGAACGCGCAGACGCCGCACGCGATCAGGCGACGAAACACCGGCATCTGATCGAGGACCAGGTGGTAGCCGAGGGCCCGGCGTTCGTTCTCCGTGAGTGCGTCCGAGAAGCACCACGAACCGTGCCCGGCGTCGTCCCGCGCCCGCATGACCAGGAGCTCGGCGCGCCCCCCCAGCCCGCGCACTGCTTCGAGGATCGTCCAGTCGAGGGCGTTGCCGACGTTCCCCTCCTCAAACGCGCGCAGCCGCGCGGGTCCCACGACGCGGTGCGAGAGTGGAGTGAGAACCCAGGCCTGGGTTTCCCCGGCGTCCGTGTGGACCGTTCGGGCCTCCACCCGCATCGCTAGTGTCTCCCTCGACCATGCATCTCGATGTCCTCGGCGGAGGTCGCAACGCGCCTCGGCGGCGGGACCGGGCCCCGCTGCGGCGCGTCCCTCCTCAACGGCGCCCCACACCGACTCGTCACGCCACACCCCATCCAGACCCGGTCGCGCTCGTCGATCCGCATCACGACTTCCGCCTCAGCCATCAGGTGATGCCCTCGTCGAGGCGGCGCATGCCTTCGAGCAGGAGGCCCTCCGGGGACATCTGGATCACGCGGTCGCCCTCGGTCGTGAAGCTGGGGTCCAAGGAGAAGCTGCCGTCCTCGAGGCGGAGCATCGCGTAGAAGGCGTTCTCCCCGTTGAGATCCCCCATCTTCGCGTCGTGGATCTGCCCGTTGGCGAAGTGAATCTCGCCTCGGTTGCCGCCGCAGGTGATCTGGAGGCGCCCCCCACGGCGGCCGTTGGCGAGGATCTGAACCACGTCGGGCAGCGACATCTCGCGCAGCGACCCGCTCACCCCGCGCCCACGCTTGCGATCCGCGCCCTCGATGGCCTGGCGCGCCTTGGTGGCCACGAGCTCCGGGTTGGCCGGCTTGACGAGGTAGTCGGCGGCCCCGAGGTCGAACCCGCGCGAGACGGCATCCCGATCCGAGCGGCTCGTCAGGAAAATGAGCGCGGGCGGATCCCCCTCGAGCGCCTGGATGCGCTTGGCGAGCTCGAAGCCGTCCGGCCCCGAGCCGAGGTCGACTTCCGTCAAGACCAGCTCCGGCTTGGCGCTCAGTCGGTCCATCGCGTTGCTGAAGTCGCGCGCAACGTCCACCGCGAACCCGTGCTCCAAGAGGCGCAGCTCGAGCACCGTGGTCTCTTCCGGATCGGGGTCGACCACCAGCGCTTTGCGTCGCGAGCCCACGGTGTCGTCGGACTGGGCGCCAATCGCCAGGTTGACCAGGACCTCCGCGAGCGTGGGATCGAACAACTGTCCGCCCAGATCTCGGAGCACGGAGAGGGCCTGGGAGGTGCTGAGCGTCCGCCGGTACGGGTTGTTCGAGTTGCCGATGAGGTCGGCGTAGGTCTCCGCGAGCGCGAGCACGCGTGCGCCGTACGGGATGTCTTTGCCCTTGAGGCGGTCGGGGAAGCCCTGGCCGTCCCAGCGCTCGTAGAGATGCGTGAGGATCGCCGTGGCGGTCTCCGAGAGCCCCGCGCCGGCGAACAACTTCACGGGCGCCAGGTAACTCCGTCGCGCCTGGGTTCGGTGCCCTTCGTAGCGCGCGACGTTCAGTGGCGTCAGGTGATAGGCGCCCGAGCCCTTCGCGACGTCGTGCAGGTGGGCCGCGACGATCAGCGCGTGGGTGTCGTCCGGGCTCATGCCGACGCGCTCGGCCACCCGCCGGCATGTTTGCGCGACCCGGACGCTGTGTCCGCGGAGTTCGTCGCGGTCCCGCTCGAGAAGCGTCACAAACACGCCGAGGGTCTCGACATAGGCCTCGCGGGAAATGGGCGCGTCGGGGATGGCCGAGATGGCGAATTGGGCGGGGATCGTCCCGTCCAGCGGCTTGGTGCCGCGCGGCTCGGGGCGCGGCGGAGGCACCGGCGGGGAGGGCGGACGCGGAGGGGGTGTAGGACGCGCGGGTCGACGCACGGGTGCGCCCGTCATGAGGCCGTTGAACGGGTTCTCATCCTCGGCTGGGCCGCTGCTCGGGGCGTCGAGCTGGTCCACCTCGTAGCGTTTCTTGATCTGCGCGAACCCGCGCGGGTCGCCCTCGTAGTGTTTGCGGATCGCGGCGTCGATCGCGCCGGGCAGCGCCACGTAGGAACGGACCTCGCGCACCCGGCTCAACACCTGGACCTGCTTCTCGACGTCGTCTTCGCTGGGCGCCGCCACCACGATGGACAGCGCCAAGGTGCGGCGGTCGATCAGGATGGGGAAGACGCTGAGACGGCGCGCGATCTCGTGGGGGATGCGGGAGAGCGCGTCGGGTTCCACCGTGGCCCGCGCGAGACGGTCCGTCGAAACGAACCGCGTCCCGTAGCGGGCGGCGAGCAGCTTCAAGAGCTCCGCTTCGGGCAGCGTGCCCGTCTCGACGACGGCGTCCTCGATGCGGCATCCCATGCGCTCCGCGAAGGAACGGATCTCGTCGAGGGCGAGGTCGTTGACCCGGCCTTCCTCGCGCAACCACGAGAGTACCTGCGCCCCCCGTGGAGGGCTGGCGCCGCGACGGCCGTTCATCGCGGGGAGTCTACCAGGCCGTTGCCCAACTTGGTCTCCGCTCCTCGCGCTTGCTGCGCGGCCGCGCTCAAAGACGGTTTCCGTACACGAGCGCGGCCCAACCCAGCGCGCTCAGCAGCCCCAACCCGACGGCCGCCATCACCACGCGGCGAAGCGGTGCGCGTCGGCTTCGGCGCCGGCGCTCGGCGCGCAAGCCAGGCCCGACGATCGCCGCCAGTGCGCCCGCGCCTGCGAGCGCCGCGACAACCGTGGTGAGCGCGGCGCCCTCCCGGCTCGCGTCGCCCCAGGCGGCGTTCGGCCCGCCCCAAGCCGGAACGATCACCACTGCGAAAAACGCGCCCGCCGCACTCGAACCGAGCAGCGCGGCGCGGACCCATCGCGCCGGCGAGGCCTCGTTCAGCGGTGCCCGGCCCGCGATCGGGAAATGCTTGGCGGGATGGGACACGCGGGGGCGCGAGCAGGCGTGCGCGGCGGCAGCCACGTAGGCGAGCAGGGAGATGGCACAGAGGCTCAAGCTCAGCGCGGCGTAGGGGCCGGGGACGAGCGCGTCCGGTCGAAGCACGAGGCCCAGCCCGAGAAGCGGAACGAATCCCGCGAGCAGCGCCCAGCGCGCGCGCTCCGGGTGTCGTCCGAGCCAGGCCAGGCCCAAGACGAGCGCGAGCCAGGGGGACGCCGCGCCGAGTCTGGAGCCGAGCGACCCCCAGCCGTCGGCCAGCACTGGCGTGAGCAGCATGACCAGCCATGCGTTGACCCCCAGCAGTCCGACGCGCAGGCGATCTGCGTGCACGCCGTCGGGCTCCACGGGCGGGGCGTCCGGTGTGGTGGCCGAGGGGGCCTCGTGCGTTCTGGGTGGGGGAGGGGCGGTCTGGGCCATGCAGTGAATCTCTCGACGCTGGATTGCACCGATGTAATAGACTACCGCAGCGTGATTCTCTGTCCCCAGTGTGGGTCCCCCAACGACGACAGCGCGAGCTATTGCGAGCACTGTGGCGCGGAGGTCGGGGACCGTGTCGATCCCCTGATCGGCCGTACCGTCGGCGGGGCCTACCTGCTGAACGAGCTGGTGGGTGTGGGCGGCATGGGACGCGTATACCGCGCGGAGCAGCACATGCTGGGCCGGACGGTGGCGGTCAAGGTCATCCACCCACACCTGCTCGGGGACGACCAGACCGTCGCTCGGTTCTACAACGAGGCCCGCGCGGCGAGTCGGCTGAACCACCCGAACAGCGTCGGGATCATCGACTTCGGCCGCACCGAAGACGGAATCCTCTATCTCGTGATGGAGCACCTGGCGGGCAGCGACCTGGCCCATGTGCTCGCCGAGGAGGGGCCGCTCCCGTTTCCGCGCATCTGTCGAATCTTGCGGCACGTGCTGTCGGCGCTCGGGGAGGCGCACAGCCTCGGGGTCGTGCACCGCGACCTCAAGCCCGAGAACGTGATCGTGCGGCCGGTTCGCCGCGGCGCAGAGCAGATCAAGGTCGTCGACTTCGGATTGGCCCACATCGTGGGTCCAGGCGGCACGAGCATCACGACCCCCGGGCTGGTCTGCGGCACCCCCGACTACATGTCGCCAGAGCAGGGCAAAGGGGAGACGGTCGACGGGCGCGGTGACCTCTACAGCATGGGCGTCGTCCTGTTCGAGATGCTCACCGATCGCTTGCCGTTCGAGGACGAGACCCCGACGAAGGTCGTCTTCAAACACATCCACGATCCGGTTCCCGACCCGCGTGAGGTCGCGCCCTACCGTGAGATCCCCGACGTGCTGGCGACGCTGTGCATGAAGGCCCTTCAGAAGAAGGCGCCGGACCGATTTCAGTCGGCCGACCAGATGTACGAGGCCATCCAGCGGGCCGAGACGGCGCTCGACGCCGTTCCGATTGGCGAGCAGGTGGTCTGCAGCACGTGTGGCGCGACCAACCCGCCCGATCAGAAATACTGTGGAGACTGCGGCGCGGGGCTCACCGGTCGCTTCTCCATGCCTCCCCAGGCGACGACCCCTCCTGTGGCGCGGATCTCGCAGATGCCCGAGATCGAGTCACCGCTCGTCGGGCGCGATGCCGAGCTCGAGCGTCTGAACGATCTCCGTGAGGCGTGCGAGAACAAGTCCCTCTGGGCGAGCATCGTCGGGGAGCCGGGGGTCGGTCGGACCCGTCTGCTGAGGGAGTTCCAGCAGCGGTTGGAACACTCTGGCGACGCGTTGGTCGAGGCGCACTCCCACTCCAGTGGGGCCCGGGTTCCGTTCTGGGTGATCCGCTGCTTGCTCGAGCGCCTGCTCGACGCCGACGAGGAGCGGCTGCGCGAGATCGTCACGAGCGGCTCGGTGGGTGACCCCTTGGCGCGCGCGGGGATCGCCGAGGTGCTTCGGCCCGAGGGGCTGCCGGGCCGACCGGGGGCCTCGCGCACCGAGGCTGTCGCGATCGCGCTGGCGGCGGCCGTTCGGGTGGCCGCGGGTCGTGCCGCGAGCGGCCGCGTGACGCTTCTGGTGGACGACCTCGATCGCTGCGATGGCCTGACCCCCATCGTGCTGCAGCGCACGGTCGAGATCCTCGAGAACGGGCCGCTGCTTCTGGTCACGACGGGCACGCCGACGCGCGGGCGGAGCCAAGACGACTCGGTCAAGCTGCACCTGCGTGGCCTCGACGAAGTCGAAGCCCAGGCCGTGCTCCTCGGTGAGGGCACGCCCGTTTCTCTCGTGGTCGATCGCAACAAGGACACCTCTCCCGCCAGCCAGCTTCAGCTGCCGCTCTACCTGCACCAGCTGCGCGCCCTCGGGCACACCGCGGTCGACGGTGTCGACGATGTCCCGCCGCGTGTTGCGGATGCCGTCTTGGCTCGGCTGGAGCGGCTCGACTACTCGGCTAGGCGTCTCCTCCAGGGCATCGCCGTCTTTGGCGACAGTGTCCCCACCGCGTGGATCGAAGAGCTCGCGCGGCCGGAAGACCTCCCGTCCCAGCCCACCCTGATCGCGTCGCACCTGATCCGCATCGATGGGCACATGACGCGCATCGCGCATCCCTACGTCCGCGAGCTGATCGAGTCGTCGATCCCGAAGGAGCTCCGCAAGGAGCTCCACGCGAAGGCACTCGAAGTCTCCGCCGAGCACGGTTCGCCGCTCGAGGTCCGGGCCGAGCATGCGTTCCGCGCGGGCGAGCCGATGATGGCCCTGCTGCTGCTCGAACGCATGGGCAACGCCGCGTTGCAGCGCGGAGACGGGGGCGCCGCGGTGCAGGCGTTCCGCCGCGGGCTTGAGTTCGCGCGCCGAGAGCTGCTCTTCACCGGGGAGACCTCCCTCGACCGCGCGATCGTGACCTTCAGTCGCAAGCTGGGCGACGCGCTCGACAGCGCGGGTGACTCCACGGGGGCCGACGGGGTGCTGCGTGAAGCGCTGGCGCTCGCGGGCCCTGCCAGCCGGGAGCGTCCCCGCATGCTGATGGTGCTCTCCCGTGTGGCGACCCGCCGGAACCGGGCGCGCGACGCGACGCGCTTCTTGGGGCAGGCGCTCGAGCTGTGCGCGGAGCAGCAAGACAAGCGTGGGCAGGCGGAAGCCAACCTCGAGCTCGGTCGTCTGCGCCTCGCCGACGGGGACGCGATCACGGCCGGCCACACGCTCGAGCGCGTGATCTCGGCCGCGCGCGCTCTGCGCGATGGCGCGACGCTTCACCTCGACGCGACGCTCGCCCTCGCTCGGGCGCGCCTCGAGCTGGACGACGATCGCGGCGCGGTGAAGGTCCTCGAGTCCGTCCGGCCCGTCGCCGAGGAACTCGAGGGGCAGGCGCCTTTGGCCGATCTGCTTTCGACGCTCGCGGAAGTCTTTGATGGCGGCCTCGACCGACCGCGGGCGCCTGCCCTCTACCGAGAGGCGGCGCGGCTCGCGGCGGAATCGGGTGACGCGGATCGCGCGCGCAGCTGGGGGAAGAAGGGGCGCCAGAGCGAAGCTGCGCAGTCTGCGTAGCGGGCTCGCCATGTCGCCCCGGCGGCCCGAGCCTGTCGGTCGGACAGGCCAAACGCCTCTTCTGGCAAATCTGACTCACGCTTGCCCTTCGAGCGCTGTCGTGACCGATGCGGGGCCTCGCGCGTATCGCAGACCTGCGCGCCTCCCTGGAGGGGCTCACCCTGGGACCCGGACTGGACCCCATCCCTGTTTTGGCACAACGTAGTGCCGGCGCGGCTCGCTCCCGAGCCGCCAAGAGGAGTCTGAATGCGTCGCTTCGCTCGCGCCCTGCCGCCCGTCGTTCTCGTCCTGTTGACCGCTTCCGGGTTGGCCGCCGCTGTGGGCTGCGCGGCTCCGACCGAGGAGCCCCCCGCCGCGTCGAGTGCAGCGATCGTCAACGGAGAACTCGGCGGCAACCCCGCCGTCGTCGTGCTGCAGAACTTCGCCAGCGGCGGTCTGTGCACAGGCGCCCTGATCGCCGAGCGCGTGGTCCTCACCGCCAAGCACTGCGTGCAAGAGGCGTTCGCCGAGGGGCCCGTTGCGCCGTCTCAGATGGTCGTCGGCATCGGCAACTCAACCAGCCAGGTGAGCCAAGTCCTTCGGGTGCAGTCCATCGACACCCCGCCCGGCGTGTACACAACGCGCCAGGGCGGCTCGATTGGGGACGGGCTCGTGGGTGAAGACGTCGCGGTCATCGTGTTGCAGACCGGTGCGGCGGGGATTGAGCCCCTTCCGATCCGCCGCGAGACGCACACGACGCTCACGGGCCAGACCATCACCGCGATCGGATACGGCCAGACGCCGAGCGGGCAGGTCGGGGTGAAGTTCACCACCACGGGCCGTGTCCAGGGCACCGACGCCCGCCTGATCTACGTGGGCGCCATCACCTGCCAAGGCGACTCGGGCGGGCCCGCGATCACGGCGGACGGTGAGATCGCCGGCGTGGTCAGCTTTGGCGCTGGCAGCTGCGGGACGGGCTACGGCGCGTACAACGCCATCACGCCTTACTTCGAGATGATCGACGCGGCGCTCTCCGAGGCCGGCTCCTGCCTCAACGATGGGGCGGAGCGCTGTGACGGCGCCGACAACGATTGCGACGACCTCGTCGACGAGACCTGCAGCGCCATCGGCGAGTCCTGCGCCCAGGACAGCGAGTGCGTCGGCCAGACCTGCCGCGACACCAGCGCCGGCCAGATTTGCACCGCCGAGTGTGACCCGCTGAGGCCCGACTTCGGGTGCGACCCGGGCCTCTACTGTGCACGAACCGATGGCTGCAACGGTCTGTGCCTCCCGATCGGCACCGGGGACCAGTCGCTCACCCTGGGGACGGCCTGCACGGCCGATTCGCAGTGTGAGTCGCTCTACTGCGCCGATCCGGGCGATGGCAACATGCGCTGCCTCCAGTCCTGCCGGGGGGACACGGGCATGTGCTTGGCGGGCGAGGCCTGCGCGGCAAACCCGGGTGACTGCGGCGGCTGCGTCGCGGAGGAGATCCTTCGCGCCGACCGCGGCCTCGGTGAGTCTTGTGAGGTCGGGGCGGACTGTCGATCGGGCGCGTGCTTCGAGGACGCCGGCCGGCGGTACTGCAGCCGCTCGTGCGAGGCGGATCCCGACTGCCCCGACGCCTTCCACTGCCGAGACATGGCCTGCGTGGCGGGTCCGCGCGGCGACATCGGGGAGCCCTGCGCCTCGAACGGCGACTGTGTGATGGGCACCTTCTGCGCAACCCGCGGTAGCCAATCCTGGTGCACCCGTGTGTGCGACACCGAGGAGTGCCCCGACGGGTTCGCTTGCGTCGAGGCGGGCGGCACGCAGGTGTGCGCGCCGGACCGCGGCCTCCTTGGCGACGCCTGCACCGGCAACGCCGACTGCATCACCAACTCCTGTGCGGTCTCCGGTGGAGTCGGCTCCTGCACCCGCGAGTGCTCGAGCGACGCACCGTGTGCCCCGGGCTTCGAATGCCGTCGCATCTCGGCCGGCAGCGCCACCGCGGTGTGCGTCGCCCCCGAGGGCGAAACGGACGGCGGGGGCTGCAACGTGAGCCCGAAGCGCGGCGCCCCCTTCGCAGGCGTGTTCGTCTTGTTTGGGGCCGTCGCGCTCCTGGTGCGACGCCGACGCTGATCGAGCCGCTCGCGCGCAAGTGTGCAAAGATTGACGGGCCCATGGCGCGGGCGCGGCTGCACACCTAGATCGTGCGGCAACCCGCCCGTCTTGGGCTGGCACGTGGATTGTATCTTCGCGCGCACACGCGCCGGGGGGCGCGTCCCTCCCCGCTACCGGAGCCCAAGTGAACACGATCGCCCGCTCGACGCTTCTTCTTGCCGTTACCGTTCTTACAGGCGCTTCCCTCGCCGGATGCGCGGGCCCCGACGACTTGGCGAGCCATCGCGAAGCGATCGTGAGCGGCACGTTTGGTGGCCCTGACGAGGTCGTCTACATGTACCGGCTCGACGGAGCGGCCTGCACAGGCTCGCTGATCGCCCCTCGAGTGGTGCTGACGGCGAACCACTGCGTCGAAGCGGGCAACAGCCCCGCCCCGGCGGCCAACTTCCGCATCTACGTGGGCAACTCCCTCCGCCAGCTGACGGCCGAATACCTCGTGAGCGAAGTTCGGCCCGTCCCTGGCGCCGGGCTCGGAGCCGGGCAGGCCAACGATGTCGCACTCCTTGTGCTGAGCACGGCGGCGACCCAGCCACCTCGGACCATCGCCACCGAGCTTCCTTCGGCGTTGTTCGGCCAGCAGATCACCGCGGTGGGGTACGGGCAGACGCCTGCGGGCGGTTCGGGCACCAAGTACAACGTCACGTCCAGCGTGATGGGCTACCAGGATGGGTTCATCTTCGTGCCGCCGACGGTGTGTTCGGGCGACTCGGGAGGCCCGCTCCTCGGCCCGGAGGGGCTCGTCTGGGGCGTCGCGTCCTTCATCTACAGCCCGGACGGACGCACGTCGCCCGTCTGCGGCACCGCGCCCGGCGCCTACAACGAGATCTACCGGCACCTCGACTTCATCACGAGCGTGATCGAGGAGACCGGGTCGTGCGTCCCGAGCGAAGAGATCTGCGACGGGATCGACAACAACTGCGACGAGACGGTGGACGAGGGGTGCATCCCGCTCGGCGATCCCTGCTCGGTCGACAGCGAGTGCACCGGTGGGCTCTGCCGAGACACGCCCATGGGCTCCATCTGCACGGCGGCGTGTGATCCGCTTCGCCCTGCTCAGGGCTGCAGCCTGGGCTTCTACTGCGCGGCAGACGGGTGCGAGGGCTACTGCCTGCGCGGCGATCCCGGCAGCTTGCCGCTCGAGGCCGACTGCACCAGCGACACCGAGTGCGATTCGCTGTACTGCGCCGACCCCGGTGACGGACGCCAGCGTTGTCTGGCGCCGTGTCGCGGCGACGCAGGCCAGTGCCTCGCGGGTGAGGCCTGCGCGGCCACGCCCGGCAGCTGCGGAGGTTGCGTGGACGAAGCGATCCTCATCGGCGACCGCGGTCTCGGCGAGGCCTGCGAAGTGGACTCGGAATGCCGCGAAGGCGCGGTCTGCCGTGAGATCGCGGGCGTGCGCGAATGCGCTACGGGGTGCACCCCGCCGGCGGACGAAGAGGCTGAGAACCCCTGCGGAGAAGGTTTCATCTGTCGCGACCTGCACTGCATCCGTGACCGCACCCAGGGCGTCGGCGGCGTCTGCGCCGAGAACGCGGACTGCGGCGCGATGGGGATCTGCGCCACCCAGGGCGGCCGCCGCTGGTGCACCGCGCCGTGTGCCGGCGCCGACGAGTGCCCGAGCGGCTTCGACTGCGTCGACGCGGGCGGCACCAGCGTGTGCGCACCGGTGGCCGGCCTCGAAGGCGAGGTGTGCATGACCAACGAGGAGTGTGCGTCGGGCACCTGCGCCATCAGCGACGGCAGCGGGGTCTGCACCAGCTTCTGCGACCGCAACAACGCCTGCGCGCCCGGCTTCGAGTGCGTGCGCGCCGACGGCACCGGGACCAACGTCTGCCTCGTGCCCGACGGAGCGGAAGAGGCCGACGGAGGTGACTGCGCGGTCTCTCCCGGGCAGGGCTCCGGTGCCGGGTTGCCGCTGTGCGGGATGCTCGCCGTTCTCGGCGTGGCGTTCCTCCGCCGGCGCATCTGACCGGGCGGGCCCGGCTACAGCATCGAGACGGGATCGATGTCCACGTGGGCCCGCGCCGGGGCCACGCCTTGGTCGATCCGATCGGCGAGCAGACGGGCCACGCTACGCAGGACCGGGCGCTCGCTGCCGCGGAGGAGCAAGCGGTAGCGGAAGCGGCCGCGAATCCGGGCGATCGGTGCGGGCGCCGGGCCGAGCACGGACACACGCATGCCGCGCACCGCGGGGTGGCGCCGCGCGAGTTCCGCCAACCGATCGGCGACCTCGGCGGCCTTTCGCTCGTCTCCCGCGTCCACCCGCACCGCGACCAACCGACCGAAGGGGGCGTAGCCGAGCTCCTCGCGCTCGATGAGTTCGGTGGCGGCGAAGCTGGCGAAGTCGTGCCGCTGGGCGTGGATCAGCGCGGGGTGTTCGGGCTGGTACGTCTGCATCACCACCCGCCCTGGGCGCTCGCCTCGTCCGGCGCGTCCCGCCACCTGGCTGAGCAGCTGGAAGGTGCGCTCGGAGGCGCGGAAATCCGGGAACGACAACGACTGATCGGCGAGGACCACCCCGACGAGGGTGACGCCGGGCAGGTCGTGGCCCTTCGTGACCATCTGGGTGCCGACGAGAATGTCGATCTCCTTGTTGCGGAGCCGATCCAGCACCGACTCGATGGCCCGCCCGCCCGCCGCCGTGTCCCGGTCGAGCCGCGCGACCCGCGCGGGCGAGAACGTCTCGGAGAGTGCGTCCTCCAGCTTCTCGGTGCCGAGGCCGAGCGGCACCAGTGCGCTCTTCGTGCAGCTGGGGCACCGGTCCTGTGTCGGCATGGAGAAGTCGCAGTAGTGGCATCGCAAGAGGCCGGCGCGCCGATGCTCCGTCAGGCTCACCGAGCAGGCGGGGCACTCGACCATCTCGCCACACGCCTCGCACCGCAGCGAGGGCGTGAACCCCCGCCGGTTCAGAAACAGGATCGCCTGGTCCCCGGCGGCCAGGCACGCTTCGAGCGCGCGGTGCAGCGGGCCGGTGATCAAAGGGTGGCCGCTCGGCCCCGGGCCGTGCCGCCGAAGGTCGACGATCTCCACCTCGGGCAAGGTCTGCGCCGTCGCGCGCTCCGGCAGCTCGTGCAGCTCGATCCTGCCGGTGTGTGCGCGGTGGTAGCTCTCCAAGCTCGGGGTGGCGCTGCCCAAGATGCATACGGCGCCAGCGCGGTGCGCCCGGAGGATCGCCAGATCGCGCGCGTGGTAGCGGAACTTGTCCTCCTGCTTGAACGAGGAGTCATGCTCCTCGTCGACGACGATGACACCGAGGTTCGGGACGGGCGCAAACAGGGCCGAGCGCGCGCCGACCGCCAACGTCAGCTCACCCCGCCGAAGCCCCCACCACGCCCGGTGCCGCTGCGTCTCGGTGAGCCCCGAATGCAGCACCGCGATCCCGTCGCCGAAGCGCGCGCGGAACCGAGACACGAGCTGCGGCGTGAGCGCGATCTCCGGGACCAACAAGAGCGCGCCCCGCCCGCGCTCGCGCGCTTCGGCGATGACGTGCAGGTACACCTCGGTCTTGCCCGAGCCCGTGACGCCGTGGAGCAGATGGGTCGACGGGCCGGCGTCCAGCGCCCCGATCAGCCGCTCGACGGCCCGCGTCTGCGCCGGGTTCAGCGGCGGCGGCACGGACGGCTCCACCGTCGTGTTGAAGAACGGATCGGTCGAGACCTCCCGCGTCTCGACCGTGACGAGACCGCGCTTCTCCAGCCGCTGCATGACGTCGCGCGGCTGTTTCACGTGCGCTTTGAGCTCGGTGAGCGTGACCTCGCCCCGCTCCTCGAGCAGCGCCATCACGATCTGTTGGGTGGCACCGAGCCGCCGAGCGGCCTCCTTGTCGGTGCGTCGCAGCAGATGCTCGGTGCGGGTCGCCACGGCGGCGCCCGGCAACAGCTCGCCGGGGTCGAGGAAGCCCCCAGCGCGGAGACGCTTCATCGCTTCGCGGGGGAGGGCCGGGGCGGCCGCGCGCAGCACCTCGCCCTCCGGGTGAAGGTAGTACGCCGCGGACTCGAGCAGAAACTGCAGGAGCTCGTCGTAAAACAGCGGCTGCGTGTCCAGCTGCCCGGCCACCGTCGCGAGGCGCTTCACGCCCTCCGGGATCGTCTCAGGGAAGCCCAGCACCACGCCCGGGAGCTTGCGACCCGAGAACGGCACGGCGACGCGCGCCCCGATCGGGACGTCGAGCAGCGTCTTCGGCAGCCGGTAGGTGAAGCGGCGGCGGAGCGGCACGGGGACCGCGACCTCCACCAGCGGGGGCGTCATGACGGACGCATCGAAGAGCGCGTCCGTCATGAGGGCGCACCCGGCGTGACGCGCGATCTCAGGGACGACGGATCCGAACGAGACAGGGGCCGGGTCACGCGCGGCCAGAGCCGCTCCGGGACCTCGGCGCCGCGACGGTACCGGGCCAGGGCGAGGGCCAGCGCCGGGTCGAGCACGCTCGGGACGGCGCGCCCTTCCAAGACCAACCGGGCGGCCGCGGGGCCCATCGCGATCGCGTCGACCGTCGGCGCGGCGTCTCGGTTCGCCCACGCGAGCGCCACCGTCATCCCCTCTCCACGGACGAGGAGCGCGGCCCTCCGCAGCACCTCGCGCCGGGAAGGGGCGTCGCTCAGCTCGCGGTGACGTGCCTGGCGTCGCCGTCGCGCGGTGGGGTCCCCTTCCGTCTCCCGCTGCTCGCGCATCTTCTCTCGTCGGGTCATGCGCTGGCGCTCCCAGAAGCGATGCCGCGCGAACGCCACCGCCGCGGCGCCGAGCACGGCCAACACGACGGCGACCCGCACAAAGAGGGCCTCCCCCAGCACGCCGGTCGCGTGCCGAAACGGCTCCACGGAGCTCTGCACGCGCCCGAACAGCCCCGGGGCAGCGTCTTGGAAGAGATCCACCAGCACCAGGCCCAGGACGAAGACGGCCAGCAGCACGCCGGCGCGCGGCCGCAGGTCAGTGGCCGCTCCGAGGTTGCGGGAGGGCGCGAGGCGCTCGAAGTCGGCTCGGACGGGCGTCACCACGACCCGGCCCATGATGGCCCACGCGCCGATCACCCCGAAGACGAGCACGCCGGCGAAGGGCGACACGAGCAGGTGGGCGCCCAGCGTCGTCGCCTCGCCGAGCGCGGTCCTCAGGGGATCCGGCTCGGCGAGCGAACGCAACGACAAGACCCGGGTGGTGAACGAACAGAGCGCATCCACGCCGGCAGCAGTCCCTGCTCCGAGGCCCAAGCTCAACCCCAGCCAACCGAACGCCAGGCTGCCCACCCGGCTCCGCGGCACGTCTCCTCGCTCCCGCGCGCGACGAAGGGCGCGGGGGCTGGGAGGCTCGGTGCGGGCGGAGGGGTCGGACATGCGGCGGAAAGACGGTGGCGCGGCGGCGCGACTGACAACCCCCGAACCGTAACGCGGACTCGGGTATCGTCCGCCGATGTTCTCCACGAGGAGCGAGATCGCCCAGGCGGCGAACCCCCTGACCGAGGCGCTCGCCGCACGTCGCGCCCGAGGCGCGCCCATCCTCGACCTGACGCAGACCAACCCGACCCTTGCGGGGTTTGAGGTGCTGCTGCCCTCGATCCAAGACGCGCTCACCGAGGGGCTTCGTGGGCCGTATCTCGCTGACTCCCTGGGGCTGCCGAAGGCGCGCGCGGCTTTGGTCGAGCGTGAAGAGTTGGCCGCGAAGGGGCACCCCCCGGACCGCGTGCTGCTCACCGCCAGCACCTCGGAGGCCTACGCGCATCTCTTTCGGCTGTTGTGCGATCCGGGCGCCGAGGTCCTCGTTCCGCAGCCGTCGTATCCCCTGCTCGCGCACCTCGCCGCCTACACGGACGTGCACCTGACGGGCTACCCGCTCGTGTTCGACGGACGGTGGTCCATCGATTTCGCCGCGCTCTACGACGCGATCACGCCCCGCACGCGTGCGGTGGTCGCCATCAGCCCCAACCACCCGACGGGTCAGTATCTCCGGCCCGACACGCTCGCGGCGCTCTCGAGCCTCGGGTTTCCGCTCATCGTCGACGAGGTGTTCGCGCCCTACGGCCTGGACGCCGCGCCTCCGCCGCCGCCCGCGGAGACGGAGGGCCTCGTGTTTCGCCTCGATGGTCTCAGCAAGCGTGCTGGGCTGCCCCAGCTGAAGCTCGCCTGGACGTTCGTGCACGGGCCCGGCGCGGCGGCCGACGAAGCGATGGACCGCCTCGCGATGATCGCCGACACGTATCTGTCGCCTGCGACACCCGTCCAGCGCGCGTTGCCGGTGCTTCTCGAGGCGACGCTCCCGCGGCAGACCCGCATTCGTGAGCGCTGCCGCCGCAACCTGGCGAAGCTGCGGGAGCGGACGTCGGGCACCGCGCTGAGCGTGCCGCCGCTCGAAGGCGGTTGGGTGGCCCCGGTGCGCGTTCCGGCGACCCGAAGCGACGAGGCCTGGGCGCTCGCGCTGGTGGAGCGTGGCCTCTCCGTGCACCCCGGGTATTTCTACGACTTCGAGGGCGACGAGGCGTGGCTCGTCGTGAGCCTTCTCGTGCCCGAGGATGAGTTCGACGAAGGGGTGGGGCGGCTCGTCGCCGCGGTCGTCGAAGAGGCCTGACGCCGCCCCTCGGGACTACCCCCTCAGGACTACTGCGCGCGGCGCGCGAGGTAGTCGATCAGATCGATCTTCGTGATGATCCCGGCGATGCGCTCGTCCTCCAGGACGATGGCGATGCGGGCCTCGCTGAGCACCTGCTGGAGCGAGAGGATCTTCGTGTCCGGCGCGACGGTGGCGAAGTCGCTCTCGACGACCTGCTCCACCGCGCCCTCGAGCGAGCTCTCGCCGCTCACGAGATAACGAAGCAGATCGACCTCCGCGACGACCCCGAGCAGCGCGTTGTCCCGCATGACCGGCAGCTGGGAGATGCCGTGCGCCTTCATGCGACCGATGACGTCCCGCACCCGGTCGTCCGAGCGCGCGGTGATGACGCCCTCGCCGCCCTTCTGCTGAAGCAGATCGCGCACCGTGCCGAGGTCGCCCTCGTCGTCGAGGTAGCCGTTCTGCTCCATCCACGCGTCGTTGAACAGCGTGCTCAGGTACGCACCCGCGCCGTCCGGCAGGATGACCAGGATGCGCTTCTCTCCGCCCTCTCGGCGCGCGTAGGCGAGGGCACCGGCCACCGCGGCGCCGGACGAGCCGCCGACGAACAGCCCCTCGAGACGCACCAGGTCGCGCGCCATGCGGAACGACTCCCCGTCGCGCACGCGGACCACGTGGTCGAGCGCATCGAGGTCGGCGGTCGCGGGGAAAAAATCCGAGCCGATGCCCTCGAGCTTGTAGTGCACGGGCTGCGTCACTCGGCCGCTCTTCTTGAAGCCGTAGTAGACCGACCCGCTCGGGTCGACGCCGACCAGCTCCGCCTCGCAGCCCGCCGCGCGCAAGGCCCGGCCCACGCCGATCAGCGTGCCGCCTGTGCCGATGCCCGCCACCACCGCGTCGATGTTCCCGCCGGTCTGCGCCAGGATCTCCGCGCCTAGGGTGGCCGCGTGCGCGTCCGGGTTGGCGGCATTCTCGAACTGGTCGAGGAACACCGCGCCGGGCGTCTCTTCGGCGAGGCTCTTGGCGAGCCCGCGCATGCTCCGGGGGTCGTCGGGTTCCACCCCCGCGGGAGCGACCACGACCCGCGACCCGTAGGCGCGCAGCATCGCGATCTTCTCCGCCGACGTCTTGTCCGGGACGACAAACGCCGTGAGGTAGCCGCGCACCGAAGCCAGCATCGCGAGCGCCAAGCCGGTGTCGCCGCTCGTCGCCTCCACGATCGTCCCGCCCGGGCCGAGCGCGCCGCTCTCGACCGCCGCGTCCACCATGCGCGCGGCCATCCGGTCCTTCACCGAGCCGCTCGGCGACAGGTACTCGCACTTGACGAAGACCTCGGACGCGACGTCGCTGCCCACGCGGTTCAAGCGGACGATCGGAGTCTCCCCAACCGCGTCCAGGATCGTTTGCAAGGCGCCTTCCATGCCGCCTGCCTAGCAGGTGGGACGAATCGGCGCTCCCCGGTCTCTTCCCGCGACTGTGGGCGGCGAACGGGTAGCCTCTGTCGCGATGACCAAGAACAAGAAGAGCGACGGCAAGGCGCTGAAGTGGATCCTGGGGCTGGCGGTGGCGGGCCTCCTGTTCGTGCCGTGCATCGGGATTGTCGCGGCCATCGCGATCCCCGCGTTTGTCGGCTACCTGCAGCGTTCCAAGACGGCAGAAGCGAACTCCAACCTGCGCGCGCTCTTCGAGGGCGCGTCGGCGTACTACGAGCAGGAGCATTTCGGACCGGACGGACAGGTGCGTACCCACTGCCTGGTCGACGCGGCGTCCACGCCAGGCCAACCCGGTCCGACCAAGGTCGTCTATCCGCCGCTCGCACCCTCGTTCGAGGCGCTCGGGTTCAGCGCCGCCGACCCCCTCTACTACCGCTACGAGATCCACAGCCCCGGAGGCTGTGGGCACACCGCGGGCGACCCTCAGCTCTACACGTTCCGCGCACGCGGGGACCTCGACGGAGACGGGCGGCAGTCGACCTTCGAGATCGCGGTGGGCTCGAGCCGCGAGAACCAGATGGTGCGCGCGGAAATTGATGCCAACGAGCCGCTCGAGTAGCGAGCGCTGGATGTCCTCGGCGGGTGTCGCAACGACGCCTCGTCGGCGGGAGCGGGCCCCTCTGCGGTGCGTCGCTCGTCGCCGATGCACCGAATCGACTCGTCACGCCGCACCCCAGCTGGACCCAGTCGCGCTCGTCGAGCCGTATCACGACCTCCGCCTCCGCCATCTACGAGGTGCCGGGGGCGGGCTTGTGACGCCGTGGCATCTTCCCGCGCCGCACGTCGGGGCTCCGTGAGTACGGGGCGAGCGTGAGGTCGTCGGTCTTGCCGGCCGCGAGCTCGAGCGCACCGACGTACGCGATCATGCCTGCGTTGTCGGTGCAGGACAGCAGCGGCGGGATGGCGAGCTGCACGTCGTGTTTGTCGGCGAGCTTGCGCGCGTAGGTGCGCAGTCCGGAGTTCGCCGCCACGCCGCCGCCGAGCACGAGTCGGGGAACCTCGCGGGTGACGCAGGCGTGCACGGATTTGCGCGCCAGCACCGAGACGGCTGAGCGCTGGAACGACGCGCAGAGGTCGGCGATGGCCTGCTCTTCGGTCGGCACGCCGTGCTTCTTCACGTGCCGCGCGACGGCCGTCTTCAGGCCCGAGAAGCTGAAGTCGAGGGTGCGGCGCGAGGCCATGGGCACCGGGAGGTCCACGGCCTTGGGGTCGCCTCCTTTGGCCAGGCGATCGATGACGGGGCCGCCGGGATAGCCGAGGCCGATGAGCTTGGCGACCTTGTCGAACGCCTCGCCCGCCGCGTCGTCCCGCGTCTGGCCCAAGATCGTCGCGTCGCCCGGCCCGCGCACCTCGTAGATGGCGGTGTGTCCCCCGCTGACCAAGAGTGCGATATACGGGAACGCGATGGCGTCGCGGCCCTCGCCGCGGTCGAGGTGCACCGCCAAGAGGTGCCCCATGAGGTGGTCGACGCCGACCAGCGGCAGGTCCTTCGCGAACGCGATGGCCTTGGCCGCCTGGATGCCGACGAGCAGCGCGCCGACCAGCCCGGGGCCGCGGGTCACCGCGACGCCGTCGATCGTCTCGAGGCCGCCGACCTCGGCGAGCGCCTGCTCGATCACGGGCACCACATTGGTCACGTGAGCGCGCGACGCGAGCTCCGGAACGACCCCGCCGTAGACGGCGTGCACGTCGATCTGGCTCGCGACCACATCGGCGAACACCGTGCCGTGTTCGTCCACCACCGCGGCCGCGGTCTCGTCGCAGGACGACTCGATACCCAGCACCCTCATCGGTCCGTCTTCTCCAGCCGGAACAGGCCGAAGTAGTCTCCTTCGCGGCTGCCGCCGCCGGCGACGATGCGGACCTCGACCGTGCCGTCGCCCATCAACGACAGGAACACCATTGGCTCGCGTCCGGCGAGCGGCCCGTCGGTCGGGCGCAGGATGAAGACGTAGTTGCGGATGCGGTCGCCGGCCGGGATCTGGTACTGGCCCAGCACGTCGTGCGCGAGCGGCACGATCGGCTCGAGCGGCACGTCGGTCAGCGTCCCGTCGCTCGTGCTCAACACGCCAGGCGGCTCGTCGACCGCCAGAGACGTGACCCGCGCCGGGTCGAACGACAGGCTCAGGCTCGTCTCGGCCGGGAACCCACGCCGGAGGACGGGCGGGTCGACCAGGCCGACGACCGGGCCCTCGTAGACTTCGCCCTCCGCGGTCGCGAACGAACTCAGGCCATCGCAGCCTGCCATCACGAGCGCCGCGAGGAAGAGCCACCGGATGCGGGCTGTCATCGCGCCTCGAGCGCGCGCTGGGTGCGCCATGTGCCGTGCAAGTTGCAGTGCGCGCGGACGGTGAGCGTGGCGCTCTCCGAGACCACCAGAGGCACCCGCACGACCGGATACCCGACGGACGGGCTGAGGGTCGCGTCGAACACCTTCTGGCCGTCGAGCTGCACCTCGATGTGGTCGATGTGATGGCTCTCCCGCATGGGGTGCGTCTCGAGGCCGACCTGCACCATCACGTCGAACGGCCGGTCCACGCGCACCTGGCTCGGCAGGCCGAGCACCGGCACGTGGCGGCGCTCCTCCGGGGTCATGCGCGTCGGGTCGGCCGGTTCGTGGTCGGGCGGCGCGTCCTGCGCGTACGCCAATGCCCCGACAATCGGGGCGAGCCCCAGCAGCGCACCCGACAGGAGCAACGCGGCGAGGTCGCGACGTGTGAAGAGCCCGCGCATGCCTCGACTGTAGCAACCCCGGACCGTGCGTCGACGAGGTCGTATTCGTTGACAGGTTCGACGCTGGCGTCGTCCACTTCGCCCATGCTGAAGACCGCGCCTTTCCTTGCCCTTTTGACCCTCCTCTGCTTCGGCTGCGACGACGACCGCATGCCGGGCACCGACTCGGGCCTGCCCACCCGGGACGCGGGCACCGTGCCCGATGCGGGTACGCCGACCGACTCGGGCACGGCAGCCGACTCGGGAACCGACGCGGGCACGCCCACCTGCTTCTTGCTCTCGGCCACGATCGCCGGTGGCGGGCTGGACGCCCTCGACGGTGCCTTCTCGGAGGCGAGCGCGACCTGGATGCGCCCTACGGGTGAGGAGTGTCCCGCTTCGGGCCTCGACGAGGTCTCCGTGCCGTTCGAGACGGTCTGCTACACCAACGACACCGGCGCAGAGCTCGGGGTGACCTTCGAGGTGCTGGTCGGTGAAGAAGAGATCCGCCCCGCCGCGGTCGTGTATGACGGCACGTCCATTCCGACGGACCGGACCCAGTGCGCGGCGGTGAGCAGCGATCTGGTGATCGACGCCGCGGAGGCCTACTACGTCATGCCCGCCGGGGGTTCGGTGACGTTCGTCGCCACGCTTCAGCAGGCGGACACCGGGACGTTCCAGTTCGTGATCTCGCCCGACGAGGAATGACGGCCGAGACAGCGCTATCCTGAGGACATGGGGGTTCCCGAGCAGCTCGGCAACTACCGCATCTTCGAGCTGATCGCGGAGGGCGGGATGGCGTCCGTGTACCGCGCGCGCCACCCGGACAGCCACGACAAAGACCTCGCCCTCAAGGTCGTGCACGCCGAGGTGGCCGCCGATCCGAGGCTCCAGGCGATGTTCCTCACCGAGGCTCGGGTCGCGCTCGTGCTGTCCCACGCGCACGTCGTGCAGACGTTCGACGTGTCCCGTCACGAAGACGGGGTGCTGCTGGCGATGGAGCACGTCGACGGGCTCGATCTCGCCCGTCTCGTTCACACCTACGCGGGGCGCTACGGGGACGCGCTACCCCTCCGGCACGTGCTGCTCATCGTCGCCGATGCGCTGTCCGGCTTGGACTACGCGCACCGGTGTCGGGGCGCCGACGGGGCGCCGCTCGGGCTGGTGCATCGGGACGTCTCGCCGAGCAATTTGCTCATCTCGACCGCCGGTGAGGTCAAGGTCGCGGACTTCGGCGTGGCGGCGAGTTCGCTCCGGCAGCACCCGTCTCTGGACGGAGCGCTCAAGGGCAAGATCGCCTACATGGCTCCCGAGCAGCTGCGCGCGCAGCCGACCGATGCGCGCACCGATGTCTACGCGATGGGGGTCGTCCTCTACGAGCTGCTCACGGGGCGCCGGCCTTATGCGGGAACGGGCGTCGCGATCATCCCCGACGTGATGGCGGGTCAGTTCCCGCGCCCCCGCGAGCTGAACCCCGACGTGCCGGAGGCGTTCGAGTCCGTGGCGCTGTGTGCCATGGCGACAGCGGCGGACGTTCGCTACGTCAGCGCGGCGGCGATGGGGCGCGCGTTGCACGACGCTGCGGCATCCGTCCGGCTGGTCCCCTCGCAGCTCGAGCTGGGTGGCATCGTCGAGACGCTCCGTTCGGACGCGCGCGCATCCATCCCGCCCGCCGGTCCGGGCCCGGGTCCGACCCTTGCGGGTCCCGCGGCCAAGCGCCGCCGCGGCGAGTGAGGCGTGTGCATCGCGTTCGTTTCAGCACCCGCGGCGACGCGTTCTCGCTATCATCGCTCGCGTGCAGGCCACCCTCGCGCTCCACGACCCCGGCACGGAGGCTCCGTTGGTGTTGGAGCATCTCCGTCGTGAAGGACTCGAGGTGCGCGCGATCGAGCTCGACGCGGTCCCCTCGACAACGGCCGACCTCGTGCTCCTTGCGGGCGACGCCCCGAACGCGCTCCGCGCGCTGAAGCTCCTGCGGGACGAGGGAGAGCACGGCGACGTCCCCGTGATCCTGTTGGGCTTGCCGCCCGGCTGGGTGCGCGACTCTGACGGTCCGGCCTACGGCGCCGACGCGGTGTTGTCTCGGCCGGTCGAGATCCCACGCTTGCTCGCCAAGATCGCGGCGCTGCTCGCGCAGTACCGGCCGCCGGAGGTCAGCGGGGTGAGCGTGCCGCCGGAGCGCACGATGCGGCGCTCCAGCGACGACCCGGACAGCTCGCAGGTCCTCTTGATGCAGACACCCGTGTCCAAGTCGCCTTCGTGGCGACCGCGGGAGCCCACCATGCAGCTCGACCCGGGGAGCGGCGACTTCTCATCTGAGGTGAGCTTCCCGTCCGACCCGGGCTTCATCTCCGAGATCGACCACTCGCCGGAGCTCTCCGGCATCCAGGGGCGCGAGATCCCCTCGGGTACCGCGGACACCGGGGAGCGTCCGATGACGGGTTCTCGTCTCCGTCCGCGCTCCGACCCGGCCACCGGGTCGCGGTCTCGCCCAGGGACCGGATCGCGCCCCGGGACGGGGCCCGCGCCCGGCGAAGACGCGCCTCAGCCGGACATCCCGCCTGCGCAGCGCGCGGAGCTGTCCCCGGGGTTGCAGGCGCTGCTGGCGAGGGCGGACCGGCGCGTGTTTCCGGAGCGTGCGCCGCTTTCGCTGCACTTTCCTGCCGCCGATGATCCCCCCGAGGTGTTGGTGCCGCCGGAGCTGTTCGAGGCCTCGTCGCTGCTCCTCGAAGAGCAAGTCATCGATGACCCCATCGATGCGTTCACCTACGTGGGTGGGCCGGCCGTGCCGCCGCCCATCCAGCCGTCCGAGCCGCGTGGAGAAGGGCGGTCCAGCGCCCCGCCGCGTGCGCGCATGGAGAGCACGACGGCGACGGAAGTCCCGGAGGCGATGCACTCGCCCCTTCCGGAGGACACGCCGGGGAGCGGAGTGCACCTCGCTTCCATGCTGCCTCCCTCCCGCCCCGATGACGAGGCCGGCGAGTGGCCCGAGGAGGACGCCGTGCTCGGGCGCGTCAACGCGGACGGGTCACGGAGCGGAGCGCTCGGTCCCGGCGGTGCGTTGCGTCTCTTGTTTCGGCTCGCGGCGCTTCGACTCGACGTCATCTGCGCGGTCCGGGCCGACGGTCTCGAGCTGCGCTTGACCCTGCTGCGCGGGGAGCTGCGCGCGCTCGACGGGCCGGTGTACCAGCGGGTCGTGCGCGCGCTCGTCCGACGGGGGCGCTCGAGCGGCCGCCCTCGCGATGAGGCGTCCGCCGAGGCGCGGCTGGCCGAGGACGTGGAGAGCGGGCAGCTGGGGCGGTTTGAGCGCGACCGTCTCGTTCGCGAAGCCCGCGAAGGGCTGCTGCGCGAGCTCGTCGGCGCGGAGCACGGCGAGTTCAGCCTCCGCCGTCTCGATGACACGCAGCCGGGGCGCCTGCTCACCCGGCGGCGGGTGTTGGGTCGAGGGCTACCGGCCGCGCTGGTCGAGGCCGCGCGCGACGCGCTTCCGGTCGAGTGGGTCGGCGAGATGCTGGGCGCCGGCGGCCTACGCGGAACGGGGGTCGACCTCGGTCCCGACCGGGAAGCGGGGCTCGCCACTGTCGAACTGTCCCTCGAGGTCGTCGAGCTGCTGTCCCGGATGGAGGGTCACTCCTTCACGGACCTCGTCGAGGCGGCGCCCACCGAACGGGGGCTGGCGGGCGTGCTCTATGCGCTCGTCGCGGCGGATTTACTCACGGTGCGGGAGGCCCCGACGCCCACTCCCTCGGCGACCGCGCGCGCGTCTGTGACCGCGCTCGTGCAGGCGGCCGCGGCCTTGGCTGAGGACGGAGACTACTTCGCGGTGCTCGGGCTCCCCATCGGCGCAGGGGGGGCGGAGGTCGAGCGCGCGTACGCCGCACGTCGGCAGGAGCTCGAGGCGCTCCCGCTCGACATGCTCGGGCTGCCGGGGTTGGAGGCGCCGCGCAACGCTGCTCTCGACGCGGTGGGCGAGGCGTTTGCGGTGCTCTCGTCATCGCGCCTCCGCCGCCCCTACGAGACGGCGCTCCGCGAGTGAACCCGCCCGGGCTTGCAGGGAAACGGCGCGCGCACTACGAACGAAGCATGGCCATTCGCACCATCCTCCACTACCCGGACAAGCGCCTCCGAAACCCGGGTCAGCCCGTCACCGACTTCGGGCCGGAGCTGACGAAGCTCGTGGAAGACATGGCCGAGACCATGTATGCGGCCCCGGGCGTGGGTCTCGCGGCCACGCAGATCGGGGAGCCGGTTCGGGTCTTCGTGATCGACATTGCGACCGGCGAGGACGACCCCAGCGAGCTGCGTGTGTTCGTGAACCCAGAGATCGTGGAGCGTCGCGGGGAGCAGACCTGGGAAGAGGGGTGCCTCTCCTTCCCCGGCGTGCACGAAGACGTCGACCGGGCCGAGTACGTGCGGGTCAAGGCGCTCGACGAGAACGGCACGCCGTTCGAGCTCGAGGCGGATGGACTGTTGGCGGTCGCGATCCAACACGAGAACGATCACCTCGATGGCAAGCTGATGATCGACCACCTCGGCTTGATCCGGAAGCGCCTCGTTCACCGCTCGATGTCCAAGCGCGCGGCCTCCGAAGCCGCCGAGTAGGCCCGACCTCAGATGCGCGTCATCTTTTTCGGGACGCCCGCGCTGGCCGTGCCCTGCCTCGAGGCGGTGCACGAGCTCGGCGAGGTGGTGAAGGTCATCTGCCAGCCGGACCGCAAGTCGGGCCGCGGTATGAAGCTGCGCCCGCCGCCAGTGAAGGAGCGTGCGCTCGCGCTGGGTCTCTCGGTCGAGCAGCCACGCAAGGTGCGCACCCCGGCGTTCGCCGAGTCGCTCCGCGCGCTCGAGGCGGACGTGGCGGTGGTCATCGCGTACGGGCGGATCCTGCCTCGCGCGGTGCTCGAGGCTCCGCGGACCGGCTGCGTGAACGTGCACGCTTCGCTCCTGCCGCGCTGGCGGGGGGCAGGTCCCATTCAGTGGGCCATCGCGCACGGCGACGCCGAGACGGGCGTCTGCCTGATGAAGATGGACGAGGGCATGGACACGGGTCCCATCATCGCGGTCGCGCGCACTCCGATCGACCCCCACGAGACGGCGGGCGAGCTCGGCCCGAGGCTGGCCGACATGGGCGCCTCACTGCTTCGAGCGCACCTCGGCGCCTGGGTGCGTGGCGAGCTCGACGTCACGCCCCAGCCTGAAGACGGAACCACGATGGCGCCGCTCCTGACCAAGGAGGATGGCCGGCTCGATTTCACACAGCCCGCTCAAGCGGTGCACGACCGAGTGCGCGCGATGGCCCCGTGGCCCGGCGCGTTCGTCGAGGTGGACGGGGAGCCCGTGAAGGTCCATCGCTCGGAGGTCCACGCCCGCGATGGCGAGCTCGGCATGCCCGGAGAGGTGCTCGCGGCGGGGGCCACCGGCGTCGACGTCGCGTGCGGGGTGGGTTCCGTCCGGCTGCTGGAGCTGCAGCGGCGCGGAAAGCGTCGTTTGGCGGCGGCCGATTTCCTCGCGGGGCGCCCCTGGACGGCCGGCAAGTGTCTCGGCGTCGCAGAGTAGCGTCCCCTCAAAGAAAGCACCGATGAAGATCTACACGAAGACGGGCGATGGCGGAGAGACCGGACTGTTCGGCGGCACACGGGTCTCGAAGGCCTCGGCGCGGGTGGCGAGCTACGGCGACGTGGATGAGTTGAACTCGGTGCTCGGGCTCGCGCGCGTGCATCCGATCGACGACACGCGCGACGCGCTGCTCGCGCAGGTTCAGTCCGAGCTGTTCAACCTCGGCGCCGAGTTGGCCGCGCGCCCCGGTAAGGACATCGGCGTGCCGCGCGTCGGGGAGCCGCAGGTGACGGTGCTCGAGCGGGCGATCGACGAGGCGGAAACCGAACTCGAGCCGCTCACCAGCTTCGTGCTGCCCGGAGGCAGCGCGGGCGCGGCGCATCTTCACCTCGCGCGCACGGTGTGTCGGCGAGCGGAGCGCGCGCTCGTCGGTCTCGGCGTGCAGGACGAGGTGCGTCCCGAGCTGATCCACTACCTCAATCGCCTCAGCGATCTGCTTTTTGTGCTCGCGCGCCTCGCCAACCACCGGGCGGGTGTGGTCGACGTGCCGTGGGAAGGCCGCGGCAAGGGCGCCTGAGCGATTGCGGCTCGAGTCGATTGCGGCTCGAGTCGAGTGATGATTCGGGTGGACTCCGCGTTCTCCGAACTGCCTGCCTGAACGGGTGCCAGGATGCTCGCGGGTACGTGCACGTCCTCGTCCTTGTGCACGTACGCCATCGGGGCTTCGACGTAAGGACGGCGAAGCGATGATTCCAGGTTCCGAAGGTGTCCGCCCGATGGGGACGGGTACGCTCACGAGTGCGTGGACGTTCACGAGTGCGTGGACGTTCACGTTCATGAGTCCGTGGACGTCATGATGAGCGGCCCGCACGAAAGAGGGACCACATCAAAAAGGTAGAGCCGGGTCCCGAAAGAGACCCGGCTCATAGCGTTCGTACCGTCATGGTCGTTCGCTGCTGTGGAAGAACCCCGCTCCTCAATAGGTGGGGGCTGATATCGTCCGCTTTAGGCTTCCCAGAGACGCTTGCTGGTCCTGCACACCACGGACGAGGATGACCCCCGAGTAGCAAAGGCTTGTAAGGGATTCATTTCACAGAGCGTCTCGAGTCCCGACAGAGGAACTACCCTTACGTTAAGGCCGCTCGTGACGATGGTCAACCGTCGGCCCGCTAGCGGGCCAGTGTGGGGACCGCTAGCGGGCGGGCTTCCATCGACCGCATCAGCTCTTGATGGGCGTGGCCTTGAGAGCCGCTTTTCCGTTCTTCTCGTACACCGTGAAGCGCACCTTCGTGGCCCCATGTCGCTTCACGATGGCGTCGCGGTTCTTTCGGAGAGTCACGGAGAACTTCGCGAAGGTCAAACCTGCGGTCGGCTCCCCGCATTGCTCCTTCATGGCGACGAAACTCTCGAATACTTCCTTGAAGTGGTTGTCTTCTTCGCTCGTGCCACCGGCCTGCTCGAGGAGTTCCCGCGGGACCTGAGCGACCATCGTCGCGGGCTCGTCGTCGTCGTCCTGCGACGCTGGCGGCACCCCCATCAGCGTTCGCTTGAGGGCCTTGCGTCGCTGCGGCGGCGCGGCGGGGGCGGCGGGTTCCGGGGTGGGCTCTGGCGCTGGAGCTGCCGCTGCGGGCGCAGCCGGTTTGGCGGGGGGGGCCGGCGGGGCGGGCTGGGCGGGGGGGCGCGCCGGCGCCTTGCGGGCTGCCCTTGGCGCGGCCGTCGCCGCGGGGGCGGCGGGCTTCACAGCCGGCGCGGGATCCTTGGCGGGAGGAACCTCAGGGAGATCGAGCGGGTCGCCCTCGCCGCCAGCGAACCCGAAGAACCCGCCCGAGTTCTGCTCGTCCGCGGTCGGTCCGAGGATGTTGTCCAGATTGGCGCGCGCGCGCTTGGGACTCGCGGTTCCTGCTTTCTCCAGCAGTTGTTCGAGGCCCTCGTTCACGTTCTCGGTGATGCGACGGTAGCGGCCACCGAAGTCCGTGATGACCAGCCGGTCTTCGGGGTTGCCGTTCAGCCCCGCGGTGGCGTCGCGAAGCCGGTTGAGCGGTCGGTCGTATTCGAACCAGACCGTGCCCATCATCAGCAGGAGCACGACGATGGCGATGGGGGCGATGTAGACCCAGGGCAGCGCCATCCAGCGGGCCGAGGACATCTGAGACGTGATGTCCCAGGGGCGCGCGAGGCTCTGCACCGGCCGGCCGATCGCGTAGCCGACGTTGACGTCCCGCGCCGACCCGACCATCAGGGAGTAGACCGCGAGGCCGCCGGTGCTGAGCGGACGCGGGTCGGTGCGGTGGCCGTCTGCGAGCTCCTCGGCTTCGCTCTCGAGCACCTCGGCGAGAGGCTCGGCCAGCTCGCCGCTGCGGGGCGCGTTCTGGGTGCCGTCGCTCATCGCGCTCGCAAAGACGGTCTCGCCGCGAAAGAACGCCACGCTCGCGCCGTCGACCCGGTTGGAGAGGTGTCGGGCGAGGTCATCGTCGAACCGCTTGCCGTGCACGATCGCGCCCACGAATTGGCCGCCTTGCACCACGGGGCGCGCGGCCATCCGGAATACCTCGTCGTTGAAGACCCAGACGTCATCGGTGACGTTGCCTTCGAGCGCGCGCCGCACCAGCGGGAACTGACCGAGGCCAGACTCGGCCGGGATGCGTCCAGGAGGCGGCAGGATGCCGGCCACGATCCAGCCGTCCTTGTCCACGGCGAACAGCAGATCTCCGGACTGGCCGGCGAGCTGGCTGTTCAGGCTGGTGAGCTGCGTGCGCAGGCCGTCGCTGACCTCGCTGTCGATGGCCTGACCGGAGCGGCGCCCGCTTGCGCGGCGCAGCGCGGTCCGGATGTCGGCGTTGGCCGCGAGCGGTGCGAGGGCGTCGAGGCGCGCACGCGCGTCGAGCTTGAGCGTCTGCTCGACCTCAAATCGATCGCGCGCGAGGTCGTCGATGGCCGACTGCTCCCACTGCTCGTTGATGACGTTGGCGGCCAGCAACGTCGACGCGGTCGTGAGCGTCGCGACGATGACGAGGCAGAAGTACCAGAAGCGAGAGAGAATCATGTCCTGGTCCTCACTGAGCCGACGCGCCGGCGCGCAGGGGGATGGCGGGGATCGTGAGCTCGCGCTCCGTCACTTCGATGTCCGCTTGTTCGTGGATTCGCTCGCTGCCGCGGTAGATCACCAGGGTGTACACACCCGGCTCGACGTTCGCGAAGCGGTAGTCGCCGTCGGACTCCACGGTCGCGCGCGCCACCAGGTTGTCGATGATGTGCAGGTGCCCTGTCACGTGCGTGTAGAGCTCGTCCCGGAGCGGCCACGCGCCGGTCTCCGTGGGGGTCAGTTCACGGCTCAAGCCGGGCGCGATCGGAGTCGGGTTGAGCTGCGGGTGGCCCTCCGCGAAGAGTTGGTGGGCGCATGGGTCGGTGTTCTGGATGGCCATCGCGGTCCCGCTCCGGACGACCAAGGTCGTCGGCCAGAGCCCGCCGTTGGCGATCCGGAAGCCCGGCTGCTCGTCGGCCATCGGACCGTCGCCAACCAGCACCACCGCGAGGTCGCGAGCCGCGTCGAATCCACGGTCACCGGGTTCGATGAATCCGTTCCACTCGTTCCAGTACCAGAGCTTGCGGGCCTCTTCCTCCGGGATCGGCGGCGTCGTGCCGGCAAAGTCCGACGCGATGCGAAGCGAGCCGGAGACGTCGACCGCGAGTGCGGTGCCCGCGGACGCCAGCGCGACGGAAACGACAAGGACGCTCAGGAGCAAGCGTGGGCGGCGGGGGGATGCCTCCGAGGAGGAACGAGGGGGGGCCAACCGGGGGCCGGACGGGCCTTCCGTCTTCGGGTGCATGCGTCTCCTGCAAGGCTGAGGCGAGTCGGGAGGGTATCGAACCGGCTCTGCGGGGGTCAACGACGCATGTCACCGGGGGCTACGGCGGCAGACCCGACCAGTCTCGCTCGTCCTTGTCCCCTTCGGCGGGCCTTACGTCCACCGCGATGGCCGTGAGCTTGGACATCCCGCTCAGCGGGTCGACGGCATCCGGGCCGCTGGCCGCGAGCAGATTCACGTTGACTCCCCGCGTCTTCGAGGCGACCGACAGCCCACGCGCTTTCTGATGTCCCCAGCCGTGCGGCAGCGCCACCGTGCCCGGCATCAGGTCGACCAGCTTCTTCACGGGCACACGTACCGCCCCCGCCTCGCTCGTCACGTCCGCCAGGTCCCCGTCTGCGAGCCCCGCGGCGGTCAGGTCCTCGGGGTGCATGTAGAGATAGTTGCTGCCTCGCTCGCCCTTCACGAAGTCCGCGAGGTTGTGGGTCCAGCTGTTGTGGGTCGTGACCGCGCGCTTGGTGATCAAGCGCAGGCGCAACTTGTCGCGCTTCTGCTCGAGGAACGCCTCATCGAGGCTCTTGGCGGCCTCCAGGAGCGCGGGTGGCGCCAGCTCCAGCCGCCCGTCTTTGGTGACCACGCGCGAACCGAGGAAGTCGCCGCCCCGGTGCGCGGGCCGAAGGACGCCATGAGGCTGGTCCGCGAGCGCGTCGAAGCTTCCGTTGCCCGTCAGGCGTAGCATCAACGACAGGACCCCCTCGAGCGGCATCGTCCCGCCGTTCCTGCGCATCGCCCACTCGGCCGCCCATTGCACGGGCCACGAACCGAACAGCGGCGTGCCGCACGCGCGCGCCAGCTGGACGTAGATGGTCGCCTCGTCCCGTTGCTCTCCCTCGGGCGGCACCACGGCGCGGGTCGCCTGCAGGTACGGGCGCGTCTGCATGCCGAGCCACAGCGGGAACACAAACGGAAGGTCCGCGCGCTGCATCGGCGAAGTGCACGGCAGAACCACGTCGGCCACGGCGACCGTCTCGTTGGGAAGGATGTCGAGCACGACGAGCAGCTCGAGGTTCTCGAACGCCTCCCGCAACTTGCCCGCGCCCGCCATCGTGATCAGCGGGTTGCCCCCGGTCACGAAGAGCGCGCGGATCTGTCCGTCCCCCGGGGTCAGGATCTCGTCGGCGAGCAGTCCGCCCGCGAACGCGTCGTTCACGCTCTCGACGCCGCCGACGCGGGAGCGCTCGCTGCGCATCAACGTTCCGGTGCGCACGCCGAACTTCGGGAAGTCGAAGATGCCCTTGCCCACGAGCGTGCCGCCCCTGCGGTCGAGGTTCCCCGTGACCGCGTTGATGACCTCCTGCAGCCAGAAGGAGAGCGCGCCGTGGCCGCCCATGTTGACGCCGGTCGAGCAGTAGAGCGCCGCGCCGTCGGCGTCGAGGTACGCCCGGACCAGCGCGCGGAGCGTCTCGGCGGGCATGCCGGTCACCTCGGCGGCGCGCTCCGGGGCCCACGCGTCTGTCAGGGCGCGGACGCGGGCGAAGCCCTTGGTGTGCTGCCGGATACGCGTCTCGTCGACGCCTCCCTGCCGGACGACCTCATGAAGAAACGCGAGGTAGAAGAAGACATCCGCGCCGGGGCGGATGGACACGTGTTCGCCCGCGGTCTTGGCGCTCTCGGTGCGGCGCGGGTCCACGAAGAAGACACGCCCGCCACGGGCCACGATGTCCTTGAGCTTGCGCGCCGGGTTCGAGACCTGAAGGAAGCTCCACTTGCTCACGACGGGGTTGGCGCCGACGACGATGAGGCACTGGACGTGCTCGAGGTCAGGGAAGGGCTGCACAAACGGGTGACCGTAGAGCGTGCGCGCGACCGCGAACTTGTTGGAGCAGTCCTGAGTCGAGCTCGAGTACATGCTCTTCGAGCCCACCCCGTGCATGAACCCCTGCGCGAAGATGGGGTGCAGGATGCTGAAACCCGCCGCCGTGCCGACGTACATCGCGATGCTGTTCGGGCCGTGCTTCTCCCGGATGGTGTTCACCCGCTCCCCGATCGTCGCGAGTGCGTCGTCCCAGTGGGTGTCGGCGAGCTCTCCGTCCCGACGCACCTGCGGCGTGCGCAGCCGGTCGGGCGCGTCGTAGAGCCGGTGCTGCTTGAGGCCCTTCACGCAGCTGAAACCCTCGGTCGCGACGTGGTTCGGATCCGGTCGAATGGCGCTGACGCGGCCTTCTTCGACGTCGACCTCCAGGCCGCAGAGGGCTTCGCAGATGCGACAGAACGTAGTGTGGGTCTCCGCCACGGGGGCTCCTTGCGCTCTCGGTCGGGGGGCTACTGGCAGCTGCTACCGGCGACAGCGCAGTTCATGTCGGCGGTGGAGGACGCGGCGACGCACGCGCTGCAGTTCGCCTCCACGTTGAGGTCCTCCATGCATGCAGCGGGGAGCGGGCCGGCCATGGCGAGCAGGTCGGTCACGCAGGTGGTCTGGGCCGCGTCGAACGTGGTCATCGCCGCGCAGAGGTCGGAGCACGTCGCGATGGACACGCCTCCGTCGGGCACCGGTGGGGCCACGCAGTCGTCGTCGTCGTTGAGCACCGTGCCGTTCGAGCACATGACACGGTCCGTGTACTCGATGCACCCGCCCACGAGCGGCAGCGCCGCCAGAACGCTGAGCAACACGAACGCCCGGGCGCCGCGGCTTGCTCGCCCAGCCATCAGAACCGCCCCGACAGCTCGACGGACGCAGACTCGTGCGAGGCGCGCACCGACATGCGGATGGGCTGTGCGATCCAGACCACCACGCCGGCGATCAGCATGACGGCCCCAATGCCGGTGAAGATGCCGGCGCCCTCCTGGAACCGGACCCGCTCCACGCAGGTTCCGCCGGGGCCTTCGGTCACGCAGTCGCCGGAGCGGACGATCGTGTTGATGCCGTATCCGAGCATCGGCGAGGAGCCGAGCACGAGCAGCGCACCGAGCGCCCAGTTCAGCGGGTCTCCTCGCACTTCGGCGTCGTCGAGCGCGGCCGGGTTGGCCGGGGAGGGGGGCCGAAACGCGGCTCGTCCCGTGCGCCACGCTGTGAGCGCGCCCCGGGTGGCCTCCGCCGCCGCGAAGTCAATGGGCAGCTCGGCGTCGACCTCGGCGACGGCGCGCTGCGCCCCACGCCGGTCGACGATGACGACGCCGATGCGCTCGACTCGAGACGCCTCACCCCAGACGCGCACGCCGACCGCGGCGTCGACCTCGAGGTGCTGGGCGAGCGTCCACGCGCAGCCGTCGTCCGGCCCGCAGGCGGCCAGCTCGGGTGGAAGCTGGGTCGAGACCTCCTCGGTCCGAAACACCTCCAGCGACTCGTTCTCCAAGACGCGGACGACGGCCGCGACCACCTCGTCCCGGGCCGCGGCGTCCATGCCGGAGCCGCCCGTCCGCGGAAGAAGCACCCCGCTCGACGCGGAAGCGGTCGCGGGGAGGAGGCACACGAGTGCGACCAATGACGCCAGGCGCATGGGGCGCAGTCTAGGGCCCATCGGCGCGGCGTCGAGCGGTGCGCTCGCGTCTCTCGCGCCCAGAGCCTGTCCTGGGGCACGAGGACTTGGTCCACCTGAGACCCGGGAGGCTGCGGTATCGTCCGGCTCAATCGGAGGGGATGGCCACGATGTCCGACAATACAGACCCCGGGTACGGCCCGTGGCCGCAGCCCGCACCGACCTTCTTCGAAGACGCGGCGCCCGCCGTGCTGCACGTGCCGGAAGACGTCCAGAAAGACTGGAACAAGCACGTCGGCTGGCGCTACACGCGACAAGTGCTCTTCGACACGCTGCCCACGTGGATTTGGGCGCAGTTCAATCCCGGCGTCGTCGAGGTCAGCGACACGCGGTTCTGCCAGATTCTCTGCGACGGGATCTTCTCGAAGTTCCTGACGGAGAAGAAGCGCTTCGACGCGCCCGACATCGCGCTGTTTAGGGACTACCTCGACACCGCGCCCGACCACGTGTGGTTCAAGAGTGACTTCCGCCCCATGCGGCATGTGAAGAGCGAGAAGGACAGCGCCACCGCGCCCTCGGTGGTGCTGTTCAAGAGCGTCGGCACGTACGCGTACGAAGTCGTCGCGATCGCGGTCGACGACAAGGTGTTCGACCCCAGCCACGGCGGCGCGTGGACGCTCGCGAAGTACTTCGCGCTTCAAGGAGCGGGCGTGATCACCACGCTGCTCATGCACCCGAAGCTGCACTTTCCGAGCAACTCGGTGGACGCCATCACACGCACGCGGTTGCCGCCGGGCGGCACGCTCGCGAAGCTGCTGCGGCCGCACTTTCGTCTCGCACTGGCCGTCAACCACGCCGTCCTCTACGGCGAGCAGACCGTGCTCAAGCCGGGGCGCTTGTACGCGCCTTACCCGGGCACGCTCGAGGAGCACGCGAGGGTGGTGGCCACGCTCTGGCGAGGCCTCCCCTTCAACGACGACCCGAAGACGCCCAATCAGGCCTATCCGAAGTACCGCCTCGAGAGGAAGCCACCGGAGATCCATTCCGCGTACGGGGACTTCCTCGGGCACTATCACCGGACGCTGCTGGGGTTCATCCGCGAGGTGGCCACGGACATCGTCTCAGCGAAGACGAATCCCGTCTCCAGGTGGGCGGACCACTGCGCACAATGGCTGCCCGGCTTCCCCGATTCGAGCGAGGTCTACCGAGGAGATGCGCTCGCGGAGGCCCTCACCAGCATCGTGCTCGATGTGGCCGTGGCGCACTCCGCCGACCACTACATCTATGGTCAGGTGAACGAGCGCGAGGTCCCGTTTCGGCTGCACTCCAAGCTCCCCGATCACGCGAACCAGGAAGAGCCGGACTTGAAGACGCTCGTGAACTCCGGCGACAATTTCAACTACCGGATGTGCACCAAGATGTTCTTCAAACCCTACGTCATCGAGCGCCTCGCGGACGTCGACTACGGCTTCAAGAACAAGCGACTGCGCGAGGCGAACAAGAAGTTCCGCCGCGATCTGGTGGCGCTCCAGGACACGCTCGTCGACGAGGGGATTCCTCGCTATGTTCCCCTCCACGAGATCGCGACGAGCGTTCAGTTCTGAGGGGGCGCGGACGATGAAGGCCAGCAAGAGCGGCGCGGGGCAGGGTCACGCCAAGGGGTTGCTGTTCAACTACCTCCGGGACTGGGCCATCGACACCCACAGCCAGGAGGCGTGGGAGCGTGCGCTCGACAAGACGACCCCGCGTGAGAAGCAACTCTATGAGAGCTTCGTGCTGGCCTCGAGCTGGCAGCCGGTAGATGCGTGGAACACGGTGGTCCGCGCGTTCTTCGAGCAGGAGTACGCCGACCCGAACGAGGGGATGAGCGTGTTCTGCGCGCATCTGGGCGAACTGGAACTCACGACGCTCGTCCGGCTCGTCCTGCAGATCGGATCGCCCGAGTTCATGCTCAAGCGAACCGGTTTCCTCTGGAACCGCTACTTCGACACCGGCACCTTTGGCGCGGAGGAGCAAGACCGCGGCCATTGGCGGCTCTGGCTGGATGCCGACACCGATGTCGCGTCCGCCGCGGGGGTGCTCACGTGCGCCAACGGTCCCGGACCGTGGCTCCAGCGGGGGCTCGCGCTTTCCGGCGTGGGCGGCACCGTGCAACACGTGCGCTGCCGCTTCAGGGGCCATCCGCGGTGTGAGTTCGAGGCCAAGTTCCGCCGATAGCGCCCCGTGAGGCCGAGTGACAGGGTCTCGCAGAGCGGCCTTCCCGCCAAGAAGCGCAGTCCCGTGGCCATGCGATCGCTCGAACGCGCGGCCGGCATCTACACGGAGCACGAAGAGGAGTGAGGCCAAGGCGTGGTGCGACACCTGTGCGGAGCCACACGTGATCCCCGTGGTTCTCACTTGCATGAATGTGCATGTCGACATATGTCTTGGTCGTGGAGGCCGTTGCGCACAGTCCTGGAGCCCGCCGCTGGGAGCTGTATCGGCTCCTTGGCGAGCCGCTTCGGCTGCGACTGCTGGCGCTCGCGAGTCAGGAAGAGCTGGCCGTCGGGGAGCTCGCTGAGCTGCTGGGCGAGAGCCAGCCGACGGTCTCGCGCCACACCAAGGCGCTCCGCGCGGCCGGGCTCCTCTCAGTGCGCAAGCAGGGCCGGTGGGCGTTCATTCAGCTGAACCGCGCCTTCGCCGACGACCCCGTCGTGGTGGACGCGCTCGCCGCGGGCGAGAGCCTCTGTGCCGAGGACGGCTCGCTGGCGCGCATCCCGCAGGTCGTCGCGGCGCGCGACAAGGCCGCCCGCGAGTTCTTCGCCCGGCCCGGCGCGGAGGACGGCGTGCCGGCCTTTCCGGCGGAGCTCCCGGCTTACCTGTCCGCGCTCGCGCCGCTGGTGAGCCCCCGCGCGCTGGCCGTCGACGCGGGGACGGGCGACGGGAGCCTGCTCGACGTGATCGCGCCGATCTTCGCGAAGGTCATCGGATTCGACCGTGCGGAGGCGCAGCTCGAGCGTGCGCGCCGCCGGGTCGAGAGCCGAGACTACGGCCACGTCGAGCTGCTCGCGGGAGACCTCGACGACGCCGACGTGCAGGACCGGGTGGCTTCGCTCGGAGGCGCGGACGCGGTGTTCGCCTCGCGTGTCCTGCATCATGTGCCGAAGCCCGTGCGTGCCCTCAGCGCGCTCGCGAAGCTCACCCGGCCCGGCGGCGCGGTGCTCGTGATCGACTACCGCGCCCACGAGGACGAGCGGATGCGCGAGTCGCAGGCCGACCTCTGGCTCGGGTTCGAGCCTGCGGAGCTGCGCCGCCTCGCCAAGCGAGCGGGGCTTCAGGATCCCGCCCTCACGACGATTCCGTCCGCACGCTGCGGACGTGGTCCCGACGGACACCTCGATTGGCAGGTGCTCGTCGCCCGGACCCCTCAGAACGACTGACCCCTCCGAAGGAGAATGAGCACGATGGAAACCCAGACGAACGTGTCGAGCGACACGAACAAGAACACGAACTACAAGGTCGCCGACATGTCCCTGGCCGACTGGGGCCGCAAGGAGATGCGCATCGCCGAGACGGAGATGCCCGGCCTCATGTCGCTTCGCGAGGAGTACGCCGATACGCAGCCGCTGAAGGGCGCTCGCATCGCGGGCTGCCTTCACATGACGATCCAGACGGCCGTGCTCATCGAGACGCTCACCGCGCTCGGTGCCGAGGTCACCTGGACCAGCTGCAACATCTACTCGACCCAGGACCACGCCGCGGCCGCGATCGCCGCGACCGGCGTGCCCGTCTTCGCTTGGAAGGGCGAGACCGAGGAAGAGTACGACTGGTGCATCGAGCAGCAGCTCAAGGCGTTCAAGGATGGCGCGGGCCCGAACATGCTCCTCGACGACGGCGGCGACCTCACCGTCATCGTGCACGAGAAGCACGCCCACCTGCTCGAGGGCATCAAGGGCCTCTCCGAGGAGACGACCACGGGCGTGCACCGTCTCTACGAGATGAGCAAGAAGGGCGAGCTCAAGGTCCCGGCCATCAACGTCAACGACTCGGTCACCAAGAGCAAGTTCGACAACCTCTACGGCTGCCGTGAGTCGCTGCTCGACGGCATCAAGCGCGCGACCGACGTCATGATCGCCGGCAAGGTCGGCGTGGTCTGCGGCTACGGCGACGTGGGCAAGGGTTCGGCCCAGAGCCTCCGCGCCCAGGGCGCGCGCGTGCTCATCACCGAGGTTGACCCCATCTGCGCGCTCCAGGCCGCGATGGAGGGCTACCAGGTCGTCACGATGGAGGAGGCCGCTCCGCTCGCCGACATCATCGTCACCGCCACGGGCTGCGACGACGTCGTGACCTTCGAGCACATGAAGCTGATGAAGAACGAGGCCATCCTCTGCAACATCGGTCACTTCGACAGCGAGATTCAGATGGCCGCCCTCACCGACCCGGCCAACGGCGTCGTGGAGGAGAACATCAAGCCCCAGGTCGACCACTTCATCTTCCCCGACGGCAAGCGCATCACCGTGCTCGCGCGCGGTCGTCTCGTGAACCTCGGCTGCGCCACGGGCCACCCGAGCTTCGTGATGAGCAACAGCTTCACCAACCAGGTGCTCGCGCAGATCACGCTCTTCACCGAGGGTGAGAAGTACGAGGTCGGCCAGGTCTACGTGCTTCCGAAGGAGCTCGACGAGAAGGTTGCGCGGCTCCACCTCGCCAAGCTCGGCGCCAAGCTCACGACGCTCACGGACGCGCAGGCCGAAGGTCTCGGCGTGCCGGTCGCGGGCCCCTTCAAGCCCGAGTTCTATCGGTATTGAGCTCTTCCTCGGGCGGCCGCGCTCCGTGCGTCGCATTGGCCCGAAGAAGAACTCACGATGTTGGGTGGCGTCGCCTGCGGCGCCGCGGTCGGCATCACGAGGCGCCTTCCTCGCTTCTTGCGGGGAGGGCGCTTTTTCCGCCGTTCCGCTGCCCCGTCTCACACGTTTGCCAGTCGGCGCGGGACCCGTGTCCTCATCTGAGGTATAGCGGCCGGATGCTTCGACGACTGCTTGTACTGGCCGCGCTACTGGTCCTCGTGGGTTGCGACTCCGACCCTCAGCCTGACGCCGGCCTTGGCTTCGACGCCGGGCTCCGGGACGCAGGGCGGACCGATGCGGGCGGACGCGACGCGGGCCCGAACGAGGATGCCGGGACGGACGAGGACTCCGGGGTGACCGACGCGGGTGCGTCGGACTCCGGGCCGAGCGATGCGGGGCCGGGCGACGCCGGCACCGTGGACTCTGGACCCTTCGACGGCGGACCCGACAGCTGCTGGGAGGCGGCGGTCACCACCATCGGGTCTGCGGTCGCGACGGGCAACACGACGGGGGGGACCAACGACATCACCAGCCCCGAGTGCGACGGGCTCGGCCCCGACGCGCAGATCCTCTTCACGGCCCCCGAAGATGGCAGCTACGCATTCGTAGCCAGGTCGGATGATTTCGATCCCAGCATCAGCTTGCACCGGGCGAGCTGCTCCCTGCTTAGCGAGTTCGCGTGCGCCGACGACACTGGTGAGGAGCGCGACGCCACGGCCAGCGCGTTCTTGGAGGCGGGCGACGAGATCATCGTCAACGTCGATGGGCTCGGCGTGGACGATTCTGGCGAGTGGGCGCTCGACGTTTCCCGGATTCCCGACACGTGCCCTGACGTAGACTTGGGAATGGTTGTTCCGAGTAGCCCGATCGCGGGCGAGATCACCGTGGCGTCGGGCGACAACCGCCACGCGCCGTGCGCGATTGGTGGTGGAGGGCGGGATGTCTCCTACCGGTTCACGGCCGCGGCGGCTGGCAGCTACAACTTCGACCTGACTGTTCTTCCCGAGGTTCCCGACGGTGAGCCGATCTCGTGGGCTCCCGTCCTATACACTATCGAAGACGAATGTGCTGGGCGACTCGGCGTTTGCATGGATAGCTCGTCGTTCGGTTTTGACGCGTCAGTCGGTGCGACGCTGGACGCGGGGGAGAGCGTGATCGTTGTGGTGGAAGGGCAGACCGTGACGGACCTCGGCATGTTCCGTCTCGCAATAGGCGGGCCCTTCTGAGTCGAGGCTTCAGTTCAAGAGCCGAAGGATCACATCGTGGTCAATCAGTTTGCGAGTCTCAGGACGAACCCGTCCTCATCTTCGGGGGCCGAGAACCGCGTTCCCGAGCCAAGGTCGATGCTTGGGAAGAAGTGTCCACCGACGACGGTTGAATCCGCGGGGCCGACTGCCATGGCCGATGCAACGCTGCCGCACGCCTCCGCATCACAATCAAGCCCCGGTCCCGAAGGAGCCAGGACTTGATCCTCCCGAGGGCGCAGATCGGACTCGAAATCGGCGATGAACGCGTAGAACGGCGGCATGCCCGAGCCTGATCTGGCGATTCCAACCGCACTCCGAGTCCCCGAGCCAAAGTTCACACTACCGAAGAAGCCACCTGCGATGCGGATCACCCCAGCTGACGTCGTTGCGATAGCAAGAGGGCGCGCGTCCCCGACGATGATCCTCGCATCGACAGCGGTGAGGCTGGCATCGAGTCCGACCAGGGCCATGGACTGCGTGTCGCCGATGACCTCGCCGGTTCCGTAGTCGGCCAAGCCGACCTGCCGCAGCACAACAGCAACGGAACCATCTGGTCTCACGGCCATCCTCTCGAGGACGCTGCTGCCGCGAATGTCCGACCAGTACTCCCGGTCCGGCGTGCCGTCGAGTGTCGTCCGGAGGACAAACATGTCGCGCCCAGATGAGGGGTGGCGGACATGGTCCCCCAGGCCAAGATTCACCGTGTCCTCGGTCGCTCGTCCTACGAAGTAGTGATGGGACGTTGTGCTGTCTGTATCCTGGATGCTCACCCCATCGGACAGGGTGGTCGTCCAAAGAGTCTCGGCCTCGGCTGAGATTGCCCGAATCGTTGAGCCGTCGATCAGCACCACCGCGCCGCCACTCGTGCCAAGGCTGGAGCTACCAGTTCCGAGTCGACTCCAGGCGATCGCGCCATCGGGACGGATGGCAAATAGGACGGGCGATGCCTCTGGGACAACCGCGCCACCAAAGTCATCCGACGCACTACCACAGTGGGCTGAAGCATAGATGAGGTCCGCGTCGGCGCTGTAGGTGATGTCGTTGGCTAGGTCCGCGCCCGGCGAGCTGAGCTGGAGAACCCACCGAAACGTCCCGTCTGCGTCATATGCGGCAATGAGCACGTCTGAAGTCAGGCCCTCGGAGACCAAGACTTCACCGCCGATTTCCAGCTCGCGGCCGAACTCGGCAATCAGGTAGATCCCGCCTCGGCTGTCCATCGTGAGAGCTTCGACCTCGTCGCGTCGATCGCTTCCGAACGTGCGGTCCCACTGGCCAAGGTCGCATCGTCCTGACGTACACGCGCCTCCGGGACAGAGGGGGTCTCCGGGGGCTTCGTCGGTCAGACCATCACAATCATCATCGCGACCGTTTCAGCTCTCCCGCGCCGTGGGGGAGGTGGCAGGGTCCGCGTCGTTGCAGTCCGGCCCGCAGTTCAAGCCGTTGCAGCACTGCGCGGAGATTGCCCCGTCATCGTCTTCATCGACATCACCGAGGGTGTCGGGGACGCAGTCCTCGTCGTGGCGCTCGATGTCGCACACCTCGGCGTTCCCCGGGAATCGGTTTCCATCGAAGTCGTCGCAGTCGTCCCCGCCGCACGCAGCGGACTGAGCACCGTCTCCGTCGGCGTCCGGGCACTCCACATCGCAGCTGCGCTCCGTTTCCCTGCAGCCGCTCGGGGTCGCGCAGGGGCCCGGCTCGATGACACAGCCGTTCGCTCCCGCGCCGTCTTCTCCAGGGCGGCACCGGTTGAGGGTACAGAAGAGTTCGTCGTCGCAATCGACGTCGCGGGCACACACCGAGACCGCCCCATCAGACCCTCCATCCACGGGTTCTGTCCCCGAGTCAGCAGGCGTCGGGTCTGGGTCACACCCCATGAGCGCGATGAAGGCGAGGCACCACCGAATGTTCATCCGAACAGGGTAATCCAGGACGGACGCGGAGAACGAAGAACCTCAACCCCCACTGTTCTGAGCGGCCGCGGTCAGGGTTCCGGATCCGAGAGTCCGCGCCGGAACATCGCCGGGGATTCGCCCGTCCAGCGTCGAAACGCGCGCTCGAACCCCTTCCTCGTCGCGAAGCCGAGTCGGTCGGCGAGGGCTTGAATGCTGTCTCCTCCGGAGAGTGCGCGTTTGGCTTCTCGCTCGAGTACGCGCTCCTTGAGCTCCGAGAAGCTCGTACCCGCCGCCCGGAGCTCCCGTTGAAGGGTGCGCGGCGTGCAGTCGAGGCGCTCTGCAGTGTTCTGAAGGCTGCCGTCACCCGCGTCGATCGAGCGCAGGAACGCGGCTTCAACCTCCGTCACGCGGCTTGGGGCAGCGGGAGCGAGCAGCTCGTCCGCGTGGTCCAACAACACGGCCGAGGTTTCGGGGTCCGCTCCGGCGAAGGGCCGCGCGAGGTCCAGAGCTGAGAACCAGAGGCGGCAGACCTCGCAGTCGAAGCGCGGTGGGACTCCAAACACCTGCATGTAGCGCTCGACGTGGGGCGGAGCGCTGGATCGGAGGTCGACGGCCATCGGTTGCAGGTCGCCGCGTACGCATCCTCGTGCCAGCGTGAGAATCCCGGCAAAGAGATGGTCCACGCCGTGGCGGTGGCGCGCCGGAAAACGGTAGACGAGGCCGCCGCCGTCCTCGGAGAACTCGAGGTCCAAGGGAGCTCCCTTCAGGACGCGTGGGAGAACCGCGGCGGCGACGCGAAGCCCATCGGCCAGGTCGCGCGATGTCGCGAAGACCAGGCCCAGCATGCCGAGCGTGTCGAGGCGCGACTTCTCGCCGGCCGTGAGGCCGACGAAGGGATCACCGAGGAGCGCCTCCAGCGCAGCCCAGAGTCGCTGACCGTCCTCGTAGGACAGGGACTCTGCTTCCACATCGACCTTCGCCGCGTGCGCCACCTCGACGATGTCGACGCCCAGGGAGGGAGCGATCCGAAGCAGAAGCGGTGCCGCCCGCATGACTCCGCTCGAAGATGGGTCGTGTCGCGTCATCGGTGGGTCCAAGCGCGCCGGAATCCGGATGTTGATGACTATCACCGGCAGCTTGACGGACCAACCGATTCTCCTGGGGAAAGACAACGATGACCGGCTCCAACACGTGGCTTCCAATGCAACTCTGTCTGCTCGCCCTGTTGTGGGGCTGCGACGGATCCGACCCCGAGGAGCGCGATGCGGGGGCCCGTACGGAGATGGACGCGGGCCCCGGTACGGAGATGGACGCGGGCGCAAACGTCGACGCCGGCGAGGTGGCCGGCGACGCGGGAGGGGCGGTGTGCCTCGGGTGCGTGACCCCGACGGGGGCGTGCATCGACTCGCCGACGGACGAGATGTGTGGGAGCGGCGGCGCGCCGTGTGAGAGCTGCATCGGAGCCGAGGTCTGTGCGGAGGGCGTGTGCACCGCCCCGCCGGGATGTGGCCCGGACAACTGCGACGGCTGCTGTGACGAGTTCGACGACTGCGTGATCGGGCTTGCCGAGAACGCATGCGGCGGCGACGGGCTTTCGTGTCAGGTCTGCAGTCCCGAGGAGACCTGCGACGGGACCCTTTGCGAGTTGGATTGCTCGCCGGAGACGTGCGACGGGTGCTGTGAAGGCAACGAGTGCATCTCCGGCACGAGCGACACGCAGTGTGGCGTGAGCGGGGAAGCGTGCGTGGACTGCACGTTCGTTGGGGCCGACCTCACGTGTTTCCTCTTCGGCGACGACAGTTTCTGTTCGGTGAGCACGGAGTGTGACTGTCCCGACGGGTGCTGCCTGCCTGGCGGGGAGTGCCTCGCCGGCACTGCGAGCGAGGCCTGCGGTGCCTCGGGTGGGGCCTGTGAAGACTGTGCCGCCTTCGGCGGGACCTGTGGAGGGGCGGGGAGCTGCGAGTTCGATCCTGCGCCCGACGAGCGCTTCCTGGTGAGGGTCATCGCGGCCACCGTGCCCCTGCGAAACGGCGCAGACACCTGGGACTTCTTCGGCGGTCTGCCCGATCCCGTCGTGTTCTTGGGGGTCGGTGCCGAGTCTTGCCCGCGTCCTGACCGGTGCGCCTTCGATGTGGCCCAAGACCTCACCGACGTGGAGGACAACGACATCACTCCCCTGTTCCTCGACACCCTGTTCGGGCCCAGCGGGGTGAGGATCGCCGACCTCCGGGACGGCATCACGGTCCGGTTCTTCGATCAGGACACGACCGGCCGACAGCTCATGCGCGAGTGTTTGCTCACGCCACCTCTCGATGCGTTCCGGGACGACCGGCGCGCTCAGACTCTGACCTGCGGCGACTACGAGCTTCGCTACGACATCGAGCGCCCCTGATGCGAAGCCTCGGGTGAACCGCCCAACCATGCACACGCGTGAATCGTGGCTAGATTGCTCTCAGCCAAGCCATTGCGACGACACGGGTCGAACCCGTGAAATCTGGAACCGACCTCACGCGTAGAGAGAGCATGACCCGCACCACGACCCGCCCGAAGAGCGACTCCAGTCACTCCCTCTTGATGGGCTATGCCCTGTGGTTCTTCGGCTTCCTCGGGGCGCACCGCTTCTACTACGGCAAGCGGGTGACGGGGACGATCTGGTTCTTCACGCTCGGGCTCTTGGGCGTGGGCTGGGTGCTCGACCTGTTCTTGATGCCCGTACTGAACCGGACGGCGCACCGCCAGTACTACGACGGGCCGTTCGACTACGACTTCGCCTGGGTGCTGCAGACGTTCCTGGGGGTGTTTGGCCTTCACCGGATGTACCTCGGCAAGTGGGCGACGGGCCTTCTGTGGCTCTGCACGGCCGGGCTGTTCGGCGTCGGCTACGTGTGGGACTACCTGACGCTCAACGAGCAGGTGAGCCTCGCCAACGAGGCGGCCGGAACGGTGCGGGCGTCCTGAGACCCGCATGCGCATCCCCGTCATTCGCGGTGTGATCGAACGCCGGATCCTCGCAAATTTTCGGGTGGATCCCGTCGTGATGGCGAAGGCTCTGCCGCCGCCCTTTCGGCCCAAGACGGTGCGAGGGTTCTCCGTCGGAGGGATCTGCCTCATCCGTTTGCGCGCGGTCCGACCGCGCTGGTCGCCCGTGCCGTTCGGGTTGTCGTCCGAGAACGCGGCGCACCGCATCGCCGTGGAGTGGGACGAAGGAGCCGTCGTTCGCGAAGGCGTCTTCGTTCCGCGCCGGGACACGTCGTCGTGGGCCAACGCCGTGGTGGGTGGACGGCTGTTTCCAGGGGTGCAGCACCACGCGCGATTCGCGGTCGACGAGCGCGGCGACGACTACTCGGTGTCCATGGTGTCGCAGGACGACGCCACGCACGTGTCGTTTGTCGGCTCGAGGACGGATCGCCTGCCTCGGGAGTCCGTGTTCGAGTCGATCGCGGAGGTTTCGGCGTTCTTCGAACAGGGATCGCTCGGGTACTCGTGCACACGCACCGACGGACGGTTCGATGGCCTCGAGCTGCGTACGAAGACGTGGTCCGTCGCTCCGCTGACGGCTCATGAGGTGACGTCCAGCTACTTCGAAGACGAGCGCTCTTTTCCGGCGGGCTCCGTTGCGTTCGACAACGCGCTCCTCATGCGCGACATCGATCACGAGTGGCACGGGCGCGACGCGCTGAGCGCGAACGCCCCGTAGCGTCACACCGTCAGAACGCGACCCACCGGACCGCGTCGAAGAGGTCGGCGTGATCGTCGGTCCAGGCCTCGCCTCGAAGCGCCGGCTGCTCCGAGAGAGGGGTCCAGCCGGCTTCTTCGATCAGGCGAGCGGCCCAGGAGGGATCGTTCGAGAGCACGACGCAGCGGGCCGCGTCCTGGTCCTCCTCGAGTCCGTGATCGCGTGACACCTGTGCGCCGGAGACACCGAGGTGCACGGCGGCCCGGGCGAGCACGGGGCCAAGCTCGTAGTAGCGGTTCGACACGTGGAGGAGCACGACGCCGTTGGGGGTGCGGTCCAGGTACAGCCGGAGCGCCTCGAGCGTGAGCAGGTGCGTGGGGATGGCGTCACCGGCGAAGGCGTCGATGAAGAGCAGGTCGAACGTGGCGCGGGACGACTCGAGGGCGACGCGCGCGTCTCCGACGTGAACCTCGACCTCGGCCGCGGTGCCCGACAGGTAGGAAAAGTGCGCGCGCGCGAGGCGCTCGACGACGGGGTCGATTTCGAAGAACTCGACGCGGTCTCCTCCGGCGAAATGCCCGGCGGCCGCGCCCACGCCGAGGCCCACCACGCCGGCGCGACGGGGCGCGGGGAGCCGCGCCATGACGTCGCCGAGCGGGCCGGCCGGGTGGTAGTAGCTGAGCGGAGTGAGGTCGCCCACGCGTTGCCGACCGTGTCGGGTGTTGCCGCTGACCAAGTCGGTGACGCCATCCGGGGCGCGCGTGACGCGGTAGAGGCCGTAGAAGCTTCGCTCCACCGCGAGGGTCTGTCGCGGGTCCGCGTCTCGGTGGGCGAGCGCCACCTTGCCGACGATCACGACGACCAAGCCGAGCGAGACGAGAAGGGCCATCTTGGGCGCGGTGCCCAACCAGGACCGCAGCTCCACCCGGCGCCCGACCGCCATGGTGACGACCAACAGGCCAAGGGCGGCCGGGTACTCCCAGAGGCCGTCGAACGCGGTCGGCGCCACGAGCGCGACGAAGGCGCCCCCAAGCCAGCCGCCCAACGCCATCACGAGGTAGTAGCGGGTGAGGTGCGCCGGCGCGGGCCGCACGCGGTGGAGTTCGCCGTGCGCCGCGAGCGCGATGAACGCCAGCACGACCAGATGAACCGCGACGTCGAGCCAGCCGCCACCGGCGTCGCCCCCCGTGAAGAAGAAAAGGCCGGTCGCCGCGATGTGAGGCCAGAGGCGTCGTACGGTGCGCGGTACGCGGGACGTCTCGCCGTCGGCTGGCTCACCGAACGCGATGACGAAGCTCGCGAGGTAGAGCACGAGCGGGACGATCCAGACGAGCGGCACGTTGCCGGCGTCCAGGGCGATCAGGTTGGTGACGGCCATCAGGAACGCGGAGGGAGCGGCGCTGAGCAGACACCAATACAGTTGGCTCGTGGCCGGTGGAGGGGGGTCGGTGGTTGCGTTTGGGGCGGGGCGCGTCGGGCGAACCGAGCGGTAGGCCAGGACAGCGAGGCCCATGTAGAGCACGTAGCCGGCGGCCCAGCCCCACCGCTGCGCCTCGAGGCCGAGCGACGGCTCGATGACGAGCGCGTACAGGACGAGCGCGCCGAGCGAGCCGAGGTTGCTCACGGCGTAGAGCGAATAGGGCGCTTCATTGCGGCTCGCCCACCAACGCTGCGCCACCACTGCCGTCGTCGCCAAGACGGAGAAGGGCACGAGCACGTGCCGGATCAACAAGAGGAGGATGGCGGAGAGTTCGGCGCTGGTGGCCGCGGCGTCTCCGATGGACGGCGGCAGGAACACGAGAGGGAGGGCGACGAGCAGGAGGTGCCAGGCCCCGGCGCGGGCAGCGGCGAGGTGTGCGTACGCGTAGGCCAGGACGAGCGCGCCCTGGAAGAACATCAGCGTCGTCGTCCAGACGTGGAAGCCCCCTCCGAAGCGCGGCAGCAGCAGCCGCCCGACGAGGGGCTCGAGCCCGAAGAGGAGCAACGCCCCGACGAATACGAAGGCGTACATGGGGCCACGCCGACGCAGCGCCGGGTGACGGCTCAAGCCAGGAGCTTCTTTACACGCTCGAGGAAGTACGCCTCGGAGTTCGTGATCTCGCCCTCGGGGCGCATCGCCTTCTTTACCTCGGCCAGGAGCTGCTTCTTCGCGCCATCGCCCAGCTGGGCCACGCGGTCCTCGACGGCGCTGTCGATGCTCACGCCTGACAGCGCGTCGCGGCGCTCCTTGTCCGGCATGGACAGGGAGTCCATCACCGCGTCGAGGTGCGTGCGCTCCTCGTCTGAGAGCACCCCATCCGCGATCAGCATCTGGGCGAGGATCTGCACGTAGAGGATGCGGTCCTTGGCTTCCATGGGCGCCAAGGATGCGGCAAAGGCGCGCTCCGGTCTACTGCTGAAGGCGACTTCCCGTTCGGGCGGACGATCCTCGTCAGGGCTGGTTCAGCAGGTACCCGACGACCGCGGCCAGCGCGAGCGCGACGACACACAGCAGCGTAACCAGCACCCCTCGGAATCGCAGCTGCGCGCGAAGCGCCAGGTTCTCGGCGGCAGACTCGTCGGCGTCGTCGATGTCGGAAGGCGTGTCCGGTGCGGCCGGAGCGGGCAGCGTGCTCGAGAGTTCTCCGATCTCGGTGCGCGGTGGGGGCGCGAATGACGGGCTGCCGATCGTGGAGCTCGAGAGGAGCTGGCTGCTGGAGGCCTCGCCCTCGTCGGCCATCGGCTCCGGCTCGAGCGAGCCCAGGTCCTGGGGCGACTGCATCAGTGCCTCGCGGACGATGAGCCGGTCGCTGAACACGCGCCGCATCCAGCGCGCCACCTGTGCGTGACCCGCAGGCGGGCCCAGTGAGTAGAGGTACTTCTCGAGATCGCGGGCGAGGGTCGCGGCGTCCGGGGTCCTCCGCTCCACATCGCGGGTCAGCGCTCCCATCACCACCGCCTCGAGCGCCGGTGGGTATTTCGGGGCGATCTCCGAAGGCCGGGGGATGGTCATGTTCGCGACCTTCGCGATCGTCTCCCCCGGGGCCTTCGCGCGGAACAACCGGCGACCCAGCGTGCACTCCCAGAGCACCACGCCCAGCGACCAGACGTCGGCCCGCCGATCCATCTCCCCGCCGAGGAGCTGCTCGGGAGACATGTGAGACAGCTTGCCCTTGACGGTTCCCAGCTGTGTCTTGGTCTCCCGACCGCGACCCGAGACGATGCCAAAGTCGACGACCTTCGAGGGGCCGTCGTAGCTGATGAGGATGTTCTCGGGGGAGACGTCGCGGTGTACGACTTCCATCGAGTAGCCATCGGCGTCGGTCAGCTGGTGGGCGGCGTGAAGCCCAAAGGCCGCGTCCGCGACCACGCGAGCCACCAACCAGGCGGGGAAGGAGCGGTCCTCCTTCCAGGAGCGTCGCGCGGCGGCGGCCAGCGACTGGCCGTGCAGGTATTCCATGACCAGGTAGTGGAGGGCGCCGTCCGAGCCCAAGTCGATGGCCGAGCACACGTTGGGATGGTGGATCTGCGCCAGCAGGCGGGCTTCGTCGCCGAGCATGGTGACAAACGCCTCGTCGGCTTCCGCGTCGGCGCGGATCACCTTGATGGCCACCCAGCGAGAGAAGCTGAGCTCCCCGACCGTCTCGGCCAGGTAGATCGTGGACATGCCTCCGTCGGCCAGTCGATGCCGGAGCCGGTGCCGGCCCAGTTGCCGCCCCTCGAGTGTGATTGCTCGTTCGCCGGCCATCGCCCACGCGACGGTACCACGGGCGGTCTTGACCGAGCGGGGCTGTGCCCGCATATCGCGGGGGTGGGAGTCGAGCGGCGAGGCCTGGTGGAAGTAGAAGTGGCGCGTCTCCGCGAGGAGCGCGAGAAGCTCGCGCGCGAGTGGAAGCAGGTTCCCTACTTGGGCCTGAGCATCGTTCTCGTGGCGCCGATCTATTGGATCTGGGGCCCGGTCCCGGCCTTCTACACGGTCCTTTGTGTGCCGAGCCTCGTGGTCACCGCCTACTACCTCATCGGGGTTCGGCGGAACGAGAACAAGGAGAACATCGCAGAGCTCGAGCGGCAACTGCGCGGCTGGGAAGAAGCCGACGTCACCGCCTCTTCGGCGTAGCCGCTTGCTGCAAACCCAGTTCCGGCGCCTCGACGGGCGGGGATGCGGCGCGGTTTCGTCGGGTCGCTCCCGAAGCGGCTCGGGGGCCGCGTGGTCAACCCGCGCTCAGACTCTCGCGCAAGCGCCGCATGCCTTCGTCGATGCTCACGGTCGGCGTCCAGGCGAGGTCGCGCTTGGTGTCCTCGATGTCGAACCAGTGCGCGGTGGACATCTGCTCGGCGACGAACCGGGTCAGCGGCGGCTCCCGCTCGAGCTGCGCCCGCCGGAACCCGGACTCCAGCAGCGCGCCGGCGGCCTTGGCGAGTGGGGTGGGAATCGCCACGACCCGCGCGTCGATGCCGCCGGCCGAGAGGATGGCCAGGATGATCTCGCGGAGCGGACGCGGCTCGTCGTTGGTGACGAAGTACGCGCGCCCCGCGCAGTCGGCTCCCGGCGTGAGCCTGTCGAGCGCCGCGACGTGCGCGTCGGCGGCGTTGTCGATGTAGACGGTGTCGACGCGCTTTTCGCCCCCGCCTGGCAGGGCGATGCGTCCGTGCTTGCCGCGTTCGAGCACGCGCGGGACCAAGTGGGGGTCGCCCGGACCCCAGACGAGGTGCGGTCGGAGCGCCACGACGGCGAGCTCGGCGGAGTTGGCGGCGAGCACCTCCTGCTCCGCGCGCGTCTTCGTCGCTTGGTACGCCGTCTGCGGATGGCGGGTGTAGGGCAGCTCGTCGGCCCGCTTGCCTTCGATGTCCCCGCCCGCGTGCACGACGCTCGGGGTGCTCGTGTAGACCAGCCGGCTGACGGACTCCGTCCGGCAGGCGGCGAGCACGTTGCGGGTCCCCACGAGGTTGGCGCGGCGGTAGGCCGCGGGGTCGCCCCAGACACCTGCCTTGGCGGCGGTGTGAACGACCGCGTCGCAGTCGATGCATGCAGCTCTTACGGCGGCCGCGTCGCCGAGGTCGCCGGCCACGTGCTCGACGCCCAGCGCCTCGAGTGCTGGGTAGTGCCCACGGCTGAAGCTGCGCACCTCATGGCCCTGGGCGACCAGCCGCTCCACGGTGGCGCCCCCGACGAATCCCCCCCCGCCGGTGACGAGCACGCGCATCAGCTGAGCTCCTTGGCCGCCCATGCCGCCAGCTGCTCGCGTTTGATCTTGGCGTTGTGGCGAATGTCGACGGGGAAGCCGGGATGGACGAGGAAGGTGTCGAGGGAACGGGTCGCGTCGACTGTGGGCGCGAGCTCTCGGAGCTCGGCGACGATGGCCTCCCCGTGCACGCGTTCGGAGCTCTCGACCTCGACGCACACGACCGGGCCGCGGCCGGGCACGCTGACCAGCGCGGTGCGGAAGACGTCCGGATGCGCGTTGAACACGCCCTCGCAAACGCCGGTGAACCACGTCTCCCCCGCGTGTCGAACGCGCTGGGACTTACGGCCGCAGAACCAGAGCCGGCCGGCCGCGTCGAGGTAGCCGACGTCGCCCATTCGATGGCGGACTCGCCCGTCGTCGTCGATCTTCGCGGCGCGGGTCTGGGCCTCGGCATCGAAGTAGCGTGCTGTGGCCTGTGCCCCGCGAACCGTGATCTCGCCGATCTCTCCCGCCGCCACGGGTGTCGCGTCTTCCATCGTCGCGATGGGCTCATCGGTGATGGCGATGACGACGACGTCGGCTTCCGGAACGGGGCGCCCGACACAGACTCCGCTGCCCGCGGCGGTCTTGTTCGCGGTCTCCCCCAGCACCTCGCGGCTCTCCACCGAGGCAACCGGGAGGCACTCGGTCGCGCCGTACGGGGTCACGACCTCACCGTCGTCCGGCAGCATGGCGCGCACGCGTCGCAGCACGTGCACCGGAACGGGCGCGCCGGCGCTGATGACCCGCCTCAGCGAGGGGAGCCGCGTCCCGTGCTCCTCGCCGTGCCGCCCGAGCGTGTTCAGCAGCGCGGGCGAGCCGAACATGTTGGTCACGCCGAAGTCCTCGATCGCTTCGATGATCTTGACCGGGTCGGCGTCGGCGGGCCGGGTGGGATCCATGTCGGGCACCACGGTCGTCATGCCGAGCGCCGGGTCGAACAGCGCGAAGAGGGGAAAGGTCGGCAGATCGATCTCCCCCGGCTCGATCGTGTACATCGCGCGGATCGCCTCGACCTGCGCGGCGAAGTTGCCGTGCGTGTAGACGGCGCCCTTGGGCGGTCCTGTGCTGCCGCTCGTGAACAGGATGGCGGCAACCTCATCCGCATGCGTGGCGGCGAGCGCGTCGCCCCCGGCCTGCCCCGCGGCCATCACCTCGGCCAACGTCTGGCCGCCGAACGGCCCGCGCGACCCCACGGTGATGACGGTCCTCACGCTCCCACGCGCCCAGCGCAGGATCAGGCGGGCCAGCTGCGCGGTCGGGATGCCGATGAACGCCTCGGGGCGTGCCTTCGCGAGGCACGCCTTCATGTTCTTGAGGCCGATGCCGGGGTCGATCATCACCGGCACCACACCCGCCTTGAACAGCCCGAAGACGAGCGCGAACAGCTCCAGGCTCGGCCGCACCATGAGCGCTACGCGTGTGCCTCGCGGCACCCCGACGAGCGGCAGGCCGCGCGCGATGCAGTCCGAGGCGACGTCCAGCTGGCGGTAGGTGTAGTGCGTGTAGCGGACTCGGCCCGCACGATCGCGTCCGTCTGGGAAGAAGATCGCGGGCGCGAACGGCCGCGCCTCCGCCATCGTCTTCAGGTGGGCTGCGATGTTGACCGTGGGCTCGTCCGGCATCCGCGCCGTCATAGCAGCGGGGGCGCGCCTCGCGAACCGCCTGTGGTCAGCCGGTCTCGTTCAAGCTCAGCGTTTTGCCGTCCCGTGCGGCGACGATGCCGGCCACGATCGTCGCGATGCAGGGGATCAAGCCGACCGACGCGAGCGCGATGGCCGTGAGCACGATGTCCTCTTGGCGTCGGGAGTCGATCACCAGGAGCTGAACGCCGCCCATGGCGATCAGCGCGCCGTGATGCACCACACCCCAGAACCCGGCGACGAGCGCCACCGGCACGACCGTCCGGCTCCGGCGGGCGAGCTGAATGCTGGCGGCCACCAGCATGATCGAGAGCGGAAGTCCGTCGAGGGCGGCCAACCCGATGACGGCCCAGAAGACCTCGGCCGAGTGCGATTCGCTCATCATGACGAGCGCACCGAGAATCCCGGACGGGCAGAGGAAGAAGGTCGTCGCGATGGCCAACAGGATGTTGGCGATGGCAACGGGGACCATCAGCCATCGGCGATGTTGGACCTCGGGCTGTCCCTGCGTGGGGCCTTGGCGAAACGCGCCGACGCCGGCGTCGACCGTTTTGCCTTCGACGAGCCAGCGGTCCCGCGAGCGATAGGCGAAGAAGCCGACCAGCGATGCGAGCGCGACCACGCAGAACACGGCGATGCCGATGTAGAGGACGATGACGATCATGGGGCGGCCTCCCTTGCACATTACACACACGCGAGGGCCCCATCGATTCCGCGCCGCGGTTTCAAAGCGATTGCCCGGCTGTCACGCGGCGCCGACCGGGCTCGCCATCTTGTCGCCGAGCGGCGCGCCAGATCGGCTCGTTCGACTTCAGGAGCGCACGGCACGAGGCTTGCGGAACGAGGAGGAAGCCAACGAAGGAGTCCTCCATGTCGCAGCTCGTCCGTGCTTCCGATCCCGCCCCGACCCCCATCGCCCATCACGCACCGCTCGGCCGAGCCGAAGACTGGGCGGTGGAGCTTTCGATGGTGGGCGCGCTCACCACGCTGGGACTCGGTCTCGTCGCGTCGATCCCCGCGCCGACGCTCGCCGCGGCGCTCGCGCTCACGTCGCTGGTCGGCGCCGGGATCGGGGCGGCCATTCCCCGTCTCCTGCATCGCCACGTGCGCCGCATTCCCGTCCTGGTGCTCATCGCGGCCGGCGTCGGCCTCGGCGGCCTCTGGGGCGGGCCGGCCGGGTTCTTGGCTGCGGCGGCCACGGGCGCGCCCTGGCGCGATACGACCGCGCTGCTCGGCACGGCGACGGCGTTCCAGTTCGGCTGGCTCTGGCTCCCGGTGGTGCTGGAGCGCGCGCGCGGACGGTCCCCGTGGCCGTGGGTGTTGGCCGCCTGCCTCGCTTCTCCGATCGTCGGCTGGCTCGCGGTCCAGCACGTTCATTGAACGCCGGTGCGGGAGCGGCTCAGCCGCGGACGAACGCCTGCACGGCGGGAAGGATCTCGTCGGCCGCGTCTTCCAGCACGTAGTGCCCGCAGTCGGCGAAGCGCGTCACCTCGGCGTGCGGCAGGCGGCGCTCCCACTCGTGCAGGAACGGGGCGTCGAACACGAAGTCCTTGTCGCCCCAGAAGATCTGGGTCGGTGTCGACTGGAACGCCTCGAGCCCGCGCGCGGTCTCGGCCACGATGTCGTAGCCCGGGTCCGACGGGGACAGGGGGATGTCTTGCACGAACCGCAGCGTGGCGATGCGGTTCTCGTAGCTGTCGTACGGCGCGGTGTACGCGTCGCGGACCTCGGCTGAGAGCGGCCGACGCGTGACGCACGTGCGCGCGGCGACCTCCGCGAACGCGTTCATCCGGCGGACGAGCAGGCCGCCGAGAGGCGTGCGCGTGAACCGGAGCGGCCAGTGGAAGGGGCGCGCGGACGGCAGCGGGAACGCCGCGGTGTTCAGCACAACGAGGCGCTCGATCTTCTCGGGGTGACGCGTGGCCCAGGCCATGCCGATCATCCCGCCCCAGTCGTGCACGACCAGCGTGACGTCCTCGTTCACGCCGAGCTTCGCCAAGAGGGTGTCGAGGTCGTCGACCCGCCGCGCGAGCGTGTACGGGTACTGCCGATCGTCTGGCTTGTCGCTCAAGCCCATGCCGATGTGGTCCGGCACGATGCAGCGGCGCTCGCCCGAGAGCGTCTTGACGAGGTCGCGGTAGTAGAACGACCAGGTGGGGTTGCCGTGCACCATGACCACGGGCTTGCCCTGGCCCTCGTCGAGGTAGTGCATCGCGTGCCCGCCGATGGACGCGTAGTGGCGCTCGAACGGGTAGAGGTGCTTCGGGATCGGCCTCACCAGACGATCTCCGCCATCGCGCAGTTGAGACCACTGCCGATGCCCATGAGGCCCACCCGGTCGCCTACCTTGATGCGGCCCGAGGCCGCCGCAGACGCAGCCGTCATGGGGACCGACGCGGGCCCGACGTTGCCGTGCTCCGGATAGATCACCGGGACGCGCTCGACGTCCATGGCGAGGGCCTCCGCGAACTGCTCTGTGTGCACCTTGCTGACCTGGTGAATGACGGCGTGATCGAGGGCGTCGCGGCTCCAGCCGAGCTCCTCGACGGCCTTTCCCCAGGTGCGGTCGGCGAGCTCGAGGCCGGCGTCGAGCAGACCGCGGGCGTCGGTGTGCATCCAGTCGTTCTGGCCGCGGCACAGGTGGTTGTGCTGGGACGCGGCGAGGCTGACCATGCCGACAAACCGGTGCCCTTCGGGCGCCAGGGAGCGTCGCGTGATCACCGCCGCGGCCGAGCCCGAGCCGAGTGTCAGCGTCGCGATGTTGCTGCGGAGCATCTGGGGGTTGGCGCCCGGGGCGGCGAGGCGCTCCAGGGTGCGGTTGACCACGTAGCGGGAGCTCTCGCCGTCCACGACGAGGCCGTAGTCGCACTGGCCGCGCTCGATCATCTGGGCGACGAGCTGCATCCCGTTGAGGAAGCCGAGGCACGCGTTGCTCAGGTCGAAGTTCAGGCACTCGGGAGGCAGCTGCAGGTGGCCATGCACGAGGCTCGCCGTGGACGGCTCGATGTAGTCCCGGCAGACCGAGGTGTTGATCAACACGCCGATCTGACCGGGGGCCACCCCCGCCTTTTCGAGGGCCTGCCGCGCGGCCTTCGTCGCGGCGTCGCTCGGCTGCGTGACTTCGTCCCAGAAGCGCCGGGCGACGATGCCGCTGAGCGCCTCGAGGGTGCCGGGCAGGAGCCCCAAACGGCCCAGATTGTCGGCGAGCCGCGACTCGAGCTCTTTGGTGGTCACCCGTTGAGGTGCCTCCACGCCGACCAGCGAGGCGATGACCACGTCGTTGAAGCGCATCGAGTCGGCGTCTATGCGGCCGAGCAGGGCCCCTCGTCAAGCCGGCGGAGGCAATCCAGTGCTCGGTTAGGCCCGCCCGGGGGCCGCCCTGAAGGACGCGCGACGCGGCGTTGCTCCGCCTCCAAATGCTGCTCGCAGGGAGCTGCCGCGCAACCGCTGTCGCGACCAACCGCTTGGGCGCCTACCGCTCGCTGCTGTTCTCTCAGGGCTTCCTGAGGATGCGCCGCTCGCTCGGCGC
>JBGCFC010000170.1:0-58993 GCA_045106715.1 Sandaracinaceae bacterium
GAGGCGCGGGCGCAGCCACAGGAGGCGCTGGAGCGGCCACAGGAGGCGCTGGGGCAGCCACAGGAGGCGCTGGGGCAGCCACAGGAGGCGCGGGCGCAGCCACAGGAGGCGCGGGCGCAGCCACAGGAGGCGCTGGGGCAGCCACAGGAGGCGCGGGCGCAGCCGCCGGAGGCGCGGGCGCGGCCACGGGAGGCGCGGGCGGGGTCGACGCCGGGGGCGCTTTCTTGGGTGGGGTGGTCTCTTCCAGGATCTCGTAGTCCCCGACTTCGAGATGGCGGGTCGACTCGTTGACGAAGCCTTCCGGCTCCGCGCGGGTCTCGTCGTCGAACCCAAAGGTGCCCTCTTCGATGATCACCTCGACGCTGACTTCCTCCGATGCGAGCGCCTGGGCCACGCTGGGAACGTCCACTCCGGGACGCGAGACCTCGCGTACCTCGGGGAGGGGCGCCCCCTGCAGCGCGGCGATCAACACGGCTGCTCGATGGGCCAGTCGTCCGAGTCGCTCGTCACCGGGACGGTCCGAGACGGCCTTTTGGTAGGCCTCACGAGCCGCCGCCACTTCACCTGCCTGGAGATGGGCCGCCGCCTCGCCAATCCCCTCGTGGGTGTCGTCGTCGGCCCCCATCCAGACCTGGCTCATCAGCAGCTCGAGCGCCTCGACGACACGCGCGGCGTACTCGTCGCGCCCGCGCTGGTGCTGGGTGCGGGCGGCGCTGAGCGCGGCCTCGAGATCACCGGCTTCGACCGGCCCGCGGATCGCGTTTGCGAGCGCGACCGTGTTCTCGTGTTGCTTGTCCACTGCGTCTCCCGCCCTGGGCCGGCGTCGCGCCCGAGGACGCGGCGGGCTCGATCACAACGCGGATGCCTGCCCGCGTCAACGCCGCTCTCGCAGGAACGTACGAGCGAGCCGCACATGAGGTCCACGCACGTCGCGCGACACACGCCAGCGTCGGCGAGACAGCATCACGAACCAGCGGCTCCCCTTGGCTCGAGGGGCCCGGCCGCAACGACACCATTCGCTGACTGATACGCTCGCTGGAAACATGAACCGGGTCTCGCTGATCGCCGTCCTCGCATGCGCATGCTCGTCCGCCTCCCATCCGCCGGAGGGGGGCGTGCCGGAGGCCAGCTTGGACGCGACGGCCCCTGCCGACGCGGCGGCGCCTCGAGACGCGCGCGCACCGGAGGACGCGAGCGCCATGGACGGGGGGCCGCGTCCGCCCTGCCCCATGGCGCCACCGGCCGACTATGTCTACGAGCTCGGCGTCTCCGTCTTCGGGGACAACGACTACATCGAGTACATCCCTGGTGATCTTCCCATCGTACTCAGCGCCCCGCACGGGGGGGAGCTCGAACCCGACGAGCTGGTGCGGGATCCCGACTCGCTGGCCATGGATGCACAGAGCCTGACGACCACGCGCCTGGTGATGGAGGCGTTCCGCGCGCGCACCGGGCACATCCCCCACGTGATCGTAAATCATGTGCGACGCGACCGCCTCAACCTCAACCGCGCCGACGCGACCCCGAATGCCGACGTTCCGTCCGCGATGCAGGCCTTCGAGGATTTCCACGGCTTCATCGAAGATGCCGAAGCATGGGTCACGGCCGCGTGCGGGAGGGGGCACTACTTCGACATGCACACCAACGGTGGCGAACCACGTTGGGTGGAGGTCGGCATTGCCCTCAGCAAGGAGAGCCTCGCCCTCGAAGGGCCCGCGTTCGAAGCCCTCGCGCCCATGAGCACCTACCGCACGCTCGCGGAGCGCGTCGACATCTCGTTCGAACAGCTGGTGCGGGGAGAACAGAGCCTCGGCGGACTCCTGGAAGCGCGCGCCGTCCTGGCCGTGCCGAGCGACGCGTCCCCCAACGCGGGCGAGAGCGACTACTTCACGGGCGGGTACAACGTCCGGCGTCATGGCTCGCGGGATGGCGGCGTGATCGACGGCTCGCAGATGGAGATCCACTTCGCCTACATCAACTCGGGCGCCGAAACCCGAGAGGCATTCGCGCGCGACTTCACGAGTGTGATCCAGGACTTCATGCGCATCCACTACGGCTTCGACCTGGGCCGCTGACGAGGAATCGGCGCGGAGGGGAAGAGCGCTCTGCCTCGCAGGCGTCTCGGAGCACGCCGAGCCCCGATCGGTTGACGTGTCCGGGCTCCCTTGCCATGGGTCCGAGCGCCGCCCACGTCGGCTCGGCTCCCCTGACCCCGTCGCGCGATGCTCTTCAACAGCTTCGACTACATCGTCTTCCTGGTCTTGGTGTTCGTGCTGTTCTGGGCGCTCGAGCCGTCGACCAGCCCTCTCGCCCGCGCGATCGCGAAGGGAGACGACGGCCGCATTCGCGGGCTCGAGCGCACCCGGACGGGCCTGCTGCTCATCGCCTCGTACCTGTTCTACATGTCGTGGAACTCGGTCTTCTTGGCCCTGATCGTCGCGTCCACGCTGCTCGACTTCGGGGTCGGCAAGGCGATCTTCAAGGCCAAAGGCAAGTCCCAACGGAAGCTGCTCTTGGTCGTGAGCTTGGTGGCCAACCTCGGCCTGCTGGGGCTCTTCAAGTACTACGACTTCGGCCTCGTCGCGGCGTCGCAGACGGTCGGCCTCTTTGGCGTCACGTGGGACCCGCCGCTGCTCCATCTGATCCTGCCGGTGGGCATCTCGTTCTACACCTTCCAGACGCTCAGCTACACGATCGACATCTACCGCGGGCGCCTCGAGCCCGCGCGAAACCTGCTCGAGTTCGCGACCTACGTGGCGTTCTTTCCTCAGCTCGTCGCCGGCCCCATCGTCAGAGCGAGCGAGTTCCTCCCGCAGTTCGATCGGCCACCTCGGCTCGGTGCGCTCGGCGCGCAGACGGGCATCTACCTGATCGTGCGCGGGCTGGTGAAGAAGATCGTCGTCGCCGACTTCCTCGCGGTGCAGCTCATCGACCGTGTGTTCGACAACCCCGGCGTCTTCAGCTCGGCCGAGGTCTGGGTCGCCGTCTACGCCTACAGCTGGCAGCTCTACGGCGACTTCTCCGGCTACACCGACATCGCCCGCGGCAGCGCGCGGCTGCTCGGCTTCGAGCTCCCCGAGAACTTCGACCGCCCGTTCAACAGCACCGGGCCCATCGAGTTCTGGAGCCAGTGGCACATGACGCTGTCCCGCTGGGTGCAGGACTACATCTACATTCCGCTCGGCGGCAGCCGGGGCGCCGCGGCCCGCACCTACGCCAACCTGTTCTTGTCGTTCCTGATCATCGGCGTCTGGCACGGCGCCGGCTGGACGTTCGTCATCTTTGGGCTCTGGCACGCGTTCGGCGTGACCTTCAACCGCGCCTACCGACAGTGGCGCGAGCACCGCGGCCTCGACCCACGGCCGCCGCGCGGGGGCTGGAAGCGGGCCGTGCTCGTGTTCCTGAGTGTGCACTTCTTCGTCGTGCACTGGCCCATCTTCCGATCCCCCGACCTCGACACGATGCTCGAGGTCTACGCCCAGATGTTCGACAACGATTGGGCCTCCCTTCGGATCGGGCCATGGGTCTGGGCCGTCATCGTCGGCATGGGCGTGACCCACTTCTGCCCGAAGTCCTGGGTGCTCGCGTTCGAGACCCGCATCGAGCGCCTGCCCGTCTGGGCCATGGGCATCTTCGTGCTCGTGATGGGCGCCATCCTGATGAAGGTCGCCGCCGGCCAAGCCGCGCCGTTCATCTACTTCCAGTTCTGAGCGCAGAGGCCCCGGTGCCATGGAATGCCCCGCCACGCTGGCGCTGTTCCTCACTGCGGCCGTTTGCAAGGGCGGGCCGTCGCCGTTACGAGCGCATTGAACATTGCCGCCGAGAGCGCGTCTCTTCCGCCGCCCCGACCATGAGCATCGAAGCCGAGACCACGGACATCCTGGACGACCACCCCCAAGGGGTGTGGAGGGCGGCCGCGATCGCGCTGTTCGTGGCGTGCTTCACGTGGATTCCCTACGTGGTGCCAGGCCTCGAGGAGCTGCGGGTGATCGGCCCGGGAGACGGCTGGCCGCTCGCAGACCTGATTCAGGGCACGCCGCGGCAGGGCGGCGCGGGGCTCGCCGGGGCGCTGCAACAGCAGCCGCTCCTGGAGGCGGACGACGATGCCCTGATGGAGAGCGCGCCGCTCCCGGACGCCGTCGAGGTGACGCCGCGAGAAGCCGAGCCCACCGAGCGTCCGCCCACCGACCGGGCCCAGGTCATCGGCCGGATCGCCCCCGAGGAGTACGCGGGGCTCACCCGGGAGATCGAAGACCCGCACCACTCGATGCGGCACTTCTACCGGCGGCTCGCGCGCGTGGAGCGCGACCAGCCGGTGCTGGCGCGCATGGGCGTCTACGGGACCTCGACCAACGGCGCTGACCGCATGACGAGCCAGCTCCGCCGCCTGCTGCAGAGGCGCTTCGGGGACGGTGGGAAGGGGTGGGTTCCCATGGCCGCGGGGTGGCGGTTCCAGCGCCACCAAGACGTGGACTGGGAGTTCGACCGCTGGCGCACCTACGTGGTCAATCGGAGCGACGGGCCGCTCGACCGCTACGGCTACGGCGGCGTGCTCGCGATCGACCGAAACCGCGGCGCCGAGAGCTCGTTCGGGACCGAAGACGACGCCCCCGGCACCTCGGTGTCGACGTACCGCATCTTCCACCAGGCCTACCCCGAAGGCGGCACCTTCCTGGCCCAGGTCGACGACGGCCCCGTCGAGCGAATCGACACGGCGAGCGCCGAGGTCGAAGACCGCGTGCATGAGATCAGCGTGCCGAGCGGGGCACACGAGCTCCACATCCGCGCAACCGCGCCGGAGGGCGATCAGGGCGGCGAGACGCTCCGCATGTACGGCGTGACCATGGAGGAGGACGGCCCCGGCGTGGTCGTCGACGGGCTCGCGTTGATCGGCGCGTTCACCCGGGTGCTCCGGCTGTTCGACCGCGCCCACCTCGCTGAGCAGGTGCGCCTTCGAGACCCGGACCTGCTCGTGTTCTGGATGGGCGCCAACGACGCGGTCAGCGAATCGGTCGCGTTTGTGCCGGACCAGTACGTCACGCACTACCGCGGGATCCTGCGCCGCTACCAGGACGCCAACCCGGACATGGCCTGCATGGTCATGTCGATCCTCGACAAGGGGGAGCGGGTCAACGGCCGTATCACCACTCGGCCCCGCGTGCCCCGCATGGTCGAGGCCCAGCGCGAGGCGGCCAACGCCGAGGGATGCGCCTTCTTCGACACATACCAAGCGATGGGCGGCGACGGCACGATGCGCCGCTGGTACACGGCCCGTCCGAGGCTCGTCACGGACGATCTGGGGCACCTCACCGCGGCGGGCTCGCGGGTCATGGGCACGCTGCTGTACCGCGCGCTGCTCAAGGGCTTCGACGACTGGATCGCGGAAGGTCAGCCGGCGCCCTAGTTTCGATTCTCTGTAATACTCTGGGGTGGAGGAGCGTCAGCGTGGACGAGGCCCCCGGGCCGCAACCCCACAAAGGAGTACCCCATGACCGAAGCGAAGCGTTGCCCCTGTGAGAACTGCCCCGAGTCCTGCTCGTGCACCGGCCAAGCCCCGAAGGACGGCCAGTGCTGCTGCGGTGAGACGTGCGCGTGCGGCGATTCCTGTGCCTGCCCGCCCTCCTGCGGTTGTGCCGCCAGGAAGGGCTGAACCTCGAATCCATGCCCAAGGCTGCGAACCGTTCGACCGACGAGAGCGCGCGTGAGCGCCGAGACGTCGTGGCGGCCGCCTTGGTCATGCACGAGGCGGCCCTTCGCGCGTTCATCGCGGCGCGGGTGCCCGCCTCGGAGGTCGACGACATCGTGCAGGCCGCCGCGGTCCACGCGGTCGAGCGCGCGGACGGGCTGCAGGACCCCGCTCGCGTGCGGGCCTGGCTCTACCGGCTCTACCGCAACAAGGCGACCGACGCGCTTCGCGCCCGTGCCCGAGAGGCGAAGTGGGTCGATCGCCACGCGCCGCCCCCGGAGCCGTTGACGCAACCATCCATGCGCCCCTGCGCGTGTGGCCTGTCTCAGCTCCAGCGCATGCCGGCGCCCCAGGCAGAGATCCTCCGGCTCGTCGACGTCGAGGCGCACGCCGTTTCCGAGGCAGCGAGCGCGCTTGGAATCTCCGCGAACAACGCCGCCGTTCGACTGCATCGGGCGAGGCGGGCGCTGCGGGAGCGCATGAAGCGACACTGCGGTGTGACGAGCTTCGCCGACTGCCAATCCTGTCGCTGCGCTCACGACGGCTGCTGCGCCGCCTGATTCGTCTCGTCTGAACAGCCGGGCTGCGCACACCGCTTGAGTGCGCGGTGGCTGAGCAGGTGGCCCACGAGCAGCAGCAGGCCCGCCCCGACACCCACGACGGTCCCGACGAGGTGCCCGTCAGCGTGGCCGTCGTGGCCGTGGTCTCCGTGCCCATCTGCGTGGCCTTCGTCCCCGTGCGCGGCGCTGGCCTCTTCCAAGGCGTGCTCTTCGTGATGGCCCTCAGCGCCCATCTCCAAGCCCCTCGACACCAACAGGCCGGCGATCCCGAGCACCAACAGGGCGGCGATGGCGAAGGAGCGATGGCGCCGCCAGCCCATGACGAGCGCCACCGTCGCGAAGCCGATCGAGAGCGCCACGAAGACCCACTCCGCTCCGTGGCCGAGCAAGGAGCCGAGGCCGAGCGCCGCAAGCGATGCTGGCAACAGCGCCACGAGCAGGCAGTGCACCGCGCACAGGCTGCTGGCCAGCGCACCAAGTCGGTCCACGAGGCTCGGGGGGGAAGCGGGACGCGCGTCATCGGTCGTCATGGGTACCGTGAGTCTAGTGCCGCAGGTTCCGTGTTCGGTCAGCATCTCCAAGGCCGAGCGTTTGGACCGAGACGCGTGAAGGACTTTGCGGGAGTCCGACCATGATATTCACATTTACTTGCATATGCAACAGCACTGCGAAAGCGTCCCGCGCGTCGCGGAAGCGGGCGGGTTTGTCGAGACCGACGCGCGCGGTCGCTTCCGATTGCATGTGCGCGAGACCGACTCGGGTCTCATCGCCTGCGCGCCTGGTCTTCGAACGCCGCTCGCAGGATGCTCCCCCGACAGGCTCTCAGGGGAGACCGTGGGGCTCGAGATGCTGCCGACGCGCACCGTCCAGGGTCGGGTCGTCAACGCGTCCGGAGCCCCGCTGGCCGGAGCACGGGGGCAAGCCCGCTGGCTGGGGATGATGGGGGTCACCGGAAGCCCTCACGACGTCATCACCAGCGACGCCGACGGGCGCTTCCGCTACGAGCTGGACCCAGAACTCAGCGCCGAACTCACCTTCCAAACGCCGGAAGGGTCGGCGACGGTGGTCCTGGCTCCGAGCGCCGAGGGTCCCGTGGTCGTCCGAATCGGCCGCACGACGGTAGACTGAGGGGCGTGGCCCTCACCCCCCGAAGAACGACTTGATGCGCTTCATGCGCTTGTTGAGCAGCGCGGGGAGCTTCCAAGCGCGACCGATGCGGGCGATCTGCGCGTCCGCGAGGATGTCGCCCAGCTCGTAGGTGCTCGCGTCGAACGGCATCCAGAACGGCTCGGGGTTGCTGTTGCCGTCGATGAGCAGGCTGCGCGGGCGGCAGAAGGTCGTCAGGCAGAGCTCGCTGTTGGCGATGCCGAAGCCCGTGTCCCGCACGCCGCTCCATGGCAGGTCCGGGATCGCGCCGGTCATGGCGTGGTTGTTCACGTCGACCACCCCGACCTCGAGCCGCTCGGCGAGGCGCTCGGCCCGGTCGAGGTCCCGGGTCCACAGGCTCGCCCCGAGGCCGTAGCGGCTCTCGTTGGTGCGGCGGATCGCCTCGGCGGCTCCGTCGACCCGCACGATCGCGAGCACGGGACCGAACGTTTCGTCTCGCACGACGTCCATCTTGTCAGTGCAGTGGTCGAGCAGCGTCGGCTCGTGGAAGTACCCGACGCCGAGCTCCTTGCCGCCGACCACGACGGTCGCGCCCTTGTCGACCGCGTCGGCGATGTGCGCTTTGACGTGCTCGAGCTGCGCTTTGGTCGTCAGCGGGCTGACCTCGACCTCGGCGAAGTCGCCGTCGCCCACCCGGATCTGCCGCCACGCGTCCGCGATCCGCTTCACGAAGCGGTCGGCGATGCGCTTGTCGACGTAGGCGAGCTCAACCGCGCCGCAGGCCTGCCCGGCGTTGTGCAAGGACCAGTGCGTGATGCCCGCCACCGTCCGGTCGAGGTCGCAGTCGCCCAGCACGATCGCCGGGTCGTTGCCGCCCATCTCGACGCTGGCCGGAATGCCGAGCTCCGCGCACTGCACGCGGACGCGTTTGCCCGTGCCGCACGAGCCGGTGAACACACACGCGTCGATCCCGCTGTTCAGCACCCACTGCCCCACGTTGCCGCCGCCCTGGAGCACCGTGACGAGGCCCTCGGGGAGTTCCTCGGCGAGGATGTCAGCGAACCATGCACTCGAGCGTGGCGTGTACTCGGACGGCTTGAGCAACACCGCGTTGCCGCTCATCAGGGCCGGAAAGAGCGAGCGATAGAGGCCCGCCACGGGGTAGTTCCACGGCGCGATGATGCCGATCACGCCGCGCGGGACCATGTCGATGCGCGCACGCTTCTTGGGGAAGTTGATCGGATTGAGCCGGAGGTCGCGGCGCAGCCCACGCTTGCAGACGCGCGCCCAACCGCCCACCGCGTCGAGCGGACCGAGCGCCTCCGTGAACAGCGCGTCGACGTCGAGCTTGCCGGCCTCCCGCTTGGTGATCTGGAGGATCTCGGCGCGCCGCTCGAGCATCTTCTTGGCGGCCCGCTTCATGGCCGCGATGCGCTCGCTGAGCGGCTGGTTCTTCCAGATGGCTTGCGCACGCCGGGCCCGCTCCATCGCGCTGGCCACGTCTTCTTCGGTCGCCACGCGTACGGGCGTCAGCGGCTTTCCGTCCAGCGGCGACACGTTGTGGATGGCGCCCTCGCGGACCAGCGGGAGGGCGGTGGGGCTGGCTTCGACCTGTTGCTCCATGGCCGTGGGGGCTAACACGGAACCCGGAGACGCGCCCCGCGGCGCCGTGAGGTCGGTCAGCGGGGGGCGGATGCGGGAGCCGCCGGCGCGTCGGCGGGCAGCCGGACTTGCTCACCTGAGTTCTTGAGCAGCCAGATGAGCCCCGCGGTCGCGGCAAACCCGAGCAACAACGCCACCAGCGCCGCCGCGAGCAGCAACGGCAGCCGGCTCCCCTCTTCCTCGTCGTCCGACGCGATCGGCGGCAGCGGCTTCTTGTCGTTCGGGTTCCAGACCTTGGTCAGCTCACCCGCCTCCTGTGGCGCCACGCGGGTCATGCGGTCCCGCTCGACGCGGATGAGCGCCTTGAGCCGCCGCACCACGTCGTTGGCGTCGGAGGGGCGCTCCGCCGGCTTCTTCGCGAGGAGGTCCCGCACCAGCGTCTCGAGCGCGCCCGGGATATCGAGGTTCGGATCCACCTCGCGCAGCCGCTTGGGCATTTCGTGCAGGTGCAGGTACATCGTTCCGACGGCGTCGGGCTCGTAAAACGGGGGCTCGCCGGCCATCGTCTCGTACAGGATCACCCCGAGCGCGTAGAGGTCTGAAGCGGGCGACAGGCCCTCCTTCGTGATGACCTCGGGGCTCATGTAGACGGGCGTGCCCACCACGCGGTGCGCCTCGGTCAGCGACGGCTCGTCCACGCGCTTGGCGCGCTTGTCCTGGACGAACGCCTTGGCGATACCGAAGTCGACGACCTTCACGGTGCCGTCGTTGCAGAGGAAGATGTTGTCCGGCTTGAGGTCCCGGTGGATGACCCCCGCTCCGTGCGCGGCGTGCAGCGCCCGCCCGACGTCCCGCGCGATGTGCAGCGCCTCGATGACCCTCAGGCTCGGGGGGCGCCGCATGCGCTCGGTGAGGCTCTCCCCCTCGAGCCGCTCCATCACCATGAACGCGCGCCCGTCGTCGCTCATCCCTTGGTCGAAGATCTTCACCACGTGCGGGCTGGAGATGCTCTGGGTGTGGCGCACCTCCCGCAGAAACCGCTCCTGCACGGTGGGCTTGCCGGTGTGCTCGGGGCGGACGATCTTGACCGCCACCTCGAGCTCGTCGGGGAGCCGCTCCGCGAGGTAGACGGAACCCATCCCGCCCTGTCCCAGCGGCTCCACCAGCTGGTAGCGGCCACCCAAGACGTGGCCGATCATCGGATCGTCAGCCCAGGCGGTCAGCTCTCCGCCATCCCGTGGGCACACGACCAAACGGGGATCACGGAAAGATGACCGGCACTGCGCGCAGATCCTGACATCCGTCGCCACCGCCTCCATCGGCTGGCCATGATACGGCACCCAGCGGCAGCGTGATACCGAGTTCTGGCGGAGCGCCGGGCTCGAGGGGGCCGGGCTGCGGGATGGGGCGTGGCCTCGGCACCAGAAACGAGACCGGCCGCCGTACTTCACTGTGTCATATTCGACAGAGGACCCATGCGCTGGCTCGACCACCTCTACCTCGCCCTGTTCCCGCGCTCGCCGAGCTTCCTGGACGGCTGGGGCGATGAGCGTCAGCTCGAGATGGCGCTCGACGGCCGCTGGGCGCAGATCAAGGCCCGTCCCGGTCAGATCCGATGGCAGCAGACGCAGACGCGGCGCGGCATGACGGTGCGCGATGGGCTCTTCGAGAGCCCGGAGCGTGGCCTGCCTGACGAGAGCCGCCTGGCGAAGGTGCGATTGGTGGAGCCGGTGGGGCCCTCCCGGGGTCTCGCGGTCGCGCTTCCCTCCTGGGGCGACGACGCCTGGGCCACGCGAGAGCGGGTGTACGGCCGCGCCATCCGTCGGGGCGTCTCGGTCCTCATGCTGGAGAACCCGCTCTACGGAAGCCGGCGGCGCGAAGGACAGGAAGGCACCGGCCTGCGCACGGTCAGCGACTTCGTCCTGATGGGCCGCGCCATCATGCGAGAAGCCCTCTCGCTGTTGGGTTGGGCGCGAGACACGGGCTACGCGCGGGTCGGACTCGCTGGCTACAGCATGGGAGGTCAGATGGCGGCGCTGACCGCGGCGATCTCCCCAGAGCCAGTGCGCATCGCGATGATCGCGCCGAGCGCGTCGCCCAACACGGTCTTCGTGGACGGCCCTCTGCGCGCCGATGTGGCGTGGGATCGGCTCGGTCCGGGCGCCGCCGGTCGGCTGCGGGAGTTGATGGGTGCGTTGAGCGTGCTGTCCTTGCCGCCCCCTCGGGAGGCGGAGCGCGCGGTGCTCGTCGGCACGCGCTCAGACGCCTTTGTGCTGCCAGGCGACGTCAGTGCCATCGCGCGCCACTGGGGCGCCCAGCCGCGCTGGCTGAACGACGGGCACGTCAGCGTCATCACGCTCCGCGCCCGCGCCGTCGGCCAGGCTCTGATCGACGCGTTTGCCTGATTCGGCAGCGACCGCGCTAGATGTCCTCGGCGAGGTCGCAAGGCGCCTCGGCGGCGGGAGCGGGAGCGCTGCGGCGCGTCCCTCCTCGCCGATGCACCGCGGTCGCGCTCGTCGATCCGCATCACGACTTCCGCCTCGGCCATCTAGCTGCAGGTGCCGGCCGTGACGTCGCAGGTCTCCGTGTCGGCGCACTCGACGGCCGGACCGCTGCTGCACGTGCAGGGATTGCCGGTGCCGCCGCCGCAGACGCACATCGTGCCAGTGCAGCTGAATCCGCTGTCCGGACAGTCGTCGTCCATGACGCAGTCTTGGCAGGTCAGCGTCGCAGGGTTACAGACCTGGGCGCCGCATGCGCTGGCGTCGGCCGGGTCGCACTCGCCGCACGCGCCCGCGGCGGTGCACACCGAACCCAGGGAGGCGGTGGAGCACTGCGTGTCCAAGGTGCACGCGTCGCACATCGCGGTCGCCGCGTTGCAAAGCGGGGTGGGGTTGTCGCAGTCGGAGTTGTCGTTGTCGCACTCCCCGCACGCCCCCTGCTGGGCCGTCGCGCTCTCGACGCAGACGGTCCCCGCGCCACAGTCGGAGGGCGTGCACGGCTGGCAGGTGAACGACCCATCGCAGACCGGGGTGGTGCCGGCGCAGCCGTCGTCGTCCGCAGGGTCGCAGTCCTCACACGAGCCGCCGGCGGTGCAGAAGAGCCCGCCGCACTGGCCGTCGGAGGAGCATCCGACACACATCGCCGTGGCTCCCGCGCACACCGGCGTGGACCCACCGCAGCCCTCGCCGTCGTCTGGATCACACACCCCGCAGCTGCCGCTCAGCGCGCCGCTCTCCACACAGACCGGAGATGCACCACCGCAGTCGCTGTTGGCGTCGCAGGCTTCACAGACATTCGACCCGTTGCACACGGGCGTGGCGCCGCCGCACTCGGCGTCGGTGTTGCAGTCGACGCAGGTCGTGCCTCCGCTCACGCAGACGTCGCCCGCCGCGGTGCAGGCGCCCGCGTTGCCTGCGTCGCACGGCACGCACGCGCCGCTCGCCTCGTCACACACCGGCGTCGCGGCGCTGCCCGCGCACTGCGCGTCCATGGTGCAGCCCACACAGCTGAGCGTCCCGCTGTCCTCCTGACAGATGGGCGTCGCGCCGGCACACTCCGCGTCGTCCGCCGGATCGCACGCCGCGCAGCGCCCGTCCCCGAGGCACTGCGGCAGGCCGAAGTCGCTCATGCACTCGCTGTCGTTCTCGCACGCTTCGCACGTACGGGTCCCCGCGTCGTTCCGGCAGAACGGCGTCGTGGGGCTCTCGCAGCCGGCGTTGTCGGAGAGGCGGCAGCCTGTACACGACCCGTCGCCGCTGCAGACGAGGATGTCACCCGGGCAGTTGTCGGGCGAGTCCGTGCACGCCTCGCAGGTGCTCCCGCTGCTGCAGATCGGGGTCGCCCCGTCGCAGCCCGAGTTGTCAGCCGGGTTGCAGTCCACGCACGTGCCCGCGATGCACTGCTGGTCGGTGCAGTCGGTGGCCGTCTCGCACTCCGCGCACGCCCCGCCGACGCAGAGCGGCCGGTCGCCGCTGCACGCTGCTCCGTCTCCGCATGCACACCCGAGGTCGTCACACCCGTCCGCCGCCGTCGCTTCGCACGCGGTGCCACACGACTCACACTGCGACAGGTCCGCGTCCAGACAGGCCGGCGTTCCGTCGCTGTCGCAGCAGAGCTGGTTGGCCCCGCAGCCGCTGTTGTCGGAGGGGTCGCAGCCGATCGGACCGGCATCGGGCCCTGCATCCGCCCCGCCGTCTTCGGCGTCTCCGCCGTCCATGCCGGCGTCCGGTGGGCTGCCGGCGTCGAGTCCGCCACTGTCACCGATACGGTCGCGGTCGAAGCTCGTGACGAGCGAGCAGCCACACGCAAGCACCACAGAACAGCAAACAGCAACAGTCCAAGCGCGCATCGAGGCCCCCTACGACGAAGAGTTTCACCCGAACGGGCAACCGACGTCCACCGCGGTCAGCGTGCGCGCTCGCGGTAGGCCTCCGCGACGGGGACGATCACCGAGAGCGGTGCCCCGAAGAATCGAGCCGCCGCGCGAGCGACGACCTCGCCGTCGGGCGACAGCACCTCGAGCGCGGGGGCGCCGTCGAGAGACATGCCCTCTCGAAACTGCCCCACCCGGCTCCACGGCACGGCGCGTGTGTCGCCACCGTCGAGTCCCGCCACGAACCCGTCGGGCGTCAACACCAAGACCCGGCCGATCCGGGACTTGCGCGCCGCCTCCATGCTGCCCGTGATGCCCGCGCCACCGACCAAGCCGACGAGACCCCCGACGAGTCCCGTGACCGGGCCCCCGATCAGCATCGCGTAGTAGCCGATGGTGAGGGAGCCGAGCACGCCGCCGACGCCGGCCGTTCGCCATACGTTGCCGGACTTGGCCGGGATCTCGACGGCGCCCGCCACCGCCTCGTAAGACAGGACGGCATGCAAGATCTCTTCGGGAGCGACCGTCGGGCGGGCGGGGCGACGACCCCGGTAGCCACGCTCGTCGAGCGCCGCGAGGCGGCCGCGCACCGCGGCCTCGATGCGATCGCGATCCGCGCCCCCGATGTCGAACCAGGGCGGCTGAGGCGGATGGCGTGCGGCCGCGAGAAGAAAGCGCGCCGATCCATCGAGGTGGATCGGCACGAGGATGTCGGCCCACCGGAGCGCGCTCGCCTTGCGGCCGCGCTCGAGCACGATGCCCTCCGACAAGAGCCGAACGCGGTAGGGATCGCCGTCCAGGGTCTCTCCCCCCGTCGCCCACTCAGGCAGCTCCGACGCCGGCACGTCGTCGTGTTTCAGCCACTCCACGGTAGTACGTCCTCACGCCCCGGGGGCGTTCTCGCGGTACCGTAGCGCGCCGACCGAGGCGGCACAGCAGCGAATGAGATCCTCGTGAGGATGAGGGGGCGACATGACGAGCAACTGGGCTGGCAACGTTCACATCGGGGCGCGGCGTGAGGTTCGCGCGTCGCGGGCCACCGCGGCCACTCCCAAGGAGCTGGCGCGACGCATGGGCGAGGTCGAAAACGCCGTGCGGCGCGCAGTCGCCGAAGGCCGCAGGATCCGGCCCCTGGGAAGCGCGTGGAGCTTCTCGCCGCTCCTCCAGGCGGAGGACGACGTCGTCTCAGTCACCTCGTTCGATCAGATCCTCGGCACCTCCGCGACGCCTCTTCTCGCGAACGCGCTTCATCCTACGGTCACCGCCCCCGTGGGCTACGTGGAGGCGGGGGTGGAGCTGCACACGCTGTTCGCCGCCCTCCGGTCCGAGGGGCTCGCTGTCGTGACGGCCGGCTCAAGCTCCGGCCAGACGATCGCGGGGGTGATGAGCACCAGCACCCACGGCGCAGACTTCGATCGGCCTCCGCTGCCCGACTACGTGCGGGCGTTGGCGCTGGTGAGCCCGGCCGGGGAGCGGCTCTGGCTCGAGCCGAAGGCGCGGCCGCTCACCCGCGACGACACCGCGGCTGCGACCCTGCTCCCAGGCGCACGCGTCGTGCGAGACGACCGGCTGTTCGATGCCGCGCGGGTGGGCGTGGGTGTGATGGGGATCGTGTGCGCGCTCGTCCTCGAGGTCCGGCCGATGCCGCTGATGAGCGAGCAGAGCACCAAACTGAGCTGGGCCGTGGTCCGCAACTGGCTGAAGGACGGAGGCACGGCGTTTGGACCCACGCCTCCCGGGGCCGCGCACTCGCACACCTCGCCCGGCGCGAAGTACACGTTCATGGAGGTTCTGCTCAATCCCTTCCGGGACGCGGCCGGCAAGCGGACCGCCCAGGTGGTCACACGGCTCGAGGCGCCGGGCACCGCCCCACAATGGACACGAACACGCGGCAACATCCTCGACGCGCTGCGCATCCTGCTGGTGACCGCGACGGGCGACGTGTCGGCCTACCGCGCGCAGATCGACGACCTCTTGGCCGATGGACGCCAGGACAGCCAGGGCTTTCACCCGGCGCCCGACGTGTTCGACTACGGCAACGCGCGCAGGGAGCGGGTCTGGTCGTACGAGGCGGTGCTGTCGACCGCGGGCAACGCGCACCTCAGCTTCCTCGACGCGCTGCTCGCGCGGTGGGACGGGCTCGCCGCGCAGGGCAAGCGCGTGGCCGGGTTTCTGTCCGTGCGCTTCACGCGGGGCACGTCGGCGTCGCTCGGCATGCAGCGCGGCCCGACCGGAGCGAGCGGCCGCTACTGCCACGTGGAGTTCTCCCCGCTTCAGCACCCCATCGATCTCGGCGGCTGGGATCCAAAGCGGGTGGCGGCGGAGGGCGCCGACTATGTGAGCGCCTTCCTCGCGGAGGTGAGTGCGCGTCGGTCGGGCGGCGTCGCGGCGCTGCATTGGGGACAGCAAGCCGCGCATCCGAGCCAGATGCGGCCGTCCCCGAAGCGCTACGATCTGAGCGCGTGGCAGGCCTCCTGGAGCACACTTTCGGGCGACTCCCCGTGGACATCGTCCAACGCATGGACCGTGCAGACCGGGCTCACCCCGCTCGTGTCTCCGTGGAAGCAGGTCGGCTCCCCCCTGCCGACCGACCGCTCCAGCGCCCCGCTCGGCGCGTCCGGCATCGCGGCCTCCGCCCCCGTTCTGCTCGAAGGACGGCTCTACGCGGGCGACGCGAACGGCTACGTGTCTTCTCTTCCGGTCGACGGGACGAGTGCGTCTGCCCGTTGGAAGATCGCGCGCGATGGGCAGGAACGCGTTCAGCAAGACGAAGCCATCCGAGGCGCGATCGCCGTCGCCCGAAACGCCGACGGACGCCACGAGATCTTCGGCCGCGGCACCGACGGGCGCATCTACCATCGATGGCAGCGCGGGGCGGGTTGGCGCGGCTGGACCCCGCTCACCGGAGGCCCAACGTTCGCATCGGATCCATCCGCCACACGGATCGGGGACCGTCTGGTCGTCGCCGCGGTCGACGCACGCGGCAAGGTTCAGACCCGGCGCCAGTCCAACCTCGGCTGGCACGGATGGGTTGAGCACACAGCGCTGCCGGGCGCGCTTCGCGCCGTGGGTCGGCCCGCCCTGCTTCGGCGCGCTGACGGAGTCGTGGTGATGTTCGTGCGGGACCAGACGCAGAAGCTCTGGGGCGCGGAGCTCGACGGGCCATGGCGTTCGCTCGGCCTGGAATCGGCCGGCCATCCGGCAGCCGCCCTCGATTTCGGTGGCGGCGTGGTCGTCGCCGGACCCGCGCTCAACGGCGGGCTTCGGGCCGCGCACGTCAGCGCCGCCTGGGCCGTCACGCCTCACGCGACGATGGCGCGGATCGCCATTCGTCCGCACACCACGGTGGCGATCGCGCGGCTCGACTCCGAACACGCCGTGGCGTTCACCGATCCGAAGGGGCAGGTCATCCACTACCGTCTGCGCGCCGCAGGGTTTCAGCCCTCGAGCGGCCCGCTGCCCGCCCTGGCCGTCTCGGGGCCCTGCCTTCAGCCATGGCCGGGCGACCGCCTGCGTGTCTTCACTCGGATCACGCACGACCTCCTCCAGGCCCGGAACGCGTGAGCCCGCACGTCCCCGTTCGGGGGCAAGAGGACTTTTTTTGCACAACGGGGGTTTACACGGCCGATTCCGTGGATATCGTCTTCTCCACCGCGGGGAACGAACCTCGCCAGACAACAAGGAGAACGAATCATGGCTTTGAACGCATACTGTGCCGGAACGATCAACGGAACTGCCCTCAATGGTGATGTAACCATGGCCACCATCGGTGGCGTCGACGTCTCTGCCGACCACATGGAGTGCTACGAGGTCAAGTGGGGAACCCGGATCAGCACCGAGGGCCAGGCGCACCGCGCGTCCAGCCACCGTCGCATCCAGCCCGTTTGCATCATGAAGCGCATCGACCAGACGACCCCGCTCCTTTACCAGGGTCTGAAGGAGAACCAGCGCTTCGACGGCACGATCAAGATTTTTGACAACGACCCCGATTCGGGTGAGACGCGTCACCGCTTCACGGTCACGCTCACGCAGGCTCGCCTCCTCTCGATCGAGTCCTTCGTGCCGGACGCGTTCGACGCCGACGAGTCGAACCGCCCCCCCTACGAGGTCCTTCAGCTGGTGCCCCACACGATCACGTACACCGACGAGATCAACAGCACCGAGTTCCAGGACGAGTGGTCCTCGGCGGTCTGAAGACGGTCAAATGAGTCGCTGACCTCGAGTCGGCAGACTCACAGAAATCACCGGAGACGGTGGCGAGACGGCTGGGAGGAAACTCCCGGCCGTTTTGTTTTCCGTCTTGTGTTGGTCGCCCTGTGTTCGTCGTACGGTGTTCTCAAGAAGGGCTCGTCGGCCGCCAGGGAACCAAATCCACCAGCAGCGCTTCCGCTCTCTTCAAGACGGTCGCCGCAGTGGGCTCGTCTCCCTCCACGCTGGGCACACAGAACCGCAGCTCGAGCGCGTGCTCGTCCACTTCCAGGAGCGCTGCCACGATCAGCTCGAAGTCACCCTTTGGTAGGCGCTCCATGCTCGCCGCCCTCACTCGGAATTTGCGCCCGTCGCTCAACGCGATGGTGCCGGCCGCGCCGACCTGTGTGCGACCGACGGTGTGAAGCGGCTTCATCTCGGCGCGCAGCGCACGTTCCAGGTGATCCTCTCGATCCGCCGGCATGGCGGCGTGCGCCTTCACCGCGCCCCACGAGGGTTCTCCACGGGGACGGAGAAACCGCGCCAGATCGCCGCCTCCGTCGGACAGCGTGCGCGTGAACCCCGCGAACCGATGGCCGCCGAACGAGCCGCGAAACCCGAGCGCCGGTCCGCCGGTCATCGCCGCCTCGTGCGGGTGCACCTCGACCTTCGGACCGCGCTCGACCTCGGGGACGCGCACCTCCGACAAGATGGCCCCGACCTCGACGCCTTCCACGCCTTCTGCGGCGTCGACCCGCACCCCGTTGGGCACGAGTCGAAGCCCGAGACAGACGCCCTCGCCACGCGCGACATCGATCTCGTCGGGCGGCCCTTCGAACGATGCCGACCCGCCTTCGAGGATCACGCCGGCACCCTTGGGGGACAGCACCGCGCGGTGAGTCGCGTACTCCCAGCGACCGAAGTACCGCCGCCGACCTTCGCGCTTGCCGCCTTTGTCGAGTGGGATGTAGACGAGCCTGAGCGCACCGCCGAGTTCCCCAGAGCGCACCTCGACGCCCAGATGCCGGTCCCCGTCGAGCCAGGCACGCAGGTGCCGTTCCCCGTCTGTGTACCAAAGCTCTCCGCGATGGCTGTCGATCGGGAGAGTGTGGAGCTCGCCGGCTTCGTCGAGGCGCCGAATTGCGCGACCGGAGACCGCGAGCAGAGGGGCGCGAAACGCGTCGCCGCCGTCCGCCGGCACGCGCCGCGGAAGCTGGAAGATCCTCAGTCGCGCACGACGCACCGGACCGGCTCGAACCATGCTCGCAAGTATGCCAGCCGGAGCGTCGTGCGAGCACGCAGCACTTGCTCGACTGACCTCAGCTCCAGCCGAAGGTGAGGTCGGCCATGACCTCCTCCACAGTCGGAGTCAGGGGCGGTCGACGCGGCACGAACCGCCCGCCGATGGCGTCATCGAGGAAGCGGACGACCTGGTCCCAGGCCGGCTGCATCGGCGTCCGGAAGAAGCCGAAGTGACCGATTCGACGCAAGCCGACGTCCTCGGCGTGCATTCGGACATGGCTGAGCGGCGCAGAGACGAGGCGACGCTCGAACGCATCCACGGCGGCGGGTGGCGCGTACGCGTCGTCGCCGAAGCTCCACATCAACGTTGGGACTCGGAAGGCGGCGAGCCGCGCCTTCGCCGACGGCTCGTGGTCGACGTAGTACCGCGGGCTCCGGCACCACTCCGCCCACTCGCGAGCCACACCAGCCGGGAGATCGACGCCGTTGAGACCGACGATGCCCGGGTAGTAGCCGAGGGTGCGCGTGAGCGTAGGAGCCACCACGTGCCACATGATCCGGAGCGGGATGCGGTGCGCGACCGGCCAGTGCCGCGTGCCGCCGAGCTGCCCCGCCACCGACACCATCGCGTCGAGCTGCCCAAACTCATCGACCAGCCCGATGAGCTGGGCGCCGAAGCTGTGACCGACCCCCACGAGAGGAAGCTCCGGATGCAGCTGGCGCGCCCAGCGGATGACGCCGCGCGCGTCCTCGAGCGCCCAGTCCTTCATGTTGGCGTCGAAGTCCCGGAGCGGGCCCTCCGGGCGTGAGGCGCCGATCCCGCGGTAGTCGAACGTGGCGACCCAGAGGCCCTCGTCAGCGAGGTGCGCGGCGAAGCGGCGGTACAGCTTCTGCGGGATCGCCGTGCCGCCGAAGACGATGACCGCTGCGCGCGGAGCGCCTGCGGGGGCGTGAACCTGGACGGCGAGGGGGAATCCGTCGAGCGCGGGCACAGTCAGCATGAGGCCTCCATCAGAAGCTTCGGTTAGAACGCTTCTCTAGAACTACATTCTGGAACATCGTTCTAGAACGATGTTCTGTCAACCCCTGGGCGCAGACCGGGTTGCGTCGCGACGGGTCCGACGCGAACATCGGCCGCCCATGGCGCGCAGCAAGACGGACCGACGGGAGGAAATCCTGAGCGCGGCGCTCGAGTGCTACGCGGAGCTCGGGTGGAACGCGACGACCATCGCGGACATCCGACGGCGATCCGGGGCGAGCACGGGCAGCATCTACCATCACTTCGGGGATAAAGAGGGCATCGCTGCCGCTCTCTATCTCGAAGCGCTCGAGCGGTACCGGCACCCTCTCCGCGCCCGCCTGAATCGCGCGCGGACCGCACGCTCCACCGTACGCGGGCTCGTCCTGCACCACATCGAGTGGGCCGCAGAGAACCGCGAGTGGGCCCGCTACCTGATGGAAATGCGCGGCACCGAAGCCGTGAAGCGTGCGGAGGCGGATCTCCGCGCGTCCAATCGCCTCTTCCTCGAGGAGGTGCGCGCCCACCTTCACCGGTGGATCGACGCGGGCGACCTCATCGAGCTTCCCGATGTGCTCTACGCGCCCGTGCTCATCGGGCCGGCGGCCGACGTCGTGCGGTACTGGCTCCGGGGGCGCGTGCGGCAGGACATTCAGTCATTGGCCAAGCCGCTCGCGGACGCCGCGTGGCGCGCGCTGGCCAAACCCTGAAGCCGCGGGCGCGGCGCTTGTGGCCGGACACCCCGTTGAGAGCTGGTACCGTTCGCCCGTGCCCTCCCACGAGGCGATGCAAGACACCCTCGAAGCCGCGCTCACGCACGTCGGCGCGGAGCGGGCCACGATCGAGCGGCAACCGAGCGCCACCATCGTGCCGGACCCCTCGTCCGACTCGGTGGATCAACGCGCGAAGGACCTGCTGGACCGACTGACCCGGCGCTCGCTCAGCGAAGCCTCGCCGCTGGAACTGCACGAGACGCTCGGAGAGGGGGGCATGGGCGTCGTGCGGCTGGGCACGCAGCGCGCTCTCGGGCGCCAGGTCGCGGTGAAGACCCTCAAGGCGGAGCTCGCCGCCGACTCGGCCTCGACGCTCAAGCTGCTCCGGGAGGCGTGGGTTACCGGGCGCCTGGAGCATCCCAACGTCGTCCCCGTGTACGACATCGCCCTCGACGCCGCTGGCTGCCCGCAGATCGTGCTCAAGAAGATCGAGGGGGCCGAGTGGGGCACGCTCATGCACGACGCCGCCGCGCTGAGCCGCACCTACGGCGCCGACGACCCACAAGCGTGGAACATGCAGATCTTCATGCAGGTCTGCAACGCCGTTCACTTCGCGCACAGCCGTGGCGTGTTGCACCGCGATCTGAAGCCCGAGAACGTCATGATCGGCGCGTTCGGTGAGGTCTACGTCGTGGACTGGGGCATCGCGGTCGGCCTGGGAGACGACGACGGCGACAGCTGGTTGCCCCGCGCCCGCGACGCGCGCGAGCTGGCCGGCACGCCGGTCTACATGGCGCCCGAGATGCTCGGCGGTCCGGAGAGCCGACTGAGTGCACGCACCGACGTGTACCTCCTGGGCGCGTTGCTCTACGAGATCCTCACGGGCGAAGCCCCGCACCGCGGCACCCGGCTAATGGAGATCGTCTCTTCCATCATCGAGTCGAATCCACCGTTCCCCAAAGACGCCCCCGCGGAACTCGTGCGGATCGTGCGGCGCGCCATGGACCCGGACCCCGACGCTCGCTTCGAGAATGCCGAACAGGTTCGGCTCGCCGTGTCTGCCTTTCTTCGGCATCGCGACGGAGCGCGGCTGGCGGCGCGGGCGTCCGACAACCTCGGGGTCTTGCGGGCGCTGCTGGACGACGAGACGGCGCTGCGTGAGACGATCTACGAGCGCTTCGGGGAGTGTCGATTCGGGGTCCGCCACGCGCTCGACGTCTGGCCCGACAACGCCAAGGCGCGCGCGACGCTCGAGGAAGCGGTCGTCGCGATGGTCGAGTACGAGCTCGAACAAGACGAGCCGGAGGCGGCACGCGCCCTCTTGGGCGACCTGCCATCGGCGCCGCCGGAGCTGGAGCGGCGCGTTGACGAGGCGCGAGCCAAGCGCGCCGCCGAGGACGCCGAGCTGCGCCGTGTCTCCGCCGATCTCGACCCGAACACCGGACGGCTCACCCGGGCGTTCGTCACCGCGGTGGTCGGGGTGATCTGGGTCGTCATTCCCGCGATCTCCGGGGTCCTCACGGCCAACGGCATGTTCGTGCAGACCCCGGGAAATTTCGTCGTGGGCACGAGCATCGTGTTCGCGCTCCTGATCGCCGTCGGGATCTGGGCGCGTGATTCGATGACCCGCACGCTCATCAATCGACAGGTTGGGGGGGCGGCCTTTGTCGGCATGACCTGCCTCTGGTGCAGCCAGCTCGTGGCGCACCTCGAGGGCTGGCCGGCGGGCTCCGGGACGACCGCCGCGATGCTCCCCGTCGCCGCGATCATGTTCATGCTCGCCATCAGCGTCAATCGCTGGCTCGCGGTCAGCGGCGTCACGTTTCTGCTGGGCTTCGCCTGGATTCACGCCATGGGCTGGTCGAGCTTCGTGATGGTCGTCTGCAACTTGGTTCTGCTCGTGAACATGGCGACCCTCTGGGCCCGCATCGACGACATCGCGGTGCCCGTCCGACGTCGACGAGCCCGACGCGCACGCAAGCGATGAAGCCTGCACGGGAGCCACGCGTCTTTGGGGCGCTGCTCCTCGCGGTCGTGAGCATCTCCTTCGCGGCGGTGTTCTTCCGCCTCGCGTCGGCCAGCCATCCGCTGGTCGTGTCGGCGACACGACTGACCCTGGCCTCCTGTGTGCTCGCGATCCCCACCTTTCGCGCCTACCGCGCCGGGCGCCTGCCTTCCCGCGTGCGTCGACGTGCCGCGCTCTGTGGCCTGCTGTACGCGGCCCACTTCGGAACCTGGGTCACGTCGCTGTCGATGACGAGCGTCGCCTCGTCGGTGACCCTCGTGACGGCGACGCCCATCTTGTTGGTCGTCGCATCGCTCATCTCGGGCCGCGACCGGCCCGAGCGGCGCCAGCTGATCTCGATCGGACTGGCCCTCGTCGGCCTCACCCTGATTGGACACGCTGACCTCGGGCTCTCCGAGGAAGCGCTCGTCGGGGACGGGCTCGCGTTCCTTGGGGCGGCGGCGATGGCGGGGTATCTGCTCATCGCACGCCGGCTGGGTGAAGAGCTCGACGTCCTGGCGTTCTCGGGGGTCGCCACCCTGGTCGGCGCGGCGACGCTGTTCGCGGTCGCACTCGGCTGCGGCGTGCCCATCACGTTCGCTTCTCACGAGAGCCTCCTGTGGACGGCGATGGCGGCGCTCGTCCCGCAGCTCATCGGCCACACGCTCCTCACGTGGTCGCTCCGGCACGCGACGCCGACCGCGGTGGGCATCGCGACCGTGGGCGAGCCCGTCGGCGCGACGCTTCTGGCGTGGTGGCTGCTCGGCGATCGCGGCGGCGCGATGAGCGCGCTCGGCTGCGCGGTGACGCTCTTCGCCGTGCTGCTGTCCGTTCGCCGCCCATCCTGACGAAACCCTTACAACGCGGGCACGCCACCTCGGACAGAGTGATGTCGTGGGGAGAACGAAGATGCAGCGACGGGTGATTGCGATGAGCGCGGTTTGGCTGATGGCCTGCGGCGCAGCGACCGGGGCGGATGCGAGTCCGCCGACCGATGGCGCAGACGACGCGGAGCGCGTCGCCGCCTTGGAGGACACCCGTCTGGCCGTCTCGGAGGACGTCGAGGTAGCGGATGCGGCCAGCGCGCGGCTTCGGGCGCGAGGACCGGAGGGCTTGGCCGCGATCGTGGCTGCGCACCCCGACACGCTCGCGTCCCTTCGCGACGGCGAGCGCACGCCTCGAGGAGAGCGCCTGCGGCGTGCGATCGATCGGGTCAGCGCGCAACGGGACGGCCACGCGTCGGGGCTCTACTGGCACACCGATCTTCCGTCGGCGATGGCGGACGCCGAACGCACCGGGCGCCCCATCCTCTCGCTGCGGCTGTTGGGGCGTCTCGACGAGGAGATGAGCTGCGCCAATAGCCGCTACTTCCGCATCGTCCTCTACTCCCACCCCGAGCTGGCAGCGACGCTCCGACGTGACTGGGTCCTGCACTGGAGTAGCGAACGGCCCGCGCCGCGCATCACCATCGACATGGGCGACGGGCGGCAGATTCAGACGACGATCACCGGCAACAGCGTGCACTACGTGCTCAACGCGGCAGGACGCCCGGTCGACGCGATGGTGGGGCTGTACACGCCGGAGGCGTTCGGCGACGCCCTGGCCGAGAGCCAAGCGATGCTCGCCTGCGAAGACGAAGCCTGCCTCGCGCGTCAGCACCAAAGTCAGCGGCAGGCGTTCGAGACACGCTGGGCCGAACATGACGGCGAGATCATTTCGCTCCGTCGCGCAAAGGGCCAGCTCCCACGGGACCGAGTCGCTCCCGGCTTCCCGTCCGCGACGTCCGCCATGCAGCTGACCATGGGCAAGATGTTCGTCGAGACCCCGCTGCTCACGGCGCTCGGCGCGGATCGGCCGCCGGAGGAGAGGGTGAACTGGGAGCACATCGGCAACGTCCTCTACGGTCAGGGCACGCGCGACCAGTCGCCACTCCATCCCGAGACCCAGGCCTTGCTTCGTCTGAAGACGCGGCGCGCGAACGTGGGCGAGATGGCCGTCCGGCTTGCCGAGGTCGCGCGGGCCGACACCGCGCGGAACGAAGTGCTCTTTCGTCTCCGTATCCGAGAGCTGTTCGTTTCGCGAGCCGCCACCACGCGCACGCTCGACGGCATGAACGCGTTTGTGTACGAGCGACTGCTCGAGACGCCGATCACCGACCCGTGGCTAGGCTTGCGCGCTCCCGACCTCTACGACGGGGTCGAGGTCAGGACACTAGACTGAGAACTCTGAGAGCAGCGCTTCCGCGACCGGCTCGGCTTCTTCTCGGTCAGCGGGCACGAGGCCGATGCGGGTGCGACGATCGAGCAGGTCCGAGACGTTGAGCGCACCTTCGTGCTGCAACGCCCACACGAGCTCCGAGCGTCGGTAGGGAAGCGCCGCCACGATCCGCTCCTTGAGTTCCGGACGCTCCCGCTCGAGCGCCACGATGGCCGAGCCCTCGGTGCCGTAGCGGGTCCACAGGTGCAGCGGCACATCGGTCGGACGGCGGGCCCCCGTCGGTGCGCCGACGAGCGGGGTCTCCGCGGTCACCGAAGGGCCGAGATCCGCGCGCTTCGCCAGCACGTCGACCGCGTCCGACGCCATGCGCCGGTAGGTCGTGAGCTTTCCGCCGACCAAGGTGAGCACGCCGTCCTCGCGCTCGACCACCTGATGGCGGCGCGACAGGTCCGCGGACGAGCCCGCCTCTCCGGCGATGAGCGGACGCAGCCCCGCAAACCGACCGACGATGTCGTCCTCGGTCAGCGGATCGGCGAGCGCTGGGTTGATCGTGTCGAGCAGGAACCGCGCCTCGTCGTCGCCGACGGTCGGCACGTCTTCCACCGCGTCGACGGCTTCGTCGGTCAGGCCGAGGTACACACGCCCGTCCGTCTGGGGGAGTAGAAACACGAAGCGCGAGATGGTGCCGGGCACGGCGGCAAGCAGGGCGGCGCGCGGGTTCCCAAGGCGCGACGAGCGGAACACGAGGTGCGAGCCCTTCGAGGGAGCGAGCGCAACTCCGCCGTCGAGCTCGCTGGCCCACACCCCGGTGGCGTTGACGACATGACGGGCCTGGATTCGAAAGGCGCCTCCCGATCGGGTGTCCACCACGTCCGCGCCGCCTCCATCGAGCGAGCGCGCCTCGCAGTACGTCAGGACCGTGGCGCCGTGCGCGGCCGCCGTGCGGGCGAGGGCCACCACCAGCCGCGCGTCATCCACGACCTGTCCGTCGAAGCTCAGAAGCGCCCCCCGCAACCCTCTCGGGTCGACCGCAGGTGCGAAGGACCGCGCCTCGTCCGGGCCAATCCACCTGGGTGCGGGCAACTTGGAGCGCGGCGTTCGGGCGGCGAGCCGAAGCAGGTCCCCGAGCACGAGCCCCGTCCCAGTCAGCGGCACCTGTCGCTTGCGCATGCCTGGGCCAACGGGGGTCACCATCGGCAGCGCCTTCACCAGGTGCGGCGCGGTGTGGTTCATCAAGATCCCGCGCTCGACGGCGCTCTCATGCGCGATCGCCACGTCGCCCTTCGCGAGGTAGCGCAGGCCCCCATGCACGAGCTTGGACGACCACCGGCTGGTCCCGTGCGCGAGATCCGCCTTCTCGATCAGGGCGACGGTCATCCCCCGTGTGGCCGCATCGAGCGCCACGCCGGTGCCGCTGACCCCGCCTCCGACGACCAACACATCGACAACACGTCCGCCCGCGAGTGCGTCGCGATCGCGTCCGCGGCGGTCTCGGTCGAGGGAGGAAGGAAGCACGCCGGACCGTAGCAGCATCCCGTCGAGCGCGCGCCGCGTTCCGTGACAGACTGCGCGCCATGGCGATTCAGCGCGTGTTCGCGTCCGTCCTCACCGACCGCCTCCAGGCGTCACGGGCCTTCTGGGTCGACTGGCTCGGGTTCACCGTGGCCTTCGACAGCAACTGGTTCATCCAGCTCGCGGCACCGGGAGACGCCTCGCTCGAGCTCGGGCTCATCGATCGCCATCACGAGACGATCCCGTCCGCGTTCCAGCTGCCGCCGACCGGAGGGCTGGTCACCGTGGTGGTCGACGACGTGGACGCCGCGCACGACCGGGCGTTGTTCCGCGACATTCCTGTGATCGAGCCCCCGACGGACATGTTCTACGGCCAGCGCCGCATGCTCGTCACCAGCCCGGCGGGGATGTTGGTCGACATCTCCTCGGTCATTCAACGAGAGGTCACCGAGGTCGAAGCCGACATCTGACCGGTTCGTCCCATGGGACATCGAGCACGGCCGCGCTCCTCAGGCCGAGACGCTGGTTGGCCCGAACGCTGCAGAGACGTCTCTGCATGCGCTCCATGCTTTTGGTCTCGGTTCTTCTGGCCCTCCCGTCCGTGGGGTGGGCGCAACCTGCGCTGCCCGACGTCGTGCACACACGCGACGGCGGCATGGTGCGAGGCACGCTCGTCGAGCGTGTGCCCGGCTCCCATCTGGTGATCCAAACCGCCACGGGAGACCTCCGCCGCATCGAAGAGGTGGAGGTGGTCTCGCCCCCAACCGTCACTGCGCCACCAGCACGTCCCGCCGGAGTCCCGTTGCAGCTCACCTCGGACGCCCGGCTCGGATTTCATCTCGTGACGGGCAGCGCGACCGCCACCGCGTGGGGCCCCGGGGGTGTGGCCCACGCCCGAGGGTACGACTTTCGCCCGCTCTGCCGAGCCCCGTGTGAGACCGCTCTGCCGCCTGGCAACCACCGACTCGCCCTCGCCCGCGGCGACGATACGCCGATCCCAGCGGCCAGCCTCGACATCACCGGTCCGGCCACGCTCTACGGCGAATACACGGACAATGTGGGGATCCGCATCGCCGGCTGGACCACGCTCATCGTCGGCGTGGCGGCAGGGCTCTCGATGATGCTCTTTCCCGTCTTCGACGACGCGCTGCTCAACAGCGACGAACTCTATGTTTACCTCGGGATCGGCGGAGGGATCGCCATCGTCGCCGCCATCATCGGCGCCCCGCTCGGTTTTGTCGAAGACGCGGCCACCATTCGGTTCGATTGAGCCCGAAGGTCCCTCAAGGCTTCGGGATCTTCAGCGTCTGGCTGATCATGGCCGTCCCGCTCAGCGCGTAGAGCAGCACGATCGGGTGCAGCGACAGGGGTCCGAGATCCAGACGGCCGAGCCACAGGCTGTCGTGGACCGCACCCAGCCCAAACGCCGCGGCGAACACGGCCACGAGCGCGAGGCTGGTGGGGATCGGCGTGCCCTCGAAATGGCTGACCTTGCCCTTGTCCGTCATCAGGTCGTCCGCCGTGACGTTGAACCGCGCGAGCCGGCTGATGCCGCAGCCCACGAAGTACAGCAGCACGAGGATGTCGAGCGCGCCCCGGCAGCCGAGGGTGAACGCGAGCGCCGCGGGGCCCACGCCGAACGAGACGACATCCGCCAGGGAGTCCAAGTCCGCACCGAAAGGGGAGCTCTTGTGTCGCCAACGCGCGACGTTGCCGTCCATCACATCAGCGACCAGGGCGACCGGAAACAAGGCCAGCGCGATCCACATCAGCGTGGCGTCGCGCTGCTCCACATAGGCGATGCACAGCAGGATGGCGCCCGTGCCGCAGGCTCCGTTGGCCAGCGTGATGAGGTCGGCGAGCGAGAACTCGCGGATGAGCGAAAAGTGCTTCCGCCGCGGCCTCGGTGCGTCGTCATCGCCCATCGCCACCGAGTGTAGGCCGCCCCGGATGTGTGAGGCGGACTTTGTGAGCCTGATCTCGGAGCGTGACGACGAGGCGATGCTCCAGCATCGTCGAGGAGGCACGGGGCGCAGCGGGGCCGCGTCCCGCCCGTGAGGAGGCTGGCAAAGTGCGCCGAGCACATCGACTGCCTTGAGGGCCATCACGCCGGGGGTTTGCCCCATCGGCCCGCGCTGCATAGGGTCAGCGCATGGCCCGCCCCATCGCTGCGCTCTCACTGAGCGACCCGACCTTCGAGCCCGTGGACGAGCGGAGCGCTTTCGAGCGGTTCTGGCTCAAGCTGATCCGGGACGAGCGTGACCTGCCGTTCATCTCGCTGTCGCTGCAGATGACGTTCACGATCCTGCCGGCCGCGGCCCTCTTGTTCGTGTTCCCGCAGTACGCCCTGTACGCGGCGATCCCGTACTGGATCTTGGTCTTCCTCGGCTTCCTCGACCGCTACATGCTGATGTTGCACAACACCAGCCACCGGAAGCTGTTCAAGCGCGGGCATCCTGTGCTCGACAAATGGATCCCGTGGCTGCTGGGTGTGTTCTGCGGCCAGTCGCCCGGCACCTACTACATCCACCACATCACGATGCACCACGCCGAGGGCAACCTGCCCAAGGACCTGTCGTCGACGATGAAGTACCAGCGCGACAGCCTCTTTCACTGGCTGCGCTACTTCTTCCGGTTCTTCTTCTTCGTCACCGTGGACATGACGCGCTACCAGCTGAAAAAGAAGCGCGGCGTGTTGGTGCGCAAGATGCTCAGCGGGGAGTTTTTCTTCTACGCCCTGTGCGTCGGGACCGCGATCTACGACTGGCGCCCCGCGCTGGTGGTGTTCGTCGTCCCGTTTGTGCTCATCCGCATCCTGATGATGGCGGGCAACTGGGGCCAGCACGCGTTTGTCGACCCCGACGAGCCGGGCAACGACTACAAGAGCTCCATCACGTGCATCAACGGCCGCTACAACCGGCGCGCGTTCAACGACGGCTACCACATCAGCCATCACCTCTCGGCCAACCGGCACTGGACCGACCACCCGGGCGAGCTGTCCGACAACCTTCAGGCCTACGTCGACAACGACTCGATCGTGTTCGAGAAGATCGACTTCTTCATGGTCTGGGTCTTCCTCATGCTGAAGCGCTACGACATCCTCCTGAAGCACTTCGTGGACCTCCGCGAAGAGAAGCGCACCGAGGAGGAGATCCTCGCGCTGTTCCATCGTCGGCTGAAGCGCTTCACGCCCGAGCAGCTCGCTGCGCTCGAGCGTTGAGGCCAGACTTACTTTTAACCCGATGTAACGAAACGATCGGGAACGTCCCTCGTACCTTCGGGTGCACATGGGAGCCGCGCTGGACATTCAAGACGATTCGCTGATCGGGCAGGTGCTCGACGAACGCTATGAGGTCATCGACCTGCTCGGCGAGGGCGGGATGGGCCTGGTCTACCGCGCGCGCCACGTGTTCTCGGGCGGTGAGGTCGCGGTCAAAGTGCTCCGCGCGACGGCGCTCTCCATTCCCGGGGTGCTCGAGCGGGTTGAGAGGGAGGCCATCGCCGCCAGCTCCATCGGCGACGCGCACATCGTCGACGTCCGCGATTTTGGCACGCTGGCCACGGGCGAGCCGTACATGGTCATGGAGCTGCTCAAGGGGACCGAGCTCGCGGAGCTCATCCTCGAGGAGCCGGAGCTGCCCATTTCGCGCGTGTGCCACATCGTGGACCAGGTGGCGCGCGCGCTCGGCGCGGCGCACGAGATCGGCATCGTTCATCGCGACCTCAAGTCCGAGAACGTGCTCCTGGTCGAGCGACCCGAGACCACGGACTTCGTGAAGCTCGTGGACTTCGGCATCGCCCACGTGCAGAACGAGTCCTCGAAGATCACGCGCGCGGGCGAACTGCTCGGCACCCCTCAGTACATGTCGCCAGAGCAGTGCGCAGGCCGTCCGGTCGATCATCGCACCGACATCTACGCGCTCGGCGTCCTGCTCTACGAGCTGCTGACAGGTGAGCTGCCCTTCGACTCGGAAGACCTGCGCACCCTGCTCTTCGCGCACATGGCAACGGCGCCGACTCCCCCCGGCGCACATCGACCCGAGCTGCCCGAGGAGCTCGAGGCGGTGGTCATGCGCTGCCTCGAGAAGAGCCCGGACGCCCGATACGGCTCGATGGACGAGGTCTCCAAGGCGCTCGCTCAGGTGCCGGACTACACGCCGAGCGGGCGCTACACGCCGCGGAAAGTGGCCGACTCACTCCGGCTCGTCCCCGCCACCGCGCCCTCGCTGCCGCCGGTCGCGCAGCCCTCTTCGAGGCCGCCCGCCTCGGTGACCCCGACCGCACCGATGAAGCGGCAAGAGACGCCGCGCTGGCCGTTCATGCTGGCGGCAGGCGGCGCTGTGCTGGGCCTCATGGCCGGCGCGGTCGTCGTCGCCTCCTCCATGCTCACGCCTGCGATCTCGCCGATCCCTCTCCCGCTTGAGCCGCCCGCACGCGTCATCGAGGCGCCGCCAGAGACGCCGCCCGCCGAGCCGGCACCCGTCCGGGAGCCGACCCCGTACGAGGCCGGACTCACCATCGAGCTGGACTCGGTCGAGGACGCCTCGGTGGAGACCGGAGACGGAACGCTGCTCGGCACAGTTCCGATCGTCTTGCCCCGGCCGGAAGGCAACGAGCGCATGGTCGTGGTGGTGTCGCACGAGGGCTATCTCCCCCGAAGGGTGGCACTCTCGGCACTGACAGCAGACACGTTCCGGGTGCCGCTCGATCCGGTCGCGGGAGCGGACGCTCCCCCACGGGACCGCCCCCGTCGACGGCGTGGTCCACCCCAGTCTGCCCAGACCGTCGAACCCCCGGCCGATCCGCCGGCCGCTCAGACGCCCGCCACTCAGATGCCCGCCGCTCAGGCGCCCACCGCTCAGACGCCCGCGCCGGAAGAGGGCTCGAGCCGCCGCCAGCCGTTCCTCAATCCCTGGGACTGACGCGCCGCCGCCACAGCAACGCGGCGCCCCACGCGAACAGAAGCCACGTGTGGCCGGTCGAACGCGGTGGGGCCGTCCGACAGCTGCATCCACCATCGCTCGGCTCGACCCCACCGTCGGCGCCAACCCCGCCGTCCGCACCCACGCCGCCGTCGGAGACTTCGTCCAGCCCCTCCCCTTCGGGGTCCGGGGTCGGCGGGGGAGTGGGGGGCGGCGCACCATCCCCCCGTCGCCACACGCCGAGCAGGTCGACGATGACATGGGTGCGCGTCGACGTGTTCACGCACGCGCGACGGCTGGCGCCGAGGTCGGTGGTGGCAAGCGTCGCGCGCACATCCGCGCCGAAGTTGTGGGCCGACGTTCCGGGTGCGGTGCCTCGCTCACAAGAGAACACACGGAGGTGGCCCGCCCCGTCGGCCTCGACGGTCGCCACGTTGAACACCGCGGCCCATGCGTTGTCGGGCATGCCGGACACCTCGCTGAGGTCGAGCTCGATCGTCTGATGCGCGCCGAGTCGGTGTTCAAACGCCACCGCGTCGCGCGTGTCGACCAGGCGGATCGGCGTGACCGGCTGGTACTCGAGCGTGCCCCCCGGAGAGAAGTAGCCGAGCACATCGAAGATGACGTCCATGTCGCGGTGCGCGCGCAGGCACACGGCCTCGCCCTCGCCCAGTGCGGACACGAACTGGTTCGACGCGATCTCGGCCGCCCGCACGTTGACGGTCGAGGAGTCGGTCTCCACGCCGCAGGGGAACACGCTCAGGAACGAGTTCTCCGCCGGCGCGAGCGCCACCACCGTCACGAGCACACCCGTCGCTCCGTCGGGCACGCCGACGTCCAGCGAGACCACCTCATCGGCGCGAAGCGGCGTCTCGGTCGAGCGTGTGTCGAGCACCCGGACGGGATCGATCAGCTCCAGCCCGTCGCCCGTCGCGCCGAGGGTGGCGTAGAGATCTCCGATGAGTTCGACGCGGCTCGTCTGGAAGAACCGCACCGCGCCACCGTCGCCGAGCGGGGTCGGGACGAGGTTGGCGCGCGCCCCGGCGCTGACATTCAGGTTCGAAGTCCCGGGCCGCGCCGCGCCGTCGGGGAACACCGACACAAAGCCCGGTTCGGTCGCGACCGCGGCGAGGTTCAGGAAGATCCCGTCGACGCCGAGTCCCGACGTCCAGGTCAGCTCGTTGGTCGCGTCGTCGAAGACCAAGCCGTCCATCGAGTCCCGCGTATCGAACTGCCGCTCGGGCCCGACGAAGGTGACGCGCCCTGGGTTGCCGACGGGAGTGACGGCGGGGAACGCGCCGGCGACCGGGACGGCGGCTGGCGGCTCGGGAGGAGGCGGCTCTCCGCATCGCGGGGGGTCGGCCAGGCACTCGGCTCCGACGGCCGCGCAGTCCTCCGCGTTGCAGTCCGCGTCGATGTAGCGGCCTCCCTCGCAGGCGGGAGTGCACACCTCGCCGGGCGCGCCGATCGTGAAGAACGGGGTCTGGCGGTCGGCGCCCGCTTGGGTCAGCTCGATGTGCAGGTGGTTGACGTGCGGGTCGCCCCCCAAGCGCCCGAAGCCGCGCTCGCCGTTCCAGAACGTGTAGTCCCAGATGACCCGCTGGATGCCGATGTACTCCGCGTTCTCGACGAGGAAGTTCGCCACCGGATCCCCCACGGAGTTGTCCGCGTCATCCCCGATGGTGGTGACCCCGAGGTCGATCGCGCGGCCGATCGCGTGCACGGACAGATGCGTGCGCCGGTTGCTGTTCTGGCGACAGCAGAAGGTGCCCGAGTTCCGAATGTCGGGGAAACGAGCGAGCAGGTACTCGCGCAGATCGTTGGTCCCCGGGTAGGCCTCGATGCAGGCCGGGTGGCTGCACGAGCACGTGAACGGGTTGGTCGACGCGCAGCTGCCCGCGGGCGAGACGGGAGGCGGGTCGACCACCGGGATGAAGTGGGTTGCCGCGATCGCCGCCACACCGGGGGGCGCGACCCAGGGCCCAGGCACGATCACCGCCTCCCGGGACTCCCCGACGGGCTGGGGAGACACACAGGCGGACAACCCGAGAGCCAAGACCAGCGGCCAGGGGGCACGCGCGCGCGACGGGTACTGCATGCGCTCAATGTGCCAGCTGGAGCCCGACCGTCACAAGCGTGCGTCAGGGTTAATCCGACACAGCCGGGATCGTTGCGCTGAGCGAAACAGCTGGTTCGTTCGTAGGGATGGATCCAGCTCGACCGCTCCGGCATCCTTAGTTGAGGAGGTCTCGATGCGAACGCCTTGGATCGCTTGCGTGGTGGTGATGGTGGCGGGCTGCAGCCCGTCGGCAGGCGATTGCTCTCCGGGTTTGGAAGGCTGCCCTTGCACGGACGAGGGCCTGTGCCTGAGCGGCCTCGACTGCCGGAGCAACCTCTGCGTTCAGCTGGGCACGCCCATGGAAGACGGGGGCACCGCGCCCGGCACGGACGGAGGCGGCACCACGCCCGGCACGGACGGAGGCGGTACGACTCCCGGGAGCGACGGCGGCCCGCCCGAGACCATGCCCAACCCGGACGCCTTCTGGGAGATGGACCCGCCGCCGATGCAGTGCCTGCGCGACGGGACGATGGGACCCCTGCCCGACCCGCCCGGCGGCACGCCCGAGTGCCCCGACGACAAGAACCGCGAGGGATGCCGCTGCGATGAGGTGGGCGCGACGGCGCCGTGTTGGCCGGGCCTCCGCGCGAACCGGGACCGCGGCATCTGCCGTGATGGGGTGACCACCTGCCAGCCCTTCGACGAGTTTGGCGGGACGTGGGGCGCCTGCCAGGGCGCGGTCCTCCCGGTCGAGGGCGTGGAGCTCGGGCCGTCCGCGTGCGGCTGCTTCAGCCAAGGGCGCTGGGAGATCGACAACCTCAGCCCGTGTTTCATCGAGTACAGCTCCGGCCGTGGCATCTACGCGGTGAGCACCTACGTGGCCAGCGACGGCGGGGCGCGCTGCCCCGACCTGCCCACGAACGCCAGCCCGCCGCCCGCGCCGCAGGCTGGGGAGAGCTGGAGCGCAAACCGCCTCACCGTCGACTGCGAGGGCAGCTTCCGGCTCTGCTACACGCTGAAGGCGGGCGACGCCGACGCGCCGACGGCCGGTGATTGCACCGTCACCGAGGTGTGCACGGACGAGATCTGGTACGAGGAGCGCGACGTGGTGCAGGAGCTCCCCGCCCTGCCCGGCTGGACGAGCACCGACCCGGCCTGCGCGCAGGCGTTCCGGGACTCCGGCGGGTACGGCGAGATGAGCGTCGTCGGACGCAGCGTCGAATGCGACGCGATCGACGACGGATCGGGCGGCCGGTACGTGTTCAATCGCGTCAACTACTGCCCCACCCGGTGCAACACCGACCCGACGGGCCCTGGCTGCGAGAGCTGCATGATGGGCGGCTCCGGCAGCTTCTGACGGGCTTGGGTCAGCGCGCGGTCCACGTCGCGCAGAAGAGAACCTTACCGGCCTCTCTGCTCCAGCGAACGGTCGCGGGTTTTCGCCCCGCGTAGTCGAGGAGCGCTTCGATGCCTGTCGAGAGGCCGACGCAATCGTACTCCGGGATGTCCGGCCATCCGGTCAGGACGAAGGTGGCGGTGGTGCCTTCGATCTCGGAGAGCGTCATCTCGCCGCGGTCGAACGTCTTCGAGTAGAGAAGCGGCGTACGTTTGACGATCGCGGAGTCCCACAGCTTGCTGAGGAGCGCGCGCCACATCGTGCTGATCGTGTCGCCCAGCGCGGCGCGCACGACCTCACGCTGGAAATCGAGCGGGTCCTGACCCAGCTCCTCTGCGACCGCCGTCTTGAACGCGGTGACCGTCGTCACGTTGAGCCAGGACACCGACACCGTCCCGCGAACCTCGTCGGCCTGGGCCGGCGTGAGGCGCGCGAGGGCAGACTCGATCACGTCGGCTCCGTAGCAACGCTCGATCTGCGTGAGCTGGTCGACGAGGATCGACCCCCTCATGCGCGGCTGTTCCGGGCTGGACACCCGCCGAGGGTGGAACCGAACGCGCCGAACGCAAGCGAGATGGCCGCTCTAGAATTGAGTCGGGATCGACTCCCCCTCGAGCCGACGCGTGATGCGATCGACGATGCGGAGGACCACCACGGCGCAGGCGACTCGAGTCGCCGCAGCGGCACACAGTCCGATGGCGTTGCCCAACACGCCGAGGGCCTCGAGTTGCCCCGTCCAGCCGAGCAGCCCGCCGACAACCCAGAGCCCCCACCAGAGGCCCACGTCCCCCGCGGTGTGCAGGACCGCATCGTCCCGGTCGTCGTTCGCCGTCGCGCGGTCCAGCTCGCCCATCATCTGATAGGGCCGAACCAGGTTCACAAAGGGGACGAACCACATACCGACGGCCTCGCCTGGGCTGAAGGTCAGATCGTGACCGCGCGCGCGTGCGTTGTGGGTCGCGCGGTGAAACCAAAGTAAGAAGAAGGTGGCTGAGAGGAACAAGCTTCCGATCACCCCCAGTCCTGAACAACACATGCTCAGCGCCACCACGGTCTTCGCGGGCCCGTCGGGAGCGGCCTCGAGCGGCCCTCCGAACGCGAGTGCCTGAGCGAGCAGCGTGCCAGCCAGGAACACATTGAACGAGGCGGAGAGAACGACCCCCGCCTTCGCGAAGCGCGCGCGGCCAACGAGCGGACGGTACTCGAGCGAGATCTCCATGGCTCTTGGTATCGATACAGACGAGCGATGTCCATGCCTGACGGGGTGAAAGGCGTGAGATAACGACAAATGAACGGGGCACGAACACCCCAAAGAGCCAGGCGAAGATGATACTCCTACGCCGTGATTCGTCTTCGTCTCTCCCGGGTGATTCTGGTCTCCTTGCTCACCGCCGCCGGCTGCGGGAGCGCCCTCCGCTGGCACCCCGCGTCCACGGCGGCACCCGCGACGGCTCCCCAGCAACGCGAGAGGGACGCGCTGGGCTCTGCCTACAGCACGGAGGGCGACCCCGTGGAGGAGGACCGGCGCCTGCGCGCCCTCGCCGCGTTCAGCCTGCGAACCGGGAACCGCGCCGAGTTCTGGGCCGCACTCTGGGCGAGGCTCGAACTCGCCATCCGCCAGCGCGCCGGGGCCGTCGGCCCGGACGAGGCCGTCGCGGAGCGCAGGCTCGCGCACATTCGGGCGGACGTGATGACCGCCGCCCTCGGTGCCGGGGAGGACGATCTTGCGCTTCAGTCATACGCAAGCGCGCTGGACCCGGAGCCCTTCCGTGCGCTGGCGGCGCGAATCGGACGCGGTCGAGGGCGGCTGCAGGAAGAACTGCCCGACGGCCACGTGGACGGCACCTCCGCGCGGCTGCGCGCGAGCCGCGCGGTCGGGAGGGACGGGCCGCACGATCTGGCGATGCTGCGTGCCCTGGGCCGGACGGGCTTGCCGCTCGTTCTGAGGGAACTCAACGCCGCTGACTCGGACGACGACGTGGAACGGAGGGCGGCGCTGGCGGAGTTGGTGCTCGAGCACGACCCCTTCTGCGTGGGGGCTCGCTTGATCACGGAGCTGGCGCGCGAGCCCGCGACCCACCGCGCCGCCCTCGCGATGCCGGTTCGCCCATGGACCAGCGGCCAGCACGTCGCTCGACTCGCGCTGAGCCACGCCGAGCGACCCAACGACCCCGCCGTCGAGCTGGGGTTCGCGTGGCTGCTCACCCTGCGCAACCTGGGCCCCGACGCCCGCGCTTTGCTCGAGTCGCGCGATCGCGCGGAGTCGCACTTCGAGGGCGAACGGGAGGCGTGGGAGGCGATCGCCGCGCTGGTGGGCGCCGATCGCAACCAGGGCGACGCGCTGCTGGAGTTCGTCAACGCACACGACGACGCGCGGCGCTCCCCTTCGTTCGCGACTCTGCTGCTTTCGAGAACGAACCGGAGGCCGCATCCGAACGCTGTCGTCGAGGGTCCCGAACCCCATCCCGCGCTGTTCGAAGCGAGCGGGCGCATGGTCCGAAGCGTACTGGAACACTGGGGACGAGACAGCCCGCTGAGCGTGGCGCGCTGGGCGTTGGCGCACCCCGGCGACGCTTCCGCCCGGCGACGCGCGCAGGACACGCTCGCCTACCGAGACCCGGCGCTCGCGGCGGTGGCTGGAGCCTGCATCGAGGACAGCCTCGACCAAGACGCGTGCGACGCTCGGCTGCGCGCGGCGGAGGCGCTCGGGGAGGACGAATTTCCTGCTGGGGAAGGTGCCGAGTCTGCGTCGGACGTGCTCGGGGATGACCCGCCGCTCGAGGACGGAGCGCTGTACGGCCTCTTGGCGGCGCCCGACGATCAGCTGGAGGAGACGCGGGCCTGGCTCGATCGGTTGGGACGGACCCGGCTCAGCCTCGGGGCCGCCTGGGTGACGGTCCGCGCACGCTTGGCTCTCCGCGCTGGGGACCTCGAGACTGCCCGGGAGATGTTGGACGCCCCCTCGATGCGTCGGCTCCCCGCCACCGAGCGGCTCCCGCTCCGCCTGTGGCTGCTGGACCTCGAGGCGGGCATCCCCGTGGAGCGCTGGGTCCCCTATACGCTGCAGGGGCTGGGCGAGGCCCCTCGCGGACGGCGCCCTCAGGCACCGAGGACGGGTGCGCTGGGAGCGGTGCAGGATGCGTGGAGCCGCTTGGGTGTGGCGGCCGAGCAGGCGCCCGTCCCGGACGCGGAGCGGATCGGTGGGGTGATGGACGCGCTTCCCAACGATGAGCAGGCCGTCGTCCACGGGCTCCTCGGCCGGCTCGCCGCCGAGCGCGAGGACGACGACGCGCTCCGTGTGCACGCCGCGGCGGCACGGGAGGCCGCGCCCGGATCTGCGGACGCGCTGGCCTTGTCAGGCTTGGTGCATGAACGCGCCGAGCGGGCCGACGAAGCGATGGCGGACTACGCCGGCGCGTGGAGGGCCCGATGGAACGCACACTGGGCGGCGGCGGCGCTGCGCCGGGTGCGCGGACAGCAGGAGGCGACTCGCCCAGCGCGGGAGGCCCTCGGCTGGCTGCACGCCTTCGCCCACCAAGAGCGACCCGTCCTGGAGGCCATCGCGGTGGAGGCGGGCGACACCGCATCGCTGCTCGAGACCCATGCGCGGGTGCTCTCCGAGCCCCACCTCCTCCCGCCCTCGCTGCTGGCCCGCCTGCCCAACCTGATTCGGCGGCGCGCGTACTTCCGCGGCCAGAGTCATGTGGCCGCTGCCTCGAACGCCGCGGAGGCGCGCGCACGGGCAAGCGAGTTGCTCCCCCATCTGGAAGCGTTGCCCGACGACCTGGGCAACCTCAGCGGCGCGCTCTGGGTTCGTTTCCTGGCGGGCTCGAGCGACGTGCCGACCGAACGGCCCGACGACCTGGCCATCGACGCGATGGTGCTCGATGCCCTCCCGGCGCGCGGGCAACTCACCGATGAGCTCGCCTACCGGGTGTACACCCAGCTGAACGACGACGAGGTCGCGGGCCAACTCGCCGACGACCTCGTCGCCGCGCTGCCCCCGAGTCGACGGACCGATCCCCTTTTGTGCACAGCGCTCAGCTTCGCGGGACGGGCCGACGCCGCGGTCCCGCCGTGCCTGCGTGCCCATCGAGCCGGCCACGACGGAGCGGCGTATCGACTTGCTTGGGCCCTCGGCGAGTGCGCGGCGGAGGTCCAAGTCGCGGCGGGCCTGGACGAAAGCGGACTGCTGGCCTCGATCGCCGATCGCATCGAAGGCGACGACGGGTACCTCGCCGGCCGGATCGCGGCGCTCGCGGTGGAAGAAGGAAATCTCGAGGCGGCATGGCGCCCGCGCCTGGTCGAGCTCGCGCACAGCACCGACGGGGGCCACATCACGGTCGACGACCTCGACGGTGCGCGCTTCCGCGCCGCCAGCGTACGGGCACAGACAACCGAGGGGGGATGGGCACGCGCCTCGAGCTTGGCCGAAGTCGCCCTCGCGGCCGGGGACCTTTCGCTCGCCAACGAATACGTGACGCAGGCCGAAATCCGGGGCGCGCAGTTCGCTCCGGCGGACCGCCAGCGCTTCCTCCTGGTGCGGGACCTCGTCGCGTGGGCCACCGCGGACCTCGAAGCGGGGCACCTCACTGCCGACGGCCTCCGCGCGTTCGAGGTGATGCGCAACCGCGACCTCGACAGCGTGCGTCTCGCGCAGCTCTCACGCTTGCACCCAGAGTCGCGCCTGGTGCGGTTCGCGAACGCGGTCCACACCGCGACGCACGGGCAGCCGCAGGCTTCGTTCGCGCTCTTCAGCCAACTCCTGGAGGAAGCGCCGCGCCCGTCGGTCCTCGCCATCAACGCCCCCCTGTGGGTCCTCATGGTCGGAGAGGAACAGCTGGCCGAGCACCGCCAGGCGCTGTTCTCGCAGTTCCCCGACGACGAGCGGCTCGCGCCCGTGGCCGAAGAGGCGCCGGTCACGCTGCCACGCGCGCTCGCCACCGCCGAGGCGTTCGAGGCCGGGCTCCACGATGCCGAGGCGCGGCTTCACCTGGAGAACGCCGACCTTCAACGTGTGGGATCGGAGGCCGTGGGGGCCGAGTTTGCGGTGCCGTCGGGGGCCCAGGCCTTATCGCCGCGCTTCGGGTTCCAGTGGCAAGACGCGCAGACGGGCGTCGTCGCCGAACCGCGCCACTCGGACTGCGACCCGGAGACGTGCGTCGATCAGATCGTCCCCCAGTTCACGCGGCTCGGGTTCGTGCAGCGCCACGTCGTGCCCGCCACGCTCGCCGTCGGTGAGGGCCGGCGGGTGCTGCTCACCCTCGAAGGGCAGGCCCTGATGATCACGATCGTCCCCGTCGGCCTCCGGGTCTACGTGCTGGCCACCAACTTCGCCCTCGACATCGCAGGGTCGGGGCTCGACCTTCACCGGTTGACGGAGCTGACCTTCCGACCCACCGACGTCGTGGTGGGCCCTGTGCGCGCCGAGCGGCTGCGCGGAGAGGAGGCGGACGCGGTCCCGTGGGCCCTTCGGCGTCGGGCGCGTGTCGCGGTGGAGAGCGCACAGGGCGGGGACTGCCCGCTCGATGACATGCTCGACGCGCTTGCTCCGCCAGAGCGGGCGGGCGTGCTTCGCGCGATCTACCTGAGCACGCCGCAGGTGGACGTCCGCCGTCGGGTCGCGGCGTGCGCGGATCTCGCTGAGCCCGGCCATGGCGCGCTCGGGCTGGCCGCCGCGCTCGACCCTGACGTACAGCTGCACGATTTCGGTCACCGCGCGGTCGCCTCCGACGCTGAGGTCGCGGGTGCTTTGGTCGAGGCGCTGGCGCCGCTCGCGCCGGAGCTTCCACAATCGGGAACCGCCCGGCAGGACACCGACCTGCCACGCTTCGGCTTCGTCGAGATGCTCGCCGCGCTCCCCGTAGCCCAGCGCCGCGCGGTGACGGACCGGCTCTCCCGTTCAGAAGACACCCGCGTCCGGGCGCTCGCGCTCGCGTCGGACTTCGTCGCCGGAGGCACACTGAGCCGCGCGCGCCTCCGGGAGATCATGCTCTCCGGAACCCCGAGCGACACGCTGGCGGTCCTCGACTCCTTCTACGGGCCGCTCTCGTCGGACGACGCGGCCGCGATGCGCGCCCGACTGGACAGCATCGCCCGGTTCGAGAGGCCGCTCGAACGCCGCCTCGCGTCGCGTCTCAGCTTTCTGCTCGCCCGTCGGCTGGAGCGCCAGGACTTGTCGCGCTTCGAGCGACTCATGGCCGAGACGGAAGGCACGGAGGACGATCGTGAACGGCTTTGGGGCCGCGCCTCGTGGGACCGCGAGCTGGTGCGGCACGCGCTCGGCATCGAGGCCTCGGACGACGAGAACATCCGGGCGCGCGCGGAAGCCCGGCGCCTCGGCCACGCACAGCGCACCGGACCGCGTCGCGTCTCTCCCCAGGTCGCCGAGCGGCTCCGAGACGCGCCGCTTCCAGAGGTGCTCCCCGGCCCGCATTGGCAGTACGTTCGCGTGCCTCAGCCGGCCCTCTTCTTGGCGTCACTCGAGCAGATCTACGCGCGGCTCCAGTCCAGCAACGCGGCCGACACCGCGCTCGCTCGGCAGGGGCTCGAGAGGCTGTTCAGCCACAACGGCGGCGACCTGCTCGCGTCGGACGGTGGGCTCGACCTGAGTCGGCCCGTGGAGTGTGCCCGCTCCGACCGCTTCCCGCCGGCGTGGGTGTGCGCGGCCTACGTCGCCGACCGTGACGCGGTGAGGACGACCCTCGCGAGGCGCCGGAGCGGCAGCAACAGCGGCGTGGCGTTGGCGATGGATCTGTCGCGGTTTTCCGCCATGTTGCCGTCCATCGCCGGCGCGCTGCCGATCACGGTCAGCTCCATGATCGACCCGCCGACGCCGTCGGGTCCCGCGCGCAACCCGATCCCCGGCGCCACGCTCGACCGGCAGCGTGTGCGCGGTGTCGTGGACCTCGGGGGCGTCGAGGTGGAGCGGTTCGGGGTGTTCTCGGTGCGGGAGGGCGACCAACCGTCGTCGGACACCGAGCACTATCTGTTCACCGGCGATCGCATCCTGATGTTCGGCCTCGAGAGCACCGCGCGCGCGGTGCTTCGAACCCCGCGCACGCGCGGCCAAACGCTCGCGGGAAGCCCAACGTTCCGCCGCCTGACCTCGGCGTGGACGGACGGTGCTGCGCTCCAGATGGCGAGCGTGGACGTGGGGCTCGGCGAAGGTGTCCCGCTGCCCGACGAAGAGATCGCCCTCGAGCTCGTCGCCGACTCGCAGGGGCTGACGGTCCGGGTGAGGACGCCGCTCGAGGACGGGGATCTGAGCGACGTCTCTGATCTGTCTTCGCGTCTGCCGGAAGGCGCCGTCTCCGAGGTCAGCCTGTCGCTGCCGGCCGAGACACGAAGCAGCTTCTCCAACGCGTCCGAGACCAACGACCCACGGCAGCCGCCGCTCGGCTTGCTGGCGCACGCGTCCGGCTTCGCGTTCGGCTGGTATGCCGCGCCGGGCGAGGGGCTTTGGGACCATTGGGTCGCGGTGTTGCGCCGAGAGAGCACGATGGCCGACGCGCTCGCCGAAGAGGAGATCGAGCTGACGGACGGCGCACCGCCTTCCGCCCACGGCGATTTGTTCTACGCGCGACGTGGCCCGCTCGTGTCCATCGGAACGCACCCTCAGGAGGTTGCCGGGACGCTCGTGGCCGCCCCGCGGACGCGCGGCAGTGGGCAGGTCGGCTCCGGACGGCTCGACGGCGTGCGGGGTGCGGGATTCCTGCTGGCGCTCGCGGCGAGCCTCCCCCCCGAAGACCCACGACGGAGGAGTGTGGCGGGGATCGCCACCATGGTGGGCATCGGGCGCGAGCTGTCGTTCGACGCGGAGCGCAGCGCGGACGGTCGCACGCTTCACCTGGTCACGCGCGCCTTGCCCAACCTCGCCGAAGAGGAGAGCGCCCGGCGCATCATCGACCACGCGCTGGCCAACCCGCGCAACGCGCTGGCCCTGCCCCGGGGGATTCGGGACGCGGAGCGGCGAGGCGCGCTCACGCTCGTGTTCGAGACCTCCGATGCGCAGGCGGCGCAGGCACGCCTGTTCCAGGGCCGGCGGCGCACCGCGTCGCGTGTACTCGCCGACAACCGGCTCGAGGTCACCGTGCAGGCGGACGCAGAGCCGAGCTCCCTGAGCGATCGAGCGCGGGACCGCATGACCGCGCGAGACGACGAGCTGTCTCTCGACGACGCGGCGATCCTCGCCGCCGCGCGGGAGCTCGGGCCGGCGGGCACGCCGGTCGCGACGATGGCCGCACGCGCCTCACGCTGGGTGCATCGCCACGTGCGGTACGAGCTGACCTCCGATAGCCTCACGGCCGCCACCATCCTGAGTCGCGGCCGGGGCGACTGCACCGAGTACGCGCGCCTCACCGTGGCGCTGCTCCGGAGCCGTGGGGTGCCCGCCGCGCTGCGCGAGGGCTTCGCGGTTGCGGGCGGCGAGATGGTCGCGCACGCGTGGGTCACTTACTACGACGGCGAGCGCTACCGGGAGCTCGATCCGACGGCGGGCACATCGGACGTCGGCGCAGACCACATCCCGATGTCCGTCGCGGACACGATCGCGTTCCTCTCGATCGGAGATCTTCGGGTGACAGAGGTCCGGGCGGAGCCCGCCGCGGCCGTTCAATGAAACTCGGACAGGTGCGTGATGTACCAGCGGTCGCCCCAGGTGATCAGCACCCGCACCTCGAACTGCCGTTCTTCTCCCGCAACGCGGTATCGCAGCTGGCTGTGCCGCGACACCCAGTAGGGGAGCGCGTTGCCTTCTTCGCCGCGCGGGACCCAGCCACCCCGCCGGATGATGTCGAGGCCGACGAGCTCGGGTTCGCTCTCGAGCGCCAGTGACGCGTGGAGCGCGTGAACATCGGTGGCGAAGCGCGCGTACAGCCGCTGCCAATAGCCATCGGGGTCAGCGATGGCCTTGACCTGGGCGAACGCCTCACGAGGAAAGAAGAAGTCCTGGGCGAGCGACGGGTCGTCGGCGTAGATGGCCGCCAGCAGACGACGCGCTGCGTCTTGTTCGGCGTCTCCCGGAGTCGGGCGGGCGGGGGGTGGATCTTGGCCCGGCCGGTTCGCTTCGGGGACCTCGATGGCGCGGAGCGGAGGGTCGCCCTCGTCCATCACGCAGTGGCCTTCGTGGCAGCGCGGGGTGGAGCGCGCGCACTCGGCGTCCTGTCGGTCGCACTCCACACAGTTGCCCTCGACGGTCGGGAACGCGGCGCGCTGCGCGGTGTGAATGGCCATCGGACAGAGCATCCCGCACGGCGTGTCGACCGGCATGCTCACGCACTCGTGGTCGAACTCGCAGGCGGTGACCGCGGGCGGAAGGCTCTCGAACGGCGCCCGGTGCGCGGACCGCTGCTCCTCGCAGGTCGGGTTGCGCTGCAGCGGCTCGGGCAGCGGCTCGGTCGCTTCCTCGGGCTCGGGAGCGGGGTCCGCCGAGGGTGCGGGCGTGGCGTTGCCGCACCCGGCGAGAGTGAAGACGGTCAGCGTGAGGGGAAGAAGGCGTCGCACGGAGACGAGACTGGCTGGGTCCACGCTGCGTGCAAGCAGGGCGGAGCTCAGCCGTCCCACTCCTCGATCATGCGCTGCAACCGCTCCAGGGAGCGCGCGCAGTAGAGGCCGTCCTCGATGCGCTCGTCGAAGGTGTATTTCACCGTGCAGACCTTCCGCTCGCCCTCGTCACGGATGCGGCCGATCGCGGCGAAGATCGGGCAGTTCCCCCACTCGTAGAGGTGGTGGTGCACCGCGTCGAGACCGACCGAGCCGAGGTTCGCGACGAACAGGCTGCAGTAGAGCGGATCGCTCTCGATCATCGCGCGCGGCAACAAGTTCCAGCTCTCGAGCCAGAGCGCGAGCGCCACCAACCGCCGAAGCAACGGCGCCGGCAACTTCAGAAAGACCGACAGCTCCTTGTCCGTCTGGTTCTTCTCGCTGGAGCGCCCCTCGTTGATCCCGCCGGCGAGCCGGTCGAGGTGGCCCTCGAAGTCCGCGTCCCGGTCGAAGCGCCGCTTGACCGCGACCATACTCGCGTCGTCGCTCATCGACTTCTTCGCGGAGAAGCCGATCTCGATCTCCCTACGCTGGTAGAGGTGCCCGCCGTTTGTGAATCGGTTGAGCCGCGGGCGCTGCTTCAGGGTCTGGACCACTGCGTAGGTGTAGATGTGGAAGAGGCCGACCTTCTTCTGGCCCTTCGCGCGCGCGGCGTTCCGCGCTTCGCAGAACGCCATGGCGCGCGTGACGTCGAGTTCTTGCTCGAACTCGACCTGGGCCCCCGCGCGGGTCGGGATGATGTAGGGCATGATGGCGCGGGTGTCATTGGTCTTGACGACCTCACCATCGAATCGCCGGAAAAGCGGCATGACGCCCATTGAAGCAAATGTGGGCCTCGCGCGCGCGGTTGGCGTGTCCTGCCACCAAGTTGGCGCCTCGGGTCCTGCCCCCTCCCCTCTTCACCCCGCATCCTGGTCGTCCATGGCTGAGCGCAACGTCGTCGACACTCTCCACTGGCTCGCTGAGCTGGCGCCCGTCCGCCTGACAGGCACGCCCGCCGAGCGCGAGGCCCAGGACGCGATCGCCGCGCGGCTCGAGGACGCCGGCTACACCGCCGAGCGTCAGCCGTTTCGGTTTCCGCGCCACATCTATGGTTCGCTCGCGCTTCACTTCGGCCTGGCCTTGGCGCTCGTCTGGGTCGCGCCGTACAGCCCGGTCGCAGCGGCCGTCGGACACCTCGTCGTCGCGCTCAGCTTCTTCTCCGAGGCGGTGTGGCGCCGGCATCTCCTCCGGCTCCTTTGGCCGCGCGTCGACACCCAGAACCTGAAGATGACCCTGCCGGCGGACGGCGAGCTGAAGCGGCGCGTCGTGCTCCTCGCGCACGTGGACTCCGCGTTCACGGGGTTCATGTTCTCGCCCAACGTCCTCAAGCGGTTCGCCAAGCCCGCCCCGTCATACCTCCCATTCCTGAAGAAGCAGCTGTTTCTTCCGTTCTTCTGTCTCCTCGTCTTCGCCGGGCTCGAGTTCGCCTCGCTGGATCTGCCAACCCCCGTGCGCTCGCTGCTGAGCCTGCCGTTCGTCCTCGTGTTCCTGCTCAACGCGGACATCGTCATCCGCAACACCGTTGTGCCCGGCGCGGCCGACAACCTCAGCGGCTGCGCGGCCCAGGTCGTGCTGGCCGAGGCGTGGGCGAAAGACCCGGAGCCCGGCGTCGAGGTGGTGTTTGTGTTCACCGGCGCAGAAGAGGCCGGCACCGGAGGGGCCGCGTACCTGTCGCGTCACAACGACTGGGACCCGACCATCACCGACGTCTTGGTCTTGGACACGCTCTCCAACGGCGATCTGCACGTGCTCGAGGAGGGGGAGCTGTTCTCCATTCGCGTGCCGCCAACCCTGCTCGAGGCGGCACGCGGCGCGGCCGACGACGTGGGCCACCCCGAGCCGACCGTCTATCCGGTGCCGGCCGGGGCGACCGATGCGCTGCCGTTCTTGGTGGCCGGTTTCCGCGCGATGTCGCTGACCTGCATCGACCCTGAAATGCACGCCCCGCGGCACTACCACCACCCCACCGACACCGCCGACAACGTCGACCCGGTGCAGCTCGAAGCGTCCACGCGGGTCGCCCAGGCCCTCCTGCGACGAGTCGCCCGCGCCTGACGCGTTGACATCGCGCCGTTCGAGGGGCTAGGCACGTCCCGTGATCTCCACGACGCTTCGCCGCCCTCTCCTTTGCCTCTGCCTCTTTGCACTCGGCTGCGGTCCGACCGCGCTCCGCGCGGGATCGGGCACTGGAGGCACTCTGTCGCTCGGGGGCCAGGAGGCGCGCCGCATCCAGACGCTGACCGATCTCGAAGAGGTGCGCGCGGTGGTGCGGCATGCAGGCTTGCTCTACGTGGCCACCGACGCCGGACTGCTTCGGTACCCGTCGATCGACGCCCCCGGCGAGCGTGTCGAGGGGCTGCCCAGCGAAGATGTGCGCGGCGTCGTCGTGGAGGGCGAGACGCTCCTCATCGCGACCGCCGACGGCATGGTCTCGCTCGGTGCAGGCGACGCGGCGACGGCGGTGCACGGCGCGCCGCAGCTCGGGCACCTCATGGACATGGAGGCGACGACCGACGGCACCGTCTGGCTGTGCGGCCTGGGCGGCGTGGCCCGGCGCGCACCCGGCGCGGCGTGGGAGGTCTTGGTCGAGACGGCGACCTGCACCGATCTCGCGCCCACCCCGGAAGGCCAACTCTGGATCGGCACCACGAGCGGCCTCTGGTACGTCGACGGCGAGGTCATCCGCGAGCACCCCATCAGCGGCGGCATGCCCGAGGGCTACGTCCGCGAGATCGTCCCCGTCCTCCCCGGCCAGATCATGGCCATCCTGCAGGGCCCGAACGCCTCGCAGATCGGTTACTGGAACGGCGAGCGTTGGTTCGGCTACACGCTGCCCGGTCTCGAGGACCAGGTCGTCGGCCTCGTGCGCCGCGGTACCGACGTCCTGCTCGTCAGCCAGGACCGTGTGCTCATCCTCGCGCCGCGCGGCCCGGGCGTGCCGCTCCGCCCGCTGAGTGCGAACGACGGAACCGTCCGCAGCTTCCGCCCGAGCCTCGTGGCCGCCAGCGAGCACCAGGCGGCGGCCAGCCCAGGGGAGGAGGCGCTCAAGGAGCCGTCGCGGCTCGCGCCCATCCCCGAGAACCAGCCGTCCATCGAGGCGCCGCCGTTCCGTGCCGCGCCGCTCGACATGGCGTTGCCCGGACGCCTCTACCGCGCGTTTGTGCACGAGGCCGAAGCCTTCCTCGCCGTCTCCAACGGCGGCGTCATGCACCTCGGCGCGGACGGGCGCTCGCGTGTGCTTCGCTCGCTCTCCATCGTGCCGGAGGAGGACCTCCAGGTGGCCACCGACTCGTCCTCGACGACGTGGTTGCTCACGCGAGACGGGCACCTCGCGAAGCTGATCAACGGTCGCCTTCGACGCAGCCCTCTTCCGGAAGGCCGACGGGCGCAGGCGCTCGCGAACGGCCCGCAGGGCGGCTACCTCGTGACCCTCGACACCGAGACGCCCAACACCCTGCACGTCTACACCAACGCGGGCCGTGGCTGGTCGCCGCTGATGACGCGCACGTTGACGCTCGACACCCCGCTGACCGCGGCGCCGTTCGCTGGGGTCGCCCCCGACGGCAAGGTCTGGGTCGCCATCCGCGTGCAGCGAGAGCAGGGCACGGGCGACCGCGTCCGCGGCGTCGCGGTGCTCGACGCCAACGACGAAACGATCGTCTACCACCACCGCGGCGCCAACCGCGAAGCCGGCGGCTTGCCCCTGCCCGACGAGATCACGTCCATTGACTTCGACACCGACGGCAACGCGTGGTTCGCGAGCCTCTCTGGCCTGGTGCGCGTCGGCAGCAGCCAGGCGGTCGTGTTCGGTGAGGCGCGCGGCGTGCGCGGCGAGGTCGTCATGGACGCCGCGGTCGGCAGCTCGGTCATCTGGCTCGCCAGCGCGGAGGGCCTGGGCGCGTATGACCGCTCCAGCTTCGACTACGCCGGCCAACCCGCCTTTGTGCACGCGGCGCGCCCGACGCACGTCGCCGTCGATCTCGCGGGCCACGTCTGGGTGGCCAGCTCCACCGGACTGATCCTGCACGAGGGCACCGAGTGGGTTCAGATCGGCCAGGCGGAGGGCCTCTCCAACCCCGACATCACGGACGTCGAGGTCGACGAGGCCGGGCGCGTCTGGCTGCTCGCTGACGATGGCCTGATGCTGCTGACGCAGTAGTCGCAAGCGACCCGCGCTCGCTTCGTTCATGCTTGCGCGATGAAGCACCCGACCCCGCCCGGTCCCGCATCCCGCAAGAGCGGGCTGCTCGGGACAATCCGCAACAACCTCGGCTTCGTCATCGACCCGATGGGGTTCGTGGGGGGCCGCTTTCAGCGCTACGGCGACATCTACTTCGTGGGCTCGGACGGGAGCCAACCGGGCCTCTATGTCCTGCGGCACCCCGACCACCTGCAGGAGGTGCTCGTCACGCGTCAGCGCGACTTCGGCAAGGGCCACAGCGCCTTCGCCACGCTGAGCGAGCTGCTCGGGGAGGGGCTGCTGACGACCGACGGCGAGACCTGGCGGCGGCAGCGACGGTTGCTCTCGCCGGCGTTCCAGAAGAAGCGGCTCGAGGGCTACGCCGCCGTGATGGTGGACGAGGCCCAGATCGAGGTGGGCCGCTGGTCGTCCGCCGAGATCGACGTCTCCAAAGCCATGATGGAGATGACGCTCCGGGTCGTGTGCCGGACGCTGTTTGGTTACGACGCGAGCGGCGACACGGACGCCGTGAGTCGAGCGATGCACGATCTGCAAGCGCTGCTCGGTCGACCGCCGCTTCCCATCCCGAAGGCGATCGACCCCGGGCGGCGCCGACTGGCCCGCGCGCGCCGGTTGCTGGACGATGTGATCTACCCGCTCATCGATTCGCGGTCTCCAGGCGGGCTGGAGGACGATCTCTTGCAGCGCATGGTCGACGCGGCGGACGAGGACGGCTCGCGGCTCACGCGAAAGGAGATCCGCGACCAGCTCGTGACCCTGTTCCTCGCCGGCCACGAGACGACGAGCAACGCGCTCACCTGGACGTTCCATCTCTTGGGTGAACATCCCGAGGTGGAGCAGGCGCTCAGCGAGGAGCTCGACCGCGTGCTCGCTGGACGCCCGCCGACCGCCGCCGATCTGCCCGCGCTCGATCTCACGACGCGCGTGTTCACCGAATCGATGCGGCTCTATCCGCCCGTCTACGTGGTCTCGCGCGGCGTGCTCCGCGACACCACCATCGGCGAGTGGCCCGTGCCCGCCGGCAGCGAGGTGGTGATGTGGATCTGGCACACCCACCGGGATGCCCGGTTTTGGGAGGAGCCGTGGCGCTTCGACCCAGATCGTTTCCTCCCGGGGCGCGCAGCCGCACGCCCCAAACTCGCCTACGTGCCGTTCGGAGCCGGCCCCCGCGCCTGCATCGGGAAGGTGTTCGCACAGTGGGAGGGCGTGCTCATGCTGGCCACGATCGCCCAGCGCGTGCGGCTTCGGTCCCTCGGCGGATCGGTGGAGCTGTCCCCGCGGGTGACGCTGTCGCCGGCCGGCGGGCTGAAGATGCGCGTCGAGCGGCGCTGAGCGCGTTCTTCGTCGTCACACGGAAACATCGCAGAAATCATGCGACGAGACGCGGAGGGATGCGTCCTCGGGTCGCGGAGACGGCACAGAGCCGTCCCGATTCCAAGGATGGTCCGATGCGCTCCCTCTCCCTTCTCCTCCTCACCCTCGGGCTTCTCGCGGGGTGCGCGAGTGACACCCGTCCACGTGGGTTTACCGATTGCGGCGACTTCCCGGACGGACCGGTCGAGTGCCAGCCCGGCCAGTACTGCGTTGACCCCACGTTCTCCGAGTGCCAGCCCGGATGCACGAGCGACGTCAACTGCGCGGACGGTCAGACCTGCGAGAAGGTCGGCACCAACCCGGTGGGCAACTGCGTCAACGCCTCCGCTCCGATGTCCGACGCAGGGCCCGGCCCTGGCCCTGGACCCGACCTGACCATCGACGAATGCGTCGACGCCTGCGACAACGCCGGATTCTTCTGCGAAGACAGGGCCGTCACGGCCACCGAGGTCGCCGCGTGCAGCGCATGGTGCCGCGACCCGGGCACCAGCACGGTTCAGAGGCAGGCGCTGATCGACTGCACCGACGCCGCCTTTTCGTCCGCGGCCCTGTGCGACGAAGCGAGCTGCCTTCCGTAGGGCTTGTCAGAAGCCGACTTCGCTGACCGTCGGAAACTCCATCGACGAGCAGCATTCGCCCATCGGTCCCCAGATGGCACCCACCTCCGGGAGCTCATGCGCACAGTTCATCGCGTCCTTGTCCCTCCACGGGAACGTCTCGACGTAGTAGACCCCGCGCTCCGTGTCCTCGCCGCGGAAGATCACGTGAGGCCGATCTTCCAGCACGAGCCCGAGTTTCTGAAACGTGGGCCAGTGCACCTTCAGGAGCGCGACGAACGCCTCCTCATGGCCGGGCTTGATCCAGTAGCGGCAGAGCGTGATCGGAGGGGTGTTGGTCATGGGGGCCCACGTTACGTTGGGTTCGCGTGGCAGCGGCCGAATCGTGGGGAAGGCTAGAACAACTCACTGACCGAAGAGGATCCGAGTGGGGTCCGGAAGCTCGACAGCTCGCGGCTCGTCACTGCCTTGCCCTTGCTGAGTCCGGCTCCCCTCCGCCGGCTCGTCCGGACCCAAGAGCGTGCCGAGCAGCCCGCGGTTGTTGGTCCGCGTCGTGCCGCTCTGTCCTTGTCGTCTCGCCGGAGTGCCGGCATTGGCGGTGGTGGTCTCGGCCGTGTCGGAGGGGACCTCCACCCCCTCGGGGGTCGTGGCGCCCTGGCACGACGCGAGCTCCGCCTCGAGTTCAGCGACCCGCGCGCGCAGCGACTCCATCGTTTCGGGAGTCTCGGTCGCCTCGTCGGCGGTCGTGCCCTCGCCCGGCTCTGCCGTGGCCCCCGGAGGGTCCACTCCCTCGGCCGGCTCGTCTTCCTCCGGTGTGGAGATCTCGAGCGGGGCCACCGGCTCGGGGGCTTCGACGGTGTCGTCCTCCTCCGCCTCTTCGGCCTCACCGCACCCGAAGCTCAGGCTCACTACGAACAAGACGATCCAGCGTGTCGAACGCACTCGGCACCTCCCTCAGAAGCGGTGTCGCGGGCCGCGCTGAGACGCGTTCCGCGGGTTCCTTGTACCATCGGACGGTGATGCACCCCGTCACCTTGGACGACGTCGTCTCGATGGACGCCACCCAGCTCGATCGCGCGATGCGAGACGGCGGCCCCGTGGATCGGACGGCGCTGCGGGACCGCATGTACGACGGCGTCAGCCTCAACCTGCCCTCGGTCGTCGAGAAGCTGACGTGGGTGAAGTTCACCAAGGTGTTCAAGGCCGACGGAGAGGGGCTGAGAGGCTGGAACTGCAAGGTCGAGCAGTCCGGGCTCAACGCGCCGTGGGTGCTCAGCCGGAGCCGCGGTGCGCCCAAGACCTACGGGCACTATCGTGTCGTCTCGACGGCGGACTACACGATGCCGCGTCCCTACGGCGGCGGCGACTGCATGCTCGACTACGGGCTCGGGAAGAACCCACGGCTGGACCCGACTTCACGTGTGCGCGATCCGGTCGTTGCGCTCGACGAGGCGAGCGAGCTGCTGCTCGGTTGGTCCTACGTGGACCTCGGCCTCACCCGGACCGCCACCCCAAGCTACTTCGTTCTCCGGCGCGGTGCGCCGCTCGACCACGACGCCAAGCCGCCACGCGGTTGAGCTTCCGCAGCCCGTTGGTTTGCTGACCGCGGGCTCAACGTGCTCCTGGATGTCCTCAGCCATCTAGGGCGCGACGATCTCCACGTGGTCCCCGAGCGATGCCGTGATCGCGGGCAGTCGCTCCTCGCGCGTCGCCTCGTCCATGTTCTCTAGCGCGCGTGTCCGGATATCGAGCCGAGGCTCGGCGCGGTTGGCGTGGGCGCGCGTGTTGTTGTGTGTCCAGAGCGGCACCGCCTCGATCGCGTCGACGGCCACGCGGTCTTCTTCGAAACGAAACCGCACCCGAACCCAGGCGCCGTCGCGGAGCCCCGGCAGCACCACCGCGGGGTGCATCTCCTCGGCGCTCGGGATGCTGCGTCCGATGAAGTAGCGAAGCGCTTGGTTGCTCACGAGGTTCCCGAGCGAGTGCATCACCACCGCCTCCCCGCGAGGCGACTCGAGACGCTCCACGGGCTGGAGAACGTGCGGTCCGTGCCCCATCACGAGGTCGGCGCCGGCGTCCACCAGCAGGCGGGCTCGGCTGTGCTGGCGCTCCAGCGGCTGCACGCGGAAGTCATGGCTCCAGTGCACCGACACGACGATGAGGTCGGCCTCGTCGCGCGCCCCGGACACGGCGGCCCGGACGACGTCGTCGTCCCAGCGCGCAGCCCGCGCGCTCGGCGCACCCGGGAACGGCGCAGGCCCACGATTGACCCGCTCGGTGAAGGCGAAGAACGCGACGCGCAGGCCATCCCGCTCGACCCACGCCGGTTCCGGGAGCCGCTGCCCCTCGGGCCCGTCGCCCTCATCGATGGGGTCGGTGCCAGCGAACGCCACGCCCGCTTCTTCGAGCGCGGCGATGGTGTCAGCGAGCCCGGTCGCCGTCTGGTCGTAGCTGTGGTTGTTGGCGACGGACACCGCGTCGAACCCGGCCGCGGCGATGCCTGCCGCGGCGGAGCCCGGCGCGCCGAGCACGGGAGGGTCGCCGGTCGCCGGGTCGATGCGCACCGACAACGGCGTCTCCAGGTTGGCGAGCGCCACCTCGTCGTCGCCGATGATCTCCGAGAGGTCACCGAACACGTAGGCGAAGCCGCCCTCCGCTTCATGCTCTCGCGCGGACTGCCAGACCTTCAGATGAAACAGGATGTCGCCGCCCGCGCCGATGGTGAGCGTGCGCTCTTCTGGCTCGGGCGGCGTCTCTGGCACGGGCTCTGGCGGCGGCGCCACAGACGGCTCTTCCACGTCGAGCGGCGGGTCCGGCGGGGGCGACTCGGAGCACCCGGCCATCAGCAGCACCGCCCATGGAAGCACCTTCCGCATCGATGGACTCAGCGCCGTCCCCGTCCGCCGGAGGGGGCGCCTCGCCGACCCCCAGGCCGTGAGCCACCGCGGGCACCGCCCTTGCGAGACCCACCCCCGCTACGCGATGACTTGCCGCGCGCGTGGATGGACAACGACCCCTTGCCGCGCGCCGGGGGGATCAACGCCCGCGGTGCACTGCCGATGAGGTCGCGGCGGCCGGCCCGCTGCAGCGCTTCGCGCGCCAGGTCGTGGTGCTGGGGGTCCCAGTAGAGAAGCAGCGCCTTCTGCAAGCGCTTGTCGCGCAGCGTCTTGGCGGTGTGCACGGGCTTGCCGGTGAACGGGTCGAGCCCGGTCACGTACATGCTCGTCGCCATCGACATCGGCGTCGGGATGAAGTCCTGCACCTGGCGGGGGCGAATGCCGCGCTTCTTCAGGTAGAGCGCCAGGTCGATCATGGACTCGAGGGTCGAGCCCGGGTGCCCCGAGATGTAGTAGGGCACCAGATGCTGGTCCTTGCCGGCCTCTTCGCTGGCGCACGCGAACTGGCTGGCGAAGCGCTCGTAGGACTCGGCGCCCGGCTTCTTCATCTTGTCGAGCACGTCCTCGTCCACATGCTCGGGCGCGACCGAGAGCTGGCCGCCCGTGTGGTGCGTGGCGAGCTCCTTGATGAACTCGGGCGAGCGCTCGGCGAGGTCGTACCGCACGCCGCTGGCGATGAAGACCTTCTTCACGCCCTCTTCTTTTCGCACCTTCTTGAGCAGGCTGACGAGCGGCTGGTGATCGGTGACCAAGTTCTCGCAGACCCCAGGATGCACACACGAGAGGCGCCGGCAGGCCTTCTCGATCTTGTCGTCCTTGCACTTCATCTCGTACATGTTGGCGGTCGGCCCGCCCACGTCGCTGATGACGCCCCGGAAGTCGCCCATCCGGCGCAGCGCGCGCACTTCGCGCAGCACGCTCTCGGCCGAGCGCGAGGAGATGACCCGCCCTTCGTGCTCGGTAATCGAGCAGAACGTGCAGCCCCCGAAGCAACCCCGCATCGTGACGATCGAGTGCTTCACCGTCTCGAACGCAGGGATCGGCGCGTCGTAGGAAGGGTGCACGGCGCGCGCGAACGGCAGGTCGTAGAGCGCGTCCATGTCCTCCGTCTCGAGGGCGAACGCGGGCGGGTTGAACCACACCGCTTGGGTCCCATGCGGCTGGACGAGCGGTCGCGCGTTGCCCGGGTTGGTCTCGTACTGGAACGCACGCGACATTCGGTTGAACGCCTCGGTGTCGCCCTGAACCTCTTCGTAGCTGGGCAGGTGCACCGGCTTGCCGTCCGTGACGTACCGGCTCTCCTCGAGCTGCTCCCACTCGCCCTTCGAGAGCACCACCGCCGTGCCGCGCACGTCGCGGATCGCGTTGATCGGCTCCCCCGCGTCGAGACGCCGAGCGACCTCCCACACCGGGCGCTCGCCCATCCCGAAGACCAAGAGATCGGCCTTCGCGTCGAGCAGCACGCTGCGCCGGACCTTGTCGCTCCAGTAGTCGTAGTGGGCGATCCGGCGGAGCGACGCCTCGATCCCGCCGAGCACGATGGGCACCCCGGGCATCGCGCCGCGCACGAGGTTCGAGTAGACGATGCTCGCGCGGTTCGGCCGCAGCCCGGTCCGCCCGCCAGGCGAGTAGAAATCCTCTGAGCGCACCTTCTTCTGGGCGGTCAGCTTGTTCAGCATGCTGTCGAGGTTGCCCGCCGCGACGCCCACGAACAGCCGCGGCGTGCCCATGCGAAGCACGTCCTCGGTCGTGTCCCAGCGCGGCTGGCAGATGAGCCCCACGCGGTAGCCACGCCCCTCGAGGAAACGCGCGATCAGGACGGGCCCAAAGGCGGGATGGTCGACGTACGCATCGCCGGAGACGATCAGGATGTCGAGCTGGTCCCAGCCGCGCGAGTCCATGTCGGCGCGGGTCGTCGGCAGGAACGCGTCATGCTTTGGGCCACGACGCGCGCCCTTCTTCCGGATCGATGTCAGTCGCGCCACGGCGACCACCCTACTCCGATCGGTCTCGAGCGGCGACTCGGACGACGAGCGCGTCTGCGTGGTGGTCCCTCAACGGCAACGAGGCCACCCCAGGAAGGGGCGGCCTCGAACCGGGCGACTCCACGGTTGATTCAGCGGATGCGGAACTCCACGCGGCGGTTCTGGCCGTGCTGCTCGTCTGTCGCTGCGTCCTCGATGAGCGGTCGGTCGGGACCGAAGCCCTCCGCGACCAGGCGCTCCCGCGCCACGCCCTGGTCCACGAGGAAGTCGACAACCGCCTCCGCGCGAGCCTGGCTCACGGCCACGTTCCGCGCTCGCCTGCCACGCACGTCCGTGTGGCCTTCCACATGGATGGAGGTGATCTCCGGATGCGCGAGGAGCACACGCGCGACGCTCCTGAGAAGCGGGGAGCTCCGCGGCCTCAACGCGCTCCGGTTCGCACGGAAGAAGACACGGTCGTTCAGCTCGATTCCGCTCTCCGTGACCACGACCGTCTGCGCGTCTACGCAGCCGTGGTGCTCGGCAGAGCCGGCTTCGTCCGGGCAGTTGTCGAGCCGGTCGACCAGACCGTCACCGTCGCGGTCCGCTTCAGGACAGCCTCGGTTGCCGGCCGGACCAGGCTCCGACAGGCAGGCGTCTTCCGCATCGAGCACTCCGTCCTCGTCGTTGTCGAGTTCCGGACAGCCATCCGCATCGGCGAAGCCGTCGATGTCCTCTGGCTCGTCGGGGCAGGCATCGCTCGGGTCGAGGGTCCCGTCGCCGTCCCGGTCACCGATCTCGTCGGGGCATCCATCTTCGTCTTGATGGCCGTTCGCGGTCTCAGCCGCGTTGGGGCATCCGTCCATCGAGTCGGGCACTCCGTCCGCGTCGTTGTCCGGGTCGGGGCAGCCGTCTTCATCGGCGAAGCCGTCGAGGTCTTCGGCCTCGGTCGGACATGCGTCCGTGCCGGTCACCCCGTCTCCATCGGCGTCGATGTCCACCGCAGGAGCGACTCCATCCTCGGGCATCGTCCAGCCAACGCTGGCCACGATGCGCGCGTCCGGCGTGCCAAACCCACGCGTGATGCCTCCGCCCCCAGCGGCGCCAACCACCAGGCCTGTTTCATGGAAGAACTTCAGCCCCCCGGTCAGCTCGAGCGCCGTGCCTTCTCGCTCTCCGAACTGGGCGAAGGCGCTCGCTCCGTAGAGCTGCGTGTGCACGTCGAGGTGGTTGCGCCCCTCCGTCCAGACCGGCATGGCGACGCCAAGGGCGTAGGTGAGTTCGTGTCCGAATCGAAAGTTCGAGTCTGCGACCGTCGTCTCTTCTCGGATCAGCGCACCCAGGTTGCCAACGATGCGCAGCCCGCCGAACGGCCTCAGCTCAGCCAGGACCTCGGGATGTCCGGTGACCGTTGCGTCTCCCCGGTACGTACCGATCGAGGTCGGCAGCGTGAGCGTGGCCTGGCCACCCAAGGTGAAGATGTCGTCATCCTCACCGAAGATGCGAACCCGCGCTCCCAGGTACACATCACCCAGGCCAGCTCCGGAGGCGACCGCCACCGGCACGCCTGCCATCTCATCCGCGGACGCGCCAGTGAGCGCCAGCGTGACCGGCAGTCCTGCGTAGACGACCACCCGGTCGACAAGCCCCAGCGACAGGCCCGCCGTCGCGTTGAGCTGATGCTCCACCACAGGGAACCGGTCGCCGTCCGCGGGCTCGAAGACGAGCAAGTTGTACCCGTAGTCCAGTTGGAGCTGTGCGCCGAACCGCAGGTGCCCCAGATCCCCCGGTCGACTGAGATGGAAGTCGTCCTCAGGGGTCTCACTGGCGCGGTACCGGTCGAGGGTCCCCCGCTGCGCGGATGCCGCGCTGGGCACCAGCATGGTGAGCGAGAGGAGTGTGAGAAGGCGAGCGCTCGTCGAAGACATGAGCTGTTTCCGGTTCGGGTGAAGGGGATTCGAATGGATGTCGGAGCTCATCGACGCCTCCAGAAGAAGAGGCCAGCGAGCAGGGAGAGCAGGAACCACGGGCCGGACGAGCCGGTCCCCGGTGTGGCGGTGCACATCACGCCGCCCCCGGAGAAGTTCCCGGCAACGACCGGGTCCTCGGTGGCAGCGACACACATGCCGGAGGTGCAGAGCGCATCGACACAGTCCGCGTTGGAAGCGCACATCTCGCCGCCGCGACACCCGCCGCACGAACCGCCGCAGTCGAGGTCCGACTCATCGCCGTTTTGCACGCCGTCCGCGCAGCTCGGCGCCGCGCACGCCCCCATCACGCAGACGCCGCTGTCGCAGTCCGACGAGATGCCGCAGTGGGCTCCCGGCGCACACGCGGAGCAGTCGCCGCCGCAGTCGATGTCGGGCTCGGCGCCGTTCCGCACGCCGTCCACGCAGGTCTCAGGCAGACACTGGCCGTCCGGACACACGCCGCTCTGGCAGTCTCCGGGCAAGCCGCAAGCAGCCCCATTGTCGCAGGGCATGCAGTCGCCGCCGCAGTCGAGGTCGGTCTCCTGTCCGTTCTGCACCGTGTCATCGCAAGCGGGCGCCTGGCACAGACCCATCATGCAGACACCGCTCCGGCAGTCTGCATCTCCGATGCAAGCCCCCGCGTCCGGACACGTGCCGCAGCTTCCACCGCAGTCCGCGTCCGTCTCGTCGCCGTTCTGGACCCCGTCCGCGCAGCTCGCGGCGAGACAGACCTCGTCGGTGCACACACCGCTGAGGCAGTCCGCCGTCACGGCGCAGACGCCGCCCGCTGCGCACGCGTCGCAGCTTCCACCACAGTCCGCGTCGCTCTCGTCTCCGTTCTGCGCGCCGTCCGTGCAGGTCGGCACCGCGCACAGTCCGTCCTCGCACACCAGGCTGGTGCAATCACCCGGGCCTGCGCAGGACGCGCCATCGGCACACGGCGCGCAGTCACCACCGCAGTCGATGTCGGTCTCCGCCGCGTTCTGTACGCCGTCGATGCACGTTGCCGCCACGCACATCGCGTCCGTGCACACGCCGCTCGTGCAGTCGCCGGCCAGCGCGCAGCTACCGCCGTCGCCGCACGATCCGCAGCTGCCGCCGCAGTCGGCGTCCGTCTCGTCGCCGTTCCGCACCATGTCTTCGCACGTCGACACCTGGCAGGCGCCGTCGGTGCAGACCCCGCTCATGCAGTCGCCTGCCGCGGCACACAGCGCTCCATCGGCACAGGAACCGCAGTCGTCGCCACCGCAGTCGACGTCGGCCTCCGTTCCGTTCCGGACGCCGTCGTCGCAGCGCGCCGCGAGGCAGAGTGCGTCGGTGCAGACCCCGCTCGAGCAGTCAGCGCTGGCCCCGCAGGACCCTCCGTCGCCACACGCGCCGCAGCTACCGCCGCAGTCCGTGTCTGTCTCTGACCCATTCTGCACACCGTCACCGCAGCTTGCGGCGACGCACATGCCGTCGGAACAGACGCCGCTCGTGCAGTCGGAGGCGAGACCACAGCCCGCTCCATCCGCACAGAGCGCGCAGCTCCCGCCGCAGTCCGTGTCCGTCTCCGCGCCGTTCTGCACCGCGTCCGAGCAACTCGGAACCGCGCACACACCGCCCGAGCACACACCGCTCGTGCAGTCGCCCGCCACGGAGCAAGTGCCCCCGTCGCCGCACGCATCGCAGCTCCCGCCGCAGTCCGCGTCCGTCTCCGAGCCGTTCTGCACCGAATCAGAGCAGGTCGGAACCGCGCACACACCGCCCGAGCACACACCGCTCGTGCAGTCGCCCGCCGCGGAGCAAGAGCCCCCGTCCGCGCAGGCATCGCAGCTTCCGCCGCAGTCCGTGTCGGTCTCCG
>JBGCFC010000171.1:0-56099 GCA_045106715.1 Sandaracinaceae bacterium
GCCGCGATCTGAACCATGCAGAGCTTGGCGCGATACCGGTGAAAGCCGTCCCCCTCGGAGTCCACCGCGAGGCGGGGCGCGTCGGTGAGCGACGCGACGAAATCACGGAGCGCGGCGGGTTCGTCGATGACCGAGTTCATGGCCTGCCAGCTTGGCACGCCGCACGCCGGGGTGCGCACCTCATCTGTGGATTCACGGGCCTGCCTGCTATCGTGGACGCGATGAAGTGGAGACCGAGGCGGCGGCGCATCAAGCGGCCGAAGAGCGTGCCGACGCGGCTCTCCGCCGTGCTCGACGGCGCCTATCCGGGGCGGCGTGCCGACCGGCCGCTCCTCCGCACCTTCAGCTGGTGGGACCGCGTCGTTCCGCCGCGCATCGCCAAGCGCGCGCGCCCCGTCTCGCTCAAGCACGGCACCCTCATCGTGCACTGCGGAAGCAGCAGCTGGGCGCAGGAGCTGTCCTTTCACGAGCGCGACCTGCTCGCGTCGGTGCAGCGGTCGGTGCCCGAGATCCGTCGCCTGCGCATCCGGGTCGGCCCGATGCCGGCACCTCCCGCCCCGCCGGAGCCTCCCCCACCGAAGACCGAACCCATCCCGATGCACGAGCTGCCCGACGAACTCGCCCGCGGTCTGGCCCGGCTCAGCGACGACGGCCTGCGCGACGCCGTCGGGCTCGCGGCGCGCACCCAGCTCGCCTCGATGCGCAAGCCCCCGAAGCGCTGAGCAACGGGGAAGAGTGCCGCGCCTTGGAGCGTAGTGTCGGTCGATGTCCTTCTTCGAACGTTTTGTCAGCGGTCCCGACCTTCTCGGACGCGGTCTCCGCACCCCTGAGGAGATGGCGCGGATGTCGCAGGGCTTTCAGGAGGCCCTTGAGCGCAACGACGCCGAGATCGCGCTCCGCACGGCCACAAGCCTCATGCTGCGCACCCACCACGCGGAGGCAATCCAAGCGTTCACGACGATCGGCGAGCGCTACCCCGATCGGCGAGCGCACTGCGCCAACAACGTCGGCGCATGCCACTTCTTTCTCGGCGACTACGTCCAGGCCATCCACTGGTACCAGCAGTCGGTCGCGTTCGGGGGCGACCGACGGACGGCCGAGGACAACATTCAGGAGGCCCGCGAGAAGTTGGGGGCCGCCGCGCCCGAGGCCGGCCCTTACCGGGACCACGCCCGCCGAGCCGCGCCCCGAACGGGACTACCTCGGCGCCTTGCATGCCGCGGCCAAACCGCACGCCGGCAAGAAGATCCTCCTCGAAGGCAGCATTCCGGACAAGAAGCTCGGCGGACTGCGTCAGTTCGTCCCGGAGCCCGAGCGCATCCTCGTCGCGCTCGACTTCACCATGTTCGGCTCGGCCAAGGAGGGCGCGGTCTTCACACCGGAGTACCTGATCGTCCGGCAGTTCGAGGAGACCAAGCGGGTCCACCTCGGAGACGTGGCCGGCAGCGGCGGTCCTGTCGGGATGCTGCACGACAAGGTCTCGATTCACACGCGGGGCGGCGCGACCATCCACGTTCCCTGCGGGGACCACGCCGACGCGATGGCCGCGATCCTCGGGGCCATCGGGCGACACAACCAGGGCTGACCCTCAGAACTTCGTGTGCGCCGTTCGCCGGTGGAGTCGAGCCGGCCCGTTCCCGCCGCCGAGCTGCGTTGCGACCTCCGCCGAGGACATCTAGATTCCGCGTTCATGACGGTACAGCCTGGATGGTACGGCCGCTTCGGCGGGCGCTATGTCGCCGAGACCCTGATCCCTGCGCTCGACGAACTCGATGAGGCGTACCGGGAGGCCCGGGCGGACGAGGCGTTCGAGGCGCGTCGCCTCGGCCTGCTACGCGACTACGTCGGGCGACCCTCGCCGCTCTACCTCGCGACGCGGTTGAGCGAGGTGGTGGGCCTCGAGGTGTGGCTTAAACGCGAGGACCTGAACCACACCGGCGCGCACAAAGTGAACAACACGATTGGCCAGGTGCTGCTGGCCGCGCGCATGGGCAAGCGTCGCGTGATCGCGGAGACCGGGGCGGGGCAACACGGCGTGGCAACGGCCACGGCGTGCGCGCTCCTCGGGCTGGACTGCGAGGTCTTCATGGGCGCCGAAGACGTGCGTCGGCAGGCGCCGAACGTGCGACGAATGGAGCTGCTGGGGGCGACCGTCCGGCCCGTGGAGTCAGGCTCGCGCACGCTCAAGGATGCCATGAACGAGGCGCTCCGAGACTGGGTCACCCACGTCGACCACACCTACTACTGCGTCGGCTCGGCCGCGGGGCCGCACCCCTACCCTACCGTCGTCGCGGACTTTCAGGCGGTCATCGGGGAAGAGTCACGGGCACAGCTGCTGGAGCGCGGGGTCGGTCTCCCCAACGCGGTCGTGGCGTGTGTGGGCGGCGGCAGCAACGCCATCGGCATTTTCCGCGGCTTTGTCGACGATGCGGACGTGAAGCTCATCGGCGTCGAGGCGGCGGGAGACGGCGTGGACACGCCGCGTCACGCGGCCACGCTGGGCCGCGGCGCCGAAGGTGTGCTGCACGGCATGCGCACCTATGTCTTGTCGAACGAGGACGGCCAAATTCAAGAGGCCCACTCGGTCTCCGCCGGCCTCGACTACCCCGGCGTCGGCCCTGAGCACGCGTGGCTGATGGAGAGCGGGCGGGCCACCTACATGGCCGTCACCGACGCTGCGGCGCTAGCGGCGTTCCACCAGCTCGCGCGCATCGAAGGCATCCTCCCGGCCCTCGAGACCGCGCACGCGTTCGCCGCCCTCGGAGAGCTGCGCGAGCGCCTCGGGAAAGGGGCGCGCGTGCTCGTCTGCCTCTCCGGACGTGGCGACAAGGACCTCCTGACGGTGCTGTCGATGAAGACCGCGGGGGGTGTGCAGTGAGCGCCCCGGGCGTGGCCCGGCTCGAGGCGACGTTCGACGCGGCCCAGGCCGACGGGCGCGCCGCGCTCGTCATCTATCTGTGCGCCGGTGACCCGAGCCTGGACCTCTCTGCGGACCTCCTCGTGGCCGCGGCCGAGGCCGGCGCCGACGTACTCGAGGTGGGCATGCCGTTCAGCGATCCCACCGCGGACGGCGAGACGATCCAGCTGGCGTCGGAACGCGCGCTCGCCGCCGGCGCCTCCCTCCCGAAGGTCCTGGACGTCGTCCGACAGACGCGCGCGCGGACCGACGTGCCCATCATCCTGTTTGGCTACTACAACCCGATCTTGCGCTACGGCGAAGAGCGCCTCGTGCGCGACGCGAAGGACGCCGGTGTGGACGGCCTGCTGGTGGTCGACTTGCCTCCTGAGGTCGCTTCCCCGCTGACCGATCCCCTCGAGGCCGCGGACCTCGCGTACATCCCGCTCGTGGCTCCGACGAGCACAGACGCACGCATCGACGCCGCGGGGCGCGCGGGCCGTGCCTTTCTCTACTACGTCTCGATGACGGGCGTGACGGGCGGAGCGGCCGCGGACCTGGCGGGCGCGGCCGTGCGCGCGAAGTCCATTCAGGACAAGACTGGACGCCCCGTCGTCGTCGGCTTCGGCGTCCGCACGGCGGAGGACGTCTCCACGCTCGCGGCACACACCGCCGGGGTCGTCGTGGGCAGCGCGGTCGTGCGCGCGGTGGCGGCAGCGAGCGACGACGAAGCGCGCATCGCGGCCGTGCGAGCCTGCGTTTCGGGGCTCGCCGGCGGGACCTCTCGAGCCTGAGTTGTCTTTCGCGCGGTCGCGGGCGTCTGCAGCGCGAGAAACGACTCCGACATTTGCTGGTGGCGCTCGCGCGCCGCGCCAGCGAGACGCTCGTGGAGAGCCGTGTCGACGAGCGAGGTCTCCCAGCGAGCGACGAGCGTAACGCGTGCACCTGACAGAAGAGGATGTTCGACGTGTCGTGATGCTGCGACCCGACCGTGCCGGCCGGTCGCATCAGGGTGTCACTGGCCGCGCACCGCACTCACCAGCGCGGCCACGCGCGCAGGATCCTTGACCCCGGGGGACGACTCGACGCCGCTCGCGAGATCGACGCCAAAGGGGTCCACCTCACGGACGGCTTCGGCGACGTTGTCCGGGCCGAGTCCACCGGCCAACCAGACGACGCGCTCGCGCGCGAGCCGTGCCGCGCTGGCCCAGTCGCAGACGGCGCCTGTGCCACCCGGCATCCCCGGCACCCGGGCGTCCACCAACAGCTCTGCTCCGGGCATCCTTCTCGCGGCGGGCAGGTCCTCCGGTCCTCCCACCCGAACGGCCTTCAGCGCATCCGGCAGCCACGCGGTCACCGCCTCGGCGGGCTCGTCCCCGTGAAACTGAACCCAGGGCACGCCCAGATCGTGGCGGATGCGGCGCAGCTCGGCGGGAGCAGCGTCCACCACCACCGCGACCAAGCGCACCCGGTCCACGAACCGCTCGACGATCTGACGCGCCACCGGGTCGGAGCAGCGCCGCACGCTGCGGGGCCAGAAGTTCAGCCCCAGCGCGTCCACGCCGAGGTCGACGCAGGCCTGCGCGTCCTCGACACGCGTCAGACCACAGACCTTGATGAGAGGGCCCACCGACACCGCTCAAACCGCGAGCAGGGGCCTCTAGAGCTTGAGCAGCTCTTTGACCTTCGCGATCACCTGGGGCGCCTGGATCGGCTTGGTGATGTACGCGTTGGCGCCGAGCGCCATCGCGCGCTGTCGGTCCTCGGTCGACCCTTCGGTCGTAATGATGATGATGGGCACATCCTTGTGGCTCTCGTCGGAGCGAATGCGCTTGACGAGTTTGAGCCCGTCCATGATCGGCATGTTGATGTCGGTCACGATCAGGTCGAAGGAGGCGCCCGCGAGTTTACGCAGCGCGTCGACGCCATCTTCGGCTTCGGTCACCGAGATGCGTTTGATGCGCGCCAGCGCAAAGACGAGGAGCTGCCGCATCATCGGAGAGTCTTCGACGACGAGACAGGAAAAGTCGGCCATGGTCCGTTCGCTCTCGCTTCCGATCAGGGGTTCAGTCGATCAGTGGTTCGGTCGAAGGTGGTCGAGAAGGCCGCTCAACGCGTCGAAGGCGCCGTCACGCGCTGCATACAATTTTGCAGCGATGAGCGCCAGCGCGGCGTGACTACCGAGCAGCTTGAACAATTCGTGGTCCACGGCCTCCCACACTTCTTTTTGTTCGAAGACCGAGGTAATCGCGATGACCCCGACGGCTTCGTCGCGGGCCATCAACGGGATGGCGGCCTTGGGGTCGTCCAGGCTGCCGGGCGTGGTGAGCACGTCCGCGACACGCGCGATGCCGGTGATCAGCAGATCGCCGAGGACCCCCTCACCAGGCTCGAGGGGTGCGAGCGCGTCGGCCTCGAAGCCGTCGAACGAGACGGGGTGGGCCGCACCGCCGGGCTGATCTCGTAGGTAGATAACCCAGGCCTCGGCCCCGACGAGCTGCTGAAGGAGCTCACCGAGGTGGCGCATCACTCCGCGCACCGAGAGCGTGGAATGCAGGTGGGAGCTGGCGATGTAGAGGTTCGCCAGATCGTGCAGCTCCTGCTCCACCTCGAGGTTGCGATGCTCGGTCTGACCCTTGGCTTGCTCCAGCTCCGTGGAGCGCTCCAGCAGGCTGCGACGCTCCGTCTCGAGCGTCTCGATGGTGCGCATGAAGTCGCGGATCGCGTCGTCGCTGGCGATCTGCGAACGCAGACGCGCGATCTCGGTGTGCGCCGCGGTCAGGCGCTCCTGAAGCTGCTTGTTCTCTTCGAGCAGCCCCTCCGTCAGCTCGACGCCACGCCGAAAGAACTGCCGGACGAACACCTCACGCTCGTGCGTCAGGTCGACCGGGACGTCACTCCGTCGTTCTTCGCGCTGTTCGTCGTCGCTCATCGTCCCCCTCGGGCGCCGGCGACTATACACCGTCCTCGCTCGCTGCGGGGTGCGCACGTCGCGCCCTTCACGGGTTGCCGGCCCATATGCGCGCGAGGTGCTCTCCGAGGGCCTTGAGCGGGAGCTCGAGGTCCACCACCCCGCTCTTGAGCGCCGCGCGCGGCATCCCATCGAGAATGGCGTCGTCCGGGGACTGGATCACCACTGTCCCGCCCTGCTTCTTGATCTCCACGACCCCGCGCGCCCCGTCGTCGCCCATCCCGGTGAGCACCACGGCGGTCACCCGTCTCCCGATGGCTTCGGCCGCGCTCAACAGCGCGCGGTCCGCCGAAGGCACGTAGCGGTCACGGGTGTTCGGAGGAAGAACCTGCACCCCATATCCGTCGCGCAGCCGCCGCAATTCGAGGCACTGACCACCCGGGCAAACGTACGCGTGCCCCGCCCTCAAGCGGTCGCCGTCGTGCGCCTCCGCAACGCGTAACCCCCCGAGCCGGTCGAGCCGCTCCGCGAAGGTCTTCGTGAACCGCACGGGCATGTGCTGGACCACGACCACCGCAATGGGGAGGTCGGACTTCATCCAGCTGAACAGATCCACCAGGGCCGACGGTCCACCCGTGGACGAGGCGATGACGATCACGTGCTCGGGGTGGTCCCGTCGCGGCGTCGGTCGGCCCTGGTCACGCGGAGCCGCCCGCAGCAGCGAAGACACCGTGCTCCGCTTGGTGGCGACAAAACTCGTGGGACGCAGCTGACGCACGAGCTCGACCTTGGTGACGAGCTCGTCCTTGATGACCGCGAGTGCCTCGCCCGGCGCAGCGCTCGGCTTGGCGATGAAGTCGAGCGCGCCGAGCTCCAGCGCGCGAAACACGTTCTGCTTCTCCGAGTGGCTGGAAATCACGAGGACGGGCGTCGGGCGGCGCGCCATGACAAAGCGCAGAAAGCTGAACCCGTCCATCCTAGGCATCTCGAGGTCGACCGTGATGAGGTCCGGCTCCACGCTCCCCAAGAGCCGGAGCGCCTGTTCGCCATCCGAGGCCTTGCCCACGACCCGGACGCTCTCGATCGACTCGAGGATCTCGCTGATGAGCTTGCGGTTGAACGCGGAGTCGTCGACGACCAGAACATTCAGCGGCCTCACAGGTCCACCCCCGCATCGGGGCGCCGATAGACCATGTCGGACTTGAGGTGCACGAGCTCGAAGGCGGTGGTCGTGTTGAGCAGGGACTCGCTGTGGCCGAGCAGCAAGTACCCCCCTGGGGCGAGGCGCTCGTAGAACGTGTCGATCACCTGACTGCGCGCCTCGGCGTCGAAGTAGATGAGCACGTTGCGGCAGAAGATCGCGTCGGCGCGACCGATGAGCGCGCTCCGCTGCCGTTCGAGCAGATTGAGGTGCCCGAACTGACACATCGCACGGATCTGCGGCACGACTTGCCGACCGTTGGGCGTGTCGATGAAGTAGCGCTTGTACTGCGGCGGAGTGGCGCGAAAGCTGGACGGTCCGTACGTGGCCCGGCGGGCCACGGCCAGCACACGACGCGAGATGTCGTTGCCGAAGATCCGCACGTCCCAGTCACGAAACAGCCCCGAATCCTCAATCAAGATGGCCAGGGTGTAGACCTCTTCGCCGGTCGAGCACCCCGCGCTCCAGATCGTGAGACCGCGCCGCCCCTCCTCCCGAAGTCGGCGCTTCAGGTTCGGGAGGATCTCGTCCGTGAACGCACGCAGCTGGTACTCCTCGCGAAAGAAGTACGTCTCGTTGGTCACCAGCGCGTCGACCGCCGCCTCCACCTCAGACCGCGCGTCGGGGTGATACCGAAGGTGGTGGTAGTACTGCTTGAAGTCCCGGAGCCCAAGCTCGCGCAGCCGGTCTCGCAGACGCCGCTCGAACACGAACCGCGACTCCACGCTGAACTCCATCCCGCAGAAGCGGTTGATCAACTCGCGGAGAAGCCGGAACGTGTCGGGCTTGAGTTCGGGCCCCGTGTCGAAGAGGATCGCCACTCAGTCGGCCTCACCCGATTCGGCGTCCAGCATGGCCTCGATCACGGCGCGCACACCTGGGTCCGTCTCCTGGGGCAGCCGCGCAGCGAGCGCCCGCTGGCCGTCGTCGCCCCCGACCTCGCCGAGGAGCTCCGCGGCCAGGGTCCGCACGTCCCAGGCCGGGTGGTCGAGCGCCAGGGCCAAGCGCGAAGAGCGCCGCGGCCCCGGCTGCTCCGCGAGGGAGCGAAGGGCCTCTTTGACGAGCTCTTCGTCGTTCTGACCGAGGGCGTCGACCAGGAGTTCGTGCAGCGCCGGGTCCTCGAGGACGCGCAGCGCAGCCATGGCCGCCACCGCGATGCCCGGGCGTCCCTCGGACACGAGATCGCGCAGATGCGGAACCGACGCGCGATCGCCCAGATCCCCGATCGCGGCCGCCGCCGTCGCGACGACCGGCTCAGCGTGCGCCCGGAGCGCCAGACGGAGATGCGCCACCGCTTGCGGGCGAGGGGCGCCGTCGCGACGGGCCAGCTCCGCGAGCACACGAACCGCGGCCGTCTGCACCCCCAGGTCCTCGTCCGCCATCGCGAAGCCCGCGAGCTCGGTGGCCGGTACCGGGTCGAGGTGGGTCAGCGCGATGACCGCCGCGCGTCGGGTGTCGACATCGTCGGCGCTCAACGCCGCCTGCAGCTGGTCGCTCGCGGAGCCCCCACCGAGGGTGGCCATCACCGGCACCAGGGCGGCCCCGACGTTCGAGTTCGCCTCGACCACGGCGTCCTCGACCACGGTGGGTTCGCGCGCCGCGACCGAGGTGAGCGCGTGCGCGGCCGCGCGGGCGAGGCCCCCGTGGGTGTGGTTCGCGAGCTCCACCAAACGCGGCACATCGGACGACTCGGCGAAGGCTTCCAGCGCCCCCACCGCGCTCGACGCGACCGAGGGCTCGGCATCGAGCGCGCTCCTCAGCGCCCCCCGCAGCCGCGCGACCTGCGCTGAGGTCGCCTCTCCGGCCTGGGCGAGTTCCGCCGCCATCACCAGCGCCGCCGCGTGGGCCCCTCCGCTGAGCTCCGGCGCGATGTCGAGCAGCGGATCGACCGCGTCGGTCCCCCAGACGCGCAGCGCCTCGAGTGCCACCGGCGGGAGCCTGTCCTCTGCGACCGCCTCGGCCGCAAGGCCGAGCACTTCGACGTCGCGTGCCAACAGCAGCAACCACGTCGCGGCGCGGCGCGTGGGCGGGCGACGTTCCCCGGCGAGAGTCCGCAGAGCGGCGCGGACCTCGGGCCCCAGCGCCGGTGCGACCTCCGCGATCTCGCGCGCGGCGGGCCCCCCTCGGGAAAGCATGCGCCCCAGCGCCGCAACGGCATCACCGGACGCGCCCGTAGGATGTCCCCCCGGGGCCTCGAGCGACGCCAAGAGCACCTCCCCCGCCTCGGGGTCCTCGGTGTATCCGAGCAAGCGGAGCGCCGGGCGTCGGACGAGGCGGTCTTCCAACAGCGGTCGAAGCACATCCAGCGTGACCGTCGCCTCGAGGCGCTCCAGCCCCTCGAGCGCAGCGAGGCGCTGGACCGGATCGGGGGAACCGAGATGTCCGCGCAGAGCCGTCTCAGCCTCGGGTCCGCCGATCCGAGCCAGGGCCTCGAGAGCGGCCTGCGCCGTGTTCGCGTCTGCATCCTGCGCAATCTCGGCGAGCGCTGGGAGGGCACTGGGACCGGCGCAGCCGAGCGCCGCGACCAGAAACTTGCGGGCCGTGTCGGGAACCGAGGGCAGCGCCGTGAGCAGAGCGTCGGCCGCGCGCGGTCCGAGCCGCTCCATCACCTCGAGAGCAGCGTTTCGCAGCCCAACATTGTCGCCCTGCACGAGCGCCGCGACCAGCGCGTCGAGCAGGCCCCACGGCTCGGCCACCGCGCTCGCCACGCGAACCGCTTCTTTGCGCACACGCCAGTCGACGTCGCCGAGCGCCTCGATGAGGCGCTCGGCGCGCGCGTCGTCGGCCGCGTGTTCTAGCGCGGTGAGCGCCCTTCGCCGGCGCTCCGCTTCTTGCTCGCTCGTCATCGCGGCTCCGGGTGCGAGCTCAAAGAGGAGAAATCGAGCTCTTCGGTCACGGCAGCGATTCGCTCCACGTCGAGCACGAACACCAGATGCGACTCGTGGCTGTACACCTGAGAGATGCCTCGCTCCACATCCCCGGCGCCCAGCTCCGGCACCGAGCGCTGCGCGTTCGGGCCCGCGCCGAAGACCTCGGTCACTCCGTCGACGACGAAGCCAACGAGGCGCGCCCCAAACTCCACGACGATCCACTTGGTCCGACGCGTCGCTGCGGTCGCGGCCAGCCCGAAGCGCTGCCTCAAGTCCAGCACGGGAACGACCTCGCCACGGTGGTCACACACCCCGAGCACCGCCGGCGGCGCGTGCGGCACCTTGACGACCTCGAGCGGGGCGATGATCTCCCGGACCCGGAGAATATCGACGGCGTAGTGCACGTCGCCGACCGTGAAGCCGACCAGGTTCTTGCTGCGATCTCCGCGTCGACGAGTGAGCGCCACAACTAGCTCCGCAACAGGGGCTCGGGGTCCAACAGAATGAGGATGTCGTCTCGCTCGGATTCCTCGGCCGCGACGCCCCCCGGGCGCCCAATCCCGAAGACGTACTCGGACAGGTCCCCCGCGACGGTCGCCGCCATTTCGATCTCCTCTTCACCGAGGCGGGTGACGGTGTAGACCTCGTCCACGAGCAGGCCGATGATCTCCTCCCCGCCGTCGACCAGCAGGATGCGGCTGGCTTTGGACGCGCCCGCGGAGGGCATCCGCAGACGCCGTCGGAGATCCATGATGGTCGTAATGCGTCCACGTACGGAGAGAATGCCGAGGATGTACGGTCTCGCTCGGGGAACGGGCGTAATCGGCGAGACCTTGAGGATTTCACGCACCGCGCCGAGCGGCAGGGCGAAGCGCTCCTCGCCCAGCCCGAACGAGAGGAAGTCGTGGGTGACCTCGGGCGTGCCGGCGACGAGGCTGGACTCCGCGCGCGGCGCGATGGCGTTGCTCATGATCGGCCTCTCATGCGCTGGCTCCCGTCTCTCCCGAGGTCAGCGTCGCACGAAGGTCGGGGCCGGACAGGACCTCCTCGAGGATCGAAGGAGCGTCGAGCACCAGCACGACCCGCTGATCCCCGAGATCGGTCGCGCCCGAGAAGCCCCGCACGTCGCGCAAGCTCTTCCCGAGCGGCTTGATGATGATGTCCTGCTGGCCTTCCAGCGCCTGCACCACGAGCCCGAGGCGACGCGCGCCCAGCGCCGTGACCACCACGAAGTCCTTGCTCGACCGCGGCACGCTCGGGTCGAAGACCCCGAACAGCCGGTCGAGACGGCAGATCGGGAGCGTGCCCCCACGAAGGGTGATCACCTCGTGACCTTCGACCCGCTTCACCGTCGTGGGATCCAGCAGGAGAGCTTCCTGCACCACGGTCAGCGGGATGCAGAACGTCCTCGCCGACGCGCGGACGACCAGTGCGCTGATGATGGCCAGCGTCACCGGGAGGGTGATCGTGAACTTGGTGCCGATCCCGAGCTCGCTGTGCACGTCAACGACGCCGCCGAGCCGTGAGATGTGGGTCTTGACGACGTCCATGCCCACGCCGCGTCCGCTCAGGTCCGTGACCTCGCGCGCGGTGCTGACCCCGGGCAAGAAGATGAGCCCAAGCTTCTCGGCCCGCTGCATCTCGGCGCCCGCGTGCGCCGAGATGGCGCTCCGCTCGACCGCCGCCTCGACGATGCGGTCGACGTCCATTCCGGCTCCGTCGTCCTCGATCTCGATGACGACGTGGTTGCCCTTTTGGTAGGCGTTCAGCGCGAGCGTGCCGGTCACCGGCTTTCCAGCGTGCGCGCGCTCGTCAGCCAGCTCGAAGCCGTGATCGATGGCGTTCCGGATGATGTGCAGCAGCGGGTCGGCGAGTTCCTCGACGATCAGCTTGTCGAGCTCGGTGTCCGCGCCCGTCACCTGCAGGCGGACCTCTTTGCCGTGCTCGCGGGCCACCTGACGAATCGCCCGCGCGAGCCTGTCGAAGGTCTGGCCGAGCGGCACCATGCGAACGTCGAGGATCCCGTCCTGGAGATCGTCGAGGTGCCGCTCGAACTGGCGATGAATCCGGTGCAGCTCGGAGGTCAGCCCGCGGTGCTCGGTGCCCTGGCGCACCTCTTCGAGCAGGCGCGCGACGGCCGAGCGCACGATCCCGAGTTCGCCGACCACGTTCATGAGGTGGTCGAGCTTGCCGATGTCGACCCGCACGGTCTTGGTGACCGAGCGCACCGTCAGGCTGTCTGCGCTGAGCTCGCGCTGTGGCGGGCTCGGCGCCTCGCGCTTGGCCGGAACCGCCTCGGGCCCTGGAGGAGCCACGGTTCCCACGGAGGGCACAGCGGGCGGCGGGGGCACGGTCTCCGAACCGCGTCGGCGTGGGGCGACCGGCTCGAGGAGCGCGGTGTCGCTCGTGATGAGCGCGTCTTCGAGTTCGGCCTGGCTCGCCCGACTCGCGAGCAGCACCTCGAGGTCGATCGCGTCGTCGTCCCCGCCCTCCATCGACGGCAGATACGTGATGATCTCCGCGATCGGTTTGGCGCGCGACTTGAGCTCTTCCAGGTCGCTGTCGATCGATGTGAGGGAGAACCGGACCCGGAGTCGGTAGAGCGGAACCCCCTGCTCGACGTTCGTCTTGAGGCGATGCTCCTCGTACTCCGTGAGAACCGACAAGACGCCCGTGTCGAGATCCAGACCGTCGAGGTTGGGCGCGCCCTCCGGCTCCCCGCCCAGCACGCCTTGAACGGCCGCCCGAAACCCCTGCAGGTCCGGTTGCGGAGCGTCTTCCCCCGCGCTGAGCAAGCGCTGCAGGACCTCGACGCCCTCGAACAGCACATCGAGCACGAGCGTGTCGAGTTGCACACGCCCGAGCCGCAGCTGGTCGAGCAAGTCCTCGAGTACGTTGGCCACTTCGCCGAGGTCGGAGAAGCCGAACATCCCGGCGATGCCCTTGAGCGTGTGAACTCCGCGGAACACGGAGTTCACCAGGTCCGGGTCGGTGTGCCCCTCCTTCTGCCCATGATCGAGGAGGAGCAGGTCCCGCGACAGCGACTCGATGATCTCCTGGGCCTCGGCGACGAATTCGTCGCGGACGTTTGCCGCGTCTTCCTCTTCGCTCACGTCGAAGCGGGCCCCCCAGCCAGCCCGGAAACCACCTCGATTAACGACTCTGCCGTGAAGGGCTTGGCGAGGAACCGGTTGGCGCCCAACGAGAGGCCGCGCTCACGGTCGCGCTCGGACGCCTCCGAGCTGATGACGAGGAGCGGGGTCTCGCGGTGGCTCTCGCTCGACCGCATGAACCGGACCAACTCGAGGCCGTTCACGTCGGGCATGTTGATGTCGACGATGGCGACGTCGAACGCTTCTCGCGGCAGGATGCGCAGCGCCTCGAAGCCGCTCGCAGCCTCCACCACTTCACGCGCGACCTCCGCCTCTTCCAGCGCGGCGCGCACAAAGGCACGCATGGCGCTCGAGTCCTCGACGATCAAGATTCGGGCGGACACGTCAAACCTCCGGTGCAGAGTGTCGGAAACCTGGGCGGGGAAGTCGAGCTTCCTTCGTCCGAAGGGCCCGACGGCGCCTCAGCGCGCGAACGAACGCCCGCGCACCTCGGCGACGCTCGACTCTCCCACCTCGGCCAGCGCGCGGAGGAACCGGAACGTGTAGATGCCCGTGCTGTGGCCGTCGCCCCACGAGAACTGAACGGCGTAGTGACCGACCGGCTCCACGGAGTGCAGGCTGAGATCAGCACTCTCGGCCGCGTCGACCCAGCCCACGGGACCGTGATGGCCTTGGCAATGCGCGCACGGGCAGAATCCTCGAAGAATGAGGTGATGAAACGCGGTGGAGACGCCGTCGGACCAGTCGATCTCCATCCGGCGCGCGCCTTCGGGGGCACGCAGCTCGGTGGGGGTGGCTTCGCTCATGGGTTGTTCTCTGGTGGGCCTTCGGGGTTCGAGGCGGCTCGGTAGATCCGCTTCATCTCTCGCACTTGACCCACCGCCTCGCCCGCGGCCAGGCGACGACCCAGGTGGGCGACCGCGAACTCATCCATGGTCTGCGCCGCGACCCGAGAAAGCGCCGCCGGGAGCGCGGTGGTGGCGACGTCGTCCCAGCCGCGCCCCTGGGCCGCGATCAGGAGGCGGCGCAAGGTGCCGGAGAGCTTGAGGTGAGCTCCGCCGCACGCACGGCACACGACCGATCCGAGCGTCGGGTCGAAATACGCGGCGCGTCCGGCCGGCGCCACACGCCCACACTTGCCGCATCGCTCGAGGCCGGGGGCGAGCCCCGTCAGCGACAACACGCGCATGACGAACGCGACGCGCAGTACCTCCTCGTGGCTCTGTTCCGCGAGCTCGAACAACCGCACGACCGTGGGCAAGAGCCGCGCGTCCGGTGGGTCGCCGTCGGCCACCGCCAGCCGCACCACCTCGAGGCCGGCCGCCGCCACCGTCATGCGCCCGAGGTCAGCCAGGATGCCGGGGAACACACGCACCCCGCGGGCGGACGCGAGCCGCGCCAGGTCTCCACGGCCAAACACCAGCTCCGCCTCGATGAGGCTGTACGGCTCGAGGTGCGCACCGAAGCGCCGGCGGCTTGCGCGGGCGCCGCGGGCGATGGCCCCGACCTTGCCGTGACTCTCGGTCAACAGCGTGACGATGCGGTCGGTCTCGCCGTAGACGACCGAGCGCAGGAGGACGGCCGGGGTTCGCTCGCTGCGCGGCACCGGCCAAGCGTAGCAGTGGCACGAGGCGACCGCCGGGGCTCGACGGCAGCCAACCTCACGTCTCGACGTCCGGCGTTCCGTCGTCCAGCGCGATGCCACCGACCGCGCGGGCGAGCTCACTCAAGCCGAAGGGCTTCTGGAGCAGCGGATGGTCGACTCGCTCCACGAACTTATCCCCCGGATAGCCGCTCATGTAGAGCACGCGCGCCGACGGATGCACCTTCAGCACGACCTGCGCGAGCGCATCGCCGTGCTGCTCGTGCCCGAGAATCATGTCCGTGAGCAGAACATCGATGCGCGGCAGCCGCCTCGCGATGGCCAAGGCCTCGTCGGTGTCGGACGCACCGTGGCTCACGTAGCCGAGGGCCGACAGCGATCGGGTGACGACGGCGCGAACGTGAGGCTCGTCGTCGACGACCAACACGACCTGGTCTCGAGGAGGCGCGAGCGGCACGTCGGCGTCTCCGGGCTTCACCTCGAGGGGGTCGGTGCGCGGGAGATACAGCGAGAACGTCGTGCCGCGTCCCACTTCGCTCGACACCGTGACCGTGCCCTGGGACTGCATCGCGAACCCGTACACCATGCTGAGCCCGAGTCCGGTCCCCTGGGCGTCGCCGCGCGTGGTGAAGAACGGCTCGAACACGCGCGTCTGAACCTCCGGTGTCATGCCTGGGCCGTCGTCGTGGACCTCGATGAGCACGTAGTCCCCCGCACCGAGTTCGGCGAGCTCGTGCGCGCGCTCGCGATCCAGCTGCACCGCTCTCACACGCACCTCCAGCCGCCCGCCGTCCGGCATGGCGTCCCGCGCATTCAGGCACAGGTTCAGTAGCGCCGCCTCGAGCTGCCCGCGGTCGACGAACGAGGTCAGGCCGGGCGAATCGATCTGGGTCGAGAACGCGATCGAGGCCTCGAGGCTCCTCCGCAGCAGGATCTGCACGTCGCGCAGCAACTCGGAGACGTCGGTGGCTTCCGGGCGGAGTGCCTGCTGCCGCGAGAAGGCCAGCATGCGTGACGTGAGCGTGGCGCCGCGCTGAACCGCATCGAGCGCCAGCAGGGCCAGCTCGCTCCGCTCCTCCTCTTCGAGCCGGCCCTGATGGATGAGCTCGAGGCTCCCCGCGATCACCGCCATGAGATTGTTGAAGTCGTGCGCGACGCCGCCCGCCAGTCGGCCGATCGCGTCCATCTTCTGGCTGTGCAGCAGCAGCTCCTGCGCCTTGTGCATCTCGCGTGTGCGGCGCTCGACACGAGACTCCAGCTCATCCTGGACTTCGAGCAGGGCCTTCTCGACCCGCTTCTGTCCCGTGACGTCCCGGATCGCGCCCACGAGCAGCTTCCGTCCCCGGGCGTCTTCGAACACCGACTTCTTGGTGACGATCGTGTAGGTGACGCCGTCCGAGTCGGTGAACGTCTCCTCGTTGATGTTGGTCTGGCCCGTCGTCAGGACCTCGGCGTCCTTGGCGTGGAACACATCCGCTTCCGCCTTCGGGAAGAAGTCGTGGTCGGTCCGGCCCAGCAGCTCTTCGCGCGTGCGACGCATGAAGTCGCAGTACGCCTGGTTCTGCCACACCCGACGATGCTGATCGTCTTTGACGAAGACCGGGTCGGCAATGGTGTCGAGGACCTGCTTCCAGAACCCAGGCTCCGCGGTGAAGGACGACGGCGGGTCGAGCGAGTCGGACATCGGACATCCATACGATGCGCTGGGGACGACGTCTACGGCGGAGCAACCCTGCCCTGGAGCGACCCTGCCCTGGAGCGACCCTGCCCCGTTCAAGTCGGGTGCCGCCGCTCTGTTGCGAACGGGAGCTAGACCAGGGAGGTCGACTGGACCCACGCCGGGGTCACCGAAGACAGCTCGATCGGTGTGTCGCGCTGACGCGGCCGCATCACGATGGAAAGCGCGAGCGTAAACAGGATCAGCAGGATCACGAGCGCGATCGCGATGCCGAACCGGCGCCCCTTCTCTTCGGGTGGCGTGATGGCCGTGATGGGCGCGGGCGCCACGTCGCGGACATTCTTGCGGTCCCCGTAGCGAGCGAGCACGTCGTCCGGCTCGAGGCCAACGATGCTGGCGTAGGACTTGAGGAAGCCGCGGGCGAACACCTCGCCAGGCAGGTCGTCGAACTGGTCTTCCTCGATCCGCTGGAGCATGCGGAGCGGAATGCGTGTCGACTGGGAGACCTCCTCGAGGGAAATCTGACGCAGCTCTCGCTCTTGGCGGAGATAGATTCCGAGAGACGCCATGTTAGCGCTGACTCCTGGGGGAACGGACGGGCGGTCTGGATACGGCGTGGCGGCCAAACACTTTGGGATCCCTGTCCGGTGACATCGGCGCGAGGTTCCTAGCACGTTTTTCGGGCGGGGATCGGATCGTTCTCAGGGGGCTTGTGATCTCGGGGGGTTGCGAGACGCACATTCGCCCCCATCTGCGCAAGAAACCGGCGATTCTCGACCGCACCAGCGATCGCAGGCGGCCTCGAAGCGGCTCAGGGCCCCTCTTCGAGCATCCGTCGGCACGCCGCGCCGTCGTTGGTGTCCGCTCCGACCTGGACACACTCCTCGAGATCCGAAACCGCCTCTTCTCGGTGTCCGAGGCGCGCGCGCACTTCGCCGCGGAGCCGCCAGGCGACCTGCTGCGCTTGGCACACCTCGTTGTCGACCTCGAGCGCCCGGGTCAGCGCGTCCTCGGCCGCCTCGAGCTCGTCCCGCGCCTCTCGAACGGCGCCGATCCGGTACCACGCGATGCAGAGCTGAGGGGCAAGCTGGGTCGCCTGGTTCAGTACCCGGAGTGCTTCCTCGTAGTTGGCCGCGCGCGTGTAGGCCCAGCCGAGGTTGGTCCAGGAGACCGCCGGCGTGCGGTTCATCAGGTCGCTGGCGGACTCCCGGAGGATCCGCGTGGCGTCCTCGTAGCGCTCGGCGTGGATGTACATGACGCCCATGCTGTTGCGCACGTCAGCCGGCAGACCGCTGCGCGCCGGGACCGACTCGTGCGCGCGCAGCGCCTCCATGAACGAGGCCTCCGCCGACTCCCAGTCGCGGCGATTGATCATGTAGAGGTTGCCGAGCATGTAGTGCGCCTCGGCGTTGTCCGGGTCGAGCTCCACGGACTCCAACAGGTGCTCGAACGCGCCCGCGACGTTGTTCTCGTTGTAGAGCCCAACCCCGAGGTCGTACTGCCGCTGCGAGAGCATCACCTGCTCCCGGGTCGGGCCGCCGGCGCAGCCCGCGATGCACACCCCGGCGAGCAGCAGCGCGACCGCCGAACCTCTACACGAACCCACCGCGCACCTCTTCTTTCATCCCCAGCAGCTCGTACAGCTGCCGGAGGGCGCCGAGGTCCGGCAGGATGATGCGCTCGTCGTGGATGCGAAGGTAGCCGCCGTCGCGCAGCTGCTGGACGGATCGCTTGACCGTGTCGACGTCGAGGCCAACCCGGCTCGACAGCTCGAGCGGGGAGATGCTCAGGAGATGCCCCTCGTCGGTCGGTTCCGCCGTGGCTGCGAGTCGAAGGAGGGTGTTGACCACCCGGGAGGGGTGGTCGCGCAACATCGCGTTCTCGAGCTGCTCCTCGGCATGCCGGAGCCGGCGGACCAGTTGCTCGACGAGCCGGAGCGCCACGTCGGCGTTGCTCGACAGCAGGACACCGAACGTCGTCCGGTCGAGCGCCAGCACGGACACGTCCGTCAGCGCCACCGCCGTCGCACCGCGCGCCGTCGGGTTCACGAGGGCGTCCTCGCCAAAGAGATCGCCCGGACGGAGCACGGTCAAGCTGCGGTCGGCGCTCCGGATGCGTTTGACCAGCCGGACGCGCCCCTCCTGGATCAAGAAGCAGTGCTGCGGAGGCTCGCCCTCCGCGTAGATCTGCGTGCCCGCTTCGAACGACTTGCCGAAGCGTTCGAACAGTCGGCTGCGCTCCCCATCCCCAAGCTCGTTCACGGCCGCTGGTGGTACAGCGTTGGGGGGCCAACCGCAACACGCCTTGCGGAATCAGGCCGCAGAAATCAGCCGGCGCGGTGGCGAGATTCAGGACGCGAGGTGGCAGGCGACGTGGTGGCCGTCCCCCAGCTCCCGGAGTTCGGGAACGTCTTTGTCGCACAGACCCTTCTCCGCGATCGAACAGCGGGGATGGAACCGACAGCCGGAGGGCGGGTCGAGCGGGCTGGGAACATCGCCCTCGAGCACGATGCGGTCCTGCGAGCGGGTCGGGTCCGGCACGGGGACCGCGCTGAGCAGCGCCTGCGTGTACGGGTGTTTGGGCGTGCTGTAGAGGGTCTCGCTGTCGGCGGTCTCGACGATCCGTCCGAGGTACATGACAGCCACGCGGCGGCTTACGAGTTCCACGACCTTGAGGTCGTGGGCAATGAACAAGAACGAGAGCCCCAGCTCCTCTTGGAGATCGCTTAGCAGATTGACGATCTGCGCCTGGATCGAGACGTCGAGCGCGCTGATGGGCTCGTCCGCCACGATGAACCGGGGCTCGACGGCGAGCGCGCGCGCGATCCCGATGCGCTGGCGCTGTCCGCCGCTGAACTCGTGGGGGTAGCGATTGGCGTGCTCGGGGCGGAGGCCCACCTTCTCGAGCAGCGCCGCCACACGCTCCTTCTCTTCCTTCTCGCCCGAGACGAGCTGGTGGATCCGCATCGCCTCGCCGACGATGGCCCGTACAGTCATGCGCGGGTTGAGCGAGCTGTAGGGGTCCTGGAAGATGATCTGCATCCGGCGCCGCAGCGGCCGCAGCTCCGACTGCGACATCGTCGTGATGTCCTTCCCTTCGAACGCAATGGAGCCGGCCGTCGGGTCGAGGAGCCGGAGCAGCACGCGACCGAACGTGCTCTTGCCGCAACCCGACTCACCGACCAGGCCGACGGTCTCCCCTTCGAAGACGTCCAGGCTCACCCCGTCGACCGCGCGCACGGGACGGCTCTTCATCCCGAACAGGCCCTCCCGGTGAGGGAAGTGCTTGACCAGGTTCTTCACCGAGACGATCGGCTCGCTCGAGGTGGGCTTCTTCATTCCTCCTCCCCGCTTCGTGTGGCGGCGCCGGCAGCGAGGGCGCCCGACGCCACAAAACAGGCCACGCTGCGGTTGCCGTCGGTGGTGAGCGGCGGCTCGGCTTGCGCGCAGCGCGCCTCGGCGCGGTCGCATCGCTCCCGGAACCGGCACCCCTTCGGCAGATGACGGAGGTCGGGGACCATGCCCGCGATGGTCGGCAGACGGCCGCCTTCGGCGCTCTCCCCGTGGCCTGGGACGCTGGCCAGCAAGCCGCGCGTATACGGGTGCCGCGGGTCGGCGTAGAGTTCGGCCGTGGGCGCGCGCTCGACGACCGTGCCGGCGTACATCACCACGACCTCGTCGCAGAGTTCCGCCACGACACCGAGATCGTGGGTGATGAAGATGATGCTCATCCCCATGTCTTCCTTGAGCTTCTGCAGCAGCTCGAGGATCTGGGCCTGAATGGTCACGTCGAGCGCGGTCGTGGGCTCGTCCGCGATGAGCAGCTTCGGCTCGCAGGCCAAGGCCATCGCGATGACCACGCGCTGACGCATGCCGCCGCTCAGCTCGTGAGGGTACGCGTCGACGCGGGACGCGGGGGACGGGATGCCCACCAGGTCGAGCAGCTCGATGGCGCGATCCCGTGCGGCCTTCTTGGAGAGGCCCCGGTGGAGCCGCAGCGATTCGGCGATCTGACGGCCCACCCGGTGCACCGGGTTGAGGCTCGTCATGGGCTCCTGGAAGATCATCGAGATGCGGTTGCCGCGGAGCTTCCGCATCTCGCGCTCGGGGAGCGACACGAGGTCCGTGCCCTCGAAGGTGATGCGGCCGCGCTCGATCACGCCGGGCGGGTCCGGGACGAGCCCCATGATGGAGAGGCTCGTCACGCTCTTGCCGCAGCCGCTCTCCCCGACAATGCCCAGCGTCTCGCCCTCGGGAAGCTCGAACGACACGCCATCGACCGCCCGCACCGACCCTTCGTCGGTGTGGAACGCGGTCACGAGGTCGTCGACGACGAGAAGGGGCTCGGCCATGCGCGGCGGAGTCTACCAGGCCGGAGGGAAGAATCCTGCGCCGGGCCCGTACATCCCTTCGTCATGCAGGTCACCTCGTTCCACGCTCCCTCCGCCATGCCCCCCGTGCCCGCCGAGGCGGTCGACCATCCGACGCTCAGCGCCGCGCTTCGACAGTCGTTTCACGCGGGTGACGCGTGGCGCGCCGTGTCCGTGTCGGACCGGCTCCTCGAGGGGTTCTCGCCTACGGCGCAAGATCTGGCCATGCGCGGCGAAGCGCTCCGGCATGTGCGGGCGCCCTGGCGCGCGGCCGTCGAGCTGTTGGCGTCTCGCTACATGAGCGCGCTCGAGGGCAAGCCGGAAGCGAGCTGGGTCGCCGAGGGCCTGGCCGTGTTGCACGCGGAGCTCAGCGTAGTGGCGCGCCCCATGCCGGACGACGTGTTGGACGTCATCGACGCGCGCTCCGGGGTGCCGGGGGTAGGACGCCCCGTGATTGAAGCGCTCTCGGCACTCCCGCACGACCAGGCGCATGCCCTGTCGGCGCGGACCGCGCTTCTCGCGCTGGTGGAAGGCGACGCCAGCGAAGCCCGTGAGGCCGCGACCGCCGCGCTCGCCCTCCGTCCCGACGACATGACCACGTTCGTGGTTCACGCGATGGCCTCCGCCGATCAAGAGGACGGCCTCGACCATCTGGAGGAGGCCTGGCGTCGGATGGTCTTCGGTCCCGTCGACGCCACCGACCGTCAGCTCGATCGTCTGGGGCGTCGGCTCGGGGCGGTGTCCCAGCAAGCCCTCGTCACCCGCCGGCTCGAGGCGCTCGCCGACCGCGGTTTCCACGAGGAGCGCCTCGCGGTCGCCGAAGAGGCGCTGTCCACGATGCCTTGGTCCCTCTCGATCGGCATGCAGCGCGGCAACGCGTACCGTGCGCTCGGACGCTTCATGGAGGCCGTCCGCGCGTTCGACGCAGTCGTGCACACCGCGGTCGAAGAGGGCATCGCCGACGACCCCCGCGTCTTGCGCACCCGCTACCTCCGCGCCGCGGCCAAGGCCGAAGGCGGCGACCGAAACGGGGCCCTCCGCGAGCTGGGCAAAGTCATCGAGGCGAACTCCGACTTCATCGAGGACGCGCTCACGGACGAGGCGTTCGTCTCGCTCCGGGACAACCGTCAGTTCCAGGTCCTTTGCGAGGGCACGCTTGGCGCACTCGCCGCCGGGTCCCGCGCGGGCTTCCGCATGGCGGTCTGAGCCTCCCGAGCCGCTACTGCCGCACAGGCAAACACACCGACGTGTCTCGGTCCTCGAGGGACACCACCTCGCGCGGGCCCGGAGGTCGGCGTGCGGATCTCCGCGGGCGTCGTGGGCCTGATGGTCTGGGGCTACGCCGACCTGGTCTCCCCTGGACTCGTGCAGCTCACCGCCGCGTTTGTCGTCGAGGGACCGAAGCCGCCAGGCGCCGCGTTCTGAGCGGCTTGCGAGGCCGGCATCGCCCGGTCAATCCCGTCGCATGCAACTGCCGCGACATGTGTTTGTCCGTGCCCCCAGTCCGGCGTACGCGGACTGCCTGCGACGCGAAGACGCGGTCATCGACCTGCCCGCGGCCGCGCGGCAACACGCGGGCTACGTCGCGGGCCTCCGGCGCCTGGGGGTCCCGATCACCGCGCTCCCGCCGCTCGAGGAGGCGCCGGACGCGACCTTCCTCGAGGACGTCGCGGTGGTCTTGGACGACCGGGCTCTGATCACGATCCCGGGCGCCGCGTCTCGCCGTGGTGAGCCCGCTTCCGTTCAGTCGGCGTTGAGTGGGGAGCTCGAAGTCGAGGCGATGTATTCGGGAACACTCGACGGCGGGGATGTGCTCCGGGTAGGCGACACGTGGTTTGTCGGGCGGAGCGCGCGGACGGACGCAGACGGGATCGCCTCACTCACGCGGTTCGTGCCCGGCGAGGTCGTGGAGGTGCCCGTGCGAGACGGGCTCCACCTCAAGAGCGGCGCCACGGCGCTCGACCCCGAGACCGTGCTCATCGACGCGAGCACGCTCGATCCGGCCCCGTTCCAGGAGCGCGGCATCTCCACGCTGCCCGCCCCCGAGCCGTCGGGGGCCAACGTGCTCCCGCTGGGGCCGGAGGTCTGGGTGAGCGCGTCGGCGCCGAGCACGGCCGCGCTCCTTACGGCGCGCGGCCACCGCGTCCGCGTGCTTCCGATGTCGGCCTTCCACGCCGGCGACGGAGCGCTGACCTGCCTCTCGCTGCGTGTCCCGCCCGCCGGCGGCTGGTGCGCATGAGGTAGCCTGCCGGACATGGAACCCGGAGAGAGCCTGGGACGCGCGTCGACCCCCGAAGGCGGTCGCATCGAGCTGATCCGTCACGCCACACGCACGGTCATCTACGTCGACGACCTGTTGCTGATGTCCACGGATGCACGTGGCTCCGAGATCGCCATGGCCAACGACTGCGGCGCGCTCGGCCCCCAGGCCCGGGTCTTGATCGGCGGCCTGGGGCTGGGGTTCACCCTGCGCGCCGTGCTCGACGCGGTGCCTGCCGACTGCGAGGTGCTGCAGGTGGAGCTCCTCTCCCCCCTTGTCTCGTGGCACCGGAGCGGCTTGCTCGGGGAACATGCGGACCATCCCGTCCGGGACGCGCGCGTGACGGTCGTCGAGCAGGACGTGGTCGCGTGTCTACGCGAGAGCCCAGACGATCACTACGACGCAGTGCTGCTCGATGTCGACAACGGGCCCGTCGCGATGACGCAGAACACCAACGCGAGCCTCTACGACGACGCGATGATGCAGACCCTGAAACGCGTTCTGCGGCCGGGCGGCCACGTGGTGTTCTGGTCGGCGGATGACTTCCCGTGGTTCACCCAGCAGCTCCTCGATGCGGGCTACTCAGCGCGGGCGGACGTGGTCTCGGCGTGGGCCGACGACGAAGTGGCGCAGACCGACATGCAGCACGTGCTCTTTGTCGCGTCGCCGGCGCCGTGAGCGGCGTCAGTCGCAGTAGACCTGCTCGACCTGCAGGCCAGGGCGGGGCCGCTGAGAGAACGCGCCCTCGGGCACCTCGACGTTCAGGTCGAGCCGGTCGAACCGGACGAGCGTGTCCACCCCGCGCTCCGGCTCCTCGAAGCGCAACGTACGAGGCATGACCAGGCCGCGCCGAGGGGTCTGGGTGTCGAGGGGATCCTCGACGAACGCGTAGTCGTCGTAGGTCACCCGCCAGAGCGTCTGGCCGTGCTCGTCCTTGAGCTCGCTGCGCCGAAGACGCATGCGCTGTTCTTCCGGAGCCGCGTCCACGTCGCTGGCCCGCACCTCGAGTTCGAGCTCCTGCACCCGGCCATCGGGCGCCGTGATCTCGATGCGGTAACGCCCACCCTCACAGCCGAACATCTGCGCTTCGCCCTCGATCCGCGGGCTCTCGCCAAGCAGGATGCGGGTCACTTCGTCGCCACCGAAGCGCAGGCCCAACAGGCGCTCGATGTTCGCCGGACAGGTGGGCCCGCTGAAGAATCGGTTCTCGCGGAGGTCCATCAGGGAGAACTGCTCGCCATCGCTCGTCAGCACGGCCGCGGGGCCGAACTGGGTCATCGCGTCGAAGCGCACGCGCTCCGGGCGTTCGATGAACATGAGCACCGTCCCGCGAATGCGCCCGTCCGGGTCCCGGCGGTCCACCCGCGCCTCAGCGCGCAATACCCGCGCCGGGAGGCGCATGTCGCGGTAGGCGTCCAGCGCGGCGATGGGATCACCGAAAGGTTGCGAAGGACACGGAGTGCCCGCGCACGCGGTCAGAGCGACGCCGAACAGCGCGAAGAGGCAAGCCCGCGTCATCGCACGATCCCGTCGATGACCTCGAGCGCCAGCTTGTAGCGCCCGAACGGAGGCATGATGTACGCACCGTCCACCCGGTCGCGCACCGCGCTGAGCATCTCACGCGCGATGCGGACCCCCTCGGCCCGGCCCTCGGGCCCGCCGCCGGCGCCACGCATTCGGTCGCGGATGGCCTCGGGCACGCTCATCCCGGGCACCTCGTTGTGCAGGAACTCGGCGTTCCGGTAGCTCGCGAGCGGCATGATGCCGACCAGCACCTTCATGCCGAGCGGAGCCACGTCCTCGAGAAAACGGTCCAGCACGGAGGGGTCGTAGACGGGCTGCGTCATCACCACCTCGGCGCCCGCGTCACGCTTCTGCCCGAGCCGTCGGAGCTCGCGCTCGTAGTCCTTGGCGGCGGGCTCGGCCCCGGTGATGCAGAGAAACGACGTCGCCTCCTTGAGCGGCTTGCCGCCCGGGTCGAAGCCGCGATTGAGCCCGTTGACCAGTCGAAGAAGGCCGATCGAGTCGAGGTCGTACACCGCCGTCGCGTCCGGGAAGTCTCCCATCTTCGGGGGGTCGCCCGTGATCACGATCGTGTTGTGGACCCCGAGTTCATGCGCCGCGAGCAGGTGCGCCACGAGGCCGAGTACGTTCCGGTCCCGGGTGGTCACGTGCATCAGCGCGGGCATGCCGAGCTGCTCCTGGATGCGGTAGCACAGCGCGATGTTGCCCATGCGCGCCGTCGCCCGAGCGCCGTCGGCGACGTTGATGACATCGACGCCGCCTTCCTTCAGCAGCCGGGCCCCGTCGAGCGCCTTCTGGAGTGACAGCCCCGGCGGTGGGTTGACCTCGACCGAAACCACGAACTCGCCGGCCGCGAGCTTGGCGCCCAAGAGGCCCTTGTCAGCGAACGGGGTGACCTCGATGCCGGGTGCGACCTCGTCGTCCGGCGTCGCCTCGAAGTCGCGGGTCGCGTGCCCGTAGCCGCCCGGCGGGCTCGAGTCCCGGGGGGCCTCTTCGCCGCGCAGCATGCGCGCCGCCTGCGCGATCTGCCGGATGTGCTCCTCGGTCGTCCCGCAGCAGCCGCCCACGCCACGGATGCCCGCCTTGAACATGCGCCGCGCGTAGACGAGGAAGTACTCGGGCGTGGCCATGTAGGCGAAGCGCCCCTCGACCCGGCGCGGCAGGCCTGCATTCGGCTGCGCGACGACCGGGCGGTCGACGCCGAGCATGCGGGTGGCCATCTCGAAGACCCCGGCCGGGCCGTCCGCGCAGTTGACGCCGAGCACGTCCGCGCCCCACTCAGCCAGGCGCTCGGCCATCTGCTCTGGCCCCGTCCCGTCCGCGGCGGTTCCAAACGCGTCGAAGGACACGCTGGCCAGGATGGGCACCGCGCCGCGTGAGCCGGCCCGGGCGCCCTCGATGGCAAGATGCAGCTCCTCGGGCTGCCGGAATGTCTCGAGCACAAGAAGGTCGACCCCCTCCTCGGCGAGCACCGCGGCCTGCTCCCGAAACGCCGCGCGAAGGGCATCCCGCTCCGACCCCGGGACCGACTTGAAGATCGCCCCCGAGGGACCGATCGAGCCGCCCACCCACGCCTTCGCCCCTGCCACCTCGCGCGCGAGCCGGACCGACGCGCGGTTGATCCCCTCGACGTCGTCGGCGAGGTCGTGTTTGGCGAGGCGGTACCGGTTGGCGCCGAACGTGTTGGTCTGGAGGACCTCCGCGCCCGCCTCGAGGTACGCGCAGTGGATGTCGCGCACCAGGTCTGGATTCTTGCTCGACAGCTGATCGAAGTTGCGCGTGAACAACACGCCGCGCTCGTAGAGCGCCGTGCCGAGCGCCCCATCGAACACCACGGGGCGGCTCTTGAGCGCCTCGAGCAGCTTCTCTTCACGCCGAGCCGGGGCTACGGACTCCGTCATCCCGTTGGCATGCCTCAAAGCGCCATCGGAGGCCAGCGGGAGGGCTCAGCCGGGCTCGTCAGCAAGCCGTGGAAGAACCGACGCCGATGGATCGGCCCCGCGACGTGCTGTCCGCGGCGCATGACGCGACGATGAAATCCTTGAGGATTTTGGAGGAGCGGCAGGCGGCGCGGGGGCGCGTCCCGGGTTCGAGGGGCGGCGAGAAGCTCTTCATCGGACAGCTAAGGCAGACGGTTCGAACAGGTCGTCACGTCAGCGCACTCGCCGGCCGCGGTCACGCCACAGGCCGCCCTCCCCGCGTCGACGCAGGCGTCGCAAGTGTCGTCGTCGGGGGCGCAGGCGCCGCAGTCGATCCACGTGCGGACCGCGCAGAGGCGCTGCTCGTTGAGCGGCGTGCCGGAGAGCGGCATGCGGCTTCCGCACTGGGAGGAGTCGTCGGAGGCGAAGAAGAGCTTCCGGTAGAGGATCGAGCCCATCGCGTTGTCTGCCTCGACCATCGGGAGGCCCTCCCCGCTGCACTGCTCCGCGGACGACAGCGAACCATCCACGAGGAGCCGGGACCACGCCTGACCGGTGACGACCGCCAGCTCGGTCTCGAACGCGGCCGGATCGGTGGCCGTGACCTCGGCGAAGCGCATGTCCAGCTCAGCCGCGGGCTCGTCCGAGTCGTGGCAGCGCGAAGAGGTGCACGTCGGCCGGATCACGATGCGGTAGATGGACTCGAAGGTGGGCTCCACGCACTCGCGACTGCATGCGGGGGCGACGAAGCCCTCCTCGAGGCCGGTCACATCACCGATGCGGTTGAAGTCCTCCGTGCGCTCGACGACGGGACCGCCTGCCGCGAGCCAGTTCCGGAAGATCTCGAGTCCCTCCTCGGTGTCGATCCCGGGCAACGGGGTCGGATCACCTGCATCTGAGAAACGATCGTAGCGAATGCCCAACCGCTCGACCTGAGCGGCGTAGTCGTCACCCGCCTCTCCCTCGGGCGGCATGTGGCGGGAACTCACCTGGTCCCAAACGAGCACCGCGTTGTCGAGCATGCTGCTCTGATGCGCGCGCTGCCGCAGAATCTCCGGCTCGGCGACTTCCCGTGAAGTCGTCGCGAGGCTCAGGTCGAAATTCAGCCCCGCGGGCGCGTTGAACCGGTCCTCCGGATTCAGCCCCTCGCGCTCCTCCCGGTGACAGAAGCCGCCCGCGCCGCAGCTCTGGATGACCAGGGCCTGCCCGGCGAACGCGGGGGTGCCCTGCTGGTCGTACACGACCTCGAGCGCGGCCGCCTCGTCGACGGGCCCCGGAACCGTGCAGCCGACCGCGACCAGCGCTGACAGGCCGAGTATCGATGGGGCGCACGGCAAGGAGAGGGGTCGCATGAGGGCAGGATGAGGGTCACCGTGTGGGGGGGTCAAGCCAGGGCCTCCAGCGGGGGTCGTACGAGAGAGCAGGCCACACGGATCGCCGGCCCGCGCCGGGCTGCTACGCTCCGGCGCATGCGGCTCTCACGCATCGCCCTTTGTGTACTCGTATCGCTGCCGTTGGTTGCATGCGAAGCGACGATCCCGGAGGGCCGATTCGCCTGCGAAGCGGACGCGGACTGTCCCGAAGGCATGGTCTGCCGCCCGGAGCGCTCCCGCTGTTTCTCGACCCTGGCCGACGAGGACGAAGCCGACGGAGGAGGCTGAAGCTCGACGCACGGGGCCGGAACCCGTCATGCTCGATCCATGTGCCGCAACATCAAGCTTCTCTACAACTTCGCCCCTCCGGCGACCCCGGACGAGATCCAGGCGTCAGCCCTGCAGTACGTGCGCAAGGTGAGTGGCATGCGCACCCCGTCCTCCGCCAACGCGGACGCGTTCGAGCGCGCGGTCCGCGAGATCACCGCGATCACCGAGCGGCTGCTGCTGGACGAACTCGAGACGCGCGCCGCGCCGCGCAACCGGGACGCCGAGCGAGAGAAGGCACGCGCCCGCGGCGTGCAGCGCGAGGAGCGGATGCGCCAGAGGCTGCTGGAGGGATGACGTGGAGGCGCTGACCCTCGAAGCGTTGATGCGGTCCTGGATCGCGGGCCCTCTCCCGGACTCGTACCGGGAGACCGTCGACGCGGTGCTCACGGGGCTCAAGGCCGACGCCTCTCATGAACAGAGCGTCGAGGCGTGTGCCCAACTGGCGATGCTCTTCGGAGACAGCGGCGCGCCGGAGCTGTGTGTGGTTGTGTCCTACCGAGGTCTCGCCCTGGCAGAGTCGCTGGCGGACGACAAGAACGATGTGTTCACGACCCGCTTCCTGAGCCACGCGTTCCTGGCGATGGCCGACCTCGGGCTTGCGCGCTCGGCGGACGCCGAAGCCAAGGCGCTCCCGTACGCGCTCACCGTGGACGAGACGGCGGCGGCCGCGTGGATCCGGGAGTTCCTCGCCCCGCTCGGTGGCTCCCTGGAAGCCGGCACGCAGTTCGCGTCGCGGCTGGCCGCCATCCGGGCCGGTGTGCTCCCCGTGCCGGACCCGCTCACCGTCGACGCGGTGTCTCGCTTGCCGACCCGCTGACCCCCGCCAGCGCGTCGCCTTTGCAGTTCAGCGTGTGTTGGCGGTACACCGAGGCCGTGACAAAGACGGCCACCCGCTTGCTCCTCGCGCTGACCCTCGTTGCCTGCGGCGCGTCCGACGAGGCCGAGTCCGCTCCCGCCGAGGCCCCGGCGCCCGTCACGCCCCAAGCCGTGCCGGTCGCGAATGGCTCGGTCGTGAACGATCCGGTCGAGGCCGACGCACCGGACGAGGCTGCGACGGACGAGGCGGGCAGCGTTGAAGCTGGCCGCGCGGCCGCCGCTCGCGCACCCGAGCCCCAAGAGGCCGCGCCTCCTCCGATGCAGCAACAGGCGCCGGCGACGGGCATGCCGCTCGACGACCCGATGCCGAGTGGTGAGGGTCGCGGCGGGCGGGTGGAGGGCATCACCGGGGGGATGCGCGGCCCAGGATTGGGCGCCGCCCCGCCGTCCCGCCGTCCGGCAGCACCTCGGTCTCCGAGCGCCTTTGACATCGAAGAGTAGGCCGCGCCTCAGCTTCCCCGTACGACGCGCGCGCCCTCCTGCTCGAGCCAGGCCGCGGCCCGGTCGCCCACCTCACCGAGCAGCACGATGTCCTCGCCCTCGAGGGTCGCGCCGCATCCGAGCGAACGCTTCATCGCCTGCATCACCGCCTTCGGGGTCCGAACTCCGGTGACCCGCGTCACGGTCTTGCCGCCGCGGCCTTTCTTCTCCCTGCGCACGACCACCTTCGCGTCGAACCCGGGGGTAGCGCGGGTGTCCAGGTCCGGCTCGGCCGGAGCGGCAGCGGTCGGAGCCGACTCGGCCGGGGTGCCGAGCGACGCGAACGGGTTGTGAGACAGCGGGGCCGCGGGCGCCTGGACGCGCGACGGCGTGCGCTTGTTCTTCTTGGCCATGCACGAAGAGCTTGCCGAATCTCGGCCGCCGGGCGAAGGGGTTCTTTCGGGTGCAGCGAGAGCGCGCCCGACTTTGCGCGATGACATGCGCCCGACGTATCTTCTGAGTGGGGCGGGATGGAAGGACTTGGATCGATGCAGAACCTACGGAGTCATGGCTTGTGGTGTGCGGTGGCCCTCACCGCGTGGTTGGCAGGATGCGGGAGCGCCGACTTCCCGAACGTGGGCTGCGGCGAGTTCGACTCCGCGACGTGCGTGGAGATCCCGTCTGGGGACAGCGCAGCGCTGATCGACGCGGTAAACGACCTCGACGCGGACACCACCGTGCTGCTGGGGCTCGGTACGTATGAGTTCGACAACCAGGTCACCATCCGGGCCAACGGCATTAACTTCGTGGGCCAAGGCATCGACGAGACGGTGCTCTCGTTTGGCACCGCGACCGCGCAGATCAACGGCATCGACGTCGTCGGTGACAACTTCCTCATCCAGGATCTCACCGTGCTCGACGCGCCGAAGGACGGCATCCGCGTCGAGAACAGCAACGGCGTCACCTACCGCCGGGTCAAGGCCACCTGGACCAACGAGCAGGACTCGGGCAACGGCGCCTACGGCATCTACCCCGTGCGCTGCCAGAATGTCCTCGTCGAAAACTGCATCGCCGAGCGCTCGAGCGACGCCGGGCTCTACGTGGGGCAGTGCGAGAACGTCATCGTCCGAAACAACGTCGTGACCGACAACGTCGCGGGACTCGAGATCGAGAACACCCAATACGCCGACGTCTATGAGAACCGCGCCGAGAACAACACGGCCGGCATCGTGGTCTTCGACCTGCCCGGCAACCCCGTCGTGGGTCGCGACGTCCGGCTGCGCGACAACATGATCATCAATAACAACACGCCGAACTTCGCCCCCGGCGGGACGGTCGCGATCATCCCGGCGGGCACGGGGACGTTCGCCATGGCGTCGCGCCGCGTGGAGATCACGGGCAACACCTACATGAACAACCAGACGGGTGACATCGCCATCATCAGCGGGCTGATCGTCGACTCGAACCCGGCCACCTGGGAGCTCGCCAACGACTCCCTCATCGGCGACGTCGACGACCTCGGCCTCATCCCCGGCGAGACCCCGAACACGACAACGAACTTCCGCAGCGAGAACATCGTCATTGCGGGCAACACGTTCTCCGGTTCGGGCATGGCGCCCGACACGACCCAGGAGTTCGGTCAGCTCATCGCCGCGCTCTACTTCCAGGGAGGCGGCGCGCCTTCGATCATGTACGACACGATCGGCGAGTCGATGTTCGACGCCGACGACGCGACGATGAACTCCAACGACAACCGCATCTGCGTGGGCGGCGCCACCAACGCGACCGGGTTCGGTTCGATGAACGCGGCGGCCCAGCTGATGAGCATCGGCGCGCCGCACTTGCTCATCGACAGCGCCCCGTTCGCGCCGTTCGACTGCACGGAGCTCGAGGGCGGACCGGTGGCGGAGGTCACCCTTCCGTGAGCACCGCTCGCGCCTGCCTGATCACCACCCTGTCGCTCGCGCTCCTCGTGAGCTGTGGCGACGGGGCCATGAGCATCGACGATGGGCCGGTCCTCGTGGACCTGACCGAGCGGCCGCCCGAGCGGCTCTCACACATGCGCCTGTTGAGCTGGGACCCCGCGACGGAGTCCATTCGCTACAACACGCGTGTCGTTCCCTACGAGCTCAACACGCCGCTCTTCAGCGACTTCGCGCTCAAGGCGCGCGCGCTCTACATCCCCGAGGGCGCGGCGGCCGCGTACAACCCGGAGCGCCCGCTCGACCTCCCCATCGGCTCCGTGATCGTCAAGACGTTCTACTACCCCGCCGATCTGCGGGAGCCGGAGCGCGACATCACACTCATCGAGACGCGCGTGCTGCGACACACCACGAGCGGCTGGGAGACGTGGCCGTACATCTGGAACGCAGACCAGACCGACGCGACCCTCCAGGTCGGCGGCGAGACCCGCAGCATCACCTTCGTGGACGTCGCGGGCGAAAGCCGGACGGCGTCGTACTTGGTTCCGCAGCGAAACCAGTGCCGGAGCTGCCACGAGCGCAACGTCGGAGAGGGAGGCGCGACCGTGCTCACTCCGATCGGCCCCGCGGCTCGCCACCTCAACCGCGACTTCGACTACGGGGACGGCCCCGTCAACCAGCTCTCCCACCTCCGCGACATGGGCATGCTGGACGGACTTCCGGCGCTCGAAGAGGTCCCCGCGGCCTACGACTTCATGGCCGTCCGAGACGCGCCCGAGGCCATCGCAGACGCCGACGTGGATCGGGCCGCGCGCGACTACCTGGACATCAACTGCGCGCATTGCCACGACGCCGATGGGGTGCAGGGCGTGACGTCGCAGCTCTTCCTCAACCACGACAACACGGACGAGTTCCGGCTCGGGTTCTGCAAGCGTCCCGGCTCGGCCGGAGCGGGCACCGGAGGGCGGGTCTACGACATCGTTCCCGGGTCCCCCGACGAGTCCATCCTCATGTTTCGCGTGGAGACGACGGAGGTGGGCGCCATGATGCCGCTGCTCGGACGGTCCCTGGAGCACAACCAAGGCTCGGCGCTCATCCGACGCTGGATCCAGGGCATGGAGCCCATCGACTGCGACGCCGGCGGCTGAAGGTCACACGCCGAGCGCGGCGAACATCGAGCCAGCCAGCGCGCCGAGCGCGATGGCGACCAGAAACACGACCGGAGCCCAAAGAAGCGCCCGCCACCGATGACTCGGGGCGGGCGTGGGCGGAGCGGGCGTGGGCGGCGCGGACATCGGCGCGGCGGACATCGGCGGCGCAGCGGACATCGGCGGCGCAGGGGCCGATGCGCCGCGAGACCGGCGCGATGCGAGGCTCTTGCGCGCGGCTTCGGCCAAGTCGACGTCCAGCACCACCCGGTTGAGCGCCGTGGCGGCGAAGTCCCCTCCTTCCGGGTGTTCCTCCGCCGAGGGCCGGGTCTGGAAAGACGAACGAGGGGCGTAGCGAGGCATGATGCGACCCGTATCGCGTCCGCCGACTGCGCGGTTTCGTCCCGAATCGGGTGCGCTCGATTTTGGCGCCCTGCGACGGTCGCTTCGCCCAGTTGGAGGCTCTCGATGAGTGCGGAGGGGGTGTGGAGAGACAGGCGCAAGCGCGCCACGCCGACGGTCGAGGTGCCGAGATTGGGATTGCCGCGACCTGCTACAGTTCCGCGGACGTGACTGAAAAGCAGGGCAGAATCCGGGCCAACGGGATCGACTTCGCGTTCATCGAGGAGGGCGAGGGACCGCTCGTCCTGATGCTGCACGGCTTCCCCGACACGGCGCACACCTGGGACGACCTGCGGCCCCGCCTCGCGGCGGCTGGCTACCGGGCGGTCAGCCCGAACACACGCGGCTACCACCCGACCGAGGCGCCGCGCGAAGACCCCACGCAGCGCACGCTGGGCGAAGACGCGCTGGCGTTGATCGAGGCGCTGGGTGGGGGGCCAGCCGTGCTGATCGGACACGACTGGGGTGCTTCGGCCGCCTACGCGGCGGCCGCGTTGAACCCCAAGGCCATTCGGCTGCTCGTCACCGTCGCCATCCCCCACCCCGCCGCGATCCGCCCCACCCTCACCCTCGCCTGGGCGGTCCGGCATTTCTTCTTTTACAAGCTGCCGGGCGCGCCTGCGCGCTTCGCCAAGAACGATTTCGCCGCGCTCCGGAAGATCTACCGCCGGTGGTCGCCGAGGTGGGAGCTGCCCCCCGGCGAGCTCGACCCGATCCTCGAGAGCTTCTCGCACCCGGAGAGCCTCAACGCGGCGTTCGGCTACTACCGGCGCGCCATCGGGCCACCCCCCTCGTTCCTGAAAAACAAGATCCAGGTCCCGACGGTGTCGTTCGCGGGCACGGACGACCCGGTGCTCACGCCAGCGCACTACGAGGCGGCGCGGCGGAAGTTCGCCGCGGACTACACCGTCGAGACGATGCCGGGTGGCCACTTCCTTCATCGCGAGCACCCCACGCGTTTCGCGGAGTTGCTGATGCCTCACCTGGCGCAGTGACCCACGCGGCCGCGAAGCGGCGGTCCCGTGGCTCGGGGCGACGAGAAAATCCTGAGAATATGCGAGGATACACGTGCCGCGGGGGCGCTGTTGCCCGGGCGAGGTGCGCGGAGAAGTAGTTTAACGGACAGCTAGGCCGCGACGGGCTCGTACTCGGACAGCGCGCCGCGAAGCTTGCCGCGCGCGCGCGCTTCGAGCTGCCGAACTCGCTCTTTGCTGACGCCCAGGTCTCGACCGATCGAAGCGAGCGTACGCGGCTCGTCAACCATCAACCTCTGCTCGATGATGGACCGCTCACGGTCGCTCAGGACCTTCAGCGCTTCACCGAGACGGGCGCGAACACCGTCGATTCGCTCCTGACGCGCGACCCGCTCCTCGGGGCTCTCGGCGGGGTCGGAGAGGCGATCCACGGCCGGCCCCAGCTCGTCGTGGGTTGCGTCGAGCGCGAAGTCACGCTGGCGAAGCACCGGCCACAACATGCGGGCGCGCTCCAGCGGCATCCCGCTGACCTCGGCGAGCTGCTCCACGGTCTCGATGGCCTGCTTGCGGTAGAGCCGCATGGCCTTGCGCTCCGTGCGCGTCGTGCCGAGCCGGACGATCCGGTAGCCCCGAACCACGTAGTCTCGAATCTCAGCTCGGATCCAGTAGACGGCGTAGGTGATGAGCCTCACCGACTGCGCTGGGTCGAAGCGCGCGGCGGCCTTGAGCAAGCCGAGGTTCCCCTGCTGAATGAGGTCCTCCATGGGAATCCCCCATCGCCGGTACTCTTTGGCGATCCGAATCACGAACGGGAGGCTGGCCTCGACGAGCCGATCGCCCGCGCGGCGGTCGCCGGCCCTCCACTGCTCCGCGAGTTCGCGCTCCTTCACCGCGTCCAAGGTGACCACGTCACGCAGTGCCCGTCGGTAGGAATCGAGGCTGGGCGCTCGGCTGTCGATGCGGCTCATCGGGTCTCCTTCAGTGGGGGTTGATTCCCTCACCGCAGAGACAAAGCAGGGGGCGTGCCGAAACTCACGCGCCGCACTATCCGCCCGAATGGCGGGTTCGAATCCGCGGCGGACACGCGAAGCGCGGCAGAATGCCGCGGCATCTATGCGTCAGGACACTACGCTTGTCTGCCGTGTAGGCCCGCCGACGGAAGCGTCGGTGACGGCGCCGCAACGACCCTCGAGCGTCATTCCATCCGGAAACGGAAGGACACGAGCAGCCGACCGCTCGCCCGGCTCGGCCGGGTCGCGGCAAGCCCTGCCTGGACGCAACCCATCACCCGCTCCCGGTCGAGACGCACGACGTCGTCCGCAAACGTGTCGCGCCAGAGCACATCAGCTGGAGCGTCCCCCTCCCAGGCGATCCTCAGGTCCGCTTGTCCAGGTGCGGGCAGCGTGCACTCCGGGAGCCGGCCGAGCACGGCCCAGACCACGTCCTCGAGCGGCTCGTCGCGTGCACAACGGCCTCCGCTCCCGGCTCCATCGCAGCGCAGATACGCCACGCGGCCCCGGAGGAACCGCGTTGGGGGCGCCGTGTCGGAAGGCGCCGTGTCGGAAGCGGACGCGTTCGACGGCTCGGTGTTCGACGGCTCGGTATCCGACGCCGTCGTACCCGAAGGCTCGGCGACTGGGGGAAGCACCGTCGGCGAGTCGAGCGCAGATCCCGGGCCGTCTGGCTCCGAAGGGTCGCTGCCGGGCTCACCATCCTCGGCCGAATCGCTGGACGTGGTCGGCTCGTGCGCGACAGCCGGCCCTTCTGAGGTCTCGACCTGCGGCGCGCTCTCCTCGCTCGGCGCGGCGCTCGTTCCCCAGTAGGCCAGCGCCAGACCGATCCCGAAGCAGACGGCGGCGAGCCCTCCCACAGTCGCCCACGCGGGCGTGTCGCTGGCCGGATGCCGAAGCTCCATCAGGCGTCCTCGAACAGGTCCCGGTTCGTCGAGGCGGCGCGCGGCGTGTGACATCGACGGCAGCGCGCCTCGTACGACTCCACGGCACCGACCAGCACCTGACCCGCGTCGGGGACGAGTCGCTGCGATCGACCCGCCGGCGCCCCGCAGCGCATGCAGATCGCGAGGCACTTGGTCACGTACTCGGCGATCGCCATGAGCTCGGGCATGGGGGCGAACGGAGCACCCGCATAGTCCTGGTCGAGCCCCGCGAGCAAGACGCGGACCCCCTTCTTCGCGATGCGCTCCACCACGGGCACGATCTCCGCGTCGAAGAACTGCGTCTCGTCGATCCCCACCACCCGCGTGTCGGAGCGGAGCTGCCGGAGGATGTCCGCGGCCGCACGGACCGGAACCGCCTCGATCGACACCTCCGAGTGCGAGACGATCTTGGACGCGTGGTAGCGGTCGTCGATCGCCGGCTTGAACGCCTGCAACGGCTGACGGGCGATCTGCGCGCGCCGAAGTCGGCGGATCAGCTCTTCGCTCTTGCCGCTGAACATCGGTCCGCAGATGACCTCGACCCAGCCAACCTCCGCGTGCACCACATGCATGGAACCCTCGATCTTCGCCTCCGGGGGGTTGGGCCGGCCCGCTCGAAGCGGACGCGGCGCTGCCGGAGCGCCCGCGGACATACCCGCTCGCAGCCCGCTTGTCACCCACCGAAGCCCACCCCCTCCACGCCTCGCAGTGCAATGCGCGCGGCGGACGGCACGGCGGCGACCGAGATTCCGATCGATTTGTCGTTTTGCCCCACCCGGGGCGTGTGCTAGTTTGATCCTCGTGGAAGTGGTTCTGCGGAAGGTCGGCAAGAAGCCTGGCCGCGCGGTCGTGGGCCGGCTCCTTCGAGCCCCGCGCAAGGGGAGTGTGCTCGTCATCGAGTTCCCTGACGGACTGCACGAGTACGTAACCACGCCGGTCAAGCGCATCCTCCGCCTCTGCGGACGTGACGTGTACTACCTCCAGACGGCGAACAGTCGCTACCGGCTCGAGGTTCGCTCCGGCGATCCCGTCGTGCTGGAAGCCCCCGTCGCTCGCTGAACCTCGAGCGCGCAAGCCCGAAGGGCAGAAACTCGCTACGGGCCGAAGGCGCAGTGCTCCTCGCTGGCACCGGCGAGCCGGGGCACACATCGGCCGGCGACCTCACCCATCAGGCAGAGTTCGGTCATGCCATCGAAGCCCACGTCGTTGTTGGCGCCTGGCTGGATGCCGGAAACGTTTCCGTCCGCGTCCACGAGCAGCTCGAGGCACAGCTGTGAGCCTTCGTCACCCGAAACGCCGCAAGCCCCACCGACACTCGACATCTGAACCGAATTCCACTCGAGCAGGCACGCGGGCCCCGCGTCGCCAGGTCCGGTGTCGAGGATCGCGCCGGAATCTGTGACCGTGCCCGCGTCGATGCTGCGGTCGTCGCCGCAGGCAGCCAGGGCAGGGAGGAGAAGGAGGATGGCGGGCAAGATTCGGTGCACGCCTCGAGACTACCGTTGATCGGCGGCCTGTGATGGAACTGGGGCCCTCGCGCGTTTGGCAGAGACCCATACGGCGGCGGCGCGGTGTCCGGACGACAGACGCCGACGTGGTTCAACGCGGGCTGCGGTCGATGGCGAGGGTGCGGCCCGAGCCCGGCGCGGCGTCCCGCGAATCGAGGTCGGCCCCGAACTCCCTCCACCAGCCATCGGCGTCCCGAGGCGTCCAGGCCGGCAGCGCGCAGGCGTCGAGCTCACGGCGGAGGGCTTCGGCGCTCTCCGGACGATCCGCGGGAGCCTTGGCCAGACAACGAAGTACCAACGCCTCGAGGTCGGCGGGCACGTCGCTCGCCCTCGAAGAGGGTGGCTCCGGGCGCTCCTTCAGATGGGCGGCGCACAGCTCGACGACGGTCTCCGCTTCGAAGACGTGCGTCCCCGTCAGCATGAAATACGCAACGGCGCCGAGGCTGTAGAGGTCGGTGCGCGCGTCGACGGAGTCCGGGTCGCGGATCGACTCCGGCGCGAGGTAACGCGGCGTGCCGGCGATGGAGTTGGCCCCGGTGAGTTCGGCGTCGCCCTCGACACGCAGCTCCTTCACCAAACCGAAGTCGAGCAGCTTCACGACGTCACGCTCGCCGCCCTGCGTGGACAGCATCAGGTTCTCTGGCTTGATGTCCCGATGGATGAGTCCGATGCCGTGGGCCTCGCGGAGCGCCCCGCAAGCATGACGAAGAACATGCGCGACGCGGCTCGCGGGCATCGGCCCGGCAACGTCGACGGCTTCGGCGAGCGTGCACCCGTCGAGCAACTCCATGGCGTAGTAGAAGACCCCATCGACAGTCCGCCCGTAGTCGAAGAGCGTGATCGTGTTGGGGTGCGTGAGCCGCGCGCTGAGCTGCACCTCCCGCTCGAACCGCTTCAGACCGCGCTCCCCGGTCTCCTCGGCGCGCACGAGCTTGATCGCGGTCGGGCGGCGCATCAGGCCGTGCCGCGCTCGGTAGACCTCTCCCATGCCCCCCGCGCCGAGCTTGCCCTCGAGAACGTATTGGCCGAGTCGCTGCGCCGCGCGAACCTCACGCTGCAGCCCGTAGATCACCCACGAGATGACGGTGCAAATCGTGACCGCAAACCCCCAAAAGATGAGGTGCGTCGCCCCCATGCCCGGTCGCAGCTCGGAGAGCGCTCGAATCACCAGGCCGTTCGGCCCCACGGACAGGAGCAGCGGCGCGAGCAAGATGGGGATGCCGAGCCCCGAGGTGAGAAGCAAGGTGCGCTTCGGCTGCGTCGGTACGATCGCCGCGCGAACCGCGAGCAGCATGAGCTGCCCAGCGAGGATCATCATGCTCGTGTAGCTGTCCGCGAGCTCGGCGGCGGCGCCCTCAAACCCTCCGTGCGCTACGAACGAGGCGGCCGAGTAGCGGCCCATCACCGAGCTGAGAGAGATGGAGACGATCAGGCCGCCCGTTTCGGCGAGGCGGCTAAACCGGACGGACCGCGTACCGCGCCTGCAGACCCACGCGAGCACGGCGGCCTGCCCGCAATCGACCGCGACGAACACGAGGTCCCACCCTGGCTCGGTGAAGATCCCCGCCCCGCCCAGTCCCGCCTGCAGCTCGGCCAGCCATCCGAGCATGCTCAAGGCGAGGCTGACGAGAGACAGCACGGTCATGATCGTCCAGAACCGGGCGACCCGCTGCTGGAGCAGGGCCCTCCCTTCTTCGTCGACCCCGGAGCTGTCATCGCGCGAGCGCACTGCGCGCGCGACGGTAGCGCGAAACGGCTGCTGGTGTGTGGCGGCGTCGTCCTCGGCGGACCCAAGCGCTGCGAGGGACGGCCGCGGTCAGAGCGTGAGTTGACCGAGCTTGGCGACGAGGCCGAGCACGACGTCACGGAGCGCCTCGAAGTCACCGTCCTTCGGTCGGCCGGTCGCCTCGTCGACGTAGAGGGCACGGTTCAACTCGATCTGCACCGCGTGCCACGCCTCGCGCGGGCGGCCGTAGTGACTGGTGCTCCACCCACCGCGGTACGGGTCGTCGTGCCGAACGCTCAGTCCGGCCTCGCGGAAGTGGGTGTCCACGCAATCGATGACCCGCCCGCTCGCCGAGGTGCGACCCCGTGTGCCGGGCACCACATCCGCGCGCGGAGGCGCACCGAGCGCCCCTCGCGAGGAGGAAGGCATGCTGTGCGCGGCGAGCAGCACCGCGTGGCCAAACCGCGCGCGCTTGGACGCCAGCTGTTGCGAGAGCGCGGCGTGGTAGGGGGCGTGGTAGTTCGCGAGGCGGTGTTGGAGCGCCGTGTACGTGAGCGGTCCGCGGAGCGCCGGCTTGCCATCGGTGGTCACACGCCAGACGACCCCACGGGGCTGCACGCCGCGCGGATCGGGATGGTCCGGCACGGTCTCTGCGTCGACGTCATCCGCCGCCCGGTTGAGGTCCACCACATAGCGAGAGACGCCCGCGGCGAGGAGCGACGCGCCATACCGCTCGGCCCCCTCGTAGAGCCTGTCCACGTAGATGTCCGAGTCGCGCAGCACAACGGCCGGCGGAACATCGAGCTGGTCTGCGACGGCCTCGGGAATGGCGAGGCCCGCGTGCGGGACCTCCACCAGAAGCGGGGTCTCATCACGCTCCGGCAGAGTGAGGCGAAAGGGGTCCATCAAGAAAAACCAAGCCGCCACTCGGCGAGCGAGCGACGGCTTGAGTCATAACACAGGCCCACGAGGGTGGACGTTCGACCTACTTCTTGGGCGGCGGCGGAGGAGGCGGAGGCGTCTGCTGCTCGATCATCCACGCGTCGGTCGACAGGAACTCGATGCCGTCGATCTCGTCCTTGTCGGCGAGGTCGGGGTGGTCGGTCACGACGCGTGTGTAGTCTCCGGCCTGGGCGGCGGCGACGAGCGCTTCCTTCCAGTCCGTCGGCTCGAACTCGCCGTCCGTCTCGACGACGTCGACCAGGTCGGTGATGAGCTTGACCTGGGGATCCACTGCCTCCTTCTTGAAGGTGGGGTGGCTCTGGAGCATCGCCACGACACGGTCGAGGATCCACTGCGAGGTCTTCTGGCGGAGCTTCGTGTTGCCGAGGACGCGATTGACGACCTGCTCGGGCGCCAGCCCGGTCCCGGCGACCGAGGCGTTCACATATACATCGGGGGCGAGCAGGATCTTCACGGGAATACCTCCAAGTTCCGGGTCCGTCCCGGAAGCCGTCCCACGTCTATCCCCGAAGCGGCGCTGTCCGGTCAAGCCCTCTTGCGACCGCGCGTCGGCTGGCCCACCTTCCGGAGCCCCTCCGATGTCCGCTCAACCCCTCGGGATCTCGCTTCGATCGTGCACATGGCTGGTTCTCGCCGGCGGGTTCTCTGCCCTCGTGGGCTGTGACTCACCGCCTCGCGCCGAGATCGTCGAGCCGCCTCCGACGGCGTCGCCCGAGGAGCGCGCCGAGGCCGCGAGCCGCGCCGAGGCGGAGGCCCGCCAGCAGGTCATCGACACCGAGTTCCCGCTGCACGGCGCGATCACCGCCCCGCAGATCGCCGTGCGGTCCGAGGCCAACCCGGAGGCACAGGTCGTCGGTTGGTTGCGCCTTGGCGGGCGGGTGCGTTTGGGCACGGAGCGGGTGCAAACCCCGACCTGCAGCACCGGCTGGTACGCGGTTCATCCGCGCGGCTGGGCGTGCGCGGGCCTCGGGATCGACGTCGCCGAGGAGGCGCCCCCAGAGCAGCAGGAGGGCGCCGCGAACGTCGAGTCGCCGCTTCCCTACCGGTACATGCTGGTGCGCGAGCCGCAGGTCCCGGAGTACCACCAGCCGCCCTCGCGGGAAGTGCAGCGCGCTGCTCAAGAGCACGGCCAGCGCTACGCGGAGTTGCTCAACAGCGACCAGGAGCGCCGCGCGAACCTCCTCCGAGAAGGACGCCTCGCCGGTGAGCCCGCCCGCCCCAACGCTGTCCGGCGCTATCTGCACCGCAATTTCTACGTGGCGAGCAACGGGACGGAGACCCGCGCGTCGAGACGGTTCGCCCGCACGGTACGCGGCACCTACGTGCAAGAAGCGCAGCTCCTCGAGCGCACCGGGAGCGAGTTCGCCGGGGTGGAGATCGACGAGGAGAACCCGCTGCCGATCGCCTGGGCGGTGCGCGAGAGCCAGCCGCTTCGAAATCTGGTGGCGTTCGACGGAAGCCCGCGCCTGCGCAGCGAGCCGGCGCTCGAGCCCTACGCACGTCATGAGAGGCTGCCCTGGCTGCGCCGCGATCACGTGGGCGATCACATCGTGCACGTGCTGGACACCGACGAGGGTGAGCGCTACCTGCGCGCCTGGTTCGCCGCGGTCGCCGAGCTGCACGCGCCGCCGGAAGACGTGGGGGTGGACGAGCCCTGGGTGCATGTCGACGTCAGCGAGCAGAGCCTCGTGGTCTACCGCGGCACCACGCCGCTCTACGCGACGCTCGTGTCCAGCGGCCTCGACGGGCACGACACGCCGCGCGGCAGCTTCCGCATCAGGCGCAAGTTCATCTCGGACACGATGGCGAACCTGGGACCGGACGCGGGCGACGACAGCTACCGCATCGACGACGTCCCATGGACCCAGTACTTCGAGGGCTCGTTCGCGCTGCACGGGGCCTTCTGGCACAACCGCTTCGGCCTTCAGCGCAGCCACGGCTGCGTCAACCTCGCGCCGCGCGACGCGCGCTGGGTGTTCGAACACACTTGGCCCGAGATCCCCGACGGCTGGCACGGCGTCAGCACCGAGCGCGGCGCCGGCTTCGAGGGCAGCGTCGTGCTCGTCACCGATTGAACCACCATGAACCCGATCCGCGTCTGTTTCGTCTGCCTCGGCAACATCTGCCGCTCCCCCACGGCCGAAGCCGTGTTCCTGGACCGCCTGGAGAGAGCCGGGCTCCGCGACGCGTTTGTCGTCGACTCGGCCGGCACCAGCGCGCACCACGTCGGGGAGCAAGCGCACCCCGACTCGCGCGCCGAAGCGGAGCGGCGCGGCATTCACGTGCCGTCCATCAGCCGCCAGTTCGTCGCGGGCGACTTCGATCGGTTCGATTGGGTGGTCGCGATGGACACCTCCAACCAGCGGAACCTGGAGCGCCTCGCCCCCGACGCAGCGAGTCGCAAGAAGATCGTCCTGTTCCGCGACTACGACCCGAACACGCCTGACGGCACGTCGGTCCCGGACCCCTACTACGAAGGGGGCTTCGACAAGGTGTACGACATCTGCGAGGCGGCGGCCGATGGACTGTTGGCCTCGCTTCAGTCTTCGTGAGCGCGCTCGACACCACGCTCAGGGAGGCCCTCGGCCCCGTGGCGCAGCGCCGTGCGATCGCGGGGGGCGACGTGAACGAGGCATGGAAGGTCCGCCTCGAGGACGGCCGTACGGTCTTCGTCAAGACGCAGCCAGGCGCCGCCGACTCCGTGTTCGCGCGTGAGGCCGAGGGGCTTCGCTGGCTCGGAGAGGCCGGCTCGCTGCGGGTCCCCGAGGTGCTCGCCGTGGGCCCCACCTTCCTGGCGCTCGCGTTCGTTCGCTCGGCTCGTCCGGCCCCGGACCACGCCGAGCAGCTGGGCCGCGGGCTGGCCGCTCTCCATCGGTCGGGGGCGGCCGCCTTTGGTGGAGAGCACGACAACTTCATTGGGCGACTCCCGCAGGACAACACCCCCGAAGTCGACTGGGCGACGTTCTACCGCGAGCGCCGCCTGCGTCCTCTGGTCGCACGCGCGGGCGACCTCCTGCCCGCTGGTGCGCTTCGTCGCTTCGAGGTTCTGTACACGCGGTTGGACGAACTCGTCGGTCCCACTGAGCCGCCCGCGCGGCTGCACGGCGATCTTTGGGGCGGCAACGCGATGGTCGACGACGCGGGTGCGCCCGTGCTGATAGACCCCGCCGTCTACGGAGGTCACCGCGAGATGGATCTCGCGATGATGCGCCTGTTCGGTGGGTTCGACGAGCGCGTGTTCGCTGCGTACAGAGAAGCCTGGCCGCTCGCGTCCGGGGCCGGCGAGCGCGTGCCGCTCTATCAGCTCTACCCGCAACTGGTGCATGTGTGCATGTTCGGGCGCGGGTATGTGTCCGGGGTGGTGGGCGCGCTCAAGAGCCTGACGCGATGACCGACTTCCACGCCGAGACGGAACGGCTCCGCCGAGAAGACAAGCAGACAGGCCCCGGCGGAGGCGCCTACCGCTACCGGGAGCCACGTCCGCCGGAGCCGACTGAGACCGAATCCGCTGAGACCGAATCAACCGAGACCGAGCCGACCCAGCTCCAGGAGCCGGATGGCCTGTCGGCGGCGGGGCGCGCGGTCCGCCAACGCCAAGACCGCATCGCGCGAGGCTTCGGAGCCGCGAGCATCGCTCTTGGCCTCGGGGCGGTCGGCTTCGCCGCGATGCAGACCGGCAGCCTGGGCGCCGGCTGTTCTGTCCTCGGCTTCCTCTTGCTGTTCTGGGGAGCAGGTCGCGTCCTAACGGGCCGAGACCCCCGATGAGTCGGGCCCCGTGTCGGTCGGCCGTCCGCAAAGGACGCGTGACATCGAGGCGTGTGCATCGGTAAGCTCGCGGCATGCGACTCGCTGCACTCCTCTTCCCCGCTCTCGTCGCCCTCGCGCTGGCCTCCGGTTGCGGTTCGGGCTGCACGCACGGCAACCACTCCCACCCGACCGGAACCTCGTACGAGGAGCACCCGGAGCACGTCACCACGTGCACCTGTGGTGAGGACGGCGAACTGCACTGCACCTCGGGCGGCTCAGCCGAGATCGAGCTCGACGAAACCGCGCTGTAGGCGCCCGTGACCGCGGTCATCTTCGACCTCGACGGCACGCTCGTCGATTCACTGGACGACATCACCGCCTCCCTGGCGCACACCTTCGCCGCCGAGGGCTGGACGCCCCTCGACCGAACCGCCGTGGAGCGGCACGTGGGCTTCGGCGCGCGTGCGCTCGTGGCCGGGGCAGTGAACGACGTCGCACCCGAGGCATCGGCTGAGGTCGACCGTGTGTTGGCGCTCTACCAAGCGCGGTACGCATCCCACCTGGTGGACCACAGCCTGCCCTTCGAGGGCGTGGCCGAGATGCTCGAGGCGCTGAACGCGCGCGGTGTGCCGATCGCCGTGTTGAGCAACAAGCCCCACGCGATGACCCGACAGGTGGTGGAGGCGCTGCTCCCGTACCCCTTCGTCGAAGTCTTCGGCGCCCGGGACGACGTGCCGCCAAAGCCGAACCCGACGCTCGCCCTCGAGCTGCTTCGGCTGCTCGGCCAGCCCGCGAGGGACGTTTATTTTGTGGGCGACACCCCCGTCGACATCGAGACCGCGGCACGCGCCGACATGAACTCGGTCGCGGTGACCTGGGGCATGCGCGAGCCGGCCGTGCTCGAGGGCGCCGACCATCGCATCGACCACCCGAGCGCCTTGCTCGCTCTGATCGGCGCCTGATCGCCGGCTCGCTCCGTCGCTACAACGCGCGGTTGGGAGGCGGCGGTGGCGCTGGTGCCCGGGGCGGTGAGCGACGAGGAAGCGGCGGCGGCTTGGCCGGGTCCTCGGCGGCGCGCGTGATCGCCGTCAGCGTCGTTTCATCGAGCACCCGCTCGAACCGCAGTCCCAACACGCGGCGCCCCTGCTCCTCGGCGAGACGCACGACGGTCCCACGCAAGGCCACGCTGCCGGCCGCCGACGGAAGATGAATCTCGATCGCGCGCTTCGTGGCGACCCACGGCGGACTCGCGCAGCCGAGGTCGAGACGCGCGCCGCTGCGACTCAGATCGAGCAGCTCCGTCACGAAGTCCTCGTCGTTGCGTTGTACGGTGATCTGCACGAGCAGAGGGAACCGCGGGTGGCGTCGCCGTTCGATGGTCACGAGCCTTCAATACGGTCCGGCGCCCTTCCCCTGAAGGTGCTGCGCTGCGACTACGGGGCGCAGGAGAGCGGTCGCGCCCCCTCGAACCGGATCCGTGGGGCGCTAACGTCGAAGAGCACGTCGGGATCGAGCTCGCCCCCTCTCCCCCTCAGCGCGTCGGCCATCGCGTCGCGGATCGTCTCTTCGGTCTCGAGGACGACCTGCTCTTCGGGGAGCGTAGCGAAGGGGGAGTGCGACCCGGTCGCGAGGAAGTCGGATGTGACGAGGGTGATCTCGCGTTCGGGATCCATTGGAGTTGCGCCTTCGACGTCATCCACGATCGTGACGTGCACGGCGCCGTCTTCGCATCGGCCCACCGCGCGCATCCCGCTGATCGAGTAGAAGCTGCCATCGCGGGACAGGGTGTCGGCCAAGATCGCGGCGAGCTGTCCTACCGTCAGCCGGACGAGCGCGAAGCGGTTGTCGAACGGGTTGGACGTGTGCAGCGCGCCGTAGTCCAGAGCTCCCGCGGGCAGATTTGCGCGCAGGCCGCCTCCGTTCGTGAACGCGACGTCGGCGGCCGGACGGGCCGCGAGCATCAGGTCGGTAAACAGGTTGCCCACCGCGCACTCGTCGTTGCGGCTCGCCGTAGCTTCGGCGGTCAGGGTGACGCCGAGTGGCTCCGCGCGGAGGGCGCGCGCGTTCTCGACCGCCGGCGCGAGCAGCGCCTCGATGCGCGGGTCCGTGAGCGCGATGGCGCGCCCCTCGTAGGATCCTGGCACACAGTCTCCGTGGTCGAGCCGGCCCGCCGCGCAGAGGTCCCTCGGCGCGTGCACGCGCACATCGACGACACGCCCGGCGCGCCGATCCACGGTCAGGTCCACCCGACCAAACGCGCGCCCATATGAGAACGACTCGATGATGGGCACGCCGTCGACGACGTGAGCGACCCCGCGATGGGTGTGGCCAGCGACGATCGCGTCGACCGCGCCGTCCGCGAGCGCGCGGGCGACCTCGAAGATCTCCTGGTCGTCTTCGCACGAGGCCAGATCGTGAGGGTCATCGAAGCTCTCGCAGATGCCCCCCGCGTGGGCCGCGACCAGGACGACGTGCACTCCGTCGGCGCGAAGTCGCAGCGCATGTCGCTCGATCGATGCGGCGAGCGGCGCCATGGCGAGATCGGCGACGTTGGCCGCAATGGTCGTCGAGAGCGTGGACTCGGTGGTGACGCCGATGACGCCCACACGCACCCCCGCCTTCTCGAACACCGTCATTGGGAGCACGCCCGCCCAGTCGATGCGCTCGCCCGTCTCCGAGACGAGCAGGTTGGCGCTCAAGAACGGGTAGCCTGCCTGTGCCACCCGCGCGAGCAGCGCGCCCCGCGGGTCGTGCGACGGATCGGTGGGGGTCACCGCCTCGCCCACGGGCCCGTAATCGAACTCGTGGTTGCCGAGCGTCACCGCGTCGTAGCCGAGCGCCGCGTAGGCCGTGACCACCGGCGCGCCCTCCAGCAGGTTCGACTCGAGCGTGCCCTGGAACATGTCGCCGCCATCGAGCAGCACAACCTCGCCGCCGTCCTCCGCCCGCGCGCCGCGGAGCGCCGCCAGATAACCTGCGAACAGCGGGAGCGCCTCGACGTGGCCGTGCAGATCGTTGGTACCGACGACCGAGAGCGTGACGAGGTCGGGGCGCTCGACCACCGGGGCCGACGGCCCGCCGCACGAGGTCACGAAGGCACAGAGGGCCAGAACGGCGAGGCGAGAAACGGTGAGGATCTTCAAGGGGCACCGACGATACCTGCGCACGGCGCGCATGGCACGGCTCTCATCGGGTGGCGGGACGGAGCGGGTGGACATGCACCGGCAAGCGCTCGAGGGCGCACCGCGGGTCCTGCCGGCCGCATTCGAGGATCAGCGTCGGGAGCGCATCGGGGCTGCGGTGCGTGAGATACGCCTCCTGCGCAGCTGCCGCCGCGTCGCTCTCGAGATGGCTGAGCGCCAGCGACTGGCTGCGCAACATCGACTCGTCACGTGGATTCCGCGCGAGACCGCGCCGTGCGGCCGCCAGGGCCTCGTCGTCCTGGCCCAGGCTGCCCGCCGCACGCGCGAACGCGGCCCAACGGGAATCGTCGAGCGGCGCCCCCTCGGCGGCGGCGCGGTAGTTCTCGGCTGCGTCCTCCCAGCGCCAGACCTGCGCGAACGCGTCACCACGAACACGCGCGATCGCCGGGTGCGCCCCCACGATCGCCTCCGCCGCGTCGGCCGCCTCCGCCGCCTCGGCGCTGCGCCCCTGTCGCCCCTCGAGCCGCGCTCGCTGCAGGTGCACCATCGCGCGCGGCAGCCCCTCCGGAGCGGCTTCGAGCGCGGCGCGCAGCGACGGTCGCGCGTGGTCGAGATGCTCCTGCACATCGCCGATCGCCGCGAGCGCGTGGTCGAAGAGCCGCCGCCACGTCGGGGCGGTCGCGCCGCCCTCGGCCGCGCGTGACGAGGCTCCCTCACCGACCCACACACGCGACCGCGCCAGCTCGGTGATGGGCTGGGCGCGGCACGCATCGATGGGCGCACGTCCGAGCCGTCGACCCACTGCCGTGAACGCCCTCCCCCGCGCGCTCCGCTGCGAGGCACACGCGGCGGCAGCCAGCGCGCGGTTGTGTCGCCGGTGCCGGAGCCGCGCATCAATGGACAGCGGCAAGGCGGCGTCCTCGGGAACGTCGAAGGCGTAGCGCACCAGCGCGGCATCCCGGGGCCCGAGTGTGCGATCGAAGACCTTGGCCGCGAAGCGGTGCACCCTGTGGGTGCGGACCGGTCGGGCCTCGGCGTCGACGAGCGTGGCTTCGAGTCGGTGCGCGGTGGGGTCGTCGCGCGCCCCGTCGGCATGACGCGTTCCGGCCTCGGCGAGGAGCGTGCCCTCGGCGTCCCGAACCTCCACCTCGATCCACGTGTCCTGCGCGTCGAGCGTGCCCCCGGGAAACCGGTGGCCGGCGCCCATGTTCCGCACGACGACGTCCATCGTCACCGCGTCACCCCCGTGCACGGCGCCGCCGTCCGCCGGGCGAAAGTCCGCGCCGCGCCGGTCCGCGACGATCACCGGCACATCGATGCGCGCGGTGTCCTCGAGACGCGCGCGGACGGCGGCCAGCTGCGCGTCGTCCCCCGTGGCCGATGCGAGCGCGGTGTGCGCGCCAGCGAAGCGATGGCTCGTGAACCGGCCGGCCGCGTCGGCCGCGTAGTCGTCGTTCTCGGACTGGGCGGCGGGCATGTGGCACCCCTGGCACGTCGCCGGCTCGACCGGCTCATCGAGTCGGGTCGCCGGGCTCCCCGCGTACCCGGAGCGCTGCCACGGAGTCACGTCGTCGATGCCGCCGAGGTGATGGGGATTGCCCATGGACGGCCCGAGGAACCCCCGGTGGCAGCTCGCGCAGAGCTCCATCGTGCGAAGCGGTCGCGGGGTCACGGCAGAGACGTGGCGCTCGACCGAGCGGGGGTCGTTGACGTCCGGCAGGGGGACCGCGCCCGTGCGAAGGGTGTAGCTGCCGGCCCCGTCGAGCGTGACCGCGCGCGTGCCGTGGCAAACGAGACAGGTGACACCGGCGTGGGCGCGCGGGTCGTCCGGCCGGATGGGCTCGTCCATGGCACCGGCGACGAGCAGTACCGGGTCGTGGCAGCCGGCGCAGAATCGGCTCGCTTCGGCGCCCCGCGTCTCGCGCATCGCGTCCGCGGACTGTCGGTACCAAGGATTGTCGAAGGAGGCCCGCGCGTGTGCGCTGCCTTGCCAGGTCGACAGCACGTCCGGGTGGCATCCACCGCAGGTCGCTACGTCGGCGAGCCGCTCGGCGTCGCGTGGGTCGCCCTCGACAAACCGGACCTGCGTCTCAGGAAACGCGCCGCCCGTGACGGGGAGGTGGGATCCCGCATCGGGCTCGGGTTCCGGGTCGGGCTCGGGATCCGGGTCGGGGGTGACCTCACGCGCGGGTGCGGGTGGCCGCACCGGTGGGTCCCCGCACCCTGTGACACACGCGACGGCGCCCAGGAAGGCCAGCGCCACGCACGCGCGTTGAACTCGAGACACGTCCATCACCATGCGAGTGACCCACTCACCGCGCCCTCGCTTGGCCCGTCACGCGAACCAGGAGATGTCGACCAAGGTCTGCGGATCGCCCAGCGCCTGTGAGCTCAGGAGGTTCACCTCGACGTCATCCGCGCCGAAGTGCTCGAGCGAGCGCGCCAAGAGACCCAGGCTGAACACACTCAGCGTGAGCGACGGCTCTGCGTCCTCGTTGAGCTCGAGGCGCCCGTAGCCCCGCCCGACCCGCCGGACTTGGCACGTCATCCCGCACACGATCTTCTTGAACACGTCGGGCATCTCGGCGACCAACAGCTCCGCCGGGGGCCCGGGCGGCCGGATCGCGCGCATGATCTCGAAGGCCCCCTCGGAGCCGGCGCGGCCCGCTTCGAGGCAGAGGTGGAGGTCGTCCTGGCCTAGCTTGGCGTCGATCTGCTCCACGAACTCGCGGAACGCATCGAGCTTCACCCAGTTCTCCTCCGCGATGCCGGCGCTGAACGGGCGGCGGGCCTCGGGGGACATCGAGTCCAGCACGACCTTGAGGGCGCGCTCGCCAAACTTGCGGGACACGAAACGCAACACCGCGAGCACCACGCCACCGCGGTAGTGGCGTCCCTCGGGGGGCGCGTGCTTCTTCTTCTCGAGCCGCTTGGAGGCGGCCAGGTCGAGCTGCCGCATCAACGCCAGCGCATCGGCCTCGCTGAGCCGCTGAGTCTCGTCCTCCTCCGGGCGGAACCCACTGGGGACGGCGCGCGCCTTCTTTGTCGGCGCCTGCGGCGCACGACGGGGGGCCGAGGGCGCTTCCTTCTGGCTTCGTGAGGGGGCTTGCGAGCGCGACCGGGGAGCCCGGGTCGGCTCGGCACGCAGCGGGCTCGGGTCGGGCCGGGGCGCAGGAGGACGCGCGGTCGGACGCTCCTGCTTGACCGGCTTCTGGCGCGCTGGCGGCCGCTTCTTCTTCGGCGCCTGCACCTTCCGCCGCGCGTCGGGCATGTGCATGCCCGTGTTGGTCCGATGCTTCGTCTCTCGCGCCTTGAGGCGCATCATCTCCATCGTGAAGGAGTCGCTCGGTCGGTCGTCCTTGACCGCGACCTTGAGCCCCCCGTAGGGGTAGAGCGCCTCGGCCATCGCGCCCGCGCTCGGCCAGCGGTCCTCGCGGTCCTTGGCGAGCGAGCGCATGACGATGTGCTCGAGGTCGGCCGGCACATCCGCCCGGCGCGATCGCAACGCGGGCGGCGGCTCCTTGCGCACCTTGCGCGCCAGCTCCCGAAACGTCGGCGCGTCGAACGGCCGCCGACCCGCGAGCATCTCGTAGAGCAGCACGCCCACCGAGTAGACATCGAGGCGCGGGTCCCGACGGTCATCCCCACGCAGCCGCTCCGGTGCGGCGTACGCCGGGGTGCCGACCAGCGTGCGCTCGGGCGTCAGCGACTTCGCATCGAATCGCTTCGGATTGAAGAGCGCGGCGAAGCCGAAGTCGCACACCTTGACGAAGTTGCGATCGCCGAAGCGCACCACGAGCATCAAGTTCGCGGGCTTGAGGTCGCGATGCAGGATCGAGCGATCGTGCGCGGACTGCAGGCCGGCGAGCGTGTGGATGGCGATGGTGGCGGCGCGCTTGATGTCGAGCTTCCCGTCCATCGCGATGACCTGCGAGAGCGAGCGCCCGCGCAGGTACTCCATGACCATGTACGGCTGGTTTCCCTCCCGGCCGAAGTCGAGGATGTCGATGATGTTCGGATGCCCGATGCCGGCCGCCGCGCGCGCTTCGCGCTCGAACCGCTCTACCGACGAGGGGTTCTGCGCCACCGACGGGTGCAGCATCTTGATGGCGACGAACCGGCGCAGCACCTGGTCCGCGGCCTTGAACACGGCCCCCATGCCGCCGTCGCCCAACATGCGCACGAGGTGGTAACGCCCCGCGATGAGCTTGCCGACCATCTCGGCATCACCGGCGATCGGCCGGCCCGTGGACGGGCAGCGCTGCGTTCCGGTGGGGTGCCGGACACCGCAGTGGGGACATTTGCGCACCACGCCGCGAGCATACCAGGCCGGCAGAGAAACGGACCCACGATCGGACGCCGCGAGGGGGTCGCCAAGCGGCGGTGGCCCTCGGGAGCACAGGTGATAAGATAGCCGGTCCTCGCCCAGGGCTGCACCCATCGGGCAGATGCAGGCGTAGAGTCTCGTGAAGCAGGGTCGAATCCTCCCGCTGGTGGGACCGTCCGTCGTTCTCTACCTCATCGCCGAGGTGGTGAGCGGGAGCGCCGCCATGCGCAGCGCGACGTTGGACGCGGGCGGCATCGCGCTCTGTGCCGTGGCGCTCGGGCTGGCCGCGATCCCCTTCTGGGTGCTGCGCGAGCAACGTGACCAGCGCGGCACGAGGCGGGTCGCTTCGCTGGGGGTAGCGGCCGGGGCGGCGTTGATGCGGTGGACGCTTCCTTCCCTGAGTTCGTTGACGCTGGATCTCGCTGCGGTGGTCGCCCTGCCCGTCGTCGGTGGGCTCGCGCTCCTGCTGGCGCTCGACACCCCGGACGCGCCCGGTGCGCTCGCGAAGCGTGACCGCGCCGTCCGGATCGGGGCCGGGCTGACCGTGCTGGTCTCGGTGGTCGCGGGCGCGCTCGCGGTCGGCCCCGCGCCGTGGGCGTTCGGCGAGCCCTGGCTCGTCCCAGCGCGGTGGGCGCACGTCGCGCCGGTCGCCGCGAGCACCCTCGTGTTCGTCGCCGCCGTCATGCGTGGGGCACGCCGCCGCATGGGCAGCACACCGGAGGCGCTGGCGGCGGGCGGTCTTGCGCACCTGGGGAGTTGGCTCGCGCTTGTGCTCGTGGGCATCATCGCCGGGCTCACCCTCAGCCGCACGCTGCCGATCTCCTCCACGCTGGTCCGGGCGCTCGCGGGCGCGGCCTCGCTGTGCCTGGTGGTCGGCCACGTCGCGATGATCGGCGCCCGCCGGCAGGTGCATGCAGGCCGACACACCCGCCGGCTCCTCGCCGGCGCCATCGCGGTCGGCGCGGCGGCGGGTCTCGCCGCGTGGGCCACCCCGCAGCTGCCTTCTCATCCGACCTCGCTCGCGGTCGCCGCCGCGTTCCTCGTGGTCGCCACCGCGCTACTGGACCGTCTGCTGTGCGCCCTCGCCGACCGCTTCCTGGCCCCCTTCTCGCGGCGTCTGCTCGAGGGAACCGAAGAGGCGCTGACGGCGGCGCTGCGCGCGACCACCTTCGAGGAGCTCGCCGAGGCCGTGCTGCCTCCCTTGCGCCGCGCGTCCGGCGACCTCGACGCCGCCCCGCTGCTGCTGGCGTTCGATCCGCCGCGCGAGGTCCGCGTCGACGCCGCGGGCATGGCGCATGTCGCCGACCGTCCGCTGTCAACGGCCCTGCTCGAGCGGCTGCGCGAGCGCCCGGGCGACGTCATCGTCGCCGGGCCCGTGTTGGCGCAGGTCGTCCGGCGCGCCGATCTCCGCCCGCTCGCCGACGCCCTGAACACGATGGAGGCGTTCTGCGTCGTGCCGCTCGGCCTCGACGAGGAGCCCGAAGGCGCGCTCGTCGTGCCGCAAGGCCGGCGCCGCAGCGCGCTCACGTTGGAGGAGATCGCGGCGCTCGAGACCCTGGGTCGGAACCTCGCCGGCCAGCTCGCGCTGATGAGCGCGGGGGAGCGCGGCCGCCGACGCACCCGGGACGCGGTCGTCGAGAGAGACCGGCTCGAAGACGCGCTCGACACCACCCGCGACGAGCTCGAGCGTCTGCGTGAAGACACGCACAACCTGTCGGCCGGCGGCTCCACCGAGCGCTTCCGCGAACCGGCCATCGCCTACAGCCCGACCATGCGCGCCCTGACCGCGCGCATCGAGCAGCTCGGCGCCGTGGACGCGCCCGTGTTGTTGGTCGGCGAAGAGGGCTCCGAGCTCGAGCGCGTCGCGTACCTCGTGCATGCGGGAGGCGGCCGCCGCGACGGTCCGTTCGTGGTTGCCGACTGTGCCGCCGTGCGTCCCGAGCGGGCGGAGGCAGCACTGTTTGGCGAGGCGAGCGGACAGCCCGGCTGGCTGCGGCTGGCGAGCACGGGCACCTGCGTCCTGCTCGATGTGCCCGCGCTCTCACCCGCCTCCCAAGCGCGCCTCGCGGAGGCCATCGCCACCCGGCGCGCCACCTTCGCCGACGGGTCTGGGGGCTACGAGATGAGCGCGCGCGTCGTGGCCACTTCACGCATCGATCTGCCCCCCCTCGTCGCCCAGGCCGAGTTCGACGCTGAGCTCCACCGCCGGCTCGAACCCCTCGCCCTCGAGGTGCCCCCGCTCCGACAGCGTGTCGAGGACCTGCCCTCCCTCGTCTTGCTCGCGCTGGACCGTGTCTGCCGCGTCACCGGCCGCCCCGTCATGGGCCTCGAACCCGACGCGCTCGAGGCCCTCAAAGAGCACGACTGGCCGGGCAACCTGCGCGAGCTCCGCTCCGTCATCGAGCGCGCCGTGGCGAGCGCAGACGGTCCGGCCGTCCGCCTCGTCGACCTGCCGCCGCTCGCCCCCGCCGCGCCCTTCGACCCCTGGAGCGGCACCTACGCCGAGATCGAAACCCGGCTGCTGCGAAAGGCGCTCGAGCGCGCCGGCGGCAACAAGAGCGAAGCCGCGCGGGAGCTCGGTCTCAAACGCACGACCTTCCTCGACAAGCTCAAGCGCCACGGCCTTTCCGAGACCCGAAAGAGCGCCGCCGCGAATTGATCGATCCCCCTACTGAGGCGGTTGCGCCTCAGCACCCTCGACCCGCTCGACCTGAAGCCGAGAGCCTCCAAAGACGTTGCTGTGCAGCCGCGACACGAATGCGGCGGGATACGCCGCGGCGTCAGGAGCGATCTCACGACTGCACACATACGACTCCCGCACCCCGTCCACCACCCGCTCACGCGTGTGGCCGACGGTCAGCTCTGGCCCGGTGCTCAGCTCAGCCACGCGCGCCAGAAACGCGCTCGCGACCTGAGGGGCTGCGCCGTCGTTGGCATCGAAGCGTGGCGAACCCAAGGCCGGATCCCGACGGCGCCCTCCCTGCTCCGCACCTCGAACGACGCGGGCCGGGCAACCGACTCGAACCGCGGCCCCTCACCTTCGCAGGGGTCACCCGTTGGCGGAGAGGAACCGCACGCCGTCCCGAGGACAGCCGAGACGAGAAGCGGGAACACGAGACATGGGCTTGGGACGCGTGGTCGGCCTGGGAGCTTGGATCGGCCTCTCGCTAACCCTGCTCCATCGTCGCCTGCAGCGTCTCGAGCTCCTCCTGCGCGCTCTCCCAGCGCCCGGAGAGCTCTTCGATCTTCGCCGCATCCACCTGGAGCGCGGTGAGCACCTCGAAGCGCTGCGCGTCCGACTCGAACTTCTCCGGGTGGCAGAGCTGCTCGTTGCGCTCGGCCTGCTTCTCCTCGAGCTTACCGATGCGGTTCATCAGGTCCTCGGCGCGGCGCTCGACCTTGCCGAGCCGCTTGCTGCGCTCCTGCCGCTTCTTGGCCTCTTCGCGCTTGCGGCGCTTCTCGTCTTCGCGGCTGCCCTTGGGCTTGCTCGCCGCTTTGGGCTTGGCCTTCTTGGCCTCGGGGGCCTTGCTCGGCTTCTTGCTCTGTCCGCTCGACTGGTTGGCGCCGCCGCCCTTGGACACCGGCGCGGCATCTGCGTCTTCGCCGGCGTAGCGCGCGCGCCACTGCGTCATGTAGTCGTCGAGGTTGCCCTGGTACTCGGTGACCTCGCCGTTCTCGACCGACCAGATCTTGGTCGCGAGCCGGCGGATCAGCGCGCGGTTGTGGGAAACGAAGACCATCGTGCCGTCGTAGGTGTTGAGGGTCTCGACCAGGCTCTCGCAGCTCTCGAGGTCGAGGTGGTTGGTGGGCTCGTCGAGCAGCAGCACGTTGCCGGGGTCGAGCAGAAGCTTCGCCAGCGCGAGACGCGCGCGCTCGCCACCGGAGAGCACGCCGACGGTCTTGTCGACATCGTCACCGCTGAACAGGAACGAGCCGAGCACGCTGCGCACACGGGTTTGGCCGAGCTCGCGGTTGGCGCTCATCGCCTCGTCGTAGATGGTGTTCTTCGGGTGCAGGAGTTCGGCGTGGTGCTGCGCGTAGTAGCCCGGCTTGACGTTGTGACCGAGCTCGATGCCGCCTCCGTCCGGCTCGATCTCGCCGGCGATGAGCTTGAGCAGCGTGGTCTTGCCGGCCCCGTTCGGGCCGATGATGCCGACGCGGTCCCCGCGGTAGATCGACGCCGTCACGGACGGCAGGACGACGTTGTTGCCGTAGGCCTTGCGGAGCTCGTTGACCCGGATGGACTCGTGGCCTGAACGCCCGGTGGGCGGGAACGCGAAGGAGAGGATGCGCCGCTTCCGATACGTCGCGACAGACTCCATCTTCTCGAGCGCCTTGACCCGGCTCTGCACCGCCTTGGCCTTGCTGGCCTTGGCGCGGAAGCGGTTGATGAACTGGAGCGCTTTTTCTCGCTCGCGCTCGAGGTTGCTCGCCTTGTTCTCGAGGATCGTCTCTTCTTCGGCGCGCTGCCGGACGTACTGCTCGTAGTCCCCCGGGTACTGCCGGACGCCCTCGACCTCGAGGCTGACGACGCGGTTGATCTGCTCGTTCAGAAACTCCCGGTCGTGGCTGATCATCACGAACGGGTGCCGGTACTGCTTGAGGAAGTCGCTGAACCAGGCGACCGAAGGCATGTCGAGGTGGTTGGTGGGCTCGTCGAGCAGCAGCACCTCGGGACGCTGGAAGAGGAGCGACGCCAGCACCGCGCGCATGCGCCAACCGCCGGACAGCTCTCCGATGTCGCGCGGGTAGTCGGCCTCTCCGAAGCCGAGCCCGGCGAGGATCTTCTTGGCCTCGTGCTCGCTGTACATCGTCTCGAAGTGCGCGAGGCGCTCGTGAAGATCCGCCAGCCGTTCGGCATCCTCCATCATCTTGTCTTCGTCGCCGCTCTCGAGCGTCGCCTCGTACTCGCGCTCGGCCGCCGCGAGGTCGCCCTGGATGCTCGCCCGGCCGGGCACGC
>JBGCFC010000172.1:0-9366 GCA_045106715.1 Sandaracinaceae bacterium
CGCGCGCAGCAGGGCGTGCGCGCGCTGATGCGTCAGGGCGGCGACCCTCTAGCGCAGCGCGTCCCGCCCCCGCGCCCGCAGGCCCCCCCCCGGGGCCACGTCGCCCGCCCGCCAGGTCCTCGCCAAGCGCGCCGTCAACTCCTGCTCGATGCGCGCGTGCACCGCCTCCATGCTCGGTGGCCGCCCGTCCTCGGACTTCACCAGGCAGTGATGCACGAGCGACTCGAGGCGACGGCCGACCGCGCCGCGTGTTCGCTGCTTGGAGAGCGGCGGCGCCTCTCGCCCGGTGTGTGCCCGCATCAGCTCGACGACGTTGGTGCCAGGGAAGGGCGGATGGCCACAGAGCAACTCGTAGGCCAGCACACCGAAGGCGTAGATGTCCGCCGCCGGACCCGCGACCTCTCCGCGCCACTGCTCCGGGGCCATGTAGGTGGGCGTCCCCACGAGCTGTCCTTCACTCGTCATGAGCGCCCCGCCCCAGCTCGCCTCCGTGCGCGAGAGCCCGAAGTCCATGACGGTCACGTGCTCCCCGTCGAGCGGCCGGATCATCACGTTCTCCGCCTTCATGTCTCGATGCACCACGCCCAGCGCATGCGCCCGGGCGAGGGCCGAGGCGACCTGCTCGAGAATGCGGAGCGCGCGGCCTGGCGCGAGCGGGGCTTCCTCGTGCAGCAGGGCGTAGAGAGAGCGTCCTTCGAGCACCTCCATCACGAGGAAGTAGTAGCCGGCCGGGTCGAAGCCGAACTCGTAGACACGCACCAGATGCGGGTGGTCCATCCGGCTGGCGAGCCGGGCTTCGCGCGCGAACCGACCGACGGTGGTCTGGCGCATGGCCGATGCCGGTGACAGCACCTTGACCGCGACCTCTCCCAACGCGGCGCTCTTCGCGAGGTACACGATCCCCATGCCGCCGCGGCCCAGCTCCGCCTCGATGAGGTAGCGGCCATCGACGTGATCACCGGCGGTGAGCTCCCGGCCAGGTCCCGGGTGATCGAGATGCGCGAGGGGGGTTCCGTCGACGGGGCAGAAGCGCGCGTCGCCGGCGTCCTGTTCACAGTGCGGACAGATGGCCACGCGGGAAGGATACTGTTAGGTACCCCGCATGACGAAGCTCGCTGACGTGCTGAACAGCCCTGACAAGAAGGCCACCGTGGTGAAGGACTGCCTCGGCATCATCGACGCCGAGGTTGCCGACAAGAGCGGGCTCAGCGGGATGGCCATCAAGGCCGGGTTCAAGGCGGTCAAGGGAATCAAGCCCGGCTTCGTCGAGAAGGTCGTGCACGATCTGTTGCCCGAGTTCGCGAACGCGGTGGATCCGGTCTTCCAAGAGGCCCAGGCGCAGGACCGCCCGGTGGGCGCGCACTTCACCGCCGAGAAGAGCCGCGTCGCCGATTCGCTGCTCGCGATCACCGACGGCAAGGCGGAGCGAAGCAAGAACCGCGTCGTAAAGAAGACCTATTCGACCCTCCGCGGGACCGCAAAGCGCAACGTGGAGTCGGCGGTCCCGCGTCTCGGCCAGCTGATCGAGAAGCACGCCGGATGACCCCGCTTCTGCAGAGACAGCGCGGGTACGTACTCAAGTCGAACGGAGAGAAGTTCTCCTGGCTCGAGATCATGCAGCAGGCGTCCAGCGGGCAGCTCGAGGCGATGATGCGCGCCGGGACTGCGCCCCCCTACGAGAACCTCGCCGGCTGGGAATTCGCCGGTGGCAACACGCCCAACATCTACCGCGTCGTGGGCATCCGGAAATTCGTCAAGGGCTTCTACGACGGCGGAGACGCCCGTGAGCGTCGGGGGCCCAAGCCGTTCATCCAGGGCTACAACATCGACGTTCCGGACAACGACGACCAGGCACCGCACCAGCTGGCGGACGAGCCCAAACGGTGGGGGTTCTACCGCACGCACGCGGTCGTGGAAGGGTCGGCCGACAGCCTCTACCCCAACGCGCTCCTGCTCGACTACAGCCTCGGCGGCAACGGCCCCCTCGGCCCGCCGCTCCGGGACTACCTCGTCCAGATCTATCCCGAGAACCCCGACCTGCTGCTGGGCAAGGCGTATCTGAACCTCCTCGGCGTGCGTGTGCCTTCGAACTTTTTTGTTCTGGAGCGCCTCCATCAGCACGATTTCACCGGATAGCCGTTGATTTCGGAGGGTGGCGTCACCATCTATTGAACGTGTTCGGTAACCGTTCGTTCCGCTTCCTCAATCTCTTCGGCACCACGGTTCACACGAACCTGGAGGCCGTCGGAATCATGCTCGCGACCGGGTTCGCCGGCGATGGTTGGCTCGAAGCGATCCTGATCGTCGCCTCGTTCGCGGTCGGTACCGGCCTGCATCTCGGGAGCCACTGGGCGGTCGCGCTCGCGTTCGGCAACAACATCGACCGCATGGTGCTCACCCGCGCCGGCCGCATCGACTACACCGGGGCGCCGCCGGGTCTGTTCGAGGATGTGCTTCGGACCAGCGCGGGGCCGACCATGAACGCCCTCAACGCGGTCGCGGCGTATGGCGTGCTCGCCTACGTCGACACCGGCGGATGGCCGCACGAGGCCCAGCTGGGGCTGTCGACCTTCGCCGCCTGCAGCCTCATCTTGACCGCGGTCAACTTCTTCCCGGCGATCCCACTCGACGGCGGACTGATCTTGAAGGCGTTGATCGGCCGCTTCACCACGCCGGGCCGCGCCCTTCGCATCGCGACCTGGATCAGCCTGGTTCTGATGGCCGGCGTCTTCGCCTACGGCGTGTGGGCAATGCAGCCGGTGCTCGTCTACCTCGCGGTGGTGATCAGCTACGACAACTGGAGAACGCACCTTCGCGTGCCTCCTCCCGACACGGACGTCGCGGTCGGCGGCTGACGGTTCGCCCCTTCGCGGGCGGTCCGAGGGGGTCGGTCGCCGAACGTCCGAAATCGCGGTATGAGCCGGGCATGTCGAAGAAGGTCGCGTTCGTGTTCCCGGGGCAGGGCTCACAGAAGGTCGGAATGGGCAAGGAGGCCGTCGAGGCCTCACCGGAGGCCAAGTCCGTGTTCGATTCGGCGGATGCCGCGCTCGGCGAGTCGCTCAGCCAGCTGTGCTTCGAGGGGCCTGAAGACCAGCTGCGCATGACTGCGAACACCCAGCCGGCGGTGCTGACCAACTCGGTGGCGCTGATGCTGATGCTCGGCGAGGCCCCGGACGTCGCGGCGGGCCATTCGCTCGGGGAGTACTCGGCGCACGTCTGCGCGGGCACGCTCGCCTTCGAGGACGCAGTGCGGCTCGTCCGGCTGCGCGGCCAGTTCATGCAGGAGGCCGTGCCGGACGGGGAGGGCGCCATGAGCGCCGTGCTCAAGCTGGACGACGACGCGGTGCGCGGCATCTGCGAGCAGACGGAGGGCGTCTGCGAGGCCGTCAACTTCAACGCACCGGGCCAGGTGGTCATCGCGGGCGCCACGGCCTCTGTCGCCGCGGCCGGCGTGCTCGTCAAAGAGGCCGGCGGGCGGGCCATCTCGCTCCCCGTCAGCGCGCCCTTCCACTGCCGGATGATGAAACCCGCCGAGGACCGGCTCGCGGGTGAGCTCGAGGGGATCACCTTCCATCACCCGAAGATCCCCGTCTATGTGAACGTCGATGCAGCCCCGCTGCAGGACCCCGATGGGGCCCGCGACGCGCTCCGCCGCCAGGTCAGCCGCCCGGTGCGCTGGACGGAATCGGTCCGGCGCATGGTGGAGGACGGGGTCGGCCTGTTCGTCGAGATCGGCGAGGGCAGCGCGCTCAAGGGCATGATTCGGCGCATTGCCAAGGACGTGCCCACCGTCCCGCTGCGCGGCCCGGGTGACCTCGAAGCCGCGCGTGAAGCCATCCAGCAAGCGCGTGCGTGACGCATCGGACGACAGCGTGGCGTTCTGTCTACGCTGGATTCGCGTTGCGTCCCCCCCAGGATTCGCTAGAAAGCTCGCGCTCGACCCGGGGCCCTCGGCCCAAGGTCCAGCTGCCGCAGGGGTCTCTGACCCACCTTATTGATTGCTCACGGGGCGCCTGGCTCATCGCTGGCGACCGGAGGAAGTCTCGATGGAGAATCTGATCTATCTCGCCCCGGGCGCGGGTGTGCTCGCGCTTATCTACGCTGCTTGGCGCGCCGCCTGGGTTTCCCGGCAGGACGCCGGCAACGAAGAGATGCGCACCATCGCTGGGCACATCCAGGAGGGCGCCATGGCCTTCCTCAAGGCCGAATACAGCTATCTCGCCATCTTCGTGGTCATCGTTGCGGGCCTTCTGGCCGTCGCGAACATGAACCAGGAGGGGGCCAGCTGGTGGATCGCGGTCTCCTTCGTGGTGGGCGCGGTGGCCTCGGGCCTCGCGGGCTACTTCGGAATGCGCGTGGCCACGGACGCCAACGTTCGCACCACCCACGCCGCCACCAAGAGCCTGTCCGAGGCCCTCAACGTGGCCTTCTCGGGCGGCGCGGTCATGGGCATGTGTGTCGTGGGGCTCGCCATTCTGGGCCTCTCGGGCCTGTTCCTCCTCTACACGAACGTGCTCTTCACCACCGACACCCTCGTCGATGGAGCGCACCTCTCGGAGTACAGCGCGATGGCCACGTCGCTCAGCGTCGTGACGGGCTTCTCGATGGGCGCCTCGTCCATCGCGCTGTTCGCGCGCGTCGGCGGCGGCATCTACACCAAGGCCGCAGACGTCGGCGCCGACCTGGTCGGCAAGGTCGAGGCCGGCCTCCCGGAAGATGACCCGCGCAACCCGGCGGTCATCGCCGACAACGTTGGTGACAACGTGGGCGACGTCGCGGGCATGGGCGCGGACCTCTTCGAGTCGTTTGTCGGCGCCATCGTCGGCGCCATGGTGCTGGGCCTCGGCTTCAGCAGCGTCACCGGCAGCCTCGAGACCGGCCCCATCGTGCTCCCGATGGTCATCGCGGGTGCGGGCATCCTCTGTTCCATCCTCGGCACGTTCTTCGTGCGCACGAAGGAAGGTGGCAACCCGCAGGTGGCGCTCGACGTCGGCGCGTTCGGCGCGGCGGGCGTGATGGCGGCGGCGACCTTCGGCCTCGCCAAGGTTCTCTGGCCGGCCGGCGGCGTGACCACCGCGGCGGCGACGCCCTGGTCTGGCGACAGCAGCGGCAACATCAACATCGACTACCTCGACGTCGGCTACGCGACGGTCATCGGGCTCGCGGTGGGCATCGCCATCGGCCTCATCACCTCGTACTACTGCTCGATGGGCAAGGCCCCGGTCAACGGCATCGCGGAGCAGTCCAAGACCGGCTACGCGACGAACATCATCGCCGGCCTCGGCCTCGGCATGCAGTCCACCACGGTTCCCGTGCTGCTCATCGCGGCCGGCGTCATCGGCGCCGCGCAGTTCGCCGGCCTCTACGGCGTCGCCATCGCGGCGCTCGGCATGCTCTCCACCACGGGCATTCAGCTCGCGGTCGACGCGTACGGTCCCATCGCGGACAACGCGGGCGGCATTGCTGAGATGAGTCACCAGGAGCCCGAGGTTCGAGAGCGCACCGACAAGCTCGACGCGGTTGGCAACACCACCGCCGCCATCGGCAAGGGCTTCGCGATCGGTTCGGCCGCGATGACCGCGCTCGCGCTGTTCGCCGCGTTCGCACAGACGGCCGGCATCGACGGCATCAACATCGCCAAGCCCGAGGTCATGGCCGGCGTCTTCATCGGCGGCATGCTCCCCTACCTGTTCAGCTCGATGGCCATGAACGCCGTCGGCGAAGCGGCCATGGAGATGATCGAAGAGGTCCGCCGCCAGTTCCGCGAGATCGACGGACTGCTCGAGGGCACCGCGCCGCCGGACACCGCCCGCTGCGTGGACATCTCGACCAAGGCCGCGCTCAAGCGCATGGTCGCGCCCGGCGCGATGGCCGTGATCACCCCGGTCATCATGGGCTTCGGGCTCGGTCCCGAGGCGCTCGGCGGCACGCTCGCCGGCGTCACGGTCTCCGGCGTCGTCATGGCGCTGTTCATGAGCAACGCGGGCGGCGCGTGGGACAACGCCAAGAAGTCCTTCGAGGGCGGCGGCTTCAAGACCGCGAGCGGAGACATCCTCGAAAAGGGTGGCGAAGCGCACAACGCGGCCGTCGTCGGCGACACCGTCGGTGACCCCTTCAAGGACACCGCGGGCCCCTCGCTCAACATCCTCGTGAAGCTCATGAGCGTCGTGGCCCTGGTCATCGCGCCGCTGCTCGCCAGCTGAGCGACCTCGAGTCTTCAAAGATGCGCCCGGGCCTCAGACGAGGTTCGGGCGTTTCTGCGTGAAGGGCGTCTTTACACGCCGGGGCGCTACGGACGGGGCGCGGTCGTCATGTTCGGTCTCACCGTCGTCTGCGCCGCTGTGTGGTGGTTTGGCGGACGCATCGGGCTCCCGGGCACCGTCACGCTTGGCGCGGGCTTGGGCGGCTTCATCTGCTTCGTGATCGGCGTGCGCACGGCGATCCGAGCGGGCATCGAGGGCGTGATCAACCTCGGGCGCTGATTCCCGCGCCGAGCCTCAGATGAAGAGCCGAAGCAGCTGCGCGCGCAGGTACCAGCCCAGCTCCGCGCGGCGTTTGTATCCGGGGAGCTGCGCGAACGTCCGGAGACCCTCGGCCAGCGCTTCTTTGGAGGCGGGCTCGTCTTTTGCGCCACGGTGCGCGAGCGCCAGCTTGGCGTAGCCCTCCACGCTCGAGCTGTTCTTCTTCAAGAAGCGCTCGTAGGCGTCCACCGCCTCGGCGTGCCGCTTCAACTCCCGGAGCGCGTCCCCGGCCACCCGGTAGGCCTCGCCGAAGCCGACGCGCGGGTCTTTCGCGACCGCGTCGACGAGCGGGCCGAGGGCCTCTTCGTGGCGTCCAGTTCGGTGCAGGGCCTGTCCACGCAAGAAGAGCAGCTCCGGGCTCTCGGCGTCGCGTGCGAGCGCCTCCTCCAGCAGCGTCAGCGCCGTGCCGGGGCGCAGGCGTTCGAGGTAGATGCGAGCCAGGTCCCGCCGCGCCGTGACGTTCGAGGGGTTGGCCGCGACCTGTTTCTTGAGCCGTGAGATGTGCCCGATCGTGCGAAGGAACACGAACGGGTCCGGGACCCAGCGCCGGACGACGAACAGCACGAGCAGCAGCACCAAGACAGCCGGGTGATCGACCGCCCAGTAGGCGAAGAACACGAGCAGGTAGTACGCCCAGTAGCCCATCGATGTCTGATACGTGAAGCGCTGCGGCGTCTTCCGCGGCGGCGTGCACCCGCCCAGGTGTACTGTGCTTCGCGTGGCGACGTCGAGCCCGTTGCGTCGGCTCTCCAACTGGGGGGTGCGGCTGGTGCTGCCGCTGGCGGTGTTCGGCGCGGTGCTGTCCGTGTTTCTCGGCGAGATGGTCTCCATCGACCACGAGCTTCAGCTGATCGCGCCCCGGCAAGCGCCGCCGAACCGCCCCATCGCCGTCTCCGCCCTGCTGTTCGAGGATTTGACGGACCTCGGTCGCCCCGAGCTGGTCCCGGCCGAAGTTGAGGTGTGGGTTGTCGACGGGGAGACCGAGGTGGCTCGCGTGACGCTCACGCCGTCCCCGGCCGGCGCCGCGATGGGGTCGATCCCCGGGTTGCCGCAGGGGGACTTCACCGTCCGTGCGTTGGCCATCGTGGATGGACAAGACGCGGCCAGCCTCGAGTCGCGGCTCCGCGTCGCCGTCGACGCGCAGCCTCTTCCCTGGAGCCCTCGTCTCGCGCACGCCGCTCAGCACTTTTCGCTCGAGCCCGTCGAGCCCGTGGGAATTGCCGCGGTGCCCGAGCCGTTCGATATGCGCGTGCGCGGCGGGCTGTGCGTCCCGGAGACGCCTTGCGCCCTGTTGGTCTACGGAGGCTCTCCACCGGTCTCGCTCCGTTTGGTTGGCTCGGCCGCCATCACGCCCGGCGACCCGCCGGATCCGGCCATCGAGACGCGGGGCCTCGTGGCGCTCCCGTTCGTCGCCCACGGCCCGGACGTATCTGCGGTCGTCGAAGCGATGCGGGGGGGCGAGTTGGTGGCGCGCCGCGGCATCCAGATCCCGATCGCGCTCGGGACGCCCGGGCTCGAGCGGATCGAGGACGACCCGCCGACGTTCCGTGCGCACGTGCTCACAGACCGCCCGATCATCGTAGACGGGTTCTCCCGCGGCCACTGGGAGCGCAGCTGGGTGTTCGAGGATGCCGGGCGGCCCTTCGTGCTCGACGGTGCCACGGGTTGGGGCCGCATTCAGGTGCGTCAGAACCCGTTCTCCTCCGACCACGCGGCGTCCTCGTTTGTCGTCGGTCACGAGGAAGGCGACTCTGGACCGTTTGACGGTGATTCGCTTCAGGCCCCGCCCGGGCCGACTCCGCTCCGGCGCGAGTGGGTGGCGGCCGTTGGGTCCGCAGGCGTGATTCCCATGCCGGACGCGGTCTCGGGTCGCGCCGAGGACGAAGCCCGAATCAGCGCACGCCAAGGGCTGCTGCGGGGGGTGGCGCTGGCCGCGATCGTGCTCGGCATGCTGGTCCTCGCGCTCGTCTTCGTGCGACGGGGGGTGGACGCCGCCGTCGAGGCGCAACAGATCATGGCCAACACCGGCGACCCGGAGTTGATGAGCCAACGGCACCGGCGGCGGACCTTGCTCTCGGCGCTCGCCATCGTCGCGACGGCGCTCGCGGCGTTCCTGGGGGCGGCCGCCGTGGTCATCGCCCGCGCGCGCCTCCTCGAATAGCTTCCGGCCCCGTGTGTTGCCGGGATCACGCCTTCTCCCGGCCAGGATTGCGCCCCCCGAGGCCAGGCCTTAAGGTGCGCCGACCCTCGCCCACGAGCACCCCCTCTTATGCTGCAAAACGTCCTCAAGAAAGTCTTTGGCACCAAGCACGAGCGGACCATCAAAAAGGTCCGCCCGATGGTCACTCGCATCAACGACCTCGAGGCCGACGTCAAGAAGCTCAGCGATGACCAGATCCGTGCGCGGATCGCGGGCATGCGCGAGGAGATCGACAACGGCGCGAGTCTGGACGACCTGCTCTACGAGTCGTTTGCGCTCACGCGCGAGGGGGGCATCCGCGCGCTCGGGATGCGCCACTACGACGTGCAGCTCATCGGCGGCATCGTGCTCCACCAGGGCAAGATCGCCGAGATGAAGACCGGGGAGGGCAAGACCCTCGTCGCCACGTTGCCCTGCGTGCTCAACGCGCTCGAAGGCAAGGGCGTTCACGTCGTCACGGTCAACGACTACCTGGCCAGCCGCGACCAGGAGTGGATGGCGAAGCTCTACTCGTTCCTCGGGCTCTCCAGCGGCTGCATCATCCCGCGTCAGAACGACCGCGAGAAGAAGGCCGCCTACCGCGCAGACATCACGTACGGGCAGAACAACGAGTTCGGCTTCGACTACATGCGCGACAACATGAAG
>JBGCFC010000173.1:0-7147 GCA_045106715.1 Sandaracinaceae bacterium
CATCGCGGGCACGCTTCGGTGGGCGCGAAAGCGCGCGTCTTGCCGCGCTTCGTCGGTCGTCACCGCCTCCCCCGAGACGATGGCCTGCTCGGCGATCGAGCGACTGAACTCGAGGTGCGCCTTGCCCACCTCCTCGCGGGCGAGGTTGCGCGCGACCGGCACCTCCATGCCGCCGTCTTCGACGAGCACCAAGAACCCCCGCTCCGCACCGGTAAGCTCGACCGCCGCGTCCATGGCCTGGTGCAAGACCGCGTCGACCTCGAGCGTGGAGCCGAGCGCGCGGTTGATGCTCAAGAGCCGCGTCAGCCGCTCCGCGCGGCTGTCTGTTCCCGACTCGACCACGCGCGGCACGGTCCGACGCGGATGTCGCCAGAAGTCATCGCGGAGCGCCTCCGGCAAGCCCACCGCGCATCGCTCCCAGCGTTCCTGCGCATCGCGTCGGTGCCGCTCGGCAAGCGCGTGCGCCCCGCGCTCCGCCCACAGGCGCGCCAGCTCCCCGTCGGCCTCCGCGACCTCCGCCATGAGCCCGCGTCGCGACGCCGCGGCGCGCGCCTGCTCGAGCGCGGGGACGGAGCCCTCAATCCGCCCCTCGGTCAGCCACGCACGCACCTCGAGATCCGCCGGCCAGTTCCCGGACCGTTTCGGGGGCGCTGGCTCGCCCGCGAGGTGAGCGAGCTCGCGGGCATAGAGCCACGTCTCGTCCCTCTCGCGCGTCGCGCCGGCTTCGTCGAAGTGCATGTTCGCCAACTCGAGTGCGCGCCGAGCGGCCTGCACGTCACCCTGCAGCAGCGCGACTTGAACGCGCACCCCGGCTGCCGCCCCCGCCAGCAATCCATACCCTCCCGCCTCGGCCAGTTCGGACGCCCGCTCGGCGGCCGCGCGCGCACGGGCGAACGCCCCGACGTCGGCATACAGCTGCGCATCATCGAGCTCCAGGGTCGCCAGGGTCGCCCGCTGCCCCAAGGCGCGCGCCACGGCATGTCCTCGGCGATAGGCGCGGTACGCCGTGCCCCAATCCCCGGTCTGGTGCGCCACTGTCCCGAGGTTCAACGCCGCCGGGGCGAGCTGATCGTCGAGACCGTGCGCGACCACCAGCGCGAGCGCCGCGGCGTAGCCCTCCCTCGCCTGCTCGAGTTCCCCGCGACGGAACGCGTCGATCGCCAGGTAGCTGGCCACGCGCACCCGATCGCGCGCGCTGCCGGAGTTCGCCAAGAGCGCCTCAGCGGCGCGCAGGTGAGACGTGGCGTCCGGCTCGGACAGGTAGCTCTTGGCCACCCCGAGATCTTCAAGCAGCGCCGCGCGTGGCTCCGCTCCCTCGGGCGCGCGCCCCACGCACGCCACCGCCGCTTGGTATTCGCCGCGTTTGATGTGCGCTCTGGCCGCGAGGTCCAGCGCCTCGGGGTCGCGGCGTTCTTCCAACGGCGCGAGCAGCGCGAGCACCCGCTCGGTCTCTTCGAGTGACAGGTGCGCACGTGCCAGGAGGCGCTTTGCCTCATGGTCCTCGTCATCCCGCTCGACGAGATCCGCGAGCGCCTCGATGGCGTGACGGGCCTCCCCGAGGTGAAGCAAGTAGCGCGCGCCCACCCGCCGGGTCGAAGGGTCCTCCGAACGCGCCAACGCCGCCGCGGCACGTCGCCATCGTGGATCTGCTCCCGGCTCGCTCGGCAACTCGGAAAGGGGCAGGCCGGCGAGCGCCCGGTGACGAAGGCGGTCCGCGGGATGCGAACATGACCGCGCGAGACCCTCGTGCATCGTCCGGCGCGGCTCGGGCTCGAGCGACGCCTCGATCACATCCTGGTAGGCGGGCTGCGCGAGCCGGACGAGGCCGGCCTCGAGCTTGACCCAGCCTGCGGCCGACAGCGCCATCCACGCGGAGGCCTCGATCGACGTCAGGGACCGCGCGCCCGACGCGGCGACCTCGACGAGTGCGAGACGCGCCTCGGGCGACAACTGACGGAGTCGCGACTCCACCTCTGGCTCCGCGCCCCCGAGCATCCAACGCACCGTCTCCGGGTGGCCATCACTCCGCTCGAACAACCGCGCGACCGCGGTCTCGTCGAGACGGTCTCCACACCACGCGGCGACCGCCTCTCGGGTCAGCCCGGCGAGGGTCACGCGCTCGATTGCGTCTCCTTCGAGGGACGCGAGCGAGCTGGCCTGCCCCTCTCCGTCCACCATGCAGACAAAGAGCGGAGCGCGGGTGGACAGCGTCGAGACCAACGCGCGCAGCGTTCGTCGATCCGCCGGCGCGAGCGCAGGGACGTCGTCGATCACCCAGACCACGGGCGTCGTGATCGTGTGGAGCGCCTCGAGTGCCCCTTCGATGCCGGGGCGCTGGAGGGCGCTCCCGGCTCCCGTCAACAGACGCGAGAGCGGGGCGTCTTGACGGGCGCTCGCTTCGACCACCCGATGATGGCGCTGGGCCTCTCGCTTGATCGCCGAGAGCAACCGGGAACGGCCGCTCCCAGTGCGGCCGGCGATCACCGCGACGCGGGTCCCGGGCTGCCCTTCGCTCCACGCTCCCAGCGCGCGCCGCAGCCGGGTGAGTTCCTCGTCTCGACCCACGAGGCGCAACGAGTCCGGCGATCGATTCGACCGCGCGCGCTCCGCGTGGCCGAGCAGCTCGAGCACCTCCGCCGCGCTCCCCGGCCGCGCTGCGGGATCGTCACGCGCGCAGCAGGACGCCACCTCGGTCCACGGCGCGGGCGGCGGCCCCCAGCTCGCCTCGAGGCGGCTGACGGTCTGGGCAAACGCGTACAGGTCGGCGCGCGCGTCGGCCGGCTCGGCGCGGAGCAGCTCGGGAGCGAGGTAGCCCGGCGTCCCGAACACCGAGCCGCGCGCCACCCCGAGCTTGGCGGCGCAGCCCAGGTCGATGAGCCACCCCCGACCGACACCGTGTTCGACCAGGATGTTGGCCGGCTTCACGTCTCCATGCCGCACGCCCGCCCGATGCAGCGCCGCCAGCGCATCCAACACATCCACGAGCGCAGGGCAGGCGTCGGACCACCCGGAAACGCCGCCCAGCTCACGTCCGTCAATCCACTGCGTCGCGCAGTACGCGCCCTCCTCGACGCGCCCCAGGTCGTACAGCGGCGCCAGGTGCGGATGCACGAGGCGCCCCAAGACCTCGAGCTCGGTCAGAAGCGTCGCCTCGAGTTCTCGGTCCCGCACCACCTTCAGTGCGACGGGCCCGTCGCGCACGACATCCACCGCTCGGTAGGTGCGAGCGGCCGCCCCCTCTCCAAGAAGAGGGCCGAGTCGATAGCGGCCGGCGAACAAGGGTATCGTCTCACCCACGGCGCAAGAGTGACACACTACGAGACAAAGTGAGACGATCGCTTCGTCGAACCGTGGGAAACCGGGCTGGCACGCTGCCTGCTGTAGAGTGAGGCGTGCGGAACCTGCCCCACTGGATGTCCCCTCTCCTGGCGCTGTTGCTCGGCCTGTCGGCCTGTGTCGGGAGCCCTCAGCCCAGCCCGCCGAACCTCGAAGCCGAGTTCCTCGGGGCACAGAGCGGCCGGGCGACCGACATCATCGAGGGCGTTCGTGTCTTCGGCAACGAGGGCAGCGTGCTCCCCGCGGAAGGCACGGTCGTGGTGACGGTGCTCGATGGGGAAAATCCTCCGGTCGCCGAGCCCGTCCGCGCGGACGGCAGCTTCGAGGTCCTGCTTCCCGCTGCGTTCGTCAACGACGAGATCCGCGTTCAGGTGCGCAACGGCGGTGCCCGCTCGGTGCCGCTGGACCGGATCATCGGCGAGGACGAGCTGCTCGTCCCCGAGCGAGTGGCGTGTCTCACCGTGGAGCCGGAGTTCGACGCGGAGGAGGTCCGACTGGGCGAGCGCCGGGAGTTCACCGTCGCGATCGACAACCAGTGCCCCGAGGCCCGCACCCTGAGCACACGCCTCCGGACAGACGGCGCGTTTCAAATCGCGGATGCTCCCACCGAACTGTCGGCAGGCACCCGCGCCGACATCGTCCTCACTGTGATGCCCACCGAGCTCGGCATCACCGAACAGACCCTCTTCGTCGAGGCCACCGCCCCGACTTCGGACCGACGCCCCGTGACTTTGTTCGTGACCGGCACGCCGTAGCGCCGCTCATCCCCATCGTCTTCGCTGACGCGCTCCCTCGGGCGTGAACGGTGGAGCTGCGCCCTTCTCTGGAGACCCCGATGACCCCCCTTCGACTGATGACCTCGCTCTTGGCCATCGCGACCTTGCTCGCCGGCTGCAACAGCTCCCACTCGGTGTTCACCAAGGACCAAGCCCGGCGCATGGGCGGCCTGTCGCCCGACGGCGACGACCTGTGCAGCCTCGAGGGTTGGTACGGCGACGGGGAGTGCGACGCGTTCTGCCCCGAGGCCGACCCGGACTGCGGCGAGTGCCCGCTCGAGGACGACGTGGCCGTGCGTTACGTGTCCACCGATCCGAGCACCTGCGCCGCCGCTCTGTTTGCCTGCAACGCGGGCGAAGAGCTCTTCAACGACGAGTGCGGCTGCGGCTGCATCACGGTCGGCGTACCCACCTGTCCCGACGTCGACGACCCGCTCGCCGACTTCGTCTCGACCGACCCTGAAGCGTGCATGCGTGCCCGGTTCACGTGCCCCAACGGCACCGAGCCCTTCGGCGGCGAATGCGGCTGCGGCTGCTACGGCACCCCGACCGAGTGCGAGCCCGCCTCGGACACCCGCGTCTACTACGGCGAGAGCCCCGAGGAGTGCGCGGTCATCGACTACGCCTGCCCGGAGGGAACCGAAGACTTCAGCAACGAGTGCGGCTGCGGCTGCCTCGGCGAGGCGACGCCGAGCTGCGAGCTGCGGCCCGACCCCTACCGTCGCTACGACCTGAACGATCCGGCCGAATGCGCCGCCGCGCTGTTCGACTGCGGTGACGGCACACGGTTCGACGACGAGTGCGGCTGCGGTTGCATCCTGCCGCCCACGGGCGAGTGCCGCGACCCGTCCGACCCGGACGTCGACTACTGGAGCACGGAGCCCGGGTTCTGCGAGACAGTCGACCGCGCCTGCGAGCTCGGCACCCAGCCCTTCTCCGACGACTGCGGCTGCGGCTGCGAGCGCAACCCGAGCTGCCAGGACCCCGAAGACCCCAGCGTGCACTACGTGGGGACGAGTCCGGCTGCGTGCGAGGTCATCCGCTACCGCTGCGACGAGGGCCAGGAGGCATTCTCCGACGCGTGCGGCTGCGGCTGCATCGATGGCGAAGAGCCGGGGATGTGCCCCGACCCCGCTGACCCGCGGGTCCGCTACGCGGCGGAGGAACCTGAGACGTGCGCCGTCATCTTCTTCGCCTGCGACGAGGGCTTCGAGTACTTCGGCGGCGAGTGCGGCTGCGGCTGCGTGGCGCCCGACGGGCTCTGCCCCGACCCGGCCGACCCAACCGTGCGCTACATCGCCGACGAGCCCAGCACCTGCGAGGTCATCGACTACGCCTGCCCCGACGGCGAAGAGGCGTTCTCCGGCCCGTGCGGCTGCGGCTGCGTGGCGCCGACCGACGTCTGCCCGGACCCTTCCGACCCCGGCGTGGACTACGTCGCCTACACCCCAGGTGAGTGCGCGGCCGCGCTGTTCGACTGCCGAGACGACCAAGAGAGCTTCAACAACCTGTGCGGCTGCGGCTGCGAGCCCGCGGGAAGCTGAGCCGGCGCGCAACCGATGAACCCCGGGCCCATGGTCCGGGGTTTCTTGGATCGCAGCGGCACCAAGATATACTTCGCCGTATGCATACCTTCCTTCGCGCTGCGTTCGTTTGTGCTCTCTTCGCCGCGGGATGCGGCACCGATCTGGTGGAGTGCCCCAGCGAGGCCTGCGCCTGCGCCGGAGACAACTGCAGCTGCGAGGCGGGGGGCGCGTGCCGCTTCGACTCCGGCAACAGCGCCAACCTGAACTGCGGCGCCGGCGCCACGTGCGAGGGCGGCTGCCAGGAATCCTGCAATGTCACCTGCGAATCGGGCGCGCAGTGCACCTACACTGGAAGCCAGAGCAACAACGTCGAGTGCCGCGGCGCGGACTGCACCCTCACCGTGGGAGCCAGTTCGAACGTCACGTGCACGATGGGCGCGAACTGCGACGTGACCTGCACCGGCGACTGCAACGTCAGCTGCTCCGGCGCCGGCTCGTGTCGGCTCACGTGCCCCGGCGGCGCGACGGTGGATGTCGAGGGCGACGATCAGTGCGGCTGACCGTAACGTTGCGCGACTGACCCCATAGTCTGAGCATGCGCCACGTTCGAATCGTCCTTGCAGGCCTTCTCCTCCTCGGCTGTGGTTCGGCGGCTTCCGCCCAAGACGAGCCGGAACACCCGAGCCAGTTCAGCGACCCGCCCACGTCCGACCGCGTCCGGCGCAGCGAGGCGGAGTGGCGGCAGCGCCTCTCGCCCCAAGAGTTCCACGTGCTCCGCGAGGAAGGCACCCAGCGGGCGTTCACGGGGCGCTTTCACGACCATCACGGCGAGGGCACCTACCGGTGCGCCGGATGTGGCGCGCCGCTCTTCGCGTCGAGCGACAAGTTCGACTCGGGCACCGGCTGGCCGAGCTACTCCCGGCCCATCGCGCGCGGCCGCGTCGCCTCACGCGAGGACGGCACGCTCGGCATGACCCGCACCGAGGTCCACTGTGCGCGCTGCGGCGGGCACCTCGGACACGTGTTCCCCGACGGACCTGCGCCGACCGGGCAGCGGTACTGCATCAACTCGATCTCGCTCGACTTCGACCCGGCCGACTGACACGCCGTGGAGTAGTCTCCCCGCGTGCACGAGCATCCCGTCCAGGTCTACTACGAGGACACCGACCACTCGGGCGTCGTCTACCACGCGAACTACCTCAAGTACTTCGAGCGCGCCCGCGAGCATCTGCTCGGGGTCGATGAGCTGCGGCGCCTCTACAACGAGGAAGGCGTCGGGTTCGTCGTCTACAAAGCGACCCTGACGTACAAGGAGGGCGCCGTCTTCGCGGACGCGTTGGTGGTGCGAACCCAGGTCAACGCCGAGAGCCCGTACCGCGCCGTGTTCGACCAGCGGGTCTACCGCGTCTCGGACGACAAGCTGCTCGTCGTGGGCGAGGTCGAGCTGGTCTGCGTGGACCGCAACAACAAGCTGACCAAGCTGCCTTCGTCCGTGCAGGGTCTCGTCCC
>JBGCFC010000174.1:0-31729 GCA_045106715.1 Sandaracinaceae bacterium
AGTACGATGCTCCAAGCGGGGGCGACGTACTCGACGCCGACGAGGGCGAGGCCACCCTGAAAGTTCTCCAGCAGGAAGCTGGAGTACTTGAACAGGGCGAGCATGCCGAGGTTCGTCGTCAGGCTCAGCAACAACGCCCCACGCCGCACGTGCGCCTGTTCCGAGCGCTGCATCAAGCGGGCGGCGCCCCAATCGACCGCCGTGGACAGCGCGAGGAGCGAGACCAGCGGCGGGTTCCACGCCGCGTAGAAGAGGTAGCTCGCGACGAGGAGCAAGACCTTGCGCCCACGCCACGACCGCATCCCGGCGTAGAGCACCAGCACGAGCGCAAAGAAGACCGCGAAGCTGAACGAGTTGAAGACCATGCGGCTTCACGGTGTGCTGAGCGTCTCGTAGAGCGATTGGAGCTGGGCCACGTAGCGATGCGGGGAGAAGACCGCGTAGGCGCGATCCTGGGCGCGTCGGGCAAGGTCGGACCGCTCCTCTTCGCCGAGCTCCAGATAGCGCGTGAAGAGACGCACCCAGCCGTCGACGTCCGTCGCATGCACGGCCCACTGGTTCGCCAGCGGCCTCCCCATGACTTCCACGATGCCGGGCACATCCGACCCGAGTGAGGGCACCCCCGTCGCCATCGCTTCGATAAGTGAAATGCTGCAACCCTCGGCATGGGAGCTGAGCACAAACGCACCAGCCTCGGCGAGAAGGGCCGGCACGTCTTCGCGGTATCCCAGGAGCCGTGCGCCGTCGGCGATGTCCAACGCTTGAATCTCCCGCTCGAGGTCCTCGTGGAGGGGTCCCTCGCCCGCGATCACCAGCTTGGCGTCTGGGTGCGTCTCACGAACGCGTGCAAACGCCTTGAGCACGGTCGACTGGTTCTTGACCGGCATCAGCCGCCCCGCCATGAACAGCGTCCGACGTTGGGCTTCCGTCCGCTCCACGGGCTTGCGGTCCTCGGGAAAGAAACGGGGGTGGGCGCAGTTGTAGATGAGCTTCACCGACTCCGGCGGGGCGTTGTCGACTTCGAGCACGTAGTCGCACACGGCTTGGGTGACGCCCACAATGGCGCTTGCCGTCTTGTATAGGAGCCGAAACAAGAGCCGCGCCGGCGTGCCGTGGCTGGGCATGCCCACCTCTTCGGCGATCCGCACGGGAACACCGGTGAGGGCGCCGGCGACGAGACCAAGAAGATTGGCTTCGCTGATGCTGCAGTGAAGGATGTCGGGGCGCTGTTCCCGCAGGTAGCGCATCAGGGTCCAGAGGGCGCGGCCGACGTCGCGCGGTTGGACATCCAGCACATCTACGGAAAAACCGTCCCCCATGATCTCCTCGGCGGCGGCTCCGGGCTTCCAGAACGTGCACACGCGGAGGTCCACCAGGGAGCGATCGGTCAGCCGTGACTGCAGCACGATGCGAGATTCCACGCCGCCGAAGTCGAGAACGGGGACGAGACGCACGACACGAAGGGTCACCGGGGGCTCCGAAGCAAAGGACGGCGGGGGAAGCGGGGAGGGCGGCGTGGACGCGCCGACGGACGGACGCGGCTCGGGAGGACCACGAGGAGGATGCCCAAGAACGGCACCAGCGGGATGCGGTAGCGGGAGAGGGCGCCCAAGTTGGTGCTGGCCAGGCCGACCACCACGCCGAATAACATCACGTAGGCGGCGATGGCCACGAGCAGGGGGCTCTCCAAGATGCGCCGAATCGGGCGTCGCCCGGGCCAGAAGGCCCGCACCGTCAGTGCGAGCAGCACCACGTTTTCGAGCGCGCTGGCCGCCATGAGTGCGTTCTGCACCTCGAACGGGAAGGGGCGATAGAGCGTCGTAACCAGAGCGATGGGCGCGGAACCCAACTGGAGGAGCAGCGAGTTCGACGGGTCGAACCCGAGCGCATAGTTGGAGCCGCCATACGTCTGCATGCCGACGGTCTGGAGCCGCGCCAACTCCGAGCCGATTTCGGTGATGGAGTACCGCGGGAGCAGGCGGCCCACCACCACGATGCCGATCAGCATCGCGAGCAGGCCGATGAACGCCTGGCCGGGTTTGACACCGCCGCCACGTCGCCGCGCCAGTGCGACCATCGCCGCGGCGGAGAGCGCTGCGGCCGCCGCCGAGAGGATATAGGCCTTCGACAAAAGGATCAGTCCCGCGCCCACGAGGAGGAGCACACCCCCGGAGCGCCGCTTGCCTCGCTGAAGATGGTCGAGGGCCATCAGCAACGGTCCGAGGCCGATCATGGCGACCGTCTCCTTGAGAAGGCCGGAGGACCAGTAGACGACCGACGGCACGAGCAGGATGGCCGCGATCATGGGCACATGCACGCGGGCCTCGAAGCGGCTCCGCGCGGTGCGGAACAACAGCATCTTGCTGGCGAAGGAACCCACCGTGAGGAGGCCGCAGGCCCCCAGCAAGGAGCCGCCAAGGCAGAAGTGCAGCAGTCCGCCGATGCCAAACATGGCTCCGGTGGAGGTCCCTGCGAACACGCCGACCTCCGTGTAGCGAAGGGCGGGAGCGTCCATGCTCAGGGCAAGGCGGACAACCTCGGGACCGTAGACGCCCAGGTTCTGCGACATCAGCCAGGACAGCTGCGCGCCGTGGCGGTGATAGGCGAGCATGTCGCCCCCGCCGTAGTAGTACCTTGTCACCCAGTACTGGGCGAGGCTCGCCCCTAGATGCGCCCCGAGTGAGACCCACGCGATCTGACGTTCCCGCCGGCCCAGACCTCGCGTCAGCAGCGGGAGCAGTCCGAATCCAGCGAGCGCAAAGAGGGCGAACAAAACCATCGAGACTCAGCTCCTACGCGTGGTGCCGGGCGCGACAAACCTAGCTTGGCATTCCGGAGGCCTGGCCAAGGAAGTTGCGCGACCTCCCCCGTGCATTCGCGTTCAGGCTGTCAGCTCCCCTGCACGCCCACACCCTCGTAGGTGAAGCCCATCCCGCGGGTGCCGTAGCTGCTCCAGATGTTGCGGCCATCCAGGAGGAGAGGGCGCTTCAGCAGGCTCTTCAGGCGCTCGAAGTCGGGGTTTTGGTATTGGCGCCACTCGGTCATCAGGACGAGGGCATCCGCGCCTGCGGCGGCCTGGTAGGCGTCCTCGGCGATCTCAATCTTGTCGCCGTACATCTCGCGGGCGTTGTCAGCGCCCTCGGGGTCATGGGCGACGACGGTGGCGCCGTCGGCGAGCAGGCTGTCGATGAGGGTGAGGCTCGCGGACTCGCGGAGGTCGTCCGTACGGGGCTTGAACGCGATGCCCCAGACGGCGATGCGCTTTCCGCGCACGTCATCATCGAAGTGCTTGCGCAGCTTCCGGAACATGATGCCCTTCTGGCGCACGTTGACCTTGTCGGTGGCGACGGCGAGGTCGAGCTCGAGGCCGTGGTCGCGCGCGGTGTGCACCAGCGCTTTGACGTCCTTAGGGAAGCAGCTGCCGCCGTATCCGGGCCCGGCGTAGAGGAACTTCGGGCCGATGCGCTCGTCGCTGCCGACACCGAGGCGGACGGCATGGGCGTCAGCGCCGACCTTCTCGCAGAGGCCAGCGATCTCGTTCATGAAGCTGATGCGCATGGCCAGCATGGTGTTGGCGACGTACTTGGTGAGCTCGGCGCTCGGTGGGTCCATCCAGACGATTCGGTCCTGAGCCAGGCTGAGCGGGTGGTAGAGCCGCTCCATGGTCTCGCGGGCGAAGGTGTCGGTGGGGTCGACGCCGATGACGATGCGGTCGGGGTAGAGGAAGTCGGAGACGGCGGCGCCCTCCTTCAGGAACTCCGGGTTGCTCACGACGTGGATCGGGGTCTTCGCGCCTTCGACGAGGCGGCGGACGCGCGCGTTGGTGCCGACGGGCACGGTGCTCTTGCAGACGAGCACACATTCACGGCCGGCGTGCTCGGCCACCATCTGGGCGACGGCGTCGACGGCGCTCAGGTTGGCCGCTCCGTCCGGGCGCATGGGGGTGCCGACGGCAATGAAGATGACCTGCGCTTCGCGCACGGCGGCGTGCACGTCGCTCGTGAAAGTCAGCCGTCCTTCGCGCACGTTGCGCTCGACGAGGTCGTCCAAGCCCGGCTCGTAGATGGGGATTTCACCAGCCTGCAGGCGCTCGATCTTGGTCGCGTCGATGTCGGCGCAAACGACGTCGTTCCCGGTCTCCGCGAAGCCCGCGCCGCTCACCAAGCCGACGTAGCCGCCGCCCACCATGCATACCTTCATCTCTCGGGCTCCTATCGGTGTCTGTGGCTTCGGAGGTCTGCCCTGTCAGGTGGCGTCGCCGACGACGCCGCGGAAGTGCTCGACCGTCTGGGTCAGGCCATCCGAGAGCGAGACGGTTGGCTCGTAGCCGAGCTGCGACCGCGCGTGGCTGAGGTCGGGGCGGCGCCGCGTCGGGTCGTCCGCGGGCAGCTCCCGGAACACCAGCTCGCTTCGGGCGCCGGTCTTGTCGAGCACGAGCTGCGCGAGCTCCAGCATGCTGTACTCGCCATCGTTGCCGAGGTTGACGGGGCCGGCTTCCTCGGGGTGCCGCATGAGCCGGAACATCCCGTCGACCAGGTCGTCGACGTAGCAGAAGCTGCGGGTCTGCTGACCATCGCCGTAGACGGTCAGCGCCTCGCCGCGCAGCGCTTGCACGATGAAGTTGCTCACGACGCGACCGTCGCCCGGGTCCATGCGCGGCCCGTAGGTGTTGAACACGCGAACGATGCGGGCGTCGACGCCGCGGTGGTGCCTGAAGTCGTTGAAGAGCGTCTCTCCGACGCGCTTGCCTTCGTCGTAGCAGGCGCGCGGGCCCACGCAGTTGACGAAGCCGCGGTAGCTCTCGGGCTGAGGATGCACGCGGGGGTCGCCGTAGACCTCCGAGGTGGACGCCTGCAGGACGCGGGCGCCCTGGGCCTGGGCGAGCTGGAGCGCGTGGAGCGCGCCGTTGAAGCAGGTGAGCGTGGTGAAGACGGGGTCGCGCTGGTAGTGCGGCGGGCTGGCCGGGCACGCGAGGTTGAACACCCAGTCGAAGTTGCCCATCTTGGGCAGCGGCTGAGTGACATCGTGCTCGACGAGCTCGAAGCGCGGCTCTGAGGTGAGGTGGGCGATGTTCTCGCGGAACCCCGTGTAGAAGTTGTCCAGCGCGACCACCCGGTGGCCTTCGCCCAGCAGGCGGTCCACGAGATGAGAGCCGACGAAGCCGGCTCCGCCGGTGATCAACGAGCGCTTGGACATCACAGGTCGCCACTCATAGCGTGTCCGTCGCGAGATGGCACGGGCTCGCCTGTCTCCTCTTCCACGGGGGTCGCGCCAGCCGAAGACGCGAGAGGAGGCTTGACCCACACCTCGAATGTGGGGACGGTCTCGACCGTGATGCTCAACAGGGCGATGGCGTGAACATCCTCGTCACAGGCGGCGCTGGCTTCATCGGCGTCAACTTCCTCCATCGCTTCGTCACGAAGCACCTCGAGCACCGCTTCATCAACGCTGACACGCTCACGTATGCGGCGAACCCGCTGAGCATCGCGTCCCTCGCGGAAGAGCCCAACTACGTCTTCGAGCGGTGCGACATCGCGGAGCCGGCGGAGGTCGACGCGGTGTTCGAGCGCCAGGCCGTCGACGCCGTGGTGCACTTCGCGGCGGAGAGCCACGTCGACCGCAGCATTCTGGGGCCCGGGGAGTTCGTGCGAACCAACGTACAGGGCACGTTCACGCTGCTCGAGGCGTGCCGGCGTCACTGGCAGGGAGCTACGGAGGGTCGGGTCTTTCACCATGTCTCGACCGACGAGGTCTACGGCTCGCTCGGGGAGACAGGCTTGTTCACGGAGACGACGGCGTACGACCCGTCCAGCCCGTACTCGGCGTCGAAGGCGGCCTCCGACCATCTCGTCCGGGCGTGGGGCCGGACGTATGGCCTGCCGTTCCGGATCACGAACTGCAGCAACAACTACGGGCCGTACCAGTTTCCGGAGAAGCTCGTCCCGCTGATGATCCTCAACGCGCACAGCGATGTCGCGCTGCCGATCTACGGGACGGGCCAGAACGTGCGCGATTGGCTCTTCGTGGAGGACCATTGCGATGCGATCTGGGCGGTGCTCACCCGCGGGGTCGACGGCGAGACCTACAACGTGGGCGGGCGAAACGAGATCCGAAACGTCGACGTGGTGGACGCCATCTGTCGCGTGGTCGCGGAGGAGACAGGGCGCGACGTCGAGGCACTGCTCGGGCTCAAGGCCTTTGTGAAGGATCGACCCGGCCACGATCATCGCTACGCCATCGATGCGGGCAAGATCGAGCGCGAGCTGGGCTGGACGCCGAAGGAGACCTTCGACACGGGCTTGCGACGGACGGTGCGCTGGTACCTCGACCACCCGGATTGGGTGGATTCGGTGCGCTCGGGCGCCTACCGGACGTGGATCGAACAGAACTACGGGGAACGATGAGCGTGAAGAAGGGCATCATCCTGGCCGGCGGCTCGGGCACACGGCTCCACCCGTTGACGCGGTCGGTGAGCAAGCAGCTCATGCCCGTCTACGACAAGCCGATGGTCTACTACCCGCTGAGCACGCTCATGCTCGCGGGCATCCGGGAGGTCTTGGTCATCACCACGCCGCACGACCAGGCGGCGTTCGAGACGCTGCTCGGTGATGGCAGCGCCTGGGGAATGGACATCCAGTACGCCCCGCAGCCCCGGCCGGAGGGGCTGGCGCAGGCGTTCTTGATCGGCGAGTCGTTCATCGATGGCGACCCCTGCGCGCTCGTGCTCGGTGACAACATCTTCTACGGCCACGGGATGCAGGGGCTGTTGAAGCAGGTTGCGGGGCGCGACTCGGGAGCGACGGTGTTTGGGTACCGGGTGAAGAACCCGTCGGAATATGGGGTCGCGGAGTTCGACGCGTCGGGTGTCGTCATCGGGCTGGAGGAGAAGCCAGCCGAGCCCAAGAGCAACTTCGCCGTCGCGGGACTCTATTTCTACGACGCGCGAGTCGTAGACTATGCCAGGGGGCTTGCGCCGTCGCCGCGCGGGGAACTCGAAATTACCGATCTCAACCGGCGCTATCTTCACGATGGGAATTTGCGCTTCGAGCGTCTGGGCCGCGGTATCGCGTGGCTCGACACGGGCCCGCCGGACGCTCTCCTCATGGCGGGCAGCTTCATCCACACCGTTCAATCCCGTCAGGGGCTCATGGTGGCCTGCCCCGAGGAGGTCGCCCTAGTGCAAGGCTGGATCGACCGCGCGCAGCTGCGTCGCCTCGCGGAGCCGCTCGCGAAGACGGACTACGGGCGCTATCTGATGTCGTTGGCGGAGTGATGGAGGTTCGCAGGCAAGCCATCGATGGCGTGCTCGAGGTGCAACCTCGCGTGTTCGAGGACGAGCGGGGGTGGTTCGTCGAGACGTTCCAGGCGCAGCGCTATCTCCCATGGGGCATCGGTCCCTTCGTGCAGGACAACGCGTCGCGTTCCGTGCCGGGCACGCTTCGAGGCCTGCACGTTCAGCACCCGAGCGCCCAGGGAAAGCTGGTCGCAGCAACAGAGGGGCGGGTGTTGGACTTGGCGCTCGACGTTCGGGTGGGGTCGCCGACGTTCGGCCACCATGTGGCGGTGGAGCTCACGGCCGCCAAGAAGAACCAGCTCTGGATCCCCCCGGGGTTCGCCCATGGCTTTTTGGTGCTCGGAGAGAGCCCCGCGACCCTCGTCTACAAGTGCACCGATCTCTACGCGCCGGACCATGAGCTCAGCGTCTCGTACACCTCGGTGGACCTCGACTGGCCCGTCGACGCGCCCACGCTGTCGGACAAGGATCTCGCGGCGCCCCGCCTCGAGGACATCGACCCGGCGCGGCTGCCGGTCTGGTCGCCGTCGTGAGCCTCCTGATCGTCGGCGCCGGGGGCATGCTGGGCCGCGCGTTCTGCCAGCAACTCACCGAGGCCGGGCGTTCGCACGTGGCCACCACGCGCGCCACCTACGACCTCCGCGACCCGGACGCGCCGATCCCGGACGACACGAGCGGCGTCCTGAACTGCGCCGCGTACACGAACGTCGACGGGGCCCAGACCGACGAGGCCACCGCCACCGAAGTCAACGGTCACGCTGTCGCGCGCCTGGTCGAGCGCTGCGACGCGCGCGGGATCCCGCTGGTGCACTACTCCACGGACTACGTCTTCGACGGGCGGGCCGACGCGCCCTACACGATCGATCATCCGACCTCACCCGTGAACGCCTACGGCCGCTCCAAGCTGGTGGGCGAAGAGGCCGTGCGCGCGTCCTCGGGCCCGCATCTGCTGCTCCGTACGAGCTGGGTCTACGCCCCGTGGGGAACGAACTTCGTGCGCACCATGGCGCGGCTCACGAAGGACAAAGACACGCTCTCGGTCGTCGACGACCAGCGCGGCCGACCGACGAGCGCGCCTCACCTGGCGCGCAGCACGCTTGGGCTGCTGGACGCGGGCGCCACCGGCACGTTCCACGTCACCGACGGAGGAGAGTGCACCTGGTTCGAGCTTGCGTCGTTCGTGGGTTCCCGCGTCGATCCGTCCTGCAAGATCGCACCGTGCACGAGCGAGGCGTTTCCGCGCCTCGCGCCGCGGCCGGCCTACAGCGTGTTGGACGTCAGCCAGACGGAGGCGGTCGTCGGTGCGCTGACTCTGTGGAAGGACGCCGTGCGGGCGACGCTCGACCAGATGGGGTGAACCTGAGCGATTCCTGGCCGATTCGTACGCGACTCTCGCCCGGTCATGTAACCTCGCGCGGATGCTCGGCATGGTTTTCGCGGCGGGTCTCGGAACCCGCCTCCGCCCACTGACGGAGCGGCTGCCCAAGCCAATGGTGCCGCTCTTCGACCGGCCGCTCGCCAGCTACTCGCTCGAGCGCTTGGCGGTCGCGGGGGTCACGCACTGCGCCCTCAACACGCACTACCTGGCCGACCGCGTGCCCGACGTGATGCAAGGGCACGTCCCCGACGGGATCGAAGCGCACTTCGTGCACGAGCCGGAACTCCTCGGCACCGGCGGCGGGCTCAAGAACGCGGTGATGCAGGTGGCGGAGCGGGTCGGGCTGGCCGCTGATGAGCCCATCGTCGTGATGAACGGGGACATCTTCTTCTGGCCGGACCTCGAGCGGGCCATCGCCACGCACCAGCGCCTCGGCGCCATCGCCACTGTGGTGCTCCGCGACGACCCGCGCGCGGCGCAGCTCGGCTCGCTCGAACTCGACGCTGAGGGGCGCGTCCGGCGTCTGCTGGGCAAACCCGAGGACATCGACGCCGGGCCCCTCACGACGCACATGTTCACCGGCGTGCATGTCCTGAGCGCGCGCGCGATCGACGCGCTTCCCGACACAGGATGCGTGATTCGCGAGGGCTACCGTCACTGGGTGGATGACCCGAGCGAGGTGGTCGGCGGGATCGTCGATGACTCCCCCTGGCGCGACCTCGGCACGCCCGAGGAGTACCACCGCGTGCATATGGATCTGCTGCGCGGGGATCTGCGCTGGCCCGGGCGGCCGCCGGACGACGAAGACGCGGAGATCGGGGAGGGCGCCGAGCTGAAGGACGTCGTGCTCGGACGCGGCGCGCAGGTGTCGGCGGGGGTGCGGCTGGAGCGGGTCGTCGTCTGGCCTGGCACCCACGTGGTCGAAGACGCGTCCGACTGCATCCTCGCGCCGCACGCACGCGTCGAGGCCATCTCATGAAGAACTTCGCGCTTGTCGGGGTGGGGGGCTACATCGCGCCGCGGCACCTCGAGGCGATCTCCAAGACCGGGAACCGGCTGATCGCCGCCTGCGACCCCAACGACTCGGTTGGCGTGCTCGACCGGTACTTCCTCGACGCGAGCTTCTTCACCGAGTTCGAGCGCTTCGACCGTCACCTCGAGAAGAACCGTCGGCGGGCCGAGGACGTCCGGCTCGACTACCTGAGCATCTGCAGCCCGAACTACCTGCACGACGCGCACGCGCGGCTGGCGCTGCGTCTCGGAGCGGACGCCATCTGCGAGAAGCCGCTGGTCATCAACCCGTGGAATCTCGATCAGCTCGCGGACCTCGAGCAGGAGACGGGCTCGCGCGTGTACACCGTGCTTCAGCTGCGGCTGCTCCCCAGCCTCATCGCGCTCCGTGAGGCGGCCCGAACCACGGAGAAGAAGGCGGACGTGGTGCTCACCTACGTCACCCGCCGCGGCCCCTGGTACTCCGTCTCGTGGAAGGGCATCGAGGACAAGTCGGGGGGCCTTCCGACCAACCTCGGCATCCACTTCTTCGATCTGCTCCAGTGGATCTTCGGCCGCCCCACGCACTGCGAGGTGCACGCCAACCAGCCGGACCGCTGGTCCGGGTTCCTCGAGCTGGAGCGCGCGAACGTGCGGTGGCTGCTTTCCACCCGGGTCGATGACCTGCCCGCCGAGACGGTGGCCGCAGGGCAGCCGGCGCACCGCTCGATCACCATCGACGGAGAGGACCTCGAGTTCTCCCCGGGGTTCACGGACCTGCACACGCTCGTCTACCAGGACATCCTCGACGGGGGCGGGTACGGCATCGAGGATGCGCGCCCGTCGATCGAGCTCGCGCATCGCATCCGAACGACGCCGCTGAGCCGACCGGACGCGCCCGCCCATCCCGCGTTGGTGTCGTCGTGAGCCACCCGGCCGCGCGTCACGCCACTGCGGTGATCGACGAAGGCGCGACGGTGGGGGAGGGCACCGCTGTCTGGCACTTCAGTCACGTGATGGGCGGCGCCGTCATCGGGGCGCGCTGCAGCCTGGGCCAAGGGTGCTTCGTCGCCGACGGCGCGACGCTGGGCGACCGGGTGAAGGTGCAGAACCACGTCTCGATCTACGGCGGTACCACCATCGAGGACGATGTGTTCCTAGGCCCCAGCTGTGTGCTGACCAACGTGTCCAACCCACGCGCCCAGGTGAACCGACGCGCGCTCTACGAAGCGACCCGGATCCGCCGCGGCGCCACCGTGGGGGCAAACGCGACCGTGGTGTGTGGGACGACGCTGGGGCGGTACGCCTTCGTGGCCGCGGGCGCGGTCGTGACGGGGGACGTGCCGGACTACGCGTTGATGGTCGGCGTGCCGGCCCGCCGCGTCGGTTGGATGAGCCGCCACGGACACCGCCTTTCGCTTCACGCGGTCGGAGACGAGGCTCCGTGCCCCGAGAGCGGGCTGCGCTACGCGTGGACGGAAGACGGTGTGCGGGGGCTCGATGTCGCCGAAGACGCGCCGCTCCCCGACGCGCTGACTGTGGGTCAGTTCCGCTACCGGGAGGTCGACGCATGATCCCGACGCTCGACCCGAGGCGAGAAGGCCTGGATGACGCGCTCATCGACGCGTTCACGCGGGTTCTTCGCTCCGGGCGCTACATCAACGGGCCGGAGGTCGAGGCGTTCGAGCAGGAGGTCGCGGCGTGGATCGGGGTGCCGCACGCGATCGGCGTCAGCTCGGGCACCGACGCGTTGCTGGTGGCGCTGATGGCGCTCGACATCGGCCCGGGCGACGAGGTCATCGTGCCGGCCTACACCTTCTTCGCGACCGCCGGCGCCGTGGCGCGGCTCGGGGCCACGCCCGTGTTCGTCGACAGCGAGTGGAGCGGGAACCTCGACCCTTCGGCGGCGGCCGCCGCGGTGACCTCGAACACGAAGGCGATCATCCCGGTTCATCTGTTCGGCCGCTGCGCGGACTTGCCCCCGCTCGAGGCGCTGGGGATCCCCCTGGTCGAGGACGTGGCGCAGGCCCAGGGGGCGAGCAGCGAAGGGCGGCCGGCAGGAAGCGTGGGGCGCTTCGGCACGTTCTCGTTCTTTCCGACGAAGAACCTCGGCGGCCTCGGTGACGGCGGGCTCGTCACGACGACCGACGACACACTGGCCGGCCGCGCGCGTCGGATCCGCGCGCACGGCGCCCAGCCCAAGTACGTGCACCATGAGGTGGGCGGCAACTTCCGCCTCGACGCGCTTCAGGCGGCGTTGCTCCGCGTGAAGCTGCCGGGGTTGTCCGACCGGATCGCCGCTCGAAGAGCCATCGCCGCGCGCTACGACGAGGCGCTCTCGGACTTGCCGCTCACGACCCCAGAACCCGCGGCAGGCCACACCTACAACCAATACGTCGTCCGCATCCCCGAACACCGGGACCGCGTCCGGCGCCATCTGCACGAAGCCGGGGTCGGCACCGCCGTCTACTACCCGAGCGGCCTCCATCAGCAGGCCTGTTTCGCTCATCTCCCGGCGTGCTCCCTGCCCGTCGCCGAGAAGCTCTGTCGTGAGACGTTGGCGCTGCCCGTGTTTCCGGAACTCACCGAGCCAGAGCAGGCTCGGGTGGTCGATGCACTTCGCGGCGCCTTCGCCTCCTGACGTCGCTCGAACCCTCGTGCTACCTCCCCCACCATGGCTGACCTGAACGTTCGCTACCTGGTTCTCGGTGCCGGCATCAGCGGGCTGTCGTTCGCGGACTGGGTCGACGGCGATGACTACGTCGTCTGCGAAGCGGACAGCGAGATTGGTGGCTACTGCAAGACGATCCAACAGGACGGCTTCACCTGGGACTACTCGGGCCACTTCTTTCACTTCCGGCGGCCGGAGATCGAGAAGTACCTCGTCGAGCGCATGAGCGAGCAGCGCATCCTCGAGGTGGACAAGGTCTCGCGCATCTACTGGAAGGGCGAGCACGTCGACTTCCCATTCCAGAAGAACATCCACCAGCTGCCGAAGCAGGACTTCCTCGACGCGCTTCACGACCTCTACTTCCGTGCCGAGGCGTTCCCTGAAGACAAGGCGCCGACGAACTTCCTCGAGATGCTCTACGCCAAGTTCGGCCGTTCGATCGCCGAGATGTTCCTCGTCCCCTACAACGAGAAGCTCTACGCGACCGACCTGTCCAACTTGGATGTCGACGCCATGGGGCGCTTCTTCCCGTACGCCGACGTGGACGACGTCATCCGGAACTTCCGCGCCGCCGACAACCAGTCGTACAACTCGAGCTTCACGTACCCGGAGGGCGGCGCCATCCAGTACGTGCATGCGCTGGCGAAGGGCGTCGACGCCGACAAGATCGCGCTAGGTGAGCGGGTCGAGCGGATCGACCTCGAGACCAAGGTCGCGCACACCAGCCAAGGCCGCAGCATCGCCTTCGAAGGGCTGGTCTCGAGCGCGCCGTTCCCCTCGCTGCTCTCGATGTGCGGCGTGGCGCACGAGGCGACGGACTTCACCTGGAACAAGGTGCTGGTGTTCAACCTCGGGTTCGACCGCAAGGGGCCGGACGGTGTGCACTGGACGTACTTCCCGCAGCGGGACCTCTCCTTCTACCGCCTCGGGTTCTACGACAACATCTTCGGGACCGACCGACTGAGCATGTACGTCGAGGTTGGCTTGCCGGCCGACGCGGAGCTCGACGACGCCCGCATCGAGGCCACCAAATCCCAGGTGCTCGCGGACCTCGAGACGTGCGGCGTGACCGACGGACACCAGCTGGTCAGCTCACACTCGATCGTGCTCGACCCGGCGTATGTGCACATCACCAAGCGCAGTCTGGCCGAGGTGACGCGTTTGAAGGCCGCGCTCGCGACGCGCGGGGTCTTCTCCATCGGACGCTACGGCTCGTGGACGTACTGCTCCATCGAAGACAACATCGTCGAAGCCCGCGCCCTGGCCGACGCCTTCTCCGCCGCGCGCTGACCACGCTCCGAACCAGCGCTGGAAACCTCCGCTTCGCCTGGAACCGCAGCGCGGATCTGGTGGAGGCGGCTCGACATCGTCGCTTCGGTGCGGCATCTACACATGTCGCTTCGCGCGAGGCCTCCCCACGTCCACGGGGGCCGTGCGAGGCCTTTCGGAGAGCATGATGGTCCGCAACGCACTGGCTTCCCTTCTTTCTTTGAGCGTGCTGATTTCAGCCGGCGCGCTCCTCATGTTCGCCGCCGCGGGGTGCGATACGCGCACCGTTCCCGTCCGAGACGGCGGTCCCGACGGCGCGATGCCCGGCATGGGCTGCACTCCTGGCGCACCGGGCTTCGTCTGCGAAGGCAACGTCGCCATCCAGTGCCTCGGCGACGGCACCGAAGCGGGCCGCACCAACTGCAACGACACGGCCCAGATCTGTGTCTCCGGCACGGGCACCACGGGCTGCCGCACCTGCCGCCCGGGCAGCTTCCAGTGCAGCGGGGACAGCCTCGAGCAGTGCAACCCCGAGGGGACCGGATTCACCGCGACGCTCACGTGCGACAGCGCCGCCGGCCAAACCTGCAACTCCACCATCGGAGCCTGCACGAGCCCTTGCGACGACGCGGTCGCGGCCAACTCCTACATTGGGTGTGAGTACTGGCCGACGACCGCCGCGAACTTGGTCGACGAGAGCTTCTCGTTCGCCGTCGCCGTCGCCAACCCTCAGTCGACGCCCGTGGACATCACGGTCACGCGCAACGGCGCTGCCGTTCCGGGGGGGACCGTTACCGTCCCGGCCAACGGGCTGTCCACGATCAACCTCCCTTGGGTGATGGAACTCAAGGACTCCGTCGTGGAGGGCGGGCTTTTTGACCCGCCGTCGACGCAGTCAGCCTTGGTGCGCGGCGGGGCCTACCGTTTGGTGTCGACCCTCCCGGTCACCGTCTACCAGTTCAGTCCGCTCGAGTACTCGAACGGCACCGACTTCTCTTTCTCGAACGATGCCTCGCTTCTCCTGCCGACCCACGTCCTCACGGGCAACTACATCGCGGTCGCGGAGCGCACGCAGGCCACCCAGTGTGATGGGAACATCAACAGCATCCCCGGTTTCGTTACGATCGTGGGGGTCTCTGCCACGCCGGTGACGGTCAATGTCACCCTGGCCGGCAACATCGCGGGCGGGCCCGGGGTGACGGCGGCCAATGGGGGGACCGCACAGAGCTACACGCTCAACCAGGGCGACGTGCTCCAGCTGGCGAGCGCCAGCCCGACCACTTGCACGCCGGGCGGTGTGACTGCTGGCCAGTGTGGGCTGTTCGGTGACGATCTCACCCACTGCGACGTACCCGACCAGTTCGACCTCACTGGCACGGACATCCGTGCCAGTGGGCCCGTCATGGTCTTGGGAGGACACACGTGCGCGTTCCTGCCTTTCAACCGCTTCGCATGTGACCATATCGAAGAGTCGGTGTTCCCACTCGAGACTTGGGGCGACGATTTCATCGTATCGGCGACCGAGCCGATCCGAGGGGAACCCAACATCGTGCGGATCATTTCCGGGACGGACAACAACGCCATCGTGTTCGACCCGGCTGTGACTGGGAACACGACGCTCAACCGAGGCCAGGTCCTCGAGTTTGAGACGACGGGTGACTTTCGCGTCAGCGGCAGCGGGCCGCTCACCGTCGGACAGTTCCTGGTGGGTCAGAACTACGCAGGGTCGGTGGAGACCGAGGGCGTCGGAGACCCGGCGATGTCTTTCGCGATCCCCACCGAGCAGTTCCGCACTGAGTACACGTTCCTCGCCCCCTCCACATTCGAGCAGGGCTACGTCAACGTTACCGCGCCGGCGGGGGCGACGGTCACCCTCGATGGTACTGCAGTGGGCGGTTGGCGTGCCGTTGGGGCGTCAGGGTTCCAGACGGCGCGTGTGCCGATCGCGGGGGGCCAGCACGTCATCAACGGCGGGCAGCCTTTCGGGATCGTGGTCTACGGCTTCGGCTCGTTCACGAGCTACATGTACCCAGGTGGGCTCGACTTCGAGCAGATCAACCCACTGATCTGAGGCCGATGCTGACGCCGGGTCGCCTGCTTGGCAGACCTGACCTGGCGTCACTCATGGAGCAACGACCACGGGGAAACCGGCGACCGCCTGTGGTTCGAGTAGAGTGGCGGCCCCCGTGCGGAGGAAGTCACCGGCGTTGGCACCCCAGCACTCGACGGTGCCGCGGTCCGTCGCAGCACAGAAGAAGACACCGCAGCCTGCACCGGCTCCGGCAGTTCCCGCTGTGAGACTACGGCTGTCCGTGAGAGACGCTATTGACAGCGCATCCACGCTCCCGGCCAGGGTGGAGCCAATACCGAGCGCACCCACTCGATTCTCGCCCCAGCACGCAACACGACCGCCCTCCGCCCTTGCGCAAGAAGTCCCGGTCCTTCTCGGGGGCAGCGCGGCGCCGAGGAAGCAGCTGTTGGCGTCCGACGCGACTTCGACGATTCGAGAGACGAGGTCGCCGATGGCCCCGGGGGGACTCCGGACGGTTCCAGAAGAAGCGCCTGCTTCTGCCGTGAAGTTCGACCCCCAGCATGACGCACCCATGGCGTTCGCGGCACATCCAACATTGGCCCCGCCGCCAAGTGTTTGCGTCCCAGTTGGAGCGATCGCCGTTGAGGTCGGGGTCAGCGTGCTCATCCCAACGAAGTTCGCCCCATACTGCCCCAACGTGTTGTCCCCCCAGCAGCGGACTGCGTTGGACATGGTGAGGACGCACGTATGGGCGTCTCCAGCCGTGATGGCGCTCGCCGCCGCCACCGAGACGAACACCGGGGTGGCTTGGTCTGTGACAGTGCCGTTGCCGACCTGTCCGTTGTCGTTGGCGCCCCAGCAGAACGTCGCTCCCAGGTTGGAGAGCGCGCACGCGTGGCTGCCGCCCACCGCGATTGCGCTCGCGTTCCCCGGGGGCGACACGGGAACGGGCGACGAGCGGAACAGCCCGGTGATGGGGTCCACGCCCCAGCAGTGCACCCGACCCGCGTCGTCGATCGCGCATGCCTGGCCGCCCGCGGCCTCGATCTCGACTGAGACGCCCAGGCCCGGGACGAGCGTGGGCGCGGCCTCCCATCCAGGCGCACCCCCGTAGCAGTAGACATCGCCGGTTGCCGTCCGGACGCAGAGGAACGCGTCTCCGGCCGCGACCTCCACGGCCGCATCCTCACACGTGTCCACGTTGCAGGTGTACCCGCTGGGACACGCAGCGCCGCAGGCCCCGCAGTGCTCGGGGGTCTCCGGCGCGGGTGACACCTCTTCGTCGGTCCGGGTGTCGCAGTCCTCGTCGGCGCCGTCGCAGGTCTCCGTGCCCACCGGGTTCACGTCGCCACGCGTGTCGTCGCAGTCACCGGGGTTGGCTGTGAAGCCGTCGGGCTGGGCGCACGCGAGCATCGCGTCCTCGTCGTCGCCGTACAGGTCTTCGTCGCCGTCCCGGTAATACGTCGTCTGCACGCCCTCGTCGGTCATCTCATCGCAGTCGTTGTCGATGCCGTCGCAGACCTCGGGCAGGCCGAATCGCGCTGCGGACTGGTCGTCGTCGCAGTCGAGGCCGCAGAGCAGGGCGCCCGTGCGCTGGATGTTGCAGCACGCGTCTGAGACGAAGCCATCGCCGTCCACGTCCGTATCCGCAGGGGAGGCGAGCGTGGCGGGGTTGCAGTCTTCGTCACGGCCGTCGGCGTCGCAGACCTCCGTCGCACCCGGGTTCACTGCGCCGTCAGCGTCGTCGCAGTCACCGCCGCCGCAGTTCGCAGCGATCGCGCCGTCGCCGTCGGCGTCCGCGTTCGTTGCGCAGTCGCTCTCGCAGCGCCTCATCTCCTCGGAGCAGCTCTGGCTCGCCATGCAGGGCGTCTCCGCCGGCACACAGCCACGCTCGTCGGCGGCCGCGTCTCCCGGTACGCACCGCTCGCGCCCGTTGCAGAAGAGAGAGTCGGCGCAGTCGTCGTCTCTTTCGCACGTGCTGACGGTGTCGGCATCCGGCGAGGCGTCAGCCACGGCGGCTGCGTCTGGGGCTCCGGAGTCGGGGTCGGCGCTCTCGTCGCAACCGCTCCACACGGGAAGAAACAAGCCCAAGAGAAGGATCGTCCGGTTCAATCGCATGATGCGAGTCTATCGCAGCTGCCGGACGAGGGTTTCGGTCGAACACGCAGAAACGCCCCCACTCCGAAGAGCAGGGGCGTGTCACTCCATCAGTAGCGAGCGGGCTCAGCCCTTGCCGATCCACTTGATGAGCACGGCGGTGACGTTGTCGGGGCCGCCGTTCTGGTTCGCGCGGTCGATGAGTCGCTGCACGCCCTGCTTGAGGTCGTTCGTGCTGCTGGCCAGCTCGTGGATCTCCTCGTCGCTCGCCGGGCCGCAGAGGCCGTCGCTGCAGAGTACGTAGAGATCCCCCGGCTGCGGGTGGTCGAGGCGGGTGTCCACCTTCACGTTCTCCTTCATGCCCAAGGCACGAACGATGACGTTCTTGTGGGGGAAGTTGGCGATCTCCTCCTCCGTCAGCCGCTTCATCTTGATGTAGTCGTTCAAGAGGGAGTGGTCGTCGGTGAGCTGCTCCATCTTGCCGTCACGGATGCGGTAGACGCGAGAGTCCCCCACGTGAGCGATGAGCACCCCGTCGTCGATCACGAAGATCGACACGATGGTGGTGCCCATCCCGCGTAGCTTGGGCTCGCGCTGCGCGGACTCGTGGATGCGCAGGTTGGCGAGCTTGATGCCCGTGATCAGACGGTTCTCTTCGTACCCCCGCGACTTGTCCATCTTGTATGGCCACGTCGCCTCGGGGTCTGCCGAGGTCGCCTTGAAGAACTCGCGGAGCGTATCGATCGCCATCTTGGAGGCCACCTCGCCCGACGCATGGCCTCCCATGCCATCGGCAACGATGTACAGCTTCTCCTCATCGATGACCTCGAAGGCATCCTCGTTGTGGGTCCTCTTCATGCCGACGTTTGTATCGCCGGCAACTAGGACGCGTGCGCTGGAACCCACTGGCCGTATCCCTCCAGAATCAGAAGCGGAACGCTAACAACTGCTCTCGTCCGACGTCAACGCAGGGGCACTGACCTCAGAGAGCGAGCCGGAGCCTATCACGCGTCGCGGTGCTCCTGGGACATCTCGCTCGCTTTGTGGCTCGCGATGGGTTCCCAGGGGGTCGTTCGACGCTGCATTCGTGCGGGCACGCCGTAGCGAAGGATGCAGTAGACGGCCCGGAACGCGTCCTTGAGGCCGATCTTCTTCCCTTCTGCGTAGGTGCGCCCGTAGTAGCTGATCGGGACTTCGTAGACCCGCACGCCCAGCTGGGCGACCTTGGCGGTGAGTTCGGGCTCGATCCCGAAGCGGTCCTCGGCCAGCTCGATCTCGTCCAGCACCTCACGGCGGAAGGCCTTGTAGCAGGTCTCCATGTCCGTGAGGTTCAGGTCCGTGACCATGTTCGAAAGGGTGGTCAGCCCCTGATTGGCCACCGAGTGCCAGTAGTACAAGACCCGATGCGCGCCGCCGCCGGCGAACCGGCTGCCGTACACGACGTCGGCGTGCCCGTTGAGGAGTGGGCCGAGAAGCTTCGGGAACTCGTTGGGGTCGTATTCGAGATCCGCGTCCTGAACCACGACGAAGCGGCCGCGCGCTTCTGCGAAGCCGGTGCGAAGCGCCGCGCCCTTGCCGCGGTTCTGGTCGTGCAAGATCACCCGAACCCGGGGATCGAGCGCTGGACCCGAGGTGAGCAACTCGCGCGTTCCATCCGTGGAACCGTCGTCCACGACGACGATTTCCACGCCGTCGATCGGGCAGTCGAGCACACGTCGAAGCGCTTCATGCAGGGTGGCGCGCTCGTTGTACGCGGGCATGACCACGCTGAGGGTAGGGCGTGCACTCATGGCCACGCGGCATGCCAGCCTTTGGCGCGCGGAGCAAGCCCTCGCAGCCGTCGGGACCGGCCTGCGCGGGGGCGTTTGCATCGTCACGATTGCCATGCGCGCGGCGGACGTGTAAGCGAGGGCGGGTGAGCGCGGAGTTCGATGCGGAGCTGGCCGAGCTGGCGGCCCTGGCAGCCGCCCACCTTCGGTGGGAGCGGGAGCTCGGGGTGCGGGGCCTGCCGGCGTGGTCCGCCCCAGAGGCAGAGCCGGTGGACGTCTCGGTGCGAGCGCCGACAGCGCCGACCCCAACCGAGTCCGTCGAGCCCACCCCGCTCCAAGGTAGCCCGCCCACTGACGGCGAGTCGGTGAAGCCGCGGTTGAACGTGATCGAGCAGCAGGCAGCAGCGTGCACCCGCTGTCGCCTTCATGAGGGACGGACCAAGAGCGTCTTTGCGCGCGGGAACCCCGACCGCGCGCTCGTCGCGTTCGTCGGAGAAGGGCCCGGCTACCACGAGGACCAGTCTGGCCTTCCGTTCGTCGGCAAGGCGGGCCAGCTGCTGGACAAGATGATCGGCGCGATGGGGCTGTCCCCGGACGAGATCTACGTCTGCAACGTCGTGAAGTGCCGGCCCCCGCAGAACCGGACGCCCCAGCCCGACGAGGCGGCTTCGTGTTTGCCGTATCTGGAGACGCAGCTCGCGCTGGTGAAGCCGCAGCTGATCGTGGCGCTGGGCCGCCACGCCGCGGAGAACCTGGGCGTCGCCGAGCCGGGGCGCAGTTGGCGCGGCGAATGGGGGGCGTTCGCCGGCGTGAAGGTCATGCCGACCTACCACCCGGCCTACCTGCTCCGGAACCCGGAGCAGAAGCGCGCGGTCTGGCAGGATCTTCAGGCGGTGGTGAAGGCAATGGGCCGCACGCTCCCGGGGCGTTCGTGAATGGGGACGGGGAGGGTGCCGTGCCACACTTCATCAAGACGATGCCGGATGTGGACGAAGACGCGCACGAGGTCCGAGATGCGGATGACGACGGGGGAGAGATCGAGCTCCCGCCGCTGCGCCCGCTGACGGTCGACGAGGACGGAGAGGCGCTCGGCGTCGAGGACGGGCTCAGCGACGCTTCGTTGATCGACACGGGGCCCGACGAGTCGATCGACCTGGACGACTCCACGGGCACGCTCGACGATCAGGCGCTCTTCAAGCTGGAGCTGCCTCCGGACGACGCATCCGAGCCCGACGACGGGGCGAGCGACAGCGACATGCTCACGATCGACAGCCTGGAGGGCGACGAAGAGTACGGCTACGTCGACGAAGAGAACGCCGAAGACGCCGCGTGGGAAGACGGTGCCGATCTCCCCGATCTCGTCCCGCTGGGGCACGACGATGGCGGTGAAGAAGGCGTCGAAGACGTGGTCGACCTCGGTGTGGAGGGGGACGACGACGTGTCGCACCTGCCCCCGCTCTCTCTCGAGGAGGACGGCGAGCTGGACGAGGCCGAGGACCTGCTCGGGGAAGCCGAGATCCGGGCCATGCTTCGTCACGGGGAGGACGACCTGCTGGCGCCCGAGGTGTCCCCGGACGAGCCGAAGACGACGACGGCCGAGGAACCGGGTGACGTGCGCATCGATGTCGCGCACCTCGGTCCGCGCGACGATGACATCCGCTGCGTGTCGCTGCCCCCGCGGCTGGCCGGCGGCACCGGGCTGTATGCGGTCGGACCGACGTGCCGCCCGTCCGGTTTGGCGGAGCACCGTGTGCTTTCGATCGCGCTCGACCATCCCACGGTGCTGGTCGGCACCGCGTTCGAGGGCCTGCATCGGAGCGCTGACGGAGAGGCCTTCTCTCGGGTCGATGGTTGGCCTGAGGGAGCCGCCCACGTGGTGCGGGAGAATGGCGCGTCTCGGTTCTGGGCCCGGAGTGAATCCGGTGGACTGTATCGCTCGGTCGACGACGGAGTCTCCTGGACGGGGCCGCTTCTGCTCAAGCCGGTGGTGGGCTTGGCCGCGCCGGCGTCGGGCGGGATCGTCGTGCTCTGTGCTGGGCGTGACGCGCCGACCCAGGTCGCGCGCTCCGACGACGGCGGAGAGCGCTGGGGGGCGGTCGACGGTCCCCCGGTCGGCCCTGGGTTGCCCGGTCCCGAGTGGAGCCTCGCGGTGCTGGGCGACGTCATCGCCGTGGCCGCCGACAGCGACACCGTGCGGGTGTGGGTGAGCGGCGATCGCGGGCGCTCCTGGGCGGCGTCGCCCCACCCGACGGGCGGCACGACCGCGCTCGCGTTGGTCGACGAGGCGGGCGCCCCAACGCTCTACGTCGCGAGTGAAGACGACGGATCATCGATGGTCCAGCGCATCCGGGAAGCGCCCGAAGCCGAGCGGGTCGTCCTGAACGTGGCGGCGCACGCGCGCGAGCAGAGCATCGAGCCGCGCGGCGATGGCGATGGGGAAGCGCGCGTACACGCGCTCGCCGCGACCCAGATCGCGACGACGACCGTGTTGTGGGTGGCCACCGGCGTCGGCCTGTTTCGGGTCGACGTCGAATGGGGTGAGGGCGCGTGAGCCGGCAGTCGCTGTCACCGAAGCGACTGGAGCGGCGACTCCGGGAGGGCGCGGGCGGCGATGAGGCGGGCCTGCGTGGGGCGCTCTCGCTGGCCGCGGAGGCCGACGACCAAGAGTTCGCGCGCGAGCTCGTTCGGGCGATCGCCACCCGTGACATCGGACGTATCGCGGTCGATCGCAAACGCGAGGTGGACGAGCGTGAAGCGACCTCGCCCGAGGTGATGAGCGGCGCCGACTCGAGCTTCCTCGGGAGGCTGAGCACGACCGAAGCCGACGGCGAACGGCCAGGTGTCGCGGACCTTCAGGACGTTCCAACCCTGCTCGGGATCCTGCGGGCGGGCACGTTGCCGCAGCGCCGGGCCGCCACCGAGCGGCTCGCGGCGCGGCTCGCCGACGGCGACATGTCGAACGACGAGGTGCGCGCGGTCACGACGACGCTCCTGAGCGTGCGCGACGTGGAGATCATCTTCGAGGTCTCGCACGCGCGCGAGGCGCTGCCCGGTGCGCACGGAAGGCAGGCTCGGCAGAACACCGAGGCGTTCAGCAAGGTCGTCGACGAACTCGTCTCGCAGATCGATGACTTCTGGGCGGGTCAGGCGGACCAAGAGCCGGTGGCGGCCATGCTCCCTGACGAGCGCGCGCAGCTCATGGTGCGCCTGCGGGACGCGCCGGATTCGGTGCTCCACCACCTGAGCGCCGTGCTCGAGGGCGCCGACGGGGTCACCGAAAGGGCCGACCGCATCGTCCTGGTCTCGTCGCTTCGGTACTCCGGGGACCCCCGCCTCGTGCCGTCCCTGCTCGGCATGCTGCTGAGCCGCGCGGCCGACCTCGTCCCCCAGGCTGCCCGTGCGCTCGCGCGCATCGACGACCCGCGCGTGCACCCCGCGTTGGCGGCGTCCTACGAGCGGAGCGTGGTCGACGCGGAGAGGGCCGTGCTCGCGGGCGCGCTCGGTCTGCAGGGCGATGTGCGCGGCCGAGACTACGTGCGAACGCTTTTGGGGAGCGACGACGAGCGGGTGTTGGGCGCCGCGGTCGAGGCCCTCGAGGCGCTCGCCACTCCTGAAGATTGCGAGCGGCTGACGCCCCTGCTCGAGCGCACGGACCCGGTGCTGCTCTCGTACGTGATCCGCGCCATGGGCCGTACGGGCGACCCGCGCGGCCTGTTGCCGCTCGTCGAGCTGCGGCGGCAAAGCGCAATGAGCGCCTTGTTCGCGGACGCGGAGGAAGCCGAGGCCTCGATCCGCGCGCTGTTGGATCTGCGCGGGGAAGAGCCCCCGGAGTCCACTGTCGCGTTTGAGCTCGCCAACGCCACCGCCTCCGGCCTCGCCGAGCGCAGCCACGATCCGATGGTCGTCCGCATGACGAGCTGGCTCGATTTCGTGACGGCCCACTTCTGGTTCTTTGTCGGGGGCGTCAAGCGAGGCATCGCGCGGCTGGAACGCGCGGCCAGCCGTCGTCCCGGCTGGGCCGCTCCGTCGGCGGCGCTCGCGCTCCATCACGCGCGCGAGGAGCGGCCCGCCCAGGCTCTGACCGCCTTCCGCCGCGCGCTCGAGTCCGACAAGGGCTGGGTGGAGAAGAACGTGTTTGCGATGCGCACGATGGTGCGGATCTTCCTGCGCCGGGCCGAAGAGGTGGAGAAGAGCGGCCGCGTGGACATCGCCCGTGGCTTGATCGAGGAGGTGGCCACGCTCGATCTGCGGCGCGTGCCCAGCGAGCTTCGGTTCGAGCTCAGCCGTCGGCAAGAGCAACTGCGTGCGCGGGGGCTGGCATGAGCGAGGCGCTCCGACAGGCGGCGCAGCAGGCGCTCCAAGGCATGCCGTCCGAGGGGGACGAGGGCGACATCCGTCGCCTGACCGTCGACGTCGAGATGGGCGGCACGTCCGAGCTGGTCACGCTCCGTCTGCAGGATGGCAAGCTGAGCTGGACGTCCACCGGCGCGCCCGAGGGCCCGCATGTGCGCGCGGCGCTGCGGTGGCTGGCGACGGACGAGCCGGCTCCGGCGTCCGCGATGCGGAGCGCCGGCGAGCAACGGATCAGCTTGGTCCCGCCGGAGGGCCCGGAGGTCCACACGACGCCGACCCGCGGCCAGCTCGCCGACGCGCTCTCCGAGCTGGTGACCGTGTTGGTGCGCGCGGGTGTGAGCGAAGGGTCGTCGCCGTCCGTGTCCGAGAGCCTCGAGCGCTTGGCCCGCGAGGCCCCGACGCCGATGCCGCTCGGCCTGTCTCGCTGGTTGGGGCGGCTGCGTGGATCGATCGAACGCAAGGACGTGGGCGACGTCGCGGCGCTGCTCGACGCGGCGGGCCGGCTCGCTGAAGATCTTCTCCGGGACAAACCTGCGCCGGCGGCACGACGACGCATCGCGGGTTGGCTTGGCGGCGACATGGCGAGCGTGGAGCGCGTGAGTGACCGGCGACTGCTGGAGATCGCGCGGGAGCGGCTCCCGGGCGTCGACCGCAGCAGCATCCAGCGGCGCTACCTGCTCGACGTGCAGAACGGCGAGATCTTTTGCGAGGAGAGCACCGGGCGCACGCGCGCGTCCGTGGGCCCGTGCCCTCGGGTGTGTGAGGTCGGGCTCGCCGAGGTCGAGCAAGGCAGCTCACCGCGCCGCATCCGCCCGATGCAGTACACCGTCACGCTGGGGCTCTCACCCAACCAGCTGACGCGCGTGGAGGAGACGGGCTACCGACGCTTCGCGCCCCTGGCCGACCGTCACCGGCAGGCGTTGACCGAACTCCCCGGCCAGGCCGAGCCCTTCGTGGTCATCGTCCCGGCGCGCTTCCGGTCGGGGGAACTGCCGGTCGCCTTCTGTGCCGAGGGCTCGCCGCTCCCGTTCTCGCGGGTCGATGACCCGTCCGCGGTCGAAGTGCTCGCGAAGATCTCCGAGTCCCAGTCGCCGCGGTGGATCGCGGGACGGCTCGTCGACGTGGAGGGCGCGCTCATGATGGTGCCTTGCAGCGTGGGCGTCGCGGGCGCCGAGGGGCCGCGGATCGTCCGGCTGCGCTGAGACTACCCCTCGTGCTTGAGCCACCCGCGCCAGCTGGCGATGCCGGCGGCGGCCAGCGGGACGAGCCAACGGACGATGAGGCCGGCGCCGTCGGTCGCGAGCTGGGCGTCTTCCAGGACGGCGTAGGCCGAGAGGCCGACGTCGAGCACGCCGGCTGTGACCAAGCCGGCTCCGAGGCCCCAGCCGAGCGCACGGTCGACGCGCAAGATCTCGATGGCGCTCGTCCACCGCTGCGCGACGACGCGGCCGAACGCGGTGACGGCCCCGATGGCGACGGTGGCGGCGACGAGCCAGGCCAGGCTGCTCGAGAACGGCGCCGCGTCGGCTTCCAGCGTCCAGATGCCCCGGAAGAGCTGGCTTGCGACGGCACCGCACGACAACGCGCTGAGGATGGCGAGCGCGACGCCGAGCGGCCGAGCACGTCGGGCGCGGCCGGCGATGCGGTTGGCGCGGTCGACGCTGCCTCGGGGCAGGATGAGGGTGGAGGACTCGCCGTCGCGGGGTTCCCAGGTGGACGCGACGGTCTCTGCGGAGCCTCCGGGATCGAAGCAAGCGAGCTCCTGCTCGAGCTCGAGCACGTCGGCGGGGCGGTCGTCGGGGTCGCGCGCCATGGCGCGTTGGATCACCGCCTCGAGGCCCACCGGGATGCTCGGCTCGAGTTGGCGCGGGCGGGGCGGGGCGTCGTGCAGCAGGCTCGCGAGCAGCTGGGCCGGCTCGTCGCCTCGGTAGGGGGCGCGCCCGGTGAGCATCCGGTACATGACCGCGCCCACTGCGTAGATGTCGGCGCGCTCGTCGGCCTTGGAGCTGCCGCGGGCCTGCTCGGGGGCCATGTAGGCGGGCGTGCCGACCACCGCGCCGGTGCGGGTCAGCTCAGCGTCGCCCTCGAGCTTGGCGACGCCGAAGTCGAGGATCTTCACGCCCACGCGTCCGTCGGCGCCGCTCTCCAGAAAGAGGTTCGACGGCTTCATGTCGCGGTGGATGACGCCTTCGGCGTGCGCGGCGGCGAGCCCCCGGCAGACCTGGCGCGCGATCGGGATCGCCTCGGCCAGGGGGAGGGTGCCGACGCGGTCGAGCCGCACCTTGAGGTCCTCACCGTCGAGTCGCGCCGTGATCAACGCGGTGCGTCCGTCCGGCGTCGGTAGCACGTCGATGACGTCGAGCACATAGTCGGAGCGGATGCGAGAGAGCGCTCGGGCCTCGCGGTCAAAGCGGCGTCGGGCGTCCCGCGAGCGGGACTGTGCTTCGTGCAGCACCTTGACCGCGAACCGCCGGTCGAGTCGCGTGTGGTGGGCTTCGTAGAGCCGGCCCATCCCGCCGCGGCCGAGGTTTCGTGCGACGCGGAACGTCCCGGCCAGCACGATGCCGAGCATCGGGTCCTCGGCGTCGCGGTCGATTCCGAGGGCCGTGGAGTCCCGCGGGCAGACGACGTAGTCGCTCGGGTATTCCTCACCGCAGGTGCGGCAGCGACGCAGGCTCAGCGCACCGGTCGCGATCGTCTCTTCAGCCAGCGCAAGCATCAGCCCGAAGCTATCAATGCGATCCAGTGGGGTCAGAAAAGCGGCAGAATCTCGCGCAGGCCGCTCACGTCGCTTCGCCGGCGTTGCGTGCTACCTCTCGCGTAACCATCGCTCCCGGATCCCGTACCGAGCACCGCATGAGCCACTACTACGACCACGAAGACCTCTCGAAGTTCGGCGACATCGGCGAGAACCGCCCCGAGCTCGCGGAGAAGTTCTTCGAGTACTACGGAGCCGTCTTCGAAGACGGCGCGCTCACCGCCCGCGAAAAGGCGCTCATCGCCCTCGGCGTGGCCCACGCGATCCAGTGTCCGTACTGCATCGACAGCTACAGCAAGGACTGCTTGCGGAAGGGCGCGGACATGGACCAAATGACGGAGGCGGTGCATGTCGCCGCCGCGATCCGGGGGGGCGCCTCTCTCGTGCACGGCATCCAGATGCGGAACCGGGCCGGAAAGCTGTCGATGTGACCACCGCCGATGTGAAGGCCCGCACCAAGAGCCTGCTCTCCCGCCGCCTCCCGCTATCGCAGCCCCAGTCTCAGCTGGAGCGTCTCCGCGGCATCCGGATCGGCGAGGAGTTCGACGAAGCGCTGACACGCACGGGCCAGAGCCCCTATCAGCCCACGAAGATCGAGATCTTCCAGGTCAACGTCGGCAAGCTCTGCAATCAAACGTGCCGTCACTGTCATGTCGACGCGGGGCCCGACCGCACCGAGGTGATGACGCGGGAGACCATGGAGGCGTGTCTTCGCGCCCTCGAGGTCAGCGGCATCCCCGTGGTGGACATCACGGGCGGCGCGCCGGAGCTGAATCCGGACTTTCGCTGGTTCGTCCAGCAGTGCCGCGCGCTCGGCCGCCATGTCATCGATCGCTGCAATCTCACCATCTTGGAGACGCCGTCACACCGCGACCTGCCGGCGTTTTTCGCCGACAACCAGGTCGAGGTCGTGTGCTCCCTGCCGCACTTCGCCCGGCTCAGCACGGACCGGCAGCGCGGCGACGGCGTTTTTGAGAAGTCGATCCGCGCGTTGACCCGTCTGAACGAGCATGGCTACGGAAAGGGAGACCCCGACCGCCGCCTGGTGCTGGTCACGAACCCGGTGGGCGCGTTCCTGCCGGGCGATCAGGCCGCGCTCGAGCGGGAGTGGAAGCGCGAGCTCGTCGCACGACACGGTGTCACATTCGATTCACTCTTCTGCATCACGAACATGCCGATCAGCCGGTACCTCGAATGGCTGATCGAGTCCGACAACCTCGACACCTACGTGCAGGAGCTGGTCTCCTCGTTCAACCCTGCCGCGGCCTCGAGCGCCATGTGCCGGAACACCATCTCGGTCGGCTGGGATGGCATCCTCTTCGACTGCGACTTCAACCAGATGCTCGATCTGCCGGTCGCGCTCCCGGGCGGACCGAGCGATGCGAGCGCCTCTCCACATGTCCGTGACTTCGACTTCGACACCCTCTCGCGGCGCCGCATCCAGACCGACCGGCATTGCTTCGGGTGCACGGCAGGCGCAGGTTCGAGCTGCGGCGGCAGCACCGCCGGCTGATCGTCGGTGGGCTGATCGTCGGTACGCTGTCGTTGTCGCATTCCTGATCCTCTCGGGCTGCGGAGGCGCCCCGCCCGAGAGTCACGAAGCCGGCGCGGCCGACGTGGGCAGCGCAGGCGGCATGGACGCAGCGTCCATCGAGTCCCAGGCGATGCCGGTCCCCGCGTCCGCCGCCGCGCCGGTCATCCGAAACATCGTTCCCACGGGTCCCGAGCCCGTGGTCTGGCGGCCGATCGAGTTCGATCCGCGCCCCGCCGGCCCGGTCCGTGTGCGGCTCGCGGCCCTGCAGCTGAACCCCGGCGGCACGTTCCGTCCTGCCTCGGGCCCCTGCCAGGACGTGCTCGTGTTTGTTCGTGAAGGCACCGTGCTGGCAGCGGGCACCGGTGTCGCCTCGCCGCGCGCGCCGATGAACCTCTATGCTCGAGACGCGGTTCGGTTTGGCGCAGAAGCCGATGGAATCATTCGGAACGCTTCCGAGAACGTCGCTCGGACGCTGGTGGCCTTCGTCCGGCGAAACGGTGAGCCACAGATGGAATCGGCGGGCCCGGAGGAGGGCGAGACCTGCCTCGCCCCGACCGCGGAGGACCCTCGCTTCGTCCTGAATCGGGTCGGTCACGAGTCGACGACCCAGCCGCTCACGGCGCTCGGGGGTCAGCTTCGAGTTCGGATACTCTTGGACGAGGACGGCCAGGGCGCGCGTCACGGCGGCCTGAGCGTACTGGACGGAGACCCCGCGCTGGCCGTGCCCCAACATCGTCACCCCGACGCGGCGGAGCTGATCTACATCGACACGGGATCAGGCACGATGCTGCTGGGCGACCGACGTGTCCCCGTTCGTTCCGGCTCCGCGCTCTACGTGCCCCCAGGCGTGCTCCACGATTTTCGGGGCGACGGTTCACAACCGCTCCGCGCGATTCAGATCTACTCGCCTTCCGGTCCCGAGCAGCGTTTCCGTTGACGGCTCAATTGGCGGCGAGGACCTCCGCGCGGATCTCCACGACCCCTGCGCGGATCATCGAGAGCTGCTCGGCGGCGGCGCGGCTCAGGTCCAGGATGCGCCGACGATCGCCGAACGGGCCGCGATCGTTGATGCGCACGGTGACGGTCTCCCCAGTATCGACGCGGATCACCCGCACCCGCGTGCCGAAGGGCAGGTCGCGACTCGCGGCGGTGAGGGCGCCGGGGTCGTAGGTCTCGCCGTTGGCGGTCGTGTGGCCAGCCAGCGTGTCCGAGTAGTAGCTGGCGCGCCCCTCGAGCACGCGCTCGGCGTCTTGTGCCTGCACGGCGCCGCATGCGGCGATCAGGACGCACGAGGCGAGCGCAAAGAGCGCCTGCAGCTCCCAACGCGCCAGCGAAGCCTGACTCATTGGATCGGCTGCCCGTGTCCGGGGACGAGCAGCCGCGCCCGGTAGGAGTCGTAGTCGAACGTGTCGCTGTGTTCTTCGTTGTGGCAGCGCACACAGAGGCGAGAAGGGGCGTCCCGCGCGACGTTGACTTCGGCCCCGGTCGGGTTGCTCACGTGCTGGGAACCCGGTCCGTGGCAGGTCTCGCACCCGACATCCTGGAGGTTCTCCACATGCGTCACGGTCGACCCTCCGGGCTGGAGGTAGCCGGTCACGTGGCACCCGACGCAGCTCAGATTGTAGTTCTTGTGCTGGTCCTCGAGCGTCGCGTACGCCCGACCGTGGTTGTGTCCGCGCCACCATCGGAACGCCGCGGTGTGGCAAGTCGAGCAGGCCTCGGCGCCGACGTAGTGCGGCTGTCCCTCGGCCGCCGGTTCCGGCGTCCAGTCCGCGAACGCCTCGCGATTGTGGTCGTTGACGCGAACGTCGAGCGCCGCCATGCGTTCGGTGACGGCGCTGTCGCGACCGGCCTCAGGCGGGAGCTCCTCGTAGCGAGCGCGGAAGGCCTGCGCGCCTTCGAAGGAGGGTGCGGCCAAGAGGCCCGCTCGCTCGCGCCTCAGCTCGACCAGCCGTGCGCGCTGCGCGTCGAGATCCGAGGCGTTGGCGCCGGATGTCTCCCATTCCGCGATCCGCGTTTCCAGCGACGTGATCTGACCCGTCAGATGGGTGCGCTGCGATTCTCGCGTCCAAGCGCTCACGTCCACCCAGCGATCGCTCCCGTCCTCTGGCCAGAGATCCAAGACGACCAAGCCCTGGCCCTGGCGTCCGGCGCTGACGAGCGCCGCCGCGTCGATCTCGGACGGTGGGCCCACGTCGGCTTCGTCCACGCCGCCGTGCACGACGACATCCACGGCCTCCACGCGGCTCGCGATGCGGCGCGCGGTGCGGCGGTCCGCGGTCACCAGTGCGATGACGACGTCTGCGCCGGCCTCCCGGAGCGCGTCTGCCTCACGCTGGCCGGCAGCGATCAGGTCGCCATCGCCCGCGGAGAGGCCATCCGGAAGTGTCCCGTCCGGCCCCTCGAGCTGCGCCAGGCCGAGGATGCCGACCGTCAGGGGGCCGAGCTGTCGGGTGACGGATGGCACAAAGAAGGCGTCGGTTTCCGGAGCAGAGGCCTCGTCGCCCTCCGGTGTGTGTGTGCGCTCCACCTGCGCGAGGAGCGGGAAGCTCGACGCCTGCGCCAGCGCCTCGAAGCGCTCCGTCCCGTAGCCAAAGTCGAGCGGACCCGGTACTGCGGCGGTCAGCCCCACGCGTTCGAGAATCCCGGTCAGCGTCTCGGCGCGCAGCCGTTCCTGGACCTCCGCGCGTTCCGCGTCCGCACCGTGCGGGGCTCCGTGGAAGAAAAGGTTGCCGGCGGCCACGGTGACCGTGGGCACACCCTCGGCCGCGAGCGCCCGGACCCGCGCGCTCATGCGGTCGATGCCGCCGAGGGGACGGCTCGTGCAGCCGCACGGCTCCAGGTAGCCGTCCAGATCGGTGACCAAGAGGACACGCAGCACGGGCGGGGGCAGCGCGGCGGCTTGCACCGTCTCGTCTGACGGGTCCGGCGTCGTGGTCGGCCGGCGCTCCTCGGAACAGGACCCCCCCGAGCCAGTGAGGAGGGTGAGGGCGGCCACCGCGAGGGGCGCATAGGCCAGTCGCCTCCGCGGGGTTCGTGACGAGTTGCTCACGCCCCGAGATTTAGCAGCATCCAGCGAAAATGCCGACGGCCGAAGCCTTTGCTGTGCGCCCGGACCCACGACCTTCACACCGCCGCTTGACGACCTAGGGTCCCCCGGCTAGCTTCCGCCGTCCCGCAGCCACCGAACGTCTCGGTGGGCGGTGAATTTCACGACCCGAGGCTTCTGATGGTCAAGATTCGATTGGCGCGACACGGCGCCAAGAAGCGCCCCTACTACCACATCGTCGTTGCGGACTCCGAGTCCCCGCGGGACGGTCGTTTTCTCGAGCAGGTCGGCACATACGACCCGTCCCGCCCGGACGACGAGATCCGGCTCGAGCTCGACCGCGTCGACCACTGGCTGAGCGTCGGCGCCAAGCCTTCGGACCGCGTCCGCAAGGTCATCAACCTGATGCGCCGCCGCGCGCTCGAGGTTCCTGCGGTCGAGGCTGCTCCTGCTGAAGCTGCGCCCGCCGAGGCCGCGCCGGCCGAGGCTGCTCCGGCTGAAGCTCCTGCCGCGGAGGCTGCGGCTGAAGCTGCGC
>JBGCFC010000175.1:0-48388 GCA_045106715.1 Sandaracinaceae bacterium
GGGTCGGCACGCCCTGCTCGGCCGGCGGCGTCTCGGGGAGCTGCCAGTACACCTCCGAATGCACGGGCACATCGACGCCGGGCCTGTGTCCTGGGCCCGCCGAGGTTCAGTGCTGCACGGCGCGAACCGATGCGGGAGCGGGGACGTGTGACCCGTCCGACATGCCGACCCCGAACGCGGGGCTGACCGAAGAAGCCGGCGACACGGGCTGCCCTGTGGGCATGGTGAACCTCGGCGCCTTCTGCATCGACCGCTTCGAGGCCTCGCTCGTCCTGGTCGACGGCGCGGGCACGCCGATCGGGAGCTGGTCCCCGTTCCACAACCCCGGGACGAACCGGGTCGCCGCCGTCTCGCTTCGAAACGCCGTGCCGCAGGGGTACATCAACGGACGCCAGGCGGCGGACGCATGTGAGACGGCCGGCAAGCGGCTCTGCTCGAACAACGAGTGGCTCTCCGCGTGCCAGGGCGCCGCCGGTCGCACCTACCCGTACGGCAACACGCGTCGCCCGGGGGTGTGCAACGACGCGCGCGCGACGCACCCGGCGGTGGAGCGATTCGGGACGAGCGCTGACTGGATCTGGTCGGAGCTCGACGACGCCTGCATCAACCAGATCCCCGACTCGGTCGCGCTCACCGGCGCGCACCCGGAGTGCACGACGCCGGAGGGCGTGCTCGACCTGATGGGCAATCTGCACGAGTGGACGAGCGACACATCCGGCACGTTCCGCGGCGGCTTCTACGCGGACACGCGCATCAACGGCGAGGGCTGCCTCTATCGCACGACGGCGCACTCGACGGGTCACCACGACTACTCCACGGGGTTTCGGTGCTGCGCGGCCACCGAATGACACCGTCCAGATTCTGAACACCGTGCACGGCCGGCGCGCCCTGTTCTCGACGCGCCCGCCCCCGATCTGCCGTGCGCAGGCCGCAGTCGTCGAAACACACCGCCGGGAGTCGGCTTGGCACGGTGCGTGGAGTGTCGACACGCATGACGCGCACCACGAGCCTGGGTCTCTGCCTCGTTCTCACCGGCTGCACCGCACAGATCGGCGGGGGTGAAGAGCGGCTGTCGCATGAACAGCACGAGATGCGGCTCTCCGCCGCCGACCTCAGCGACTGGGAAGCCGAGGGAGGCTGGCTCGTTTCACCCGAGCTGCACGCCCCCGACGGAGCGAGCCGGGTGGGTGCGCTGCTCGGTCTCGACGCCTCCGGGCCGCTCCCCGCGCTCGAAGCACGCGGGATGGTGGATGGCGAGCCGGTCGGAGACTGGCGCCCCTTGGCCGCGACGTGGTCGGAAGAGGACCACCACGTGGCCATCGTGGATCTCGCGCGCACGGCGGACGGCGCTCAGATCCGCATGGTGGCCACCGCGGCCCCCCACATCGCTCACCTCCGATGGAGCGCGGTGGTGCCCGAACTCCCCGACATGGCCGGCGACGAGGTGGACGACGTGGGGGTCTCGCGCGGCGCCCTGCGGAGTGAGCTGAGCGACCTCGGCATCGTGACCCGGGCCGAGTGGGGGGCCCGTCGAACCCGTTGCTCCAGCCCGAACGCGAGCAAATCGCGGATGGCCGTGCACCACACGGTTTCGGGCTCGGCCAACCCGGAGCGCCAGGTGCGGGGCATTCAGCGGTTTCACATGGACTCGCGGGGCTGGTGCGACGTCGGCTACCACTTCCTCGTCGGGCAGGACGGTCGCGTCTACGAGGGACGCCCGCTCGAGTTGCTCGGCGCGCACGTCGGTCGCAACAACACCGACAACATCGGCATCTCCTTCATCGGCTGCTTCCACTCCAGCGGTTGCGGCTCTCTGAGCGGCAGCCGCACGCCCAACGACGCTTCCCTCGACGCCGCGGCGGCCCTCATCGGCCGGCTCAGCCGCGTCTACGGCATCAGCGTCGACAGCAGCAGCGTGCTCGGGCACAACCAGCACCGTGGGCAGAGCACGAGCTGCCCAGGCGCACACCTGTTGTCCCGTCTCGACACCCTGCGGGCCCGCGCGTCAGGGGCCGCGCCGCCGCCGCCCGCCCCAGGGCCGACCCCCGAACCGATGCCCGAGCCGATGCCCGAGCCAGGCCCCGCTCCGACGACTCCTTCCGGCGCGAGCTGCACACACAGCTTCGGGGGGACCTATGCCGACACCGCCTGCAGCGCGTCTTGGCAGTGCTGCGACGGTCGATGGCGCAGCCGCGAGGCGTGTGGCTCGTGCGGGTGCGTCGAAGCGTCAGGGAACACTGGGTGCACGGTGGCCAGAGCGCCGAGCGAGCCCGCCGAGCCAAGCGAGCCCGCCGAGCCGAGCGATCCCGCGGAGCCCAGCGACCCGTTCGTCGGCACGGCCTGCACGGCCAGCGGTGTCTCCGGCACATGCCAGCGGACCTCGGACTGCGCCGGCACGTCGACCCCTGGGCTCTGCCCTGGCCCAGCGGGCATCCAGTGCTGCACGGTTCGGGCGACCCCGGGCGGCACCTGTGATCCGTCCGACCGTCCTACCCCAAACGCGGGGCAGACCGAAGAGCCCGGCGACGCGGGCTGCCCACCCGGCATGGTGAACCTCGGCGCCTTCTGCATCGACCGCTTCGAGGCCTCGCTCGTCTTGGTCGACGGCGCGGGCACGCCCATCGGGAGCTGGTCCCCATTTCACAACCCGGGGACGAACCGGGTTGCCGCCGTGTCGCTTCGAAACGCGGTGCCGCAGGGCTACATCAACGGTCGCCAAGCCGCGGACGCATGTGAATCGGCTGGCAAGCGGCTGTGCTCGAACACCGAATGGCTCTCGGCCTGTCAGGGCGCCGCCGGTCGTACCTATCCCTACGGCAACACCCGTCGCCCGGGAGTCTGCAACGACGCACGCGCGTCGCACCCGGCGGTGGAGCGCTTCGGGACGTCCGCCGACTGGATCTGGTCGGAGCTGGACGACGCCTGCATCAACCAGATCCCCGACTCGGTCGCGCTCACCGGCGCGCACCCGGAGTGCACGACGCCGGAGGGCGTGCTCGACCTGATGGGCAACCTGCACGAGTGGACGAGCGATGCATCCGGCACGTTCCGAGGCGGGTTCTACGCCGACACGCGCATCAACGGCGAGGGCTGCGGGTACCGCACCACGGCGCACTCCAGGAGTCACCACGACTACTCCACCGGGTTTCGGTGCTGCGCTTCGGCGGAGTGATCGTCTGATCCTCCCGCATTGAGCATGCCCGGACGAGGCGGGCGTGCGGCCGCAACCGGCAGGCGTCCTTGCCACCTCTCGGGAGGCACGACGGCACCGCCCACATACGTGCGCCTACCTTCACGCGAGAGCCGCTAGACGGCCCGCTGAGCGCGCCTCAGACGCGGAACCCTTGACTTTCCCCTCGTTTCAAGCTAGAACCACCGAGTCGCCGAGAGCTGCATCTCGTCATTTCCGTGCTCCGACACGTGATGGTGATGCTGGCCACGACGACGAGACACCGCAAGACACGCGCCCGCCATCCGGCAGGCCATCTTGACTGCCGGCTTGCCGGCGGAGGCGAAGCCACCGCGAACACATTCGCGGATCCGGCTCGCATCTAAGTGACTTGCATCAAGGCTCCGCTCGGCATCCCGCGTGGTTGTTCGGGCATTTCAGCGTCCTGAGCGCGGCTGGACTTGGCTCATCGAGAGCCGCAGCCGCGCGGGACCTGAAGCGCGGCGGAGTCGCATCCCGTAGGCCATCAAAGAAGGACCCATCTTGTTCGATTCCGTCACTACGCCCGTCCAGACCGTCCCCAGCGCGCTCGCCTGCCTCCCGGTGAAGGCCGCATCGAACACGCTGTTCCGCCACACGAAGCGGGAGAGCTGGGGGCTCAGCATCATCCTCCGCAAGCTCGACGACCGCGTGAAGATGCAGTTCCAGGACGGGCGCATCCGGACCTTCAAGGACGGCTACTATCACTTGCTCGACGCCGTCGACCGCCCGCTCGACGTGAGCCGCAGCGTCATCCGTGCCCTCGCCGCCATGAACGACGAGCTTGCCGCGCGCGCCGAAGACAACGGCACCGCGGTCTCGATGGAAGAGCAGCAGGCCTACTTCCGCGAGTTGTTCGGCCAGGGGTTCCAGGACGAAGAGTACGCGTCGCACCACCGCGGCGATGGCCGCAAGCGCCCCCTCAAGCGACACCGAGACGCGGTGGTCGAGAAGGCGGACGCGCTGACGCGGGACAAGCTCCGCGCGATGCTCAAGGCCGAGGACTACGCCGGGATCCACACGGCCGCAGGCAAGGTCATCGCGATGACGGACCTGGTCACCGCCAAGGACCGCAAAGCATTTGCCGCCATGGACGAAGCGCACTTCGAGGACTTCGCCCACAGCCTGCACGCAATGCTGTTCGGGCAGTCCAAGCTCGCGATCCGGTTCGACGCGTACTGCCGAATGCTCGAGCGGACGGTTGGCAAGAGCCCCAGCTGGGGCCTGGCGACCGTCCTGCTCGGCACCACGTCGCCGAAGGAGCACGTCGCCGTGCGCACCAAGGTGCACTCGCTGCAGGCGCGCTGGATGGCGCCGGGCTTGGCTGTGTCGGACCACCCGATGGGGCTTCTCTACGAGCGGTTGGTGCAGATGACGAAGGCGGTCGAAGAGCGACTCACCGACAACGGGTTTGCGCCGCGTGACTTCCTCGACGTCACGGATTTCATGTGGGCCACGCTGCGGCCGAAGGCGCAGAAGCGGATCGAGCAGATGCGCCACGAGATGCGCATGGACGAGCCCGCCATGGCCGAGACCCCGGCCATCGTCGTCGCCGCCTGAGCTTCGGGCCTCGCCGCTGACCTCCCCCCGGAACGCGCCGCGGCGAGGCCCCTTTTCCTTGCCTGCAGTTCACCTAGCTTGAACCGACCCACCCCAACCCCTCAGGAGATCATGATTCCGAAGACCATCGACATCAGCACCGGCCCCGAAATCCTCCGCGACGCGGACCCCATCGGCCTGCACGCCGAAGTGAGCGTCCGCCAGTACCTCGAGCGGCTGCGCGCCCGTGTGGCCGAACGCTTCCCGAAGGCGCGTGTGTTCGTGCGCTGGAGCCCGAGCCTCGGCGACGGAACCGGCGTCTACACGATCCCGCGCACACCGAAAGCGGAAGAGACGTTGAAGAACGTGGCCAACGAGGTCGCGTCCAACTCGGACACGTGGCTGAGCTACGACGACGAAGTCCGCGCCGCCTTCGCCGCGTGAGCGTGGGAATGCAAGACGCGAACATCGAGGTCGAACGGCACACCGTGTCGGCGCCCCTGGTCGAGGTGAAAAACCCCGTCCCGCTCAAGCCGGTTGTACGGGCCATTCGCCGACGCTTCGGCCGGCGCCTGCCGCGCGGCTACCTGGGCGGGAAGCGCAGGATGCAGCGTGCGCTGCGCGACAAGTGGGGCGTCACCCCGTCCCGTGCTGCGTACCTCGTCGACCGGCTCGAAGAAAGCGGGAAGATCGTCTACGAGAAGTCCGCCAAGCGCGCTCGCTGGCACATCCGGAGCTGAGGGCCGACACGCAGGCCGCCGCGACAGAGGGTCGTCGCTTCACGGAACGCGCTCGACGAGCACATCCCGTCCGATCCGATACCCGCCACTGTCTCGTTCGACGCAGGACCCGAGCCCGGCCCGCCGCAGTCGAGAGAGCGCCACGTGCACTCGGTTGCGCGCGGAGTCCGGCTCCGCCTTGTCGCCCGGCCAGCCCGCCTCCCACAGCCCCCAGACGTCGAGCGGCGTGTCGCGGGCTCGTGCCGCCAAGAGGGCGTCGAGGATGCGCCGCAAGGTGGGCTGTTTGCCGAGGTCCACCATCGATCCGTCCACCTTCACCTCGTCGGGGCCCACGGTGAGACGGTGCGCGGGGTCGACCGGCTCCTGGCTGCAGTCTTTGGCCGCCAGCATGCGCGCGATCACGGTCTGCTTCTTCGCGGGTGCGGTGTTCCCCCACTTGAAGAGGTTGGCGCGTGTCCGCTCCCACGTCTCGCGGAGAGTCGCCTGCCGTTGGCCCACCGCCCCGACGATGTTCGCCATCGACCAGAGCTCGAGCGGCGTGCCATCCGAGGCCGTGTCCATGCCCGTGGCGATCGCGTCGGCGAGGACCTTGGGCAGGCTCACGAGGTGCATCATCGAGTGCAGGAAGACCGCGCTCGCGTACAGCACCGTGCCCTCGTTCGGCAGCCCTCCGGCTCCGTAGGCGGGGCTCTCGAACATGGGCATGGCGGGCACGCCGATCGGCTGTGCGAGGTTCCCGTGCCGGTCGTCGCAGACCACATTGTGTCCGCAGCCGAGAAGGTGCAGGACGCCGTCGGGGTCGACGATGAAGTTCGACCAGCTGAGTCGCGACAGGCACAGCGACGCGTCGCCTCGTTCACGCGCCGCGTTCACGCCGGCGATGACGTGGTTAATGATGACCGCCGCCTCCGAGTACGGGACCTTCTCGGTCTGCGCCTGCAGCGCTCTGACTACGCCTTGGCCCGAGATGGTCGGGCGCGCGTCGAAGAAGGCGTGCGGGGAGGGTCCGTCGAGCTCGACCGCGACACATGGGAGCAGGAGGTTGCCCTGCTCGACGCGATGCCCCTCGGCGAGGCGCTCGAGCGCGGAGCGGTGTGCGGCATCGATCGCTGTGCCGTCCGGAACGCTCACCGAGACACCCACCACCCCGTCGGCATCCGTGACCGCATCGACCCGGAAGTCTTGGTTGGCGTGCAGGAGGCGGCGACGGACGAATCGCGCGGGCCAGCTCGGCATCGCGCGAGCGTAGCAGGTTCTGGAACCCCGCCATGGGGTTCGCGACTCCGGTTCAGCTGTCGAACTGGTAGCTGCAGCTGTAGCTCGCGAGATCCATCGTGGTGACTCCGTTGCGGGTCGTGCTCGAATCGCTCGGCGCGCCCGGCATCATCTGAGTCAGAGCGCGGCCACCGGTGAGGTCGGAGCAGCAGTCACCGCACTCCAGACCCGGTCGAACCCGCCGTCGCCAGGACAGCGCACCTCGAAGCGGGCGGCCAATCACACCCTCCTCAGCGCAGGTGAACCCGGTGGCGTCGGTCTCCCAATCGGCCAGGGTGCAGCCACCCGCGATGCAGCCCACACGGCCACTCGCGTCTTGAGGCAAGGCGATGTCCCCGGTGCGGACGCGTCTTCTCACGAGGACTTACACCTGCGCTCGGTCTCAGACGGGCACATCGCCCGCGATGGTGATCCGCTGCATGACCCGATGCCCCGGCCAGAAGTCATTCACCGGGCGGTGCTGGGTTGCGCGGTTGTCCCAGATAGCCACCGAATCGCGGCGCCAGCGGAACCGGCAGGTGTGCTCGGGGAGCACGATGTGATCACACAGCATGCGCAGCAGCGCGTCGGACTGACGCTCGTCGATGCCGAGAATCCGCGTGGTGAAGAGCCGGTTGACGAACAGGGCCTTGGCCCCGCTGACGGGGTGGATGCGCACGACCGGGTGGCGCCGTGGCGGGTTCCTCTGGACGCTGGGGCTGAGGCGTTCGAGGCCACCCGGCTCGGCGAGGCTGTGGCGAAATCCATGGGCGAACGAGTGCTCGGCCTCGAGCCCGTCGAGCATGGTGCGCAGCTCCGCCGACAAGGTCTCGTACGCGCGCGTGAGGCTCGCGAAGAGCGTGTCGCCCCCGTAGGGCGGGATGACACGACCGTGCAGGATCGAGCCCAGCGGCGGACGCTCCATGAACGTCATGTCGGTATGCCAGGTGTCGATCTTCGGCGGGGACGCCTCGGTCACCTCGAGGATGGACAACTCCGGGTATCCCTCCACGGTCGGGTAGGCGGGATGGGGCTGCGTCTCGCCGAACACGTGGGCCAGCGCGCGGTGGTCCGCGGGCGCCATCGGCTGGTCTCGGAAGAACAGCGCTTGATGCGTGGCGAGGCGGTGGCGGAGGGTCTCGGCGTCGGCGTCGGAGACCGGCGTGGTCAGGTCGACCCCGAGGACCTCGGCTCCGATCGCGCCGGCGACGGGTTCGAACTCCATGGTGCCGGAAGGATGCGTCGGGTCGCGCGCCGGGACCAGCCGGAATCGGGGCATGGTCCGGCCGCACTTGCCGGACGCGCCTGGCCTGCCACGCTCCCGGGCAGATGCCCTCCCCCATCGACTTCGACCGCCCGTGCGACCCGCCGTTCGAGCTCGTGCCCGTCGAGGGGCGCGGCGATCACCAACTCCCGCCGGGCATCCGCGAACGCATCGCCGTCTACGCCGTGCACGACGGGCAGGCCATCCCGAAGCGGTTCCGGGTGCGGCCGAACGGAGAGCCGGTGGTCGACCCGACCGAGCTGCGCCGGCAGTTCGTGGAGATGCGGGACTGGGGCGCCAATCTCGTCGCCGAGGAGCTGACGGCCGCGCTCGGCGCCCCCACGTACGCCTCGTGCCGTGTGGCGCGCGTGCTGATGGACTTCAACCGCTTCCCGGGGAGCACGCCGCCGGACAACCGCGAGGCCCTCGAGGCGCTCGCCATCGGGCCGCTCTACGGCGCCGCGCTCGACCACCACGAAAAGAGCGACCTGCTCGAGAGCTTCTACGACCCCATCTCGCGCACCATCGAGTCGGTCGTCACGGACAGCCTCATCGGGCTCTCGATGCACACCTACGACGAGGCGCACGAGAGCCAGAACAAGCGCGCGCACGTCAGCATCATCAGCCTCCCGCTCAGCTACCAGCGCGACGCCCAGCTGCCCTATGGCGTCTTCGATCCGATGTATCCGGACCACCTGGCCGAGTCGACGTGCAGTCGCATCCTCCGGGACCGCATGAGCCTGAACCTCGAGCGTTCGGGCTTTCGGGTCATTCACAACCACCCGTACGCATTGCCCGACGGCAGCATCGAGATGCGCGCCCAGGTCTGGCACTACTTCCAGTTCCTCCGTCGCCGCTTCGAACAGGCATTCCCGGAGACGGTCGGCGAGGCGCCGTACGAGCGCGTGTTCATGATGCTCGCCGACACCAACCTCCGTCTCGCCGAGGCCGAGGAGCTGCGTTCGTTCCTTCACCGGTTCCGGCGCGTCGACGACCACCGTCGAGGACCGCTGCTAGAGGCCCACGACGCGTACCAACACGTCGCCCGGTTCGTGCGCGACTCCACCGTGGTCCAGGACTACCGTCGCTCGCCGGAGCGCCCCAGCTCGGTGGGCATCGAGGTGCGCAAGGATCTCGTGTGCACGTTCGACCCGGAGACCGGCATGCCGCTGCCGACCTCGCCCGACCAACGGCTCGTTGCCCGGCAGATCGCGACCGCCATCGCGTCGTCGATCGCGACGTACTTCGAGACCGACCGCGAGGTCTACGAGACGGCCTCGCGCGAGATCCAGCTGCCGTTCGACGAGGGCTGAGGCTCGCTTGCACCTTCCGCGACGCGCCGAGGGATGCGACCCTGGCGCGTGGGCGAACAAGCCGACACCCGTCGACTCTACCGACGCGCGCGTCGCGCCGAGGACCTCCCGTGGCATCGGCGACGCCCGCACGCGTGGGTGATGGAGGCGGCCAACGAAGGCGGCCCGCTCCGTGTGCTGGACCTCGGATGCGGCGCAGGCGTCGACGCGGTGGCCTTGGCCCAAGCGGGGCATCACGTGACCGCCGTCGACCGGGACCCGAAGGCGGTGCGATGGACACGCCAACGCGCCGACGACGCCGGGGTGCGAATCCGCGTCGAGCAGGCCGACGTGCTCGCGCTGCCGGCCGACCGGTTCGACCTCGTCGTCGACCTCGGGTGCTTGCATTCCCTTCGCGGCGACGCCCGCAAGCGCTACTTCGAGCTGCTTCACGAACGGGTCGCGCCGCGCGGCCAGTACATCCTGATGCACTTCATCAAGCGCGCGCTTTGGGACGTACGTCGACGCGGTCCCGTGAGGGCCCGCCCTGAGGCGCTCGAGCGAGCGCTCAACCCGTGGATGCAGGTCCGCCGCCGACGCACCGAGCGCCATCCGGGACGCGCGGGACTCGGTCCGGTGAGCAGCCTGACGCTCTGGGGACGGCGCCGATGAGCGTCGGGTTGCAGGCGTCCGACATGGCGCGGGTGGATCTCGGGGCGTTTCTCGGGGGCGACGCCTCGATGGTGCAGCGCGCGCGAGACGACCTCGCCACCTTCGGCTTCCTCGTGCTGGAAAACCACGGCGTCCCGTCTGACGCCATCGAGACCGGCTACGACGAAGCCCGCGCGCTGTTTGCGCTCCCCGCGCCCACGCTGCGACGCCATGGCATCGGCGAGACCCCCGTGGGCTACCTCCGCCGTGGAGAGCAGGCGCTGCTGGGCTCTCAGCCCGACCTCAAGGCCGTCTGGCACCACGCCCATCAGCCGCCTCACGGACACCGATTGCGAGCCGCTTACCCGGAGGCCTACCCGCGCAACCACGATGTCGCCGAGCGCCCGACCCTGCGCTCCACGCTCGCGTCGCTCGACCGCGCCTTCGCCCGATGCACCGCCTCTGTCATGCGTCTGTTTGCGGCCCTGCTCGACCTGCCGGAGGCTCCCTTCATCGAGATGGTGGACGGCGCGCCGCACATGCTTCGACTCGTGCACTACCCGCCCGTGAAGCGCCCTCCCCTCGGGGAAGAGCGCGCGGTCGCACACACCGGCGCGGGCTTGTTCGGGCTGCTGCCCTCCGCGTCCGGGCCAGGCCTGGAGGTCTGCGCGCCCGACGGCCGCTGGCAGCGCCTCGAGCCCGTGGGACCCGACCAGATGGTGGTCACGCTCGCGGACCAGCTCGAGCGACTCAGCGGTGGCCTCTTGCCCAGCTCGCTCCACCGCGTCCGCAACCCCGACGGCCCGGACTGGCGGTCTGCGCGCTATGCCATGGTCTACTTCGCCGGCGCCTCGCCTTCGACCGTCCTCTTCCCGCCAGACGTGCTCCTCCGCCGCGGCGTCCGCCCCACCCATCCTCCGATGACCGCCGAAGCCTTCACCACCGCCCGGATGCAGCGCGTCTGGCGACCGGCGTTCTCGCTGTCCGAACGCGCGTGGGGCGCAGCGCGACGATGGTGGCGAAAGTGAAGCAGGCCTTCGTCAGCTCACGGGTCTCGACCCAGTGGCACCAGCGACTCAACCAACGCATCGCACGCGTCTGCCGGTCGCACGGGCTGAGGCCCTTCCTGCCGCAGGTCGAGCTCGAGGGGATCGAGGACGCGGTTGGGATCCTCGAAGGCAACGAAGCCGGGGTCGTGGCCTCGTCGCTCCTCATCGTGGTCTTCGATCGCCCTGGCGCTGGCGTGGCGATGGAGCTCGCACAGGCCCTCACGTTGGGCGTGCCGGTCATCGGGTTTCGCTCGGGCCCGGGTCGCCGCGCCCATCTGGGCATGATGCTCGAGGGCGCGTTCGCGCGACTGCCTTCGCACCGTCAGGTCCAAACGATGGCCGAGCTGGACGTCGCGCTGGCGCGGTTCGTCGATGAGCAGGAGGCTGCGGCGCGCTGACTCGATGTCCCGGCGGAGGTCCCTCTGCGGCGCGTCCCTCCGTGTCCAGGTCGCCAAGCCGACGCCGAATGGCTCGAGCATTTCGGCGGAGCGACTGGTGGGATGGGCGCGATGTCCCGCCGCCGAGGCGCTCGCGCGTCTGCACCGCAGTGTCCTAGCGCGAGACGGCGCGGAGCGAGCGGCACACCGATTCGTAGTGCGGATTCGTGCTGCAGACCCAACTGCGGTCGCCGGCGAGGCGCACTTTCACAAACACCGAGGTGTGGTCTGCCGTTTGGCGACGGTAGTAGAGCGCGCCGGTCGGCAGCACCTCTTCGTGCTCGGTCCCATCACGTGGGAGCGCTTCGAACTCGCCTGCCTCGGTCGCGTCGGGATACACGGTCAGGCGGATCTCCTCCTCGCCGACGCGGAAGTGGAAGCCGTTCGGGCGTGCGGTCAGGGACCACGAGGGGGGCACCGCGACTTCGACCGGAGTGCTGGCGACACGGCGGTACGGTGGTGCTGCGCAGAGTTGCGCGGACAGCGCCGCATCGCAGCTTCCCCGGAGGATCGTCCCGTCGAGGCCGTCGAGCTCGACGCGGCCATGTGTGCCCCCTTCCCACTCGACCAGGAGCGCCCCCGGGATCCCCTCAGATCGCATCGCGCCCACCCACAAGGCGACCCGGTTCGCCCTCGCTCGCTCCACCACGAGTTCGCAGCGGCCGCCGCCCAGAGAGTAGGCCCCCACGAGGTCGCCATCCGGGATCCGCGGTGGGCCGGGCGAGGGCGTCCCGTCGACTTCACCACGGAGTCGCAACGTGGGCGTGACCGCCCCACCCGGCGCGCACGCAGGAGCGGCGAGGGGCGTTTCAGAGGACGACGGTGGGCCCTCCGAGGACGGTGCGGGAAGCGCGCTCCCGGCCGTCGACGGCGCTTCGGAGGATGACTCGCGCACGGGCGGGGGAGCGCCACACGAGGCAGCGAAGAGCACCAGCCAAGCCCAAGCCGTCCCGTGAGGCGTCTTCACGCCCCAAGCGTGCCACGGCAACCGCTATCCCCGGAAGCGCACGACGCGACGCTGCTTCCTCGGCGTCGGGCCGCCGAGCGCATCGATGAACGCACGCGCCCAGAGCGTCACGCCATCGGCTTCGACACTGCGCTCAAAGGCGCGACCGTCCTCACGGTGCACCCGTCCGAGCGCCGCGAGCAGCGCCGCGTCTTCGTCCACCACGCGGTTGTGCCGTCGCCACGTGACGCGCCGCGCCCACGGACGCGGCGTGAAGCGTGAGCGCATCCAGTGCAAACGACAGCGGTGGTCGCCGGTTGGCACGTACTCGAAGAACCCGCGATGCCGCTGCCACGGGAGGTTGAACGCGAGGCTCGCGCCGAAGGGCGGCCGGTAGGTGGCGATGCCCGCGGGACGCGCCGGGCGCGGGTCCTCGGCTGAGGCGGTGGGCGGCGAGAACGAAACGAATCCATCGCCCTCGGGACGCAGCTCGTAGGCCTTGTCACGCAGCCCACGCAGCACGCGCCAGAGGTGCTCCGGATGGCTGAAGCGGTGCAGGAACGCGGTGTGGGACGTGTCGAGGAAGTTCTCCAACGCGGCGGACGCGCTGCACCCGAGATCGACCTGCCCCTGGACCCAGCGCTCTCCGAGGAACTGCGGGACGCGGGGTGGCTCCGTGTCGGGCGCGTCTCCGAGGTGCACCCAGACACGGCCGTCCCGCTCCACGCAGGGAAAGCGGGCGACGGACACGCCCTCGGGGATGCGTTGGTCTGGGCGGAGCGAAGGGATGCGCGTGCACGCGCCGCCGGAGTCAAACCGCCAGCCGTGGTACGGGCAGCGCAGCTCTCCGGCCCGTACGCAGCCCTTCGAGAGCGGCGCACCTCGATGCGGGCAGCGGTCCCGCAGCGCGCTCGCACGGCCGGTACCGTCGCGGAACAACACGAGATCCACGTCGAGCACGCGCGCCGACACGGGCGCCCTCGAGAGACCGCCGCTGCCAATGGCCACGTGCCAGTAGTCGCGCCAGGCCACGGGCGGCCACGCTTCGATCACAGCCGCACCTCACGACCGGCGAGCGCGTCGGCGGAGAGCCCCATGCCACGCACGAGCGGGTCCTTTCGCCCGATGGAGGGCGTCTGCTCCAGCGGTCGGAACATCACCTCGACCGCGTCTCCGAGTCGCGCGCGGTACGCCTCCCGGATGCGCGCCTCGACCGCGTCCCGAGGGACGTCGGACTTGAATCGCACATGCACCTCGATGCGGTGCACGTCGGTCTGACACACCCGATAGCCGACCAGCTCGGGCGCGTCCTCGAGTGGACCGAGCAACGCAAACGGGTGATGCACCGTGCCGTCGGGTGCGAGCACGAAGTCCATCGCTCGCCCGGTCAGCTCGCGCAGCATCGGCAGACCCAGCATGGGGTGCGGCGTCGGCGAGAGCACGGCGAAGTCCCCCGTCCGGTAGCGGAGGATCGGCATGGCCCGCATCGACAGGCTACTCACCACCACCTCGCCGCGCTGTCCGACGGGCAGAGGCGCGCCGGTGAGGGGGTTGATGACCTCGACGTGCACGAGGTCCGCGTCGATCGCGTACCGGCGCTCGCCCGGCGGCTGCCACGCGATGATCCCCACCTCCTCGGTGGCGTAGTAGTCCACCAGCGGAGCGCCGAGCGCACGCTCGACGTGCTCGCGTGTGGCCTCATCGAGAAGCTCGCCCTTGCTGAGAAGCAGCTTCGGCCGGTAGCGGAGGCCACCTCGCGCCGCCGCGGCGAGCGCCAAGAGCCGCAGGCTGCTGAGCACGCCGTGAAGCACCTCGTAGCGACCGTCCTCGACAAAGCGCAGTCCCTCGTCGGTCGGCGCCTGCCAAGGGTAAGGAACGCGGCGCCAGAGGCCCATCCGCTGCAGCAGGAAACGCCCTTGGTTGAGGTGGCCGGGGTGGTCGAAGACGAGCTGGCGATCCGTTGGCACCCAGCCGTGCGCGCGCAGCATGCGCAGCTCCTGAACCCGCCGCGGGAGCTCGCGCAGGGGATCGAAATACACACGCGTTGGGACCCCCGAGCTGCCGCTCGACGAGCGCATCGCCAGCCGAGACGGGTCCACACCTTTGGCGAGCAGCCGCTCGCCCCGGTCCCGCAGCGTGGACTTGTCGAGCAGGGGCACGCTCGAGAGGTCGCCCTGTCCCACCGCGTCGAGGTCGACGCATCGCAGCGTCTCCCGGTAGTGCGGCGAGTGACGACGCGCATGCAGGACGGTCTCGAGCAGCCGGCGCCGCGCCCGACGTTGAAACACGGCGCGTGGCAGGCGCGGCGCCCATAGCACATCGGGCAGCACAGCGGCGCCGCGTGCATAGGCCGCGACGAGAGCGCGCCGCCCCGTCCGGTGCGGATCGGGCCCGATGCCCTCGGCCTTCATCCGTTCTCGGACTGATGCGCGTAGGCGTCCTCGACGCCGTACTCCTGGTACTCGTACAGCGTGCGCTGGAGCGGCCGCACCCAGTCAAAGGCGTCCACGTCCGCGAGCTTGCGGACCACGATCTGGTAGGCCGGAAGGCCCTCCTCGGTGGTCATCGCCGGGATCACCCGCTCGATCAGCGCGCCGTTCGCGAGCGCGAACCGCTGGACATGCTGGGTGACCTGGTCGGCCCGATGGGAGGCGTCGTGAGGCGCCGCGATGAAGCCGAGGCCGCCCACCTCGAGATGACGCAGTCCGATCGCGACAAACAGCGTCATCCCTTCGGGCGTGTACGGCGGCGACGTGGCGAAGAAATCCACCCGCCCCTCGAACGGGGGCCACATGTCGTCGTAGATGCCGCTGAAGTCCGCCTCCACCAGCGTCGTGTCGGCGCCGTCGGGCAGGTTGTCCGAGATGGCGGCGCGGATGCGCGCGTCTTTCTCCAAGACCGTCAGCGGCAGGCCCTCGTAGCCCGCGAGGTAGAGCGACAGGAGGTCGTCGTCGCCGACCAGCAGCCCACGCCCGCGCCGCACCATCTCGGCGATCAACCGGGCGCGGAGAAACACGCCGCCGACGTCCACGGCGTACTGCTCGAGCCGTCGATCGGGTGGCGGCTTGATGCTCCGGTACTTGCGGTTCAGGGCGGCGAGGTAGGCGTTCACGCATCGCGAGCATATCAGGCGCTCGAGGAACGCGGCGCCCTTCCCGGAGCTCCACGGCATACTCCCCCTCGATGGCCTCCCCTTCCGCCTCCCGCGCGTCGTTCGATCGCGGCGCCGTCGCGATCGCGGCGGGCGCGGTCGTGCTGTTGGGACTGCGCGCGTGGGCGCGGGTGGCCATGTACGACCATCACGAGGTCGACCTCAGCCCGTTCGACGCCGGCTGGATGCTGCAGGCCCCGTTTCGCGCAACCCTGGGAGAGTGGGTCGGGCGCGACTGGCTGGTCCCGCGAGGGCCGCTCTGGCAGGCGCTCAGCTACGTCGCGACGGGTTTCGGGAGACTCCCGTGGCAGTGGACCGCCGCAGCTCACGAGCTCGCGTTCTCGCTGCCGGCCATCGGGCTCGGCGTTGCGTGTACGCGCCGGCTGCCGACGTCGCGTCATCGTGCCCTCGCGACGGCCATCCTCGCGCTGCTGGTGCTCTGGGAACCGGTCGATTCGCTCCGCTGGATGCTCACACTCGCGGCCGCACTGACCTTCGCGCTCCCCGGCAAACCGGAGGCGCGCGCGGGAGCCGTCTCGGCCGGACTCGCGACGGTCGCGCTCATGCTGTCGTTCGAGCGCGGGATCATGGCCTTTGCGTCCCTCGGCTTGATGGCGTTGGCTTCGCTGGCCCTTTCCTGGCGACGTGCACCCGTGAGGGACGAGCTCCCCCGTATCGGCGGTCTCGTCGCCGGCGCCATCGTGGGCCAGGTGTGTATCCTGCTCGGCTTCGCTGCGGCCGGCGCCAGCTACCCGGTGTACCTGCGCGACCTGACCGTGCTCTCTCGGGCGTACACCGTCGCGATGCGGCTGGGCGACGGAGCGCAGCACGCCCCGCTCTTGGGTCTCGGGGTCTGCCTGGGCCTCGGCGCGCTGCTCGTCGGCCGTTCGGACCGCGCAGCGCGCCAGGACGCGACGCTCCTTTTGGGTGCGGCGCCCACGCTGGTCGCGGGGCTGGTGCGGAACGACCCGCCGCACATCTTCATGGGTGCGTCTGTCGCGATCGGCGCATTGACCTGGGTGGCGCTCAGGCTCGCCTCACGGGACGAGCGCTCGCGCGCCGGCGCGGCCGCGATGGTCGTTGGGGTCGCGCTGCTCGGGCTCTTGCCGACGCACTCAGCGCCGCTCCGCGACTGGCTTGCGCTGCCCACCCTCGCCCGCGGCGCCGAGCGCGACCGGCTGGCGGCCCGTCACCGCGACTACCAGGGAGACGTCCGGCACGTGGCGGGCTGGCTTATGCACCGACGGCGGCAGGGGGAAGCGCGCTGCGTCGCGCTGGACGAATCTCTCGCCGCCTCACACGCCATCGCCGAGGTGGGCGGGCCCGTGGCGCTCCGATGGAACCCGACGCTGCAGTCCACCCGCGCCTCCCGCATCGCGGCCGCCGACTGCCCGCACTACGTGCACCGTTTCTTCACGCAGGACAGCGAGCTGCGCTGGGCGAGCTGGGTCTTCGGCGAGGACTTCCTCGAAGTGGCGCGCCGGTATCGCCCTACTCGCCGCCTCGGTCCAGCCGTCACGGTGATGGCGGCGCGGCCCTCCCCACGGCCGCTCGAGAGCGCACCCATCGGAGCAGAGTCGCTCGGCGAATGGCGGACCGTTCCGCCGCGGGGCGCACTCCGGTGGCGCTTCGATCGCGCCGTGCCCGAAGACGCGCTCGTACGCATCACGTTCGAGGTCGGGGCCTCTCGAAGCGCGCGCTTGTTCGACGCGATCCCGTTGCCGGAAATCGCGTTCCTGAACGAGGACGACGCCGAGACGCTGCGCCAGCCGGCACCCCTGATGCACGCCGCCGGTCGGGGGACCCTGCTGATGGCCCCCGACCCGTGGGTCGTCGAGCGGCGCTGGATCGACGGGACCGCGCCCGATGTGCTCGGCTCCGTTCGCTCGCTTCAAGTCACGCGGAGTGAAGAGAGCGACCCCGTGACGCCGCTCCGCATCCGCCTCGTCTCGCTCGAGGAGCTGCGCCCGCCGGACCGTCCGCCCATGCCCCGTCCGGGAGCGACGCGCATGGAGGACGATCTGTTGCGGCCCGGTCGGCTCGTCGGGCGCTTCGCGCTGCCGCGCCGGCAACCGGACGGCCTCCGCCTCGAGCCCCATCCCGAAACGCGGCTCGAGGCGTCCGTCCAGGCGCAGCTCGTGCCCGCGATGGGCGACCGGCTCGTCGGCAGCCTCCGCCTCGACGCGCGGAGCGATGGCGCACGCATCCGGCTCGAAGTGCAGCACGACGCCGCCGGCCGTGGCTCACGCAAGGTCGTCCTGCTCGAACAGGCGCTGTCGCCCGGCGCGTCGACCGCGCTCGATCTGCCGCTGGACCCGTGGGTGGGAGAACGCATCTGGTTGCGCCTGGTGGTGCTCGACGAGGGCGAGGCCCGCTTCGACGGAGTGCAGGTCTATTGGCTACGGGTCGTCCCGGGCAGCGGCCCGGCCACCCTGGCGGCGGCGCTGCGAACGGGAGGCACCGCCCCGGTGACGGGCTACGGCGACGTGTTCCTGCATCCCGAGGGCCCCGACGAGCCGCCCGTCGAGGTACGTGTCCCCATGCGGGGCGGTGGCTGCTTCGCCACCGGCCTGGAGCACGCGGGAGGCGAAGGCGACGGAGCGTGGATGGAGGGCATCGTCGAGACGGTCGCGGACCCGCGTGAGACCGAGGTCTTGTTCCGCGCACACCTCGCGCCCGGAGACCGCCGAACACTCCCCCCGATGCCGCTCCCCTCCCGCGACTTCGAGCTCGTCTTGCGGGTGCGCCCAGGGCTCACCAACAGCTTCGACTGGACGCGCTTCGTTCTCCCGCGTCGCGTCGCGTGCCCGCTGTCCGCCGAGGAGTCCGGGGACCTCCTGGCCGCGTTCGCCGCGGGAACCGGGCGGGCGCTGCACGGACAGCCCAGCTGGGATGACGGCGCGCTCTTCCTGCATCCGAACGCACCCGCTACGCCACCGGCGGAGCTTCGATTCGAGGTGTCGCCCGAGCAGGCGATGTGCGTCACGCTCGACGTAGAGCACCGCGGAGAGGCCGGGGACGGCGCATCCGTCCTCGTCCGGATCCAAGACGGCGCCGAGGAGAGGGAGGTAGGCCAAGTTCAGGTCGACCCGGGGGAGCGCGAGACCCTCACACCCACTTCCATCCCCGCCCTTCGAAGTCCGCGCGGTGAGCTCATTCTTCGGTCGGTCCCCGGCGAGACCAGCGAAGCGGACTGGCTCTACCTGCTTCGTGCGGAGATGCGCCCCTGCCCAGAAACGTAACGCTGGCATGAGTGCCGTCCGTCGGTCATGGTGCAGCCCGTGGCCTCCTTGACCCTTCGCGACGTGCAGAAGTCGCTCGGCGGAAACGACATCCTCCGGGGGATCGATCTCGACGCCGCCGATGGCGAGCTGGTGGTGTTGGTGGGCCCGAGCGGCTGCGGCAAGTCCACGCTGCTGCGCACGATCGCCGGCCTCGAGATCCCCGACGGAGGCCAGGTCCACATCGGCGACGACGACGTGACCCGGCATGCCCCGCGGGAGCGCGACGTGGCGATGGTGTTCCAGAGCTACGCGCTCTACCCCCACCTCACGGTGCGGGAGAACCTTGCGTTTGGGCTGAAGCTCCGCAAGCAGCCCGCCGCGGTCATCGACGAGCGGGTGCGCGAGGTCGCGGGCATGCTGGGCCTCGAGATGCTGCTCGACCGCTACCCGAAAGAGATGAGCGGCGGCCAGCGCCAGCGTGTGGCCATGGGGCGCGCCATCGCGCGGCGTCCGCGTCTGTTCCTGTTCGACGAGCCGCTCTCCAACCTCGACGCCGCGCTGCGCGCCGAGGTGCGCGTGGAGATCAAGCAGCTCCACCACACGCTGGGCGCGACGATGGTCTACGTCACGCACGACCAGGTCGAGGCCATGACGCTCGCCGACCAGCTGGTGGTGCTCAAGGAGGGCCAAGTCGAGCAAGCCGGGCCGCCCCTCGAGGTCTACGAGCGGCCCGCGAGCATGTTCGTCGCGGCGTTCATGGGCAGCCCGGCGATGAACTTCCTGCCGGCCGAGGTGCGGGACGGAGCGGTGCGCGCCGACGGAGTCGAGATGCCCGTCGAGGGCGTGCCGGTCGGGGAGGTCATGCTCGGCTTGCGCCCCCACGACGTCGCCGTCGCCGACGAGGGTCCGATCACGTTCACCGTAGACGTCGTCGAGGCGATGGGCTTCGAGGCCTTCGCGCACGGGGACGTCGGCGGCGTGCGTTTCGTCGCGCGCCTCGAAAGCGAAGAAGCCCGGACCGTGAAGCGCGGCGACGTGATCCGCCTCGAGACCCAGGCTCATCACCTGTTCGACCGCGACACCGAGCGCGCCCTGACCGGAGCGTGAGCCGCGTGAGGACCTCCATCGCGAGCCTGCTCGTCGGCGCGCTGTTGCTGCTCGCCGCGCCCTGTCATGCGCAGACCGTCGTCGTCTGGCACGCCTACCGCGGCCAGGAGGAAGCCGCCCTCCAGCAGGTCGCCGAGGCGTTCGAAGCGGAGCACCCGGACATCGACGTGGTGCTCGCGGCGCAGCCGTTCGGTGCGTACGCGTCCAAGCTGGAAAGCGCGATCCCGACGGGGCACGGGCCCGACCTGTTCATCGACGCGCACGATCGGGTGGGCTCGTACGCGGAGCGGGGACTGGTCGCCGGCCTCGACGACGCCGCCGCGTTGCAGGCGCGCATCGACCCGGCCCACCTCGGGGCGTTCACGGACGGCGGCGTTCTGTACGGCGTGCCGCTCTCGCTCAAGTGCGCGGCGCTCTACGTGAACACGTCGCTGGTCGACGGCCCCATCCGCTCTCTCGAGGACCTCGCCGCGCTGCGGACCGAGGACGATGTGTTCGCGCTCGCGATGGAAGCCGAGAGCAGCTACTGGGCGGCTGGGCTCTTCGCCGCGTACGGAGTCGGGCTGCTCGATGAGGAGCACGGCTGGGGGCTGCACGGCGAGGGCGCGACGGCGGCGCTCACGCTCCTCGCGTCGTTGGTCGAGTCGGGCGTCGTGCCCGAAGAGAGCACGGGCGACCTCGTCAAACGCCTCTTCCAGGACGGGAGCGCCGCGACCGCGATCAGCGGCCCGTGGCTCGCACCTGACCTTCCGCCGACGCTCTCCTGGCGCGTGCAGCCGCTGCCCGCCGTCGAGGGCGCGGCCGGCGCGCCGATGCGCCCCTACGTGACGGTCGAAGGCGCCTACCTCGCGGCGCAGGCGGCGCACCCGGAGGCAGCGGAGCGATTCGCGCGGTACCTCGCCTTGGGTCGGGGCGCGCTCATCCGTGCGCGGGTCGCCCGGCACATCGTGACCGATCGGGACGCCTGGTCGCAGCTGTCCGACGACGCCTTCTTGACGAGTTTCCGTGCCGCCGCGCAGGAGGGTCGGATCATGCCGACCCATCGCCACCAGCGCATGGTGTTCGGCCCCGCTGACCGCGCCATCCGCAAGGTCCTGCGCGGCACCGCGACGGTGGACGATGCGCTGTCCGAGGGCGCGCACCGGTTTGCCGATGTGACGCGTCCGCTTCCCGCGCCGCGGTCCGCCACCTGGGGCCTGCTCGTCTTCGGGGGGCTTCTGCTGCTCGGGGTGCTGTGGGCGCTTCGGCGCCTTCAAGACGCGGAGCTTCGCACCTCCATCCGCCGCTCGATGCCCGCCTACCGCTACGTGCTGCACGCGGTCTTGGCGGTGGGGTTGCTGGTCCTGCTGCCGCTCGCCGTGGGCGCCGGCACGAGCTTCTTCGCCGGCCGCGGGCTCTCCGAGATGTACTTCGTCGGGTTCGCGAACTACCTCGACATCCTGAGCGCGCGCGGCGGCGAGCTTTTGGGGACCGGCTCCTTCTGGCTCGTGATGCTCGTGACCGTCTTGTGGACGGCGCTGAACGTGGGCCTGCACGTCGTCATCGGGGTCGCGCTCGCGCTCCTGCTCCACCGGCCGTACCTCCGACTCAAGGCGCTCTACCGCGTCTTGCTGATCCTCCCCTGGGCGGTCCCGAACTACGTCACGGCGCTGGCGTGGAAGGGCATGTTCCATCGCCAGTTCGGGGCGGTGAACGCGATCCTCGAGTCGCTCGGCGCGGAGCCCGTCAGCTGGTTCTCCCACTGGGCGACCGCGTTCGGGGCCAACGTGGCGACGAACGTCTGGCTGGGCTTTCCGTTCATGATGGTCGTCACGCTCGGCGCGCTCACCGCCATCCCGAAGGACCTCTACGAGGCGGCCGCCGTCGACGGGGCGAACGCGTGGCAGCGCTTTCGGTTGATCACCGCGCCGCTGCTCCTGCCGTTCCTGGCCCCCGCCATCGCCATGGGCTCGGTCTGGACGTTCAACATGTTCAACGTCGTGTTCCTCGTGAGCGGCGGCGAGCCCGACGGGGCGACCGAGATCCTCGTCTCCGAGGCCTACCGCTGGGCGTTCACGCGCGGCAACCAGTACGGCTACGCCGCGGCGTACGCCGTGTTGATCTTCCTGATGCTCTTCGTGACCACGCGCCTCGGCGCCAAGAAGGCAACGTCATGAGCCGCATGAGCGAAGGCAGGTCGAGCCTCCTGGTCGAGATCGGCGTACACGCCGTACTCATCGCGGCGGTCGCTTTTGCGCTCTACCCCGTGCTCTGGGTCGTCACCCTCGCGCTCTCGCCCGGCGAAGCTCCCGAGGCGAGCGCCCTCCCCTTGCCGACCGCCCCGTCGCTCCAGCACTTCGAGGCCGTCGTCGGCAGCGCAGACGGCGGCACCTGGCTCTTCGGCTGGCAGCTGTTCAACTCTGTCTTCGTCGCGCTCGCCACCGCGCTCGTCGCCATCGCCATCGCTACCCCGGCCGCCTACGCGCTCGCGCGCTTCGACTTCGTCGGCGCCAAGGCGGGCACCCGCACCCTGCTCGCCACCCAGATGTTCCCTGGCGTCGCCGCGGCGATCCCGCTCTATCTCTTGCTCGACGTGGCCGGTTTGCTCGACACCCGCTCCGGGCTGGTGCTCGTCTACGCGACCAGCGCGGTGCCTTTCGCCATCTTCCAGCTGCGCGGCGCCTTCGAGGGCATCCCGAAGGACCTCGAGGAGGCCGCGATGGTGGACGGAGCGACCCGCTTCGGCGCCTTCGTCCGGGTGGTGCTCCCCGCCGCGCGCCCCGCGCTCGCCATCACCGCGCTGTTCGCGTTCATGACCGCGTGGAACGAGTTCATCCTCGCCGCGACGTTCCTGACCAGCGAGGACATGTACACCCTGCCAGTCGTGCTCCAGCGCTATGTGGGCGAGTACGACGCGCAGTGGGGCGCCTTCGCGGCGGGCGCCATCCTCGTCTCGCTCCCGGTCATGCTGCTCTTCTACGCGCTCCAGCGGCACCTCGTAGGCGGCCTGACGACGGGCAGCGTCAAGGGTTGAGCAGGTCCGCGGTTGACCGCGGTCACACCCATACGCGAGGGTGCCGCCATGAACGTCCCCTGCACTTTCGCCCGCGGCGAGATCCAAGACGGCGCGATGAGCATCGCCACCGTCGGCCTCAGCCAGCATGACCAGCCCGAGCTCCACATGCGGGCCGTCCCCGAGATGCTCGCGCCCGTCGCCGAACGCTTCCTCGGACAGCTCGCCGTCTACGCCACGCAGAAGGGGCTGAGCGCCGGTGAGACCATCGGCGTGCCGACGCACTTCGGCGCCAACTTCGCCCGTATGGTGGCGAGCGGCGAGGGCAACACCGTCGCGGTCGTCGACGTCATGGAGGACTGCGACGAGACCGGGCCGCCGCTGCTCGTGCTCGCGACGGAGCTCTTCGAGGAGGCGTTCCGGCGCTACCAGCAGGGGGAGATGCAGGTCGCCGCCCAGCTGCTTCAGACGAGCCTCGAGCTGTACCCCGGTGAGCCCGGCGTCCAGGATCTTGGCCCGAACGTCAACACCGAGAACTTCCGCGCCTACCTGCTGTACTTCAGTCTCACGCAGGACCCGGAGCATCTCGGCGCCGCGCTCGAGCGCAGCGTCAGCTACCAGATCGAGCAACTCGGAGCGCCGCTCGCCATCCTTGGCAAGCTGCTCGCCGACGCCGACCGGGTGCGCTCCCAGGCGGAACTCGTCCTCAAGGTGCGACTCGCGACGTGGGACCACATGCTCGAGGAGACGCCGGAGGCCATCGAGAGCCCGGTCGCCCCGCTTCCGCAGCCGCACCTGCACACGAACGTGGAGGGCGGGCTCGACACGGCCCTGAGCCTCGTGCCGGTCTCCTTCGCCGACTACTTCTACCGGGGCGCCGGTCGTGAGGCGGTCGACGGGGACGACGCGCTCACCCTGCTCGTCGACGCCATCGAGGCCCACCGGGATGCCATCGGCGGCCTCGTGACGTGCACCCAGGGCGCCACGATGATGTGGGGCGCGACCGAGATGGAGCGGCAGGCCATGCCTGCGCCGATGGACAAGGCCACCGGGCTCGAGGCCATCATCATGGGTGTGCTTGCGCAGGTCGGCCTGCTCGCGGGCGCCGGTCTGGACGCGGACGCGCGGCGGCGCTGGTTCGGGCTCGGGGGCGCGGCCTCCGAAGACGAGCAGTCCACGGTCAGCGCGTTTGTGCAGGCGCGGGAGCAGGAGCTCGTCGAGATCGTGCGTCAGGCGCAGGCGAGCGGACCGCAGTAGCCGTTCGCCGCTCCTTCCCCGATACTCGGGCCAACCTCCGGCGCGCTCGGCGGGTCCCACACGCGCATGTCCACCGTCCCCACGGCACCGCTCCCCGGCTCGCGCGCTTCGGCGCCTCCGTTGCTCGCGGTTCTGACGGCGCCAGTGCGCGCGCTCGACCGCGTGCGGTGGCTCTGGCTGAAGGCGCTCGGACCGTTCGCCAAGCCGCTGGTGCGGAACCGCGAGCTCCGGGTCGCCGCCGCCGGCTCGACGCTCATTCTGTTGTCGATGCTCGGCACGGCGCTGGCACCCATGTGGATGCTGGCGCTCGGTCCGGTCCTGTGGGGCGTCCCGCACGTCGTGGGCGACGTCCGCTATCTCGCGGTCCGGCCGGGGCGCCATCGCATGCCGCGGTTCTGGCTTCTGGTCGCGCTGCCGCTGCTCGTCCTCAGTTTCACGGGGCAGCCGGTCTGGGGCTTCGTCGCGGCGCTCGGCGCCGTGTTCGCGGCGCGCGGTCCGTGGTACCGGAGGGTCGTCGTGGCGGCTCCCTTGGCGGCGCTCGCCTACCTCGCGGTGGACGAGGTGTACATGACGGCAGTCGTCTTCGCGCACGCGCACAACTTCATCGCCGTGGGCCTGTTCTGGTCCTGGCGAAAGCGCGCGGGGCGCCTGCACTGGATCCCCCTCGCGCTGTTCTTCGGCGGGGCGGCATTCATCCTCGCGGGCGGGCTCGACGCGTTGGCGCTCGACCGCGGCTCGCTGTCCTGGGCGCCTCCCGGACTCGAAGCCGGCTACCACATGATGGCCCTCGCTCCGGAGGCCGCCTTTGTCTGGGCCGTGCGGCTGGTGCTGTTGTTCGCGTTCGCGCAGTCCGTCCACTACGTCGTCTGGGTTCGGCTCGTCGCCGAGGAGGACCGCCCACGCGAGACCCCGCGCACCTTCCATGCCTCGCTCGTCGCGCTCCGCGAGGACTTCGGCGGGCCGCTCCTCGGGCTGACAATCCTGGCCACGGTCGGGCTGTTCGTGTGGGCCGCCTTCGACGTGTTCGCGGCGCGTGATGGCTACCTCCGCGCCATCCTCTTCCACGGCCACTTCGAGGTCGCCATCGCGGCGTGGGTCGCGATCGAGGGGGTGCGCCCCGGCCGGCGCACCGCGACATGACCGAGCTTCAGTTCATGACCGCCTGGGTGAGCGCCTTCCTGCTGACCCAGGTCATCGAGCTCGTCGTGCACGCCCACGCGCCAGGTCTCGTGCTGCCGCTCCGCGGACGGCTCGCCGTGGGCTTCGGCGCCAGCGCCATCACACACCCGATGGTGTGGTTCGTGATCCCGCCGGTGGTGTCCGCGCTGATGAACGCGGACCGAGACACGGAGTGGTGGACCGCCATCGCCGTCGCCGAGACGTTTGCGTTCACGGCCGAGGCGCTGTGGCTCTGGATGTTCGGCGTGCGCGCCAAACACGCCCTGTTCACGTCGCTCGTCGCCAACGGAGCCAGCTTTGGGATGGGTCTGTTCTGCTACCGCGCGCTCGAGTTCTGAAGGTTCGGCAAAGAACCTGCGGCAGCGAAGCTGCACGCCAGCAAACGTCGTCAGTCTTCGTTTGTGCTACCAGGCGCGCGCAGCGCGACCGCACAAACGAAAACTGAGCATCAGAAGAGCGTGCAGTACTCGTCGGCGGTGAACGCGTTGATCGCATCGGCCATGTTCAGGGTGCCCGCGCGCACGTCGCGGATGCTCCACGCGCGGCCGCCGGTGGCATCGGGCAAGGACGGCATCCCGAGATAGGGCTCGTGAAAGCCGCGTCCCACATTGGCGCTCGAACCCGCGCCGCACTCCTCGCCAGCCCCGGGGGCGGCGAACGCACCGACGCGAACCTGCCGGAGCACCAACGCGTTCGCAACCTCGGCGTAGCTGTTCTGGACGGGCACCCCGCCGCCGCCGAACACGCTCTCACTCAACACCGCCGGCCGCTCGGCGAACGTATCGTCGGTCACATGGATCAACAGGTGCAGCGCGTCGTCTCGGAACGGACACGTGGTCGCCGCGAGGTGAATGGCGTCGAGCGAGTTCTCCGCGCAGTCGGAGTTGTTCGGACCGGTGCCACTCGGCTGCTGGTTGGTGGAGGTGAACGATTGCCACTCCGCCAGCTCGGTCTGCATGGCCTCCCGGCTCGCAAACGGCGCGCACGCGTTCACCGACACCGCGTCGTCCACGAAGACGACGAGCGAGAATTCCGCTGCGCTCGTGAGCGACTCGGTCGCCGTCCAGATGGCGTCGATGCCGCTCCGGATGCTCGCGACCTCGTCCCGCATGGATGTGCTGACATCGACCACGAACACGACGTCGATCGGATCGTTGCAGCCGGGCACGATCGGCCCGGAGTCCACGCGGCCCGCGTCTACCCGACCGGCGTCGAGTCGTCCCCCGTCGAGCCCTCCGTCGGTCCCGCCGCCGCACCACGGGTGCACCGCGCAGCCAGGGTCAGCGCAATCGGTGAGGCCGTCGCCGTCGTCGTCCATCCCGTCGGCGCAGTCGGTCCCGCTCGTCTCCTGTGCGCCCCGATCATCGCAGCCAGCCAAGAGGCAGAGACACATCAGCGGCACCCAGCGCGCGCGTTCGCTTCGGTTCATGAACCCACGATACCCCGTCGCGGCGAGGTCGTCCCGATTCGGCGGAAGCTCGTGGGGCGGCGCGAATGGATGGATCGGTGGCGTGCATGGACGGTGCACGTCGCAGCACGCCGGAGTAGCGTCGAGGCAGGAGGCACACCCATGCCGAGTCATCACGGGTACGCGCTCGATCCCGGGCTCAAGGTCTTGCTGGCCGCAGCGGGCGTGGCCCACGAAGACGTTCTGCGACGAGCGGGGTTGCCCGAGGACTTCCTCAACCGCGCGAGCCCCCGCGTGCCGAGCGAGCGCTTCTTCGCGCTCGTGCGTGCGGTCGAGGAGTCCGTGGACGACCCTCAACTCGCGATCCACCTCGCGAGCAGCGCGACCGCTGAGTCCTTCTCGCCCAGCTTCAAGGACGTCACCCGCGCCACGCGCGAGAGCCTGTCGCGCTACTACCTCGAGCATACGCGGCTGTCGTCGACCGAGATCGCGTACCTGCTGGGCTTCGAGGAGCCGAACTCCTTCTTTCGTGCGTTTCACAGCTGGACGGGCACGAGTCCGGAGTCGGTTCGAAAGTCCGTGCGACCGACAGCGACGCCGAGCTGACGCCGCGCAGGTCAGCCCGGGATCTGGCGTGCCTGTGAGACCGCGTCCGGAGTGTCCAGGTCGAGCATGACGCCCTCGTCGTCGATCGGGACTTCCACAACCACATCACGGTGCTCGGCGAGCAGCGACTTCGCGCCACAATCCCCATCGAGCGTCGCCATCTCTGGGAACACCCGCGCAGAGAACAGCACCGGGTTGCCCTGCTTTCGATCGCGCACGGGCACGCAGATGAGCCTCGCGGCCGCGGGATCGAACGCCGCGCGAAGCCGCACGAGGTGCTCGGCGCGTACGTAAGGCATGTCGCCCAGCAGCACGAACGCCCCGTCGACCCGCCGCTCGAGAGCGGTGATGCCGCGCTGGATTGACGTGCTCATTCCGTCGGCGAAGCGACGCGCGAGGGAATGCTCGTCGCCAAGCTGCTCGGCTCGCGGCATGCACACGCCAAGGTCGGCACCATCGCGCTCGACGCCGCCCGCGAAATGGACGGGGTCTTGGCCGTCCTCGAGGTCATCGACGACCCCCATCGCGTCGCGCGCTACGCCGGATACCCCTTGGTCCCCGTCGCCGCGGTGGATGAAGAGACCGCCGTCCGCGCCCTCCGCGCCATCGACGTACAGTACGAGCCGCGGCCGTTTGTCGTCGACGCGTCCGACGCGCTTCAGCCGGATGCGCCAGAGGTCTTCCCCGAACCGGACAAGCACCCGAAGAACGCGTCGGAGGGCCCGATCCCGCCCGCTCGATGGAAGGGCAACATCCGGATCCCGGTGCTGAACAAGATGCTCTCGCATCGCAAGTCCCAGGCGCAGAAGCACCTGGCGCGCGCGCGGGATGGCGACGAGGACCTGCTCCTGGTCGACCGCGTCTATCACACCGGCGGGCAGACTCGCGCGACGCTCGAGCCGCACTGCGCGCTGGCGTACTGGGAGGGCGATCACCTCACCGTGCACACCAGCATCCAGTCGGTTCATCAAACGATGCAGGAGCTCGCGGAACACTTCGAGCTGAAGGAGAGCCAGGTGTCGGTGCACTCGGAGTTCATCGGTGGCGCATTCGGCGGAAAGCAGGGTCTTCAGCTCGAGTCCAGCGTGGCGGCGCGGCTCGCCAGAGTATCTGGGCGCCCGGTGAAGCTGGCGCTGGACCGCGAGGAGGAGATGGTCCGCGGAGGATATCGCCCGCTCACCCGCTTCGAGACCGCCATCGTTAGCAACGCCGATCTGGAGCCGCTCGGGATCACGCTGCGCGGCTACGGGGCGGCGGGAGTGGCGGTGCAGTCGCAGGCGGCGGCGTTGCTGCGCATGACCTATCGAGGTCCGAAGAACCTTCAGGACTTCGACATCGTCACCAACACGGGGCCCGGCCGGCCGATGCGCGCGCCTTCGGGTCCGCCGGCCTTCTGGGCGCTCGAGAGCGCGATGGACGAAATGGCGCATCTGGCGGGGAGCGACCCCGTCGCGCTGCGCAGCAAGTGGGACGACTCGGACGTGCGGGAGCATCTCTACGATTGGGTCGACTCGATCCCAGAATGGAAGGAGCGCGGGCTGTGCGCCTACGGGTCGGGCCGCTATCGATCGGGCATCGGCTTCGCGGTCGGGAACTGGCTCAATATCTTCCACAACGAAACGAAGGTCCGCCTCGACGCCGGGCGGCAGGGCGTCGTGGCACGGTGCGCGGTGCAAGACATGGGCAACGGCGCCCGCTCGGTCATCGCGAAGGCCATCGCCGAGACGCTCGGCATCGAGTTTGCTGCCGTGACGGTGGACGTGGGCGTCTCAGACCACCCTCCAGGCCCCAACTCGAGCGCGAGCCGGACGACCGCCTCGGTCTACCCGACCTCGATCGAAGCCGCGGAGTTCCTCCAGCAGGCGCTCGTGAAGCACGCCAAGAAGCAGGGTTTCGACGCCCCGCGCTGGGTCGCGGGCGGCGTGCAGCACGCGGCGGGTTTCGTCCCGTTGAACGCGCTCCTCGCATTGCTACCCGAGCCGGTCAGCGTGACGAGCAAGCGCCGCGGCGGCAACAGCACCCTCGACCTGCTCGGCAAGCTGCCGTCCGGCCGCATGGGGGCGAGCATCTTCCCCAAGATGACCGGCGCCGTGGCCGTGGTGGCGGTCGAGGTGGACACCAAGCTCGGCCGGGTAAAGCCACAGAAGGTGTGGCTCGGGATGTCCGTCGGCAAGATCGTCAACCCGGCCATCGCGCGAAGCCAGGCGTACGGCGGCGTCATCCAGTGCCTCGGCGCGGCGCTCACCGAAGAGCGACACTACGACCCCGCGACGGGACAGCTGCTGAGCGCGAACCTCGAGGACCACCGGCTCCCCGGCATGGGCGATGTGCCGCCCATCGAGGTGTTCTTCGACGAGAGCAAGTTCAAGAAGATGCGCGGCGGTGCATGCGGGCTCTCCGAGCTCAGCGCGCTCCCCACGCAGGCCGCCCTCGGCAACGCCGTCTTCCACGCCACGGGCTGGCGCCCCACGCACCTTCCCCTTCGACCCCAGCGCGTTCAGACGAACGTGGCGCACCTCGCGGAGTAGACCCCGTGTACAAGAACGCCAAGACCCTCGACGACGTCACCTCCTCCGGCGCGGAGCTCCGAGCGGGGGGGGACCGACCTCCAGGAGCGACTCCGCACCGGTGTCTCGTCGCTGCCCATCGTCGACGTGTCCGACGTCCCCGGCCTCGATCACATCGAGCTGAGGGAAGACGGCGCTTCGCTCGGCGCGCTCGCCACGGTTCGGGAGATTGGAGAGGACCCAGGCGTGCGCGCCGCCTACCCCGCGCTGGCCCTTCCCGCGCAGCTCCTCGCGACCCCCCAGGCGCGCAGCCGCGCGACCCTCGGCGGGGTGCTCTGCCAGCGCACCCGGTGCTGGTACTACCGCAACCCGCACCTCGGTTGTCCCAAGAAGGGAAGCAGCGAGCCCTTTCCCTCACGGGACGGGAACCATCACTTCGGGGTGGCGTTCGACTTTGGCCCGTGTGTCTACCCGCACCCTTCGTCCATCGGATGCGCCCTGCTCACCTACGACGCCACCCTGTCGGTCACGACACGAGGCGGCATGTCGGTGGCCGCGCTCTACGGAGACGGGACGGCGCTCGCCGATCACGCGCTCGCCCCGGGCGAGATGATCACGGAGGTTCAGCTGCCCGCCCCGATGCGCGGCGAACGCGGCGTCTATCAGCGCTTGATGAGCCGAGCGCTCGCGGAGTGGCCGCTGGTGGAGGTGGTCGTTCGGCTTGTGATCGCGGACGACCGCGTGATGCTGGCCCGCGTCGCGATCGGCGGGGTCGCCAACATCCCGTTCCGGTTGACGGAAGTCGAAGAGGCGCTCGAGGGCTTCGCGCCGACGGAGGCGGCGTTCGCCGCGGCGGCTGCCCGGTCCATCGAACGGGCCCGACCGCTCGCGCAAACCCGATACAAGGTGCCCATGGTGGAAGCCCTCGTCGTGACGCGACGCTCGAGCAAGCGCGGGACGACGGAAGCGGTGCATTGCCGTTCGCGATGTGAGGAACGTGGTCCTCCGTGCCGGAAGCGGGTATCACCGCACGCGATGACGCCGATTCACACGCACGACGCACCCGTTCCCGCGGGACACTACGCGCAGGGCATCGCGCACAACGGCACGCTCTACGTCGCCGGCCAGCTGCCCATCGATCCTGCGCATCCCGACGCGCCGCACGGGGACATCGCCGCCCAGACGGAGCGCGCGTTGGCGAACGTCGAAGCCATCTTGTTGGCCGCGGGTTCGAGCCTGGCGCAGCTCTTGTCGGTCACCGTCTACGTCACTGATGTGGCGCTCTGGCCCACGGTGAACGAGGTCTACGCGCGGGTTCTCGGCGATCACCGCCCAGCCCGCGCCGTGGTCCCTGTACCGACCCTGCACCACGGCTATCTCGTGGAGATCCAGGCGGTCGCGGCGGTCTGACGCGCCCGAAGAACCGCTCAGCGAAGCCCGTGCTTCTTCGCCAAGCGCGCCAGGTGATTGCGGTCCACGCCCGCCTCCTGTGCGGCGCGAGACACATTTCCCGCGTTGCGTTCCAACAGATCCTGCACGTAGCGCTTCTCGAACGCGTCGAGCAGACGCTCCTTGGCGAGCTTGAACGGCAACTGCACGAGGTCCTCGGTCACCGCCACACGGCCGGGAGGCGGGGGCGGTACGGCGCGATCCCGCCCCGACGTGAGGAGCGTCTCTTCGATCATGCGGCGCAGCTCGCGCACGTTGCCAGGGAACTCGTGGGCCCGGAGCAGCCCCAACTCGGTCGGTCCGACGTCGACGTCGGGATAGCCGATGGTGGCCACGAGATCGCGCACCAGCCGAGGCAAGTCCTCGCGCCGCTCGCGCAGCGGAGGCACCCGGATCCGCACGGCCGCCAGCGCAAACCAGAGGTCCCGGCGGAGCGCGCCGGATTCGACGAGGGCGCGGAGATCGGTCCTCGCGAGCGCGATGACGCGCGCTCCCCCGCCCGCCCGGTCGGCGCGATCGAGACATGAAGCGATCGCGTCCTGCACGGCGGCCGGCGCTTCGTCGACACGGTCGAGCACGATCGTGCCGCCCTTCACGCGGGTGATCTCCTCGGCGATGATCTCCGGCGCGATGCGTCCCGCGCGGAGATCCAGCTCCTCGAACAGGCCGTGCCGATTCGCTGACGCTTCGTGCAGGCCGCGCGCCGCCTCGTTCTTGCCGACGCCGGCCTCGCCGTAAAGGAGCACCGGGGCGGACGACCCCGCGACCCGCTCGAGCTGCGCGAAGAGCCGCCGCATCGCCGGGCTGGCCCCGACGAGCCGCCCGAACCGGACGCTCTCGCTCGGCGCCTCGGGTACCGGCACATCGGCGGGCAGCAACTGGATCCGCGTGCGGCCAAGCCGGACCTCCGAGCCGGCCTGCAGGACTACGGCCTCGATGCGTGAGTCCCCGACGAAGGTGCCGTTCGTCGACTGGAGGTCACGCACGCGCACGCCCTCGGGCAGCAGCGCCAGCTCAGCGTGGTAGCGCGACACCGCGCCGTCGCTCAGCACCAGGTCGACGTCATCGTGACTGCCGAGCAGCATCACGCCTTGCTCCAGCAGCGCTTCGAGCCCCCGATCCGGGCCGGAGACCACGCGGACGCGGATGCGGCGCAAGACCAGCGCACCGCCCGGGTTGGTCCCGAGTACTCCGGTGCCTGGCCCGAGGCGCGCTGTGCCGCTGCGGTGTCCCATCGGGGTCCTCGACTTAGCACGAAGCGAACCGCCACGTGTAGTGTGGGCTGCCGCGCGGGTTGCGTTCCCCGTCGCACGCGAGAGCTGATAAAGTCCGCCGACGATGGCAGAACCCAAGGTCAGGCCGGCCGGCATCGCGGCCCTCCTCAGCACGCTCTTGCTCCTCGCCTGCGGCGGCGGAGCGTCTGGGGGTGGCGGCACGACCGTCGCCGCGGCGGCAGGTCCACCACGGCCCGGAGGCGCCGTCGACCTCGCGCTGATGGTGCCGGCGAACGCGTCCACTGTGCTCAACGCCAACCTGAGCACGGTTCGGCAGGATCCGGCGCGGTATGACCGCATCGCTTCCCAGCTCGCGAGTGAGCTTCAGCTCACGACCGAAGCCAGCACGCTCCGCTCCCTGCTCGACCGCACCGACCGCGCCATCGGCGTGTTCATGCCGTCGTCTGCGCCGCCCGCGCAGGAGGGCATGCTGATCTTCGCCGGCAACTACGCCGACACGGACTTCGACCAGGCCATCGCGATGGCCGCGAGCCGTCATGGCTCGACCCCGGCGCCGAGCAGCGGGGCCGACGGACGAATGGTCTACGCCTTCGGCAATGCCACGCTCGTGAAGTTCGACCAATGGACCTGGGCCGTCTCTGTCGGGCCCCAGGCGCGCGCTCACCTCAGCCAAGTCAGCCTTGCCGGACCGCGCGCGTTCTCCACCAACCTGCTCGAGTTTGGCCCCCGCATCGGGTTGCCCTCGGGCGCGGCGCAGGCCTGGGCCGACCAGGATCAGCAAGTCGGCGTGGACATGGTGGCGCTCGTCTTTGCCGGCGAGCACCCGTCCATGGTTCACGACTTCGTGGCGACGGTGAGCCGTCACCTCGGCATCTAGCCCTGCTCGGCGATTGCACGCGTCTTTGGAACCGGACGATACCCACGAAACGGGCACGCTGGACCGCATCCCTGACGTGCGCGACGGCCTGACCCGCGTGGAGCGTGTCGTCCTTCATCAGCTGCATCTGCTCCAGAAGGAGCGCGACGGCCGCAATGTGCCCACCGCCATGTTGTATGGGCGGGTCGTGGAGCACGTGAACGTGTCGGTCGACGAGCTCCAGCGCACCCTGCAACGCCTGATCGGCATCGCGGGTCGATGACCGCGCGAGACGACGTCGAGCGCCGCCTGTCCGAGGCCGCCGTTCGCATGTACCGGCGGTACGCGATCGAGATCGTGGAGGGCCTGGTGTTCTGTCCGTATGCGGTGCGTGCGCGGGAGGACGACAAGACCCGCGAGGTCGTCCTGACCGACGCCGAACCGCGAGACGCCGACGTCCTCGAAGCCATCGAAGCGTTGACCGAGGACAGCTCGATCGAGCTCGCGCTCATCTTGTTGCCGCGCGCCGAGATGGGCCGCGAGGACCTGGGCCGCTGGGTCGAGCACCTCCGCAAGGCGCACGCCGCAGCCCGAGGCGGCACCGTGATGGCGATCGAGGGATTTCATCCCGACGCCGTCGCGGATCTGACCACGCCCGAACGCCTGACCCCGTTTGTGCGCCGAACGCCCGACCCGACGCTTCAGCTCACCCGTCTGGACGCACTCGAGCGCGTGCGCCGCGGCACCCCGTCGGGCACGGCCTTCTTCGACCCGGCGACGCTCGACCTCGCAGCGCTGCTCGCCCAGGAGCGCAAGGCGCCGATCCACAAACAGATCGCGGCGCGCAACCACGAGACGGTCTCCACGCTCGGGGTGGAGGAAGTCACGGATCGGATGGACGCGATCCTCGCGGATCGAAACGCGGCGTACGCGGCGATCGATCCCGAGGTGCCGATGCGTCGCGTCCCAAACGAAGACTGACGCCGGTCAGCGGGGGGCGACGAAGGCGTCCAGCTCGATCTCGACGCGCATCCACGGTTCGATGAAGCGAGCCACCTCAACCGTCGTGCTGGCCGGCGTGATGTCCCGAAAGACTGCGGCGTGGGCGCGCCCCACCGCGTCCGCGTCCCCTCCGATGTCACGCACGAACATCCGGGTTCTCACGGTGCCTTCGAGCTGGGCGCCCACCGCCTCGAGCGCGAGCTGGATGGTCTCGAAGATGCGCATCGACTGACCGTATGCATCCTCGACCGCAACCGGTTCACCGGCCGCATCGAGCGCAGTGGTTCCAGGTCACATCGAAAATCGGCATCGCGCTCGTTCAGCAGCTGACGAGGTTCACCTCGTAGGTGATGTCCCCGGCGCTCGTGCCCGTGATGGTGATGCGGTAGGTCTCGCCCGCTTCGGGCGTCCAGCCGTTGGGCGTGAAGCCGACGGACCGCGGTGGCCCGCCCCCCGCGGTCGTGTACGTGTCGACCGGGAGCACGGCTCCATCGGAGACGCGCACCACTTCGGCGTCGGCCCCCGACTCCAGGCTGATCGTGTGGGCTTGGAACGACCAGGTGATGCCGCCCGAGACCGTGCCGATGGGCGCGTAGCCTTCGTTCGGGTAGGCCGTCCAGTCGCGGTCCGCGCTTCCTCCGTTGTTGAACACACCCAGGCAGTGACCGCGGTCCGAGGATCCGATCTGCACCGAGCTGAGCCGCGTGGCGAGGATCCAGCGGCGATGGCCGAGGCTCGGCGTGTTGCGGTCCCTCATGTAGCCGTCGATGGAGGCCGCGGCGGAGCTGTAGCCGAGCGCGATGTTCGAGCTGCCGGCCGCGGCCGCACCACCGCTGGTGTGGCAGTCCCACGACGACGGCGGATCGTGCGACAGCGAGTTGTTGGCGTCCATCATGCGCGCGCACTCCTGCCACGACTGATGGTCGGCGTCGTCGTATCCGACGGCGGGCATCCCCGAGAGCCAGCGGAACATGTTCACGCGGCGCATCGTGTCGTCGATCCCGGCGGTGTTGATCTCCCCCGGATCACAGCCGTCCCGATCTCCGGTCCAGTCGCCGTTCTCGACGTGAGCCGCGTTCCACGCGTCGCACATCTCGGCCTCGGTGCGCGTGCTCGGGTCACCGGTGGGTGGCGTGACGCAGTCGCTGCCGTTGTCGATGAACCCCGGAAGACAGATGCACGCCCCGCTGGACGGCTCACAACGCGCGTTGCCACCGCAGACGACCGTTGCGCAAGGTCCTGGCGGCGGGCCTCCGTCCACCTCCGGCGGGGGGCCACCATCCGTCATCGGGGGCGGCCCGCCGTCCACTTCGGGCGGGGCACCGTCCGGACGCGGACCGCTGTCCGGGGTGAAGGTTCCGCCGTCGACGCCGGGCCCCCCGTCCACGCGTGGGGAGGAGCCCGCGTCCGACTCCGGGTCCACGAGGGAGAAGCGCCCGACGCAGCCCGTCATGAGCAGCGCAGCCGTCACGCCGAGCACGACGAACCGCGTGGAGCTCCGATGGGGCCGCACGCGGGGGAGGTGTCGCTTTGGAGCCGCCGTCATGGGAACAGAGTACCAACGTTGCGCACTGCTGACGCGGGGGACGGCGATTCAGCCCCCGGTTTCCGCACTTTTCCGCCACGCTATCCAGACTCGCCGACTTTTTCTCGTGACACTGCTCTCGGACCGCATGGCGGACACACGACAGTCGGCCCTCAGGACCGCGGCGCGCTCGTGTTGACGTAGGCCGGCCGACTCACACCCCGAGCGGCACGTTCCAGCTGTGCAGGAGCGGCCCCTCTTCACGCCGCCGGATCTGAGCGACCGCCGCGTGCGCCAGGGGCCCGAGCCCGTCGGGGCACGGCAGGTCGAGAGCCGCACCGACCGCCCGGCCCGCCTCCGCTGGCGACAGCAGCACAGCGAACGCCTCATCCGGGTGGGCATGCTGCAGATGCGCGAGCGCGAGCACACCGTCGTCGTCGTTCAGCGGGTCGGCCACGAGTTGCTCGGCCAGAGGGGAATCGAGCACGGCGGGGCTGGCGTAGTAGAGCGCGATGCCGAGCCCGGCGAGCAGTCCGTCGACGACACGTCGCTCGGTCGGCTCGAACTCGCATCCGACGACGACCGCCCTCGATCCACTGCCGTCGCGATCGGCCGGATCCAAATGAACGGCGTCGTTGTACCGAAGCAGCGTGATCGCCCCGTCGCGGATTTCGAGGCCGGTCAGCGAGGTGTTGGAGACCCCCACGAGCGGACTCTCGCGCCCCCGCAGCCCGAGCGCGCGTGTTGCAAGCGCGCGGATCACGCCGCCGTGCGTCACCACCAACGCCTCCTCCGCGTCCTCGGCCGCAAGCGCCAGGAGGGCTGCGTCCACCCGCGCCTCGAACTCCCGCATCGACTCGCCGCCTCCGATGCGCACGGGGTCGCCTCGGCGGAGGGCGGCGAGTTCTTCCGGGAAGCGCGCAGCGACATCGACCCGCGGCACCCCCGCCCACCGTCCGACGTCGATCTCCCGCCAGCGGGCGTCCGGCCGCATGGGCAGCCCGAGCGGCGCCGCGGTGTCCCGCGCCCGCGCGAGATCGGAGCAGACGTGTACGTCGAAGTGCGTCTCGTACATCCGTCCGGCGAGCGCGCGCGCTTGGAGCTGACCACGCGGGCTCAGGGGGGCATCGCTCTGGCCCTGCCACGTGCCCGCCGCGTTCCACGTCGACTCCCCATGTCGAACCAGCGTCAGTCTCACGGCGCGATCATAGCGCGAACCGCTCCGTCTTCGTGTGTGCGACGCGCTCCGCGCGTCCGATGACACACTCGGAGATGGACGATGTTCATGGCGTCGGCTTCGCCGTCGCGGATGGCTCTTTCCCGAACCTTCAGCTCCCGGTGGCGGCGAGGCGCTGTGTGCTGATCGCCGTGCGGTTCCGTCCGGAGCGTTTGGCGCTGTAGAGCGCTTGGTCGGCCCGCTCGATCACGGCGGCGATGCCTTCGGTGCCCTGTCGCGTCGCCACGCCGATGCTGGTCGTGACGGGGATCACAGCCCCTTCGAAGACGATCGGTTCGCGAGCCACAGCGCGACGCACACGCTCGGCGACGATGTAGGCGGGCGCTCCGGGACAGTCCGGGAGCAGCGCCACGAGCTCTTCTCCGCCGTAGCGCCCGAGCGGGTCACCTTCGCGGAGCGCGTCGTTCATGCGGGCCGCGACCTCCTCGAGCACCGCATCACCGGCCCGGTGACCGTAGCGATCGTTGACGCTCTTGAAGTGATCCAGGTCGAGCATCAGCAGCGAGACGGGTCGCTCGCGGCGAGCGCTGCGCGCGAGCTCCTCGGTGGCGATGTCCATGAAGGCTCGCCGGTTCCAGATCTTCATCCCGGGGTCCGTCATGGCAAGCGTGCGCAGGGCCTCCCGGGCCTCGATGAGCGCGGACTGGGCTTCGACGAGCCGGCGACCGTTCCGCAGTCGAATGCGCAACTCGGCTGGGTTCACCGGTTTGGTGAGGTAGTCGTCGGCACCCGCGTCGAGGCCCTCGAGCACGTCCTTCGCCTTGCCGCGTGCGCTCAAGAGGTAGACGAAGACGTGCCGATCCGAGTCTTGCTGACGCAGGGCTCGGCAGACGTCCACCCCGTCCATCCCGGGCATCACCCAATCCAGGATGGCGATCTTGGGCGCGTCGTCCGCGTTGAGCGCCTCCCAGGCGGTCTTGCCGTCCGGATAGGCCTCCACCTCGTAGCCCCAAGACCGAAGCATGGTCTCGAGAACCTTTCGAGAGGTGGGAGAGTCATCTGCGATCAGCACCCGCATGGTCGAAAGGGAGTACGGCGGGGGCGGCGGCGGACTTTAGCGCGATTGCCGGACCGACAGCCGGTCGCGGTGCCACGCCGACGCGGGTGCTGCTAGGATGACCGAATGCGCCGCTGCCTCCTTGTCTTGACCGCTGCCGTCCTCGTCACCGCCTGCGCCGAAGGCGGAAACGACGACGCGGGAATGACCCGCATGGACTCCTCGACGCCCCCCCGGGACACGGGGACGCCCGACCGCGACACCGGTTCTCCCCCTGCGGACACCGGTCCGGACGACTCCGGGCCCATGTGCGGCGCCGTCGGAGACACCTGCTGCCCCAGCGGGAGCTGCACGGTCGGCGCGCGCTGCGACGAGGGCGCCGGCACCTGCTGCGCCGATGTCGGCGGCGCGGCCTGCGAAGACCAGGACGACTGCTGTGGTGAGGCCGACTGTGTCGGCGGGGCCTGCTGCAGCGCCCAGGCCGGCGCCTGCCGCAACAGCTCCGATTGCTGCGCCGATCTGCTGTGCGCAGACGGCATGTGCTTGCGCCCATTCGAGGAATGCGGACGCGACGGTGAGGTGTGCTGCAGCGGCGACGTCTGTCGGAGTGGCTTGCGCTGCGAGAGTGGGACGTGCAACGCCTGCGGCGCCTTGGGCATGGACTGCTGCCCGGGCTCGGAGTGCACCGGGGAGAACATCTGCAACAGCGGCACCTGTGTCGCCCCCGACCCCACCTGCGGCGGCGACGGACAGACATGCTGCGCGGGTGATGTCTGCGACGGTGCGCTCGCCTGCACCGGCGGCACCTGCAGCATGCCCACTTCTCCGTGCGGCTACGCGACCTGCGGCGAATGCACGGCGAACTCGGGCTGCGGCTGGTGCGGCAGCACCGGGACGTGCGTGGAGGGCGGCTTCACGGGTCCGGACTCGGGCTCGTGCGCCGACTGGGATTGGTCGCGCGCCGAGTGTGCCGACATCGACGTCTGCGCGGACGCCACGGCCTGTGGCGACTGCACCGACCGCACCGAGTGCGGGTGGTGCGCGTCCACGAACACCTGCCAAGAAGGCGAGCTCTCGGGCCCCGACTCGGGCTCGTGCGCCGATTGGGACTACTACAACATCGACTGCATCGGGGGTTGCGAAGCCCAGACCGACTGCGAGACCTGCGCCGGTTCGGGCCTGTGCGGCTGGTGCGCCGGGTCCGGGTGCCGTCGCGGCAATCCGTTCGGACCGGACGCTGGCGGCTGCGCCAACTGGGACTTCTTCACCTCCGACTGCCCAATGGCCGACCCCTGCAACGCCAACACGAGCTGCGGGACATGCAACGCCGACAGCGGCTGCGGCTGGTGCGAAGCCACCGACACCTGCCTGACCGGCACCGCGGGCGGCCCCTCGACCGGGAGCTGCGGTGACTGGGACTTCGGCCCCTCCAGCTGCATGTGCTCGGCAACCCGAGGGTCGTGCGGGGCGGACGCCGACTGCTGCGGCGACCTCAGCTGCCGGACGGGCGTGACCTTCGGCATTCGCTGCTGTGTGGAGGCGGGGAACGCCTGCCCCGGCGGCGGCCCCGACTGCTGCGGGTACATGGATTGCGTGGGTGGGACGTGTCGATGCCGCGGCGCCGACGGAGCATGCCTCGAGAACGGTGACTGCTGCTCGAACAACTGCGCCTCCGGCCGCTGCACCTAGACCGCTCATGGGTCTGTCGGCTGACGTCAGCGAAGTACGGTCGCGAGCGGGTGGACCATGTCGCTCACATCGGGTCACGCGCGCACTGAGTCAAAGCAACGGACACGTATCGTCGGGCACACGCGGGCTCGAGGCAGACAGGGCGTTGGGTCCCGCAGGGCAGTGCACTATCGTCGACTAATGACCCTTGTCGGCTTCTCCTGACTGTCTTCGCGCTGCCAGCGCTGTTGGCGTGTGGCTCCTCTTCGCCCAGCGAAGCCGACGGGGGCGACGCTGGTGGCGCGGATCGAGACGGCGGAACCGTCACCACATTGTGCGCACGAGCTGCCGACTGCGAAGACAGCTTCTTCTGCACTGTTCACCGATGCGAGCCCGGAGGAGTGGGCGCGGACGCGCGGGGCTGCATCATGGAGGGGGACCCCTGCGCGGAGGGCGGTCGCTGCCTCGAGACGGAGAGCCGCTGCGCTCCCCCCGACTGCGCGGGCTCGCCGGACGTAGACGGCGACGGCCACGACAGCGTGGCGTGTGGGGGTGACGACTGCGACGACTTCGACCCGAATCGGTATCCCGGTAACGCGGAGGTGTGTGATGTTGCCTCGCACGACGAGGACTGCGACGCCGCCACGTTTGGGGTCAGCGACTCCGACGCCGACGGCTTCGTGGAGCCGCATGCTGCAACGGCGCCCGGTGCGCGCCCGATTGCAATGACGATGACCGAGACGTCGCGCCCGGCGCATCCGAGACTTGCGATGGCATCGATTCTGACTGCGATGGCTTCGTGGACGAGAGCGAGGCGCCACTCTGCCCAGGCGGGGAGTGCGTCGCAGGACGCTGCAACCTGGAGGGCTGGGACCGGACGTTCGGCGGGTCCGCCAACGAGGATATCGTCGGGGCAGCAATCGACGTGGTAGGCAACATCTACGTGCTCGGCGAGTTCGCGGACACGCTGCGCTTCGGAGCTGAGTCCGTGACACCGCGCGGACGCGACGTCTTCGTTGCCTCCTACAGCCCGACAGGTGCCTTTCGGTAGGTCCTGCCTATCGGGAACGCCAGTTCGAGCGACTACGCGGGCGGCATGGTTTACCACGAGGCGAGTGGCAGGATCGTCGTTCACATGTCCACCCAGGGCGATGGGGAAGTTGTCGCCGGTGTGGCGCCCGGCCGGTCGGGCACAACGAGTTCCTCGTTTCTGATCGCGGTGGATGCCTCGGGTGCCGTAGCGTGGGGCGGGGAAGTCTTCGCGACGGGGGATGGGGCCGTTCTTGCCCTCAGCGTGGCTTCCGGGGAGCGAATCGAAGTACTGGGTCGGCTGAACCCAGGCGCGTACTTCGAAGATGGTGCAACCGCAGCTCGCGCAATCGATGAGACCACGGTCGTCGTAGCGTCGTACGAGCCAACCGGTGAGCCCGGCCCGATGGTGGAGATCCCAGCCGACCAGTTCCCCGCTGACCTCGCGGTCGACGATGCTGGGAACCGGTACCTCGCCGACGGGCTGGGCGGCCTCGCCTCCTACGGTCCGGACGGTGCACTGCGCTGGCGCCGCGTGCTGGGCACTCGCCTCGAGGATGTGGCGTCGTTCGGTGAGCGGGTCTACGTGGTCGGGAGCTTCACGGATCCGCTCGATCTGGGCGGCGGTTCCGCGGTGGGGGAGGCAGGGGCCAACGCGTTCGTTGCAGCGTTCGGTCGCGACGGCACCTACATCGGTGCAACCACATGGTCCGAACCCGATCTGAACGTGAGAGCGGTGGCGGTCGTCTCGACAGGGGCACCCGTTGTCACAGGAGACTTCCGGGGCGTCGCCGATCTCGGAGGCGGGAGTCGGGAGAGCACCCCGGGAGGGAGCTTCTTCTACCTCGAACTCGAGTCCTCGCTCATCCACCGCGCCGACGAGGTGTTCGCGGCGCCGGCGTGCGTCACCGCAGACGGATTCTGCCCCAGCCGGCCCTACGACATCGCAGTGGGGCCTGCCGACAGCACGGCCATCGTGGGGAGCTTCGCCGGCTCGATCGACCTCGGCAGCGGTCCACGCGTCTCGGTCGGGTCGCTCGACGGATTCGTGGTTCGGCTTGAGAACTGAGCCGCAGGCTGACGGACACCTCCTTCGAGCTCGACCTCGGCCGACCACGGTTGACCTCGGCCGACCACAATGAGAGGGTCGGCCCGCCGTGGTCGAGGTCGCTGACGCCCCCACTTCCTTCATCTTGCTCGAAGAGCTCTTCGAGTCGGAGGATGCGCGTTTCCTCGACGAGGTCTTCGCGTGCATCGCCGACCGCAAGCTGCGCTCGTTCGGCACCCGGTGGTACCGTGACAAGCGGCCCTGGGCCCGGCGAACGCTGCTCGCCTACGTCGACGATGGCTGTGACCGGGCTCGCCACCGTGCGCTGGTGAGGCGCCTGTTGGTGCTGGCGGAGACGGCGGGGGACGACGAGTTGATGGCGCACTTTCTGTGCGCGTTCGACGGCTTCGTCCGGCGCTCCCCGAAGACCGTGCGTCGCTGGAACTACTACCAGCGCACCTACGAGACGCGGCGGAAGCTGGTTCAGGTGTACCCCGACCCGAAGAGGCCCCACTCCCCGCTGGCGTGGAAGCTGTCTCAGGCGGCGCCGAAGGGGAACTGGCGCGAGCGCGCGCCCTGGTTCGGTGGGCTGGGGCGGCAGTACCTGAAGCGGCGCGCGTATCGCTACTTCCGCATGATGGCCTACCGGGAACCCGACCGGTACGCGGCTGGGCTCCTGCGCGCCATGGGCCTGTACACCGACGCGCACCTGCCCGAAGCGGCCAATGTGCTCGACACCTACGGGCTCACGAGCCTCATCTATTACGACTCGCCGGTGCTCGAGCGGAACTCGCGCCGCCTGGTCGTGGGCTACCGGCGTCAGCTCGCCGAGCTGGAGCCGGCGCCCCGGCATCCGGAAGCCCTGCACGGCCACGCCGAGGACTTCCTGCGTTTGCTGTTCCGCTCGAACTGCTTGCTGATCCGACGCTGGGTGGTGACGTGGCTGGAACGCGAGGAGGCGGAGGCGATGAACACCCTCCGGGCGGCTCAGCTGCGGCCGTTGCTCATGTCGAACTACGGGGACGTCCAGGCGTTCGCGGCGCGCCGGCTCGAGACCGCCGAGGGCATGGCCACGCTGAGCATCGAGGACTGGCTCGAGCTGCTCCGCCTCGACAACCCCGAGGTGGTGCACATCGTCTGCAAGCTGGTCGAAGAGCACGTGCGCCCCGACCGCCTCGACTTCCCGATGTTGGTGGAGCTGGCCCGCTCGGCGGCCGCGCCCGTCGCTGAGCTCGGTTTCTCCTGGCTCGAGAAGCGCACGCCGAAAGACGCAGAAGAGCTGCACACCGCGATGCAGCTCGCCAACGCGCGCTGCGAGCCCGTGCGCAAGAAGGCCGTGTCTTGGCTGCTCGGCTTCGTCACCTCCTCGCTGGGGGAAGCGGCGCACCTCCGGGACCTCATCGACGCTCGCCACGAAGACGTCCGCGCGCTCGCCCTCGAGACCATGGCGAAAGAGGCGCGGTTCGAAGACGACGTTGGCCTCTGGGCCGCGCTCTCGGAGTCGCCCTACCCTGACGTGATGCACTTTCTGGTGCGGCACCTCGAAGCCCGGGAGGCGTCGCTCTCGCCGGAGCAGGTCGAACGCGCGTGGGCCAGCACGCTGCTGTCCGTTCATCGCGGCGCGCGCGCCAAGCGGGCCGCCCTGCGTCAGATCACCGAGCGCGTCGTCGCTTCCCCCGAGCGCGCCGACGCGCTGCTTCCCCTGCTTCGTGTCTCGCTTCGATCCGTCCGCGAGGCGGAGCGTCGAGGCGCGCTCGCGGCCGTCGCCCAGGCTGCGTTCCGCGAGCCCTCGCTTCGGGACAAGCTCGCCGTCCACGTCCCCGAGCTCACCCTCTTCGACGCGCCCTCCCAGGCCAACGCATGAAGTACGCGCTCCACTACAAAGGTCAGTCTCAGGTCGACGGCGGGCCGTACCGGACGATGGTCAAGCTCGCCCCGAACCTGGCGCGCGAGCGTGTGTGGTTCGACGGCCAGCTCCGGGACCCGCTTCGCTTCCGGGAAGCGATCAGCGCGCTGCACGACGTGGTCATTGGGGACGGGCGGCCCGAGAAGAAAGACCGCAGCCTGCACGACGCCTACAAGCTCCGAAAGCGCGAGGAAGAGGTAGAACTTCGGGCGAAATTCTACGACGACGCGCTCGAAGCGGAGACCGGCAAGGCCAAGAAGGCCAAGCCCAAGGACCTCGAGAAGCGCTTCCGCGAGCTGCATCGTGTCTACTGGCAGCGGCGCCGCACGTGGGCGCGCGAGCTGATGAAACACGACATGGAGCTCTTTCGGCACCTCGTGCCGTGCGACCCGGTCGTCACGGTCGCGCCAGACTCCGTGTTCTTCGAGTGCTTCGCCAAGGACGAATCCTCGTACGGCTGCCTGCTGCTGGACCGAAACGGGTTCGAGGGCTCGCAAGACGCGAGCCTCGGGACGACGAACGTCGACTACTCGATGGGCCTGTTCGAGCACTTCCAGACGCTCCGCAGCTACCGCGAGACGCGCCTTCATGTGGACCCCGAGGGCTTCGAGGTGGCCACCGAGGGCGGCCCCGGGATCCGCGAAGAGAAGATCGACCTGCCCCCGAGCTGGCTCCGTGGCTTTGGGCAGATCTCCGCCGCGACCGCGCTGCCGAGCCACTCGATCCGCGTGCCGACCGAGACGGTGTACTCGATGCTCGCGTACCTGCGCCGGCACCGGGAGAAGAAGGGACCGCGCGCGATCCGGGTCTCACTCACCCCGGGACGAGCGCCCGTGTTCATCCTCGAGCCGTGGGACGTGGAGATCCCGAGTCGGGGTCCGGTCTTCGAAGGCGAGCGCGCCGAGGAGATCAAGGTCTGGGGCCGTCGGCGCTTGATGGTGCTGGCGCGCTTGCTTCCCATCGCCGACCACTTCCAGGTGCACCTCTTGGGGTCGGGTCTGCCCTCCATCTGGGTGGCGCACTGCGGCGAGATGCGGTTCGTGCTCGCGCTCAGTGGCTGGACCGCCAACGACTGGTCGAGCGGCGGCAATCTGCAGCTGCTCAGCGGCACATGGCAACCCGATGTGCAGACCATGGACGCCGCGAGGGCCTATCTCCGGGAACATCGTCTGGGCAGCGCGAGCGACATCGCGGGCGCGACCGACCGCACTGAGGGCGCGGTCATGGCCGCCATGCACCGGCTGTGCGAGCAGGGCCAGGCCATCTATGACTACTCCGCCGGCACGTACCGCTGGCGCCAGGTGGTGGACGTCGCGCTCGGCGAGGCGCAGCTCGGCCCCGAACCGGTGGAGCTCACCAAGGGCCGCATGCTCTTCATCGACAAGGCCGTGAAGGTTACGCGCGATGAGTCTCTCTCGAAGGGCAAGCGCCTGGTGATGGCCAAGGTCGGCACGTACGACTGCGAGAGTCTCTTCGATCTGGACGGCGTTCAGACGAAGGCGCGCTGCGGATGCAGCCACTTCCACCAGTTCAAGCTGAAGAAAGGCCCGTGCCGCCACTTGATCGCGCTGCGACTTCAGGCGACCGTCGGCGACAAGATCATGAGCTCCGCCCGATTCGGCGGGAAGCCTGGCTTCTGGAACCAGAGCGGGGGCCCAAAGTGACGCCCTGCCATGAAAAGGAACGTGCGCTCCAGCGCCGCGAGGAGAGACCCACCGAGAAGACCGAGCCCATCATGCCGTGGCGTTCCGCCACGGTGGAGGTTGCACTCTCATGCACTCCCACGCCCGATGTTCTGTTGGGGGCACACGCCCCTCGCAGCAATCACAAGGGGCGACTCGGGAGAGTCTGGTTGCCGCGAGGGGCGTGTGCCCCCTGGGTGATCGGACGTGGTCCTAGGACCGAAGTCGATGTTCGACGTGGGTCTCTCCTCGCTGCGCTGGAGCCGGCGCGTTCCCTCCGCCTGGACATCACGGGCTGAACCGCCGTGGGCATCTGGGACGACATCAAGGGCTTGTTCGGCGGCGCGCCCGCCAAGCCGGCCGCCAACAAGACCGAACGCGCGGTGTGGAACGCGATGCGCGACGCCATGAAGCGGGGCGGGTCCTTCTCAGCCGTGAACATCGCGGACGCGGCGGGCAGGGCGGGGCTCTCCGGCGCGGAACGTCAGAACGCGACCGCGTGGGTGGAGGAGCTCTACCGGCGCGGGCGCCTCGATGCCCACGGATACACCCGATCGCTGGTGCGGCGCGGCGACCGGGTGGTCTGGATCTACCACTCGACGGCGGACTCCCCGGCCGCAGATGGGCCGACCCACAGCCCGTCGGGCCCGGTGACGTCCACCACGGTTCCGCTGACCGGGTCCGGCTCGGGCGCGCCGAAGAAGAAACAGAAGAAGCAGGACGCACCTCCCGATCCCTATGACGGCGGCGACCTCATGCGCCTGTCCCCGGCGGAGCTGCGTTCGCGCGCCATGAGCGTCGTGCCCTGGAAGACCGCCTGGATCGGCCGCGTCGACGTCATCCCGCCGACGAGCGACGAACGGACCGCGCTCGTCGACCGCGGCCTCGTGCTGCGCGGGTTCTTCACCGAAGAGGAGATTCGCGAGATCCACCGCATCGGCGACGCGTGGCTCGAGCACGCCGACGGAACCCGCATGGCGGCGGCGCGCGCCCACAAGAGCGCGGACGCCGCCCTTCGTGCGCTGCGGGAGGACGCCGCCAAGGCCAAAGCCGAGAAGAAGCGCCTCGCCGCCGAACGCAAGAAGGCCCGACGCGAGGCCATCGAGCGCCGCAAGGCGGAGGACATCGTCTTCCTCGGGCGCGGGGTGAGCGGCCGGTTGCACGACCGTCGCGCCAACATCGAGGCGCTCCGCGAGGCCGGCCTGCCGCTGCTCGCGACGCCAGCCGACGTGGCCAAGGCGCTGGCCCTGCCGATTCCTCGGCTGCGCTGGCTCGCGTTCCACGCCGAGGCGTCCGAGCAGAGCCACTACGTCCAATTCGAGGTCCCGAAGCGGAGCGGGGGCGTACGGCTGCTCAGCGCCCCCAAGGCCGAGCTCCGCAAGGCCCAACGCTGGATCCTCGACGAGCTCCTCAGCCGAGTCCCGCTCGAGGCGCCGGCGCACGGTTTCGTCCCCGGGCGCTCCACCGTCACCAACGCAGCGGAACACGTCGGCAAGAAGGTGGTGGTGAACCTGGACCTCGAGAACTTCTTCCCTTCGGTCACCTTCCCCCGCGTGCGGGGGCTGTTCGCGTCGCTCGGATATTCGCCCGCGGCCGCGACGGTGCTCGCACTCCTGACCACGGAGGCCCCGCGTCGCGAGGTCCGCTACGACGGCAAGCCCTATCGGGTCGCGGTCGGGCCACGCGGGCTCCCCCAGGGCGCGTGCACCAGCCCTGCGCTGAGCAATCTGGTCACCCGCAAGCTGGATCGACGCCTCGCCGGGCTCGCGAAGAAACACGGCTGGACGTACACGCGCTACGCCGACGACCTCACGTTCAGCAGCGACGACACCGACGGGCTCGGCATGATGATCGCCCGCGTGCGCCACGTGGTCACCGAAGAGGGCTTCCGCATCAACGAAAAGAAGGGGCGCGTGCAGCGCTCCGGCGGAAGGCAGGAGGTCACCGGCATCGTGGTCAACGAGAAGCTCTCCGTCCCGCGGTCCGAGCTCCGGCGCCTCCGCGCGATCCTCCACAACGCGAAGAAGACCGGGCTCGCAGGGGAGAACCGCATGGGACACCCCCACTTCGAGTCCTACGTCACGGGCATGATCGCCTACGTCTCGATGGTCGACCCGCAGAAGGGCGCGAAGCTCCGAGCGGAGTACGACGCGCTTTCTTGAAGGAGCCCCCGTGCGTTCCATGCAGCTTGGTCCCCTCGACGTCCGCATCCTCGGTGGCTCGGACGGGAAAGGCGGCGGAGACGGCCCCATCGTCGTCCTGCTCCACGGGTTCGGCGCGCCCGGGGACGACCTCGTTCCGCTGTGGCGCGCGTTCGACGTGCCCAGTGACGTGCGCTGGGTGTTCCCGGCCGCTCCGCTGACGTTGCCCTCGATGGGCTTCGGCATGGAGTCGCGCGCGTGGTGGATGATCGACATGTTCGCCCTCGAAGAGGCGATGGCGCGCGGCGAGATGCGCGACCTGTCGAAGACGATGCCCGAGGGCCTGCCAGGCGCGCGTACAGCGGTGCTGGAGATGCTGGACGCGCTCACGGCGGAGCTGGGCCCCGCGCCGCTGATGCTCGGAGGGTTCTCTCAGGGCGCGATGCTGTCGTTGGACGTCGCGCTCCACATGGACCGGCCGCTCTCCGCACTGTTTCTCATGAGCGGCACCCTGCTGGACGAATCCGTGTGGGTCCCGCGCATGGCGGCCCGCCGCAACCTCCCGGTGTTGCTGAGCCACGGGCGGCAGGATCCGCTGCTCCCATTCAGCCTGTCCGAGCGTCTGCGAGAACACCTCACGGCCGCGGGCATGGCGGTCGAGCACGTCCCTTTCAATGGGGGCCACGACATCCCGCCACCCGTGATTCAAGGCCTCGAGCGGGTCCTCCTTCAGGCACTGTCCGGCGCAAGCGAGTAGCGCGCCCGGCCCCCATGTACTAGCTCTCCCGGGTGGTGGAGGGAG
>JBGCFC010000176.1:0-41672 GCA_045106715.1 Sandaracinaceae bacterium
GGATCGCTACAACTTCGGGTCGCGGCGCGGGTCTACGACAAGGCGAGCATCTTCGGGGACGCCGTCGCCCCACCGCAGAGAACCTCATGCGCGGCTTGCGAACGAACGGGCCACGGGTCCAACCTCGCACCATGGCGGGTCAGATACAGATTCTCGACGACGCCTTGGCAGATCAAATCGCCGCCGGCGAGGTCGTCGAGCGGCCCGCCAGCATCGTCAAAGAACTCCTCGAGAACGCGATCGACGCTGGTGCGTCGTCCGTACGTATCGAGATCGAGTCGGGCGGTACGCGCAGCATCGTGGTCAGCGACGATGGCGAGGGCATGGTCCCCGAAGACGCACGGCTTTCGGTCCGCCGTCACGCCACGAGCAAGATTCGGCAGCTGACGGACCTCGAGACGATCGGCACGATGGGTTTTCGCGGCGAGGCGCTGCCCAGTATCGCGTCGGTGAGCCGCTTCGAACTCCTCACGCGGCCGCGCGACGCCGTCGAGGGGGTGCGCGTGCGGGTGGAGGGAGGCGCCGAGGCGGTGGTCGAGGCGATCGGATGCGCGCCGGGCACCACGGTTCGGGTGACGGACCTCTTCTACAACGTGCCCGCGCGGCGGAAGTTCCTGAAGTCGGTGGGCACGGAGAGCGCCCGGGTGACGGAGGTCTGCCGGCGCGCCGCCCTGGCCCACCCGTCTCTGCGCATGACCCTGCGTCGGGATGGCCGGCGTGGGCTCGAGCTGCTCCCCGCCGAAGACCCAGCAACCCGGGCGCAGCACGTGGTGGGCAAGACCAAGCTCAACCGAATCGAGGGGGACCGCGACGGCGTGGCGGTGCTCGCGATGCTCGGGGCTCCGGAGGCCGCCCGGGCGGGCGCGGGAGGGCTGCACCTTTTTGTGAACCGCCGCCCGGTGCGCGACCGCGCTTTGGCGCGAGCGGTCGCGTTCGCGTACGGCTCGGTGCTTCCCCCTGGCCGCTACCCGGTGGGCGTCGTGCATATCGCCGTCGACCCTACGCAGGTGGATGTCAACGTGCACCCTCAGAAGGCCGAGGTCCGCTTCGCCGCGGGGCGCGCCGTGATGGACGCGCTCACCCGTGTGCTCGCGGATGGCCTCGGGACGAGCGCGTGGCGTGGGCCTGCGGCGCGCGGTGGAGCGTTCTGGGGGAACCGGCTGTCGTCAGGCCCCGCAGCGCCCTCGCAGGCAGCGGACGTCGACCCGGACCCCTGGGGCCTCAGCCCCGGGAGTGCGGGGCCCACCTCTGGGCCCCCGGCAGAGGGCGCCACCGGGTTCTCGGGTACCGGATTCTCGGGTACCGGCTTCGTGCCACCCACCCCGTATGCGGCCCCCGCCGCGCCGGATCTGCTCGGGGAGCGGGGGTTCTTCGCGTCGCTGCGCGTGCTCGGCCAGGCGAAGAAGATGCTCATCGTGTGCGAGGGCCCGGACGGGTTGCACATCATCGACCAGCACGCCGCGGACGAGCGGGTTCGCTTCGACCGGCTCCGGCAGGCCTACCGCAACAAGACCGTGGCCGTGCAGCGCCTGCTGGTCCCCGAGCGCGTCGAGGTGACCGAGGAGGAAGCGGAGCGCTGCGAGTCGGATCGGGCGGCCTTGATGGCCGTGGGCCTGGACGTGGCCCGCCTCGGCGATCGCACAGTGGCCGTGCACGGAGTCCCTGCCGTGGTGAAGCGCGCCGCGCCTGGACGCCTGCTGGCCGATGTCCTGGTCGAGATGGCGCGCAGCGGGGAGCGGGCGTTCGGCGACGCGGTCGACATGGCGCTCGCCACCATGGCCTGCCACGGCTCGATTCGGGCGGGCGATCCGCTCTCGGTCGACGAGTGCCGGGCCTTGCTTCGCGCCATGGACGCGGTCTCTGATTTTGGCGGTCACTGCCCCCACGGCCGGCCGGTCGTGTCCTCCATCCGGTTCGACGATCTCGAGCGACGTCTGGGCCGATGACGGGGTCGAAGACAACGCTGGCTCCGCTCGCCCGCCCCGCGGAGGGCACAGTGGTCGTCGTCGCCGGCGTGACCGCGGCCGGCAAGACCCGCGCCGGCATCGCGCTCGCCAAGCGGTGGGATGGAGAGCTGGTCGGGGCCGACAGCGTCCAGGTGGTTCGCGGCTTCGACATCGGGTCGGCCAAACCAACGCCGGCTGAGCTGGACGGCGTGCCCCACCACCTCCTCGACGTCGTGGCACCGGACGAGGCGATCGATGCGGCCAAGTACGCGGCGCTGGCCGACGTGGCCATCGAGGACATTCGGGAGCGTGGCAAGCTGCCGATCGTGGTCGGCGGCACCGGGCTCTGGCTGCGCGCGCTCATCCGCGGGCTGGTCGCCCTGCCGCCCGTGGACGCGGAACTTCGCGCCGCCCTCACTGCGCAGGCGAAGCAGCGTGGCGACGAGGCGATGCATCGACGGCTGGCCGAAGTCGATCCACGCAGTGCCGCGCGCCTGCACCCAAACGACCGGCTCCGCGTCACCCGTGCGCTCGAGGTGTTCCAGCAGACGGGCGAGCCGCTGGGTGAGTTGCAGGAAGCCCACCGCCTCGGAGCCCCGAGATACCGCACCCGCTACTACGTGCTCGACCGGGAACGCGAGGACCTCTACGACGCGCTCAAGAAGCGGATCGCGCTCATGCTCGACGCGGGTTGGGTCGACGAGGTCCGCGGGCTCCGTGCGCGCTGGCCCGGAGCCCGCGCACTGGGAAGCGTGGGGTACCGCCAGATCGGCGAGCACCTCGATGGGGCCCACGACCTCGAGGAGGCGCGGCGGCTCATCTACAAGGCGACGCGGATCTACACCCGACGCCAGCGCACGTGGTTTCGCGGCGAGCCGGGCGAACTCCACTGGACAGACGCCGCGACCCTCGCGCGCGACGAGTGAGGTCTCGGTCAGGATCACTCGCGCGCAACCACGACAAAGGGCGCGCTCCCGAGGGAACGCGCCCGGCGAGCGCAGCACGTTAGAAGAACGCGGCCTAGGCCAGCGAGGTCACGACTTCGACGACCATGCGGAGCGCCTCTGCCTCGTCTTCACCGCCCGGTGAACTCGCGAAGATGACGGTCTCCACGAAGAGCCAGCCCATGAACGCCGTATCGACGAGGATGAACGGGGCGCAGATGCCCGCGAGCATCCCGGTGCCCTTCTCTTCGGCCCACTTCTGGATTCCGATGCCGACGAAGATCCAGCCCGTGAACATGACGCACAGGAGAATGGCCGCGATGCCGAGCGCCCAGCCCCACTCGATGCCCATGACATCGGCGAAGAGGAACAAGAAGAGCGCCGAGAGTCCCAGCACGAGGTTGACCCCCGGAAGCACCGACACGAGGATCGCGAAGAACTTCTGGTAGACCTTGAGATGGATAGCATCGTCCATGCGCGGGATGATGGCCGAACTCGCGTGCCAGGTGCAAGCCTCCATTGCCGGCGGTAGAGTCCACACCGTGAATTTCTTGGGGCACGCCGCGGTCGCGGCCTGGAGCGCAACGGACCCGGGTTGGCTCTTTGGGGCCATGGTGCCGGACTTCGCGTCGATGTCGGGTGCGCGCCGGGTCGTGTCCGGGCATCCGCGCGTCACGGCCGGCATCGCGCACCACCATGCGACCGACGCCGTCTTCCATTCCGCGCCCACGTTCGTCGCGCTTCACGACGGGGGCACGCGCGCGATGGAAGCCCGCGGTGTTCGCCGAGGGCCCGCGCGGGCGGTCTCCCACATCGGCACCGAGCTCCTTCTGGACGGCCTTCTGGTGCGCGCGCCAGAGACCCGCGAGGCCTATCTCGACGCGTTGGGTCTGGACGACCTCCGCCTGAGCGCCTCGTCGCCGGAAGGAGAGTCGCGGCTCGCGAAGCTGGTCGGACGGCTCCGAGAGATCGGCATTCCGGACGGATACGGGGAAATCGACACGGTGCTCGAGCGGCTCCACCGCACCCTCCGGGGGCGCGCGCGGCTGGCGTTCACCGACGAGGAGCGCCCGGCCATCACGAGATGGCTCGCCGAGACTCAGGGCCGCCTCGAGACGGAACACCCCACCCTGATGAGCGAGGTCCGCGACGGGCTCAGGTCACGCGCCGCCAACGCCGAGGGGCCGCCCGAGTGACGTCGGTTGACACGGTGCGGCAACGGCGTGACATAATCCGCGCGCGGGGGGTGTTTGCTCCCGCAGACTCTGTTTTGCCGGACCGAGCCCGTGTCTGACGTCGCCAAGGCCATTCCCGCGGCCCCCAAGCAGGGGCCGGCCGAGCTCGAGATGCCGATGCGCTTCGGCAAGTACACGCTCATCCGCAAGCTGGCGACGGGCGGGATGGCCGAGCTGTTCCTGGCGCTCCAGCGGTCGGTCGCCGGCTTCGAGAAGCTCATCGTCGTCAAGCGCGTCCTGCCGCACCTGGTCAAGGACGACAGCTTCATCGAGATGCTGCTCGCCGAGGCGCGCATCGCCGCGACGCTCAACCACCCGAACGTCGCGCACATCTACGACGTCGGTGAGGTCGACGGGCAGTACTACATCGCGATGGAGCACGTTCACGGAGAAGACCTCCGTTCGATCGTGCGCCAGATGAAGAAGATGAACGTCACCGCGTTCCCGCTGGAGCACGCCTTGGCGATCGTGCTTGGCTGCTGCGCGGGGCTCGCGTTCGCGCACGAGCAGCGTGACCTCGACGGCGAGCCCATGGGCATCGTGCACCGCGATGTCAGCCCGCAGAACATCCTCGTGACGTTCAGCGGCGACGTGAAGCTGGTGGACTTCGGGATCGCCAAGGCCGGCCGCTCCAAGGAGGAGGACACCGGCAGCGGGCAGCTCAAGGGCAAGGTCCCTTACATGAGCCCTGAGCAGGCGCAGGGCCTGCATCTCGACAACCGGAGCGACGTCTTCTCGCTCGGCATCATGCTCTTCGAGCTGTGCACGGGCCGACGGCTGTTCCGCGGCAAGAACGAGATGGAGACGCTCCGGCGCATCGTCGAAGACGAGTACCCACGCCCGCGGGAGCTCAACCCACATCTGAACCCGCGCCTCGAGGCCATCATCCTCAGGGCGCTCGAGAAGAGCACGAAGAACCGGTACCAGACCGCCCGCGAGATGCAGGCGGACCTCGAGGACTTCATCCGCGACGAGCAGCTCAAGGTCTCCTCGCTGTCGGTCGGCGAGTGGATGGGCAGCCTGTTCAAGGACAAGCTCGACGCCCAAAAAGAAATGCTCCAGGAGGGGCGTCAGCTCGCCGATGTCATCGCGGCCCAGGTCGCCGAAGAAGAAGCGCGCGAAGGCTCGCTCTCCGGCGTGCGTCAGAAGCAGGCGTCGAAGGCGCCGTGGATCTTGCTCGGCCTGGTCATGCTCGTGACCGCGGGGGCCGCGGCGTTCCTGTTGACGCGTCCGCCCCCAGAGCCGGTCGCGGCACACGCGCCGGGGGTCATCCAAGTTTCGAGCACGCCTGACGGGGCCGCGATCTGGATCGACGGAGACCGAAGAAGCGAGCGTACGCCCGCCGCCATCGAGCATCTCCCGATCGGCGCGACCTACAGCGTCAAGCTCACGCAGAGCGGCTTCGCGCCGCACGTCGAGCGCGTCGAGCTGACCGAGGACGCGCCCCAGCAGCAGCTCGACATCACCCTTCAGCGCCCCGACGCGAGCAACTTCGCCGTCGTGCGGGTGCGAACCGTGCCGGCCGGCGCCCATGTTCTGCTCGACGGTCGGGACACCGGTCAGGTTACCCCGGCGACGGTCCCCGAGGTCACCCCGGTGGAGCGGCACACGCTCGCGCTCGCCCTCGACGGCTACGAGACGCGGAACGAGACCCTGAGCCTCGAGGCCGGGCAGGTGGCCGAACTGAGCTTCGAACTCGAGCGGCGGCCGCTCGCGGAAAACGAGTCCATCCTTCGTGTGACGACCGAACCACAAACCGCACGGCTGCGCTTCGACGGACAGTGGCACGACGAGGGCTCTCCGTATGAGTTCCGCGTACCGACGCGTCGCTACACCATCAACGTCGAGGCCCCCGGCTTCCGCGACCACGAGCAGTCGGTCGCGCTCGAGGGCGGCGAGGCGAGCGAAGTCGAGGTCACGCTGACGGAACGCCGCATCCAGGGCGGACGGCGCCCTCCCCCACCGGACAACGGCACGGTCACACCCCCGGTGAACAACGACCCGGGGCGCCTGACGTTCAACTCCACGCCGTGGTGCAACGTGAGCATCGACGGCCGCAACGCGGGGCAGACCCCGGTGGTGAACTTCCAGCTGTCAGCGGGTCGGCACACCATCGTCTGCACCAACCCGACGGCCGGGACCCAGCGCGTGACCGTGAACATCCCTCCCGGCCAAACGGTTCGCCGCGCGATCACGCTGCAGTGAACTCGGCGTGGCGGTGATCCGCCGACTCGATGAGCGACGACGTTCCCGACAGCGACCCGCCCCCTGAGCAACAGGGTCGTACCAAGAAGCGTCTCCTGTTGGCGCTCCGCGTCGCGGGCACCCTGATCGCGTTCGGCTACATCGCCTCGATCGTCGAGTTCGATGCGCTCACCGCCGCGGTGGGTCGCGTGTCAGTAGGGGCGTTTCTAGCGGCATGCGCGCTCACGTTCGGCAACCTGGTGGTCGGCGCGGTGCGCTGGCGCGTCCTGCTCGCGGCCTACGGCGCGCCTCACCGACCGTCGGTCGCCAAGCTCGCGCAGGTCTACTGGATCGGCTTCTTCTACAACAGCTTCCTCCCGGGAGGCGTCGGGGGCGACGTCGTCCGCGGCATCGTGACCCGGCAGTCGTTTGGCGAGCGCGGCGCGACGGCGTCGATGACCGTGGTGCTCGTCGAGCGGGTGCTGGGCCTGTCCGGGCTGCTCCTCATCGTCGGGGCGAGCGCCGTCCTGCGACCGGTCGAGGGGACCGAGGCCGTCTTCCCGTACAGCCTGGTCGGGCTCTTCATCGCCGCGTGCGCCGTGACCGCGGTCGCGATTGGGCGCCGTCTCTCACCCCACCTGCCGGGGCGCCTCTCGACGCTCGCCGCCTCCCTGCCCGTGATCGAGCGATGGCCCCCCTTCTTTGGGGCGCTCGGCATCTCGCTCATCACCCAGACGCTCGTCGCGCTGACGGGCTATTGCTTGCTGCACGCCATCGACCCCGCCGTGGGGATCACGGACGCGCTGCTGGTCGTGCCGCTCGCGATGGCGGCCGCGTTCTTCCCGCTCTCGGTCGGCGGCGCCGGCGCGCGCGAAGCCGCGTTCGTCGGGCTGTGCGGCGTGGCCTTCGGCATGCCGGAGTCGGACGCATTGGCCGCGAGTCTGCTCTTGTGGGCAACCCAGCTCGCGGTGGCGGCGCTGGGCGGCCTGTCTCAACTCGTCGTTCCGCTGAAGGTCGCCGACGAACCTTCCGCCGAGGAAACGTGAAGCGGGCGCTCGGCCTCCCGGTCGACAGCCCCCGCACGGTGTGGGCGTCGTTCGGCCTGCTCCTGGGGGTCTACGTGCTCACGATGGCGCGGGACCTCACGTTCTACGACGGACCGGAGCTGGCGCTCGTCGCACATCAGCTCGGCGTGGGGCATCCGGCTGGCCAGCCGCTGCACACGATGCTGGGCTGGCCGTTCGCCCACGTGCCCGGCGTGTCGCCGCTCGTGGGGCTGAGCTTCCTGAGCGCCCTGTTCGGCGCGGCGTGCATCGTGCCCGCCTGGGCCATCGCCGACCACATCGCCCCGGAGAGCCGCCGTCGGCCCGAGCGCCTGATGCGCTTCGCCGTGCTGACGGGCATCGGGCTCTCGACGCTGGCCTGGGAACCTGCCACGCGGGTCGAGGTCTACACGCTCGCGTCGTTCTTGGGGCTCTTCGCCGTCGCCTGGTCGCTGACCCGAGAATCCACCTGGGTTGCGGGGCTGTTCGCCGGGCTGGCGGGGGGCGCGCACATGGTGATCGGCGCGGGCCAAGGCCTCGCGGCGCTCGTGCTTTCGCGACGTCCCCGCGCGGCGGCAGGTGCGCTCCTCGCCGGGCTGCTCGCCGGCGTCGCTTGTTACTTCTACGTGCCGCTCGCCGCGGGGGACCCGGCTCGCTTCGCGTGGGGGGCACCCACGGACGCGACCTCGCTGCTCGGGTACGTGCGCGGCGCCGACTACATCGAGAACCAGGGCATCACGCTCGCCGGCTGGCTGTCCCACCTGGGTCGTCTGGCCGTCTGGGGCCTCGAGAGCGCCACCCTTCCCGTCTCGGCGATCGGGTTCGTAGCCCTGTTCGCGCGCGCCCGGCGCCTCGGCCTGGCGGTGCTCTTTGCGACGGTGATCCAGGTTGGCTTCGTCGCGGCGAACGTGGTGTTTCACCCCGATGTTCCGGACTACCGCGGCTACTTCCTGTCCCCGTTCTGGCTGTGTGGCGCGGGCCTCGCGGCAGCGACCCAGTGGATCGCACGGCGCGGAGAGACCCTCGAACAACGCCGCCGGCACCTGGCGTACGCGGGTCTCGCCGCCGCGCTGCCGCTCGCTGCGCTGCTGGCCGCGCCCCACCATCTCAGCGGGCCCCGCGAGCGCCCGTCCTTGGCGCGGGCGCTCGCCGAGGGTGCACTCGATGAGCTCCCCGAAGGCGCCCTCGTCATCGTGGAGTCCGACCACTGGGTCGCGCCGCTCTGGTACGTACAGGAGGTCGAAGGCCAGCGCCCCGACGTGGTGATCGTGGCGTACGGCCTCGCGTCCTCACGATGGTATTGGGAGCACCTCTACGCCCTCCATCCCGACCTGAGGCACATCCCGCTGGCGGGCCCCGGCGGAAGGGAGGGTCGGCTCCGACGATTCGGCGCGGCCCACCCGGAGCGCACACTCTGGGTCGAGTCGACGAGCGTCGCGAGCCGGCTCGGCGCTCCGGTCTGCCGCGTCGGACATCTGCTGGAGACCGAGCCGTGCCGTTCGCGGGTCGCCTCGGAGACCGCCTCGGTGGCCCTGCGAGGGAACTGGACGGGCACGTCCCGGGAGGTCGTCGCGCGGGTGGGCGCGCATCGAGGTGAGGCTCTGTGGCGGTTGGGTGCGGGCCGCGAAGCGGCGCGGGCATTGCACGCCGGGATCGAGTCGATCGCCCCCCGTCTGCCGGAGCGGCTGTCCCTGCGGGTGACGCCTCTGACCGGCCCGGTCCCGGCCATCGAGCGCCCGCCCCGGGCGCTCCACGATCCGGCGCAGAACCTCACGATGCTCGCGTTCCTGCTTCGGGCGATGGGGGCGTCGGAGGCGGACGCCTTCGCCGCGCGTGCCACGACGCTGCCGCCTTGACGCGATCCCCGGCGCCAGCTTCCATGCGCGCGTGCCGCGAACGAGCCATGGATCCGGACGCTTCTCTGCCGACGACCTCGCCGCGTGCGGAGCGGGCTGCGTGTTCGAGGACGGCGCGCTCGTCTTTCACCCCGACCGAGTGTGGCTCGGTGACGGCGTCTACCTCGGCCACTACGCCATCCTGAAGGGCTACCACGCGGGCGAACTCCGGGTGGGCGACGGCACGTGGATCGGCCAGCACTGCTTCCTGCATGCCGCTGGCGACCTGACCATCGGCCGGAACGTCGGCATCGGCCCCGCCGTACGGGTGTTGACCTCGACCCATCAGGAGGCGGGGCGCGACACCCCCATCCTGCATGCGCCCCTGTCGTTCAAGCCCGTTTCGATCGAGGACGATGTGGACCTCGGGGTCGGCGCCATCATCTTGCCGGGCGTCACTGTCGGGCGAGGCGCCCAGGTCGGCGCAGGCGCGGTGGTTACCAAGGACGTCTCGCCGTACGCGGTGGTTGCCGGCAACCCTGCGCGCGTTCTTCGGGAGCGCCCGTGAGCGCGCCGCCGCTGAGCGTGATCCTGTTTGCGCTCAACGAGGAGGAGAACATCGCGTCGGTGCTCGGCGAACTGGTGGAGTGGCTCGACGTCCACATCCCCGACGCCGAGGTCGTGTTTGTGGACGACGGCTCCCAAGACGGCACGCTCGAAGCGGCCAAGCGCGCGCTGTCGGGGTTCCGCCACACGACCCGCCGGCACGCGAGGAACGGCGGCATCGGCGCCGCGCTCAAGACCGGCGTGCGCGCCGCTCGGGGAGACTGGGTCACGTTTCTCCCCGCCGACGGGCAGATCGAGCCCGCCGCGATCGACACTCTGCGCGACGCGGCCACCCCAGGCGTGCACGTCGTCTTCAGCGTCTACGACCACCGCAACGACGGCCTCGACCGCACCGTGCTCTCCGCCGGGGTGCGAGGTCTCATCCGCGCCGTGCACGGAGTGACGATGCGGAGCGACGGCCCATACCTCTTCCGCCGCTCGATCTTCCTGCCCGACGAGCTCCCGCCCGACAGCTTCTTCCTCAACTTCGAGCTGCCGATCCGCGCGCTCGCTGCGGGACTCTCCACCCGCGTCGTCACGATCCGCTGCCGCCCCCGTCAGGCCGGCCATTCGAAGTCGACCGGCATCAAACGCATCGTGTCCGTCGCCAAGGACCTCGCCGACCTCCGACGACGCCGCGTCACACGCGCGTGGTCGATCCTTCGCGGCCGGTAGGCTGGGGCACACAGACGACCGATCGACGACCGCTGAACCACAAACCCGTGCGCCAGCATCAGCTGACCTTGCGCTTCTCCGCCGCCAGTCGATCTCGAAGCGTCGTCCGGGGGATGCCCAGCGTTCGTGCCGCGGCGGTGAGATTGCCGCGATGCGCTGCGACCAAGGCGACCAGGCTCTGGTCCGCGGGAAGGAACGGCACGCCGCTGATCTTCTCGATCTCACGGCGCACGTCGTCGCTGCTCAGCACTGCGCCGCCGCTCTCGAGTGCGGCGCGCTCGACGACCGAACGCAGTTCGCGGGCGTTGCCCGGCCAGGCGTACCCCCGCAGGTACGCGAGCGCGGCGGGCTCGATCAGGCGCGGCCCGAGCGCGTCCGGTGCCGCGCGCAAGAAGTGCTGCGCAAGCGCGTCGATGTCCTCGGGCCGCTCGCGCAGGGGTGGCACTTCGAGGCGCAGCTGGGCGATGCGGTAGTAGAGGTCTTGGCGGAAGCGCCCGTCCTGAACCCCGAGCCTCAGGTCGCGGTGCGTGGCGCAGACGAGGCGCACGTCGACGTCGATCTCACGCTCGGCGCCCACGCGACGGACCTTCCAGGTCTCCAGCACACGGAGCAGCCGCGACTGAAGCTCGAGGGGGAGCTCGCCAATCTCGTCCAGGAAGAGCGTGCCTCCGTCCGCCTGCTCGAAGAGCCCGCGGCGCCGCGTGTCCGCGCCCGTGAACGCCCCCTTCTCATGGCCGAACAGCTGGCTCTCCACGAGCGTTGCCGGCATGCCGCCCGCATTGATGGCGACAAACGGGCCGTCCTTGCGCGGCCCGCGGGTGTGGAGGGCGCGCGCGATGTGCTCCTTGCCGGCCCCACTCTCCCCACGGACCAGCACGTTTCGCGGGAAGCGCGCGTAGCGCTCGACCCGCTCGAGCAGCTCGTGCATCGCGGGCGACGCGGCGACCAAGTCGGGCTGCGGAGCCGGGGCGCGCCGGACCAAACGCAGGTCGGTCCTCCCGATCCGGATGCGCGAGCCCGCCGTGACCTCCGCCATCTCGACGAGCACGCTGTCTACGTACGTGCCATTGCAGCTGCCGATGTCCCGAATGCGCACGGCGTGGTCGCTCGGCTCGAAGCGGCAGTGCATCCCGCTTACCGTTCGGTCGAAGACCTGAACGTCCGCGTCCTCGCTCTTGCCCACGGTCAGCGCACGGGTGAGCGCGACCCGTCGCGCATCGGCGCCGTGTCCGATCACCAGACTCAGCCCAGGCCGCTCGTCCGCGGTCGGCAGAACCTCGGTGTTGGGTACCGCGCGGGCTCCCGTCGGGGCATCGGGGATCCGCACGAGCGAATGGAAGCGGCCCAGCGGCAGCGGATGGTTGGGGGGCAGGATGCGCGCCGGGCTTCCGTCCAACGGCTGCACCAAGAGTGTGCCCCGGCTCGGACGCACGAGCAGCTGACGCTCGGCCACCTCGGGGTCGTGAACGACGATGTCGCAGCCGCGTGCGGTCCCGACCTCGAGGGCGCGAGTGGCAACAGGGAACTCCCGAATGGGCTCGTCTCGGTAGCAGAGCATCAGAACGTGCATCGTGGCCTCCACGTCCGCCGGCTCCCCGGCGGAGCGTTCGAGCGGACGCCGGACCTATCGCCCGCGCGTCGGAGGTGTTGCGTGGCACGTGGGATCAAACGCGCGACGACGCGTCGGGCGACCCTGCGCCTGGCGCGATGGCGGCGGAGATCGATGCACGACGGCGGCGGACGACGACCACCAGCAACGGGGAGAGCAGCACGCCGCCGGGCAGGACGACCACCGCCACCCAGAGCACCGCCTCGAGCCCCCACATGCGCATGGTTTGTCAGTACGCAATGAGCGTGCCCGAGCCGGCGTCCTGAGCTTCCGCGCCTTTCTCAAGAGCGGGTCGGACAATCGCGTCACGGTGTCGTCAGCCGGCGTCACCGCGGTGTCGGAAAAGGCCCCTCACGCGCTCCGCCGGACGCGCCGCGCGGCGACTTTGAGAAGGCACGCTGCCGCCCCTTTTTCCGACGCCGCAACCTGCTAAGGTCCGGCGCCGTGACCGACCCTCAGCTCCACCGCACTCCACTCCACGACGCGCACGTCGCACTGGGCGCCAAGCTCGTTCCCTTCGCCGGGTACGAGATGCCTGTGCGCTACGACGGCGTGAAGGCCGAGCACGCCGCAGTGCGTCAAGCCGCTGGCCTGTTCGACGTCTCGCACATGGGTGAACTGTGGCTGCGCGGTCCGGAAGCGCTCGCGGTGGCCGACAGCCTGGTGACCAACGCGATCCACAAGCTGAAGGTCGGGCACGCCAAATACACAGCGTGCTGCAACGAGGCCGGCACCATCCTCGACGACCTGATCGTGTACCGCCCCGAAGAAGAGGTGGTGATGATCGTCTGCAACGCGAGCAACCGAGCAAAGATCGCCCCGCACGTCGCGTCGCACGCCGAGGGCCGCTGCCGCTTCGAGGACGCGTCGGACGACACCGCGCTGATCGCCCTGCAAGGCCCGGCGGCGGTCGCGATCGCGCGCGGAGCCGGTGCGCCGGACGCGATGCTGGAGCTCGGGCGCTTCGCCATCGGCACGTTCGAGGTCGGCGGCGTGCAGACGCTCGTCGCGCGGACCGGCTACACCGGCGAGGACGGCTTCGAGCTGTTCTGCGCAAACGAACACGCAACGACGCTGTGGAGCGCCTTGATGAGCGCCGGCGCCGAGCACGGCATCGCCCCCGTGGGACTGGGCGCGCGGGACACGCTTCGGCTCGAGGCGTGTCTCTGCCTCTACGGCAACGACATCGACGAGACGACGACGCCGTACGAAGCCGGCCTCGGCTGGGTCGTGAAGCTGGGCGGCCCCGACTTCATCGGCAAGACCGCTCTTCAACAGGCCAAGCAGAAGGGCCGAGCCCGCGCGCTCGTGGGCTTCGTGATGAAGGGCCGCGGCGTCGCCCGACACGGCTACCCCATCCTCGACGCGAACGGCAGCGCCCTCGGCGAGGTGACGAGCGGCTCCCCTGGCCCCACCGTCGAACAGAACATCGGGCTCGGATACGTTCCGGTCGCCGCGAGCGAGCCCGGCACCAAGCTGGGCATTCAGATTCGCAGCAAGGTGGTCGAAGCTGAGGTCGTGAAGACGCCCTTCTACAGGAGGAAGTGATGGCGCAGTACCCCGCTGAGTTGAAGTACACCAAGGACCACGAGTGGGCCCGCGTCCAGGACGACGGGACCGTGCAGGTTGGCGTGACCGCGTACGCCATCGAGCAGCTCGGTGACGTCGTGCAGGTCGACCTCCCGGACGTCGGCTCCGAGGTCGCAGCCCACGACCACTTCGGCGACATTGAGTCTGTGAAGACGGTCTCCGAGCTCTTCGCGCCCATCGCCGGTGAGATCATGGCCGTGAACTCCGAGCTCGAGGACCAGCCCGAGCTGGTGAACGACTCCCCCTACGAGGGCGGTTGGATGATCGTTCTCACGCCGAGCAACCCCGCCGACGTCGAGACGCTGATGGACGGCGCCGCCTACGAGGTGTTCCTCGGCTCCCTCGACGACTGAGTTTCGTTCGCGCAGCGGCCTCTGACCCGCAGCGCGAAACAAGGCTCCGATTGCTCTGGCGTCCCCTGCGCCCCGTCGAGGAAGACCTTCGAGTTCCCCGATGCAAAGCCCACTGGACCGGAGCCCGGCTCCCCTGCCGCACTTCGATTCCGTTCCCGACGACCGCACTCACAGGACGATGGCCATGCGATACCTGCCGCACACCGACGACGAGATCCGCACGATGCTCACCCGCATCGGAGTCGATTCGATCGACGACCTCTTCGCGACGGTGCCCGCACCTTATCGGCTCTCTGGGCCGCTCGGGGTCGAGCCGGCGTTGGACGAGGCCGCGCTGATGACCCATCTCGAAGAGCTGGCGAACCGCAACGACGCCGCGCGTGCGCTGAGTTTCCTGGGCGGCGGTCTCTACGACCACCACATCCCGCCGGCGGTCGACCAGCTCCTGATGCGCAGTGAGTTCTACACCGCGTACACGCCGTACCAGGCGGAAGTCGCGCAAGGCACGCTGCAGTCGATCTACGAGTTCCAGACCATGGTCGCTGAGCTGTTTGGGCTCGATGTGGCCAACGCCTCCATGTACGACGCGGCCAGCGGCATGGCCGAAGCCGTCTTGATGGCGCGTCGAATCACCAAGCGCAGCCGATGCGTGGTCTCACGCGGTGTGCACCCCGAGTACGTGGAGACGACCCGCACATACCTCGACGGCCTCGATGAGACGGGCACCTCGGTTGCGATGGCACCGATCCGCGAGGACGGCCGCACCGACCTGGCCGCCCTCGAAGCGGCGATCGACGAGGACACCGCTGCTGTCGTCGTCGGCTACCCGAACTTCCTGGGCGTCGTGGAGGACTTGGCCGCCATCGAGCGCCTCGCGCACGCCAAAGGCGCGCTGTTGGTCACGACCACGGCTGAGCCGTACGCGCTCAGCGTGCTCAAGCCGCCGGGTGTGTTCGGCGCGGACATCGCCGTCGGAGAGGGCCAGCCGTTGGCGGTGCCGCCCCAGCTGGGCGGTCCCGGCGTGGGCCTGTTCGCGACCCGCCAGAAGTACGTGCGTCAGCTCCCCGGGCGCCTCGTCGGCGAGACGCAGGACACCGAAGGCGCGCGCGGGTACGTGCTCACCCTCAGCACCCGTGAGCAGCACATTCGCCGCGAACGCGCGACCTCGAACATCTGCACGAACCACGGGCTCATCGCGCTCGCGTTCACGATTCGCACGGCGATGCTCGGGCGGCGCGGCTTCGAACAAGTCGGGCGTCTGTGCCTGAGCCGCACGGAGTACCTCAAGAAGCGCATCGACGGCCTCGACCGTTTCCGCGTCTCCAGCACCGCCCCGACCTTCAACGAGATCGTGGTCCGCCGCGAGGAGGGCAAGGCGGCCCCGCTGCTCGCTGCACTCGCCGCAAAGGGCATCCTGGCCGGCATCGATCTCGGCCGCTTCTACCCGGACCGCGATCGTGAATTCCTCGTTGCGGTGACCGAGCGGCACGACCGGAGCGCGCTCGACCGCTTGGTGGAGGCGCTCGCGTCGGTCTGAGCGTCGACCTCGTTCCTCGGGCGACCTGCTCGAGCCTCCGAACTCCTGTCTGCGACGAGCCATCCACGATGACGACATCCTCCGAAGACTCCATCCGGCGCCTCGACGCGCTCAACCAAAAGGCCCTCGAAGCAGGCGGCGCGGGGCGCATTCAGCGGCAGCACGACGCGGGCAAGCTCACCGCCCGGGAGCGCATCGGCCTGCTCGTCGATCCCGGCTCGTTCGTCGAACTGGACCGCTTCGTCGTGCATCGCTGCACCGACTTCGGCATGGAGGCGAGCCGCATCCTAGGGGATGGCGTCGTCACGGGGCATGGCCGCGTCGACGGCCGCAAAGTCTTCCTCTTCGCCCAGGATTTCACAGTCTTCGGTGGTTCGCTGAGCGGCGCGTACGCGAAGAAGATCACCAAAGTCATGGACCTCGCGATGCGCGTCGGAGTCCCCGTGATCGGGCTGAACGACTCCGGCGGCGCCCGCATTCAGGAGGGCGTCGAGAGCCTCGCGGGCTACGCCGACATCTTCCAGGCCAACGTCCTCGCATCCGGCGTCGTACCTCAGATCAGCGCGATCATGGGGCCGTGCGCGGGAGGCGCCGTCTACAGCCCCGCCCTGACCGACTTCATCTTCATGGTGGAGAAGTCGAGCTACATGTTCATCACCGGGCCGGAGGTGATCAAGACGGTCACCCACGAAGAGGTGAGCAAAGAGGAGCTCGGTGGCGCGCAGACCCACAACCAGAAGAGCGGCGTGGCGCACTTCGCGACGCCCAGCGATGAGGACTGCCTGGCGCGCATCCGAGAGCTGCTGAGCTTCCTCCCGAGCAACAACCACGAGGACCCGCCGATCCGCGCCTGTGCCGACCCCGTCGATCGCGAGAGCCCGTCCCTGGACACGCTGATCCCCGCCGATCCGATGAAGCCCTACGACATCAAGGGCATCATCGAGGAGGTCATCGACGATGCGGACTTCTTCGAGGTCCAAGAGCACTACGCACAGAACATCGTCGTGGGTTTCGCGCGACTCGGCGGCCGGCCGGTCGGCGTGGTGGCGAACCAACCGATGATGCTCGCGGGCTGCCTCGACATCGATGCCTCGGTGAAGGCCGCACGCTTCGTCCGCTTCTGCGACGCCTTCAATCTTCCGGTCGTCACGTTCGTGGACGTGCCCGGCTTCCTGCCGGGCACCGCCCAGGAGTACGGCGGGATCATCAAGCACGGCGCCAAGCTCCTCTACGCGTACGCGGAAGCGACGGTGCCCAAGATCACCCTCATCACCCGCAAAGCATACGGCGGCGCGTACGACGTCATGGCCTCCAAGCACCAGCGCGGCGACCCCAACTTCGCGTACCCCGGCGCCGAGATTGCGGTGATGGGCCCCGACGGCGCGGTCAACATCATCCATCGCCGAGAACTCGGCGCGGCCGACGATCCGGTGAGTCTCAAGGCGAGCTTCGTCGCGGACTACCGAGAGAAGTTCGCGAACCCGTACAAGGCCGCTGAGCTCGGCTTCGTCGACGAGGTGATCTACCCCCGCCTGACGCGCGCCCGCCTCGTGGATGCTCTGCTGCTCCTCAAAGACAAGCGGCTGGAGAACCCGCGCAAGAAGCACGACAACCTGCCGCTGTAGCTCGCTTCGAACTCACTGCCAGAGGTCGTAGAACAGGAACCGGCCGCCGCGGTAGATCCAGCCTTGCGTCGGCTCCACGGGATCCGGAAGGCCTCCGAAGGCCCCTGCGAAGCGAGCCACCCACAGCCCGACGACGGAGACCAGGAGCAGCGTCCAAAACCACTTCGGGAAGCGGGACAGCGGATCCTTGCTCGTCACCGGGATGCCACCAGCGCTGATCAGCAGCGTGCGTATGGCGCTGTAAACGACGATCGGCGTCACGATCGGAGCGAGCGGGTGGTAGCGGAGCACCCCCATGAGATCACCGGTGAGCATCGCCTCGGTCGCGCGGGTCATCCCACAGCCTGGGCACGGGATCCCGAGGAAGTTCTTCGTGGGGCAGATCGGCACCCCAAACGCGACGAGCACGACCACGATCCCGAGCGGCCAGCTGACCCACAGCAGCTTCTTCCATGAGAAGCCGCTCGTCGGCGGGGTCACCGCCCCCTCGGTCGACGGGTCGGAAGCCACCAGCTCGGAGGGCGGTGCGTCGGGCGGGGACGTCGTGGCAGCGGGTTCGGTCATGCGGGCGCGTCCGGAAAGATGAGTGGAAGCCGTGAATTGGCAAGAAAACACCCGCCGAGACCTGCTGGTCTGGGCGGGTGCTGCGCTAGGTCGAACCTAGCAAGCGGGAGTCCGAAGGCTCCCACATCGAGGGCTCAGAAGGTCGCCGGCGCGCCGCCGCCGCTCTCCCAAACCTTGTTCAGCTCTTCCTGAACGTTCTTGTAGCCAAGGTTGCAGAGGAACATCCACATGAGGAAGCTCATGCCCTGGTCCTCAGCGTTGGCGATGCCCGCCCGCTGCTGCGCTTCCTGGATCAGCTTGCCGTACTTGATGGGCAAGTAGAAGACGTAGGGGAAGCACATGAACCCGATGCCGACGTCCATCGTCGGGTTGAGGTCTTCCTTGCCAAGGTAGTTCTTCAGCTCGTTGCCAACCAAGTACCAGTAGTACAACGCGTACAGGCCGCATAGACTCAGGAGCCAAACGGTCGTGGGGTTTCGGACCTCGCCCTTCATGCGCTTCTCCCTCAGGCACGGCGCTATGCACCGTACCTTGCTCGTTGGGGTCAGTGCCCCCAGTCACCAATCATGGGGACGTGTCCCCGGAACGCCGTATCATACGGGCCCCGGAGAAAGACTCTCCCCCGAAGCGAGCCGAGGATACTCATCGGTCCCGAGGAGATCAACGACTAGATGGCCGCATCGGCGAGGAGGGGCGCGCCGTGGCCAGACCCGTTCCCGCCGACGAGGCGCGTTGCGACATCCGCCGAGGACATCCCGGTCGCCTCAAAGCAAGTTAGAGGCTCGGGGATTCGATGCGCGGCGTGCCGTCGCGCCACGACTCGAAGAAGAACGTGAGCTGGTCCACCGCGCCGTCGACGTCGTTGCGCACCACCTCCGCTTCGATGGATTCGAACGGCGGGAGCGGCGGCTGCGCGAGCCGCTGGCTATCCATCCGGCGCGACAGCAGCCCGTGATTGGCGGGCGCGAAGACCGACAGTCCGCGGGTCACTCGGGCCTCCGTGAGCTCGACGTTCTCCGACAGCGGACCCGCCACCCGCATCAGATCGGTATGAACCGGATCGCGCTCCAAGATGGGCGCCCCGCTGGCGCGCGCGAGCGCTTCGGTGCTGAGGTTTCCGACGGTCTCGTCGAACTCGGCCATCTGCAAGAGCAGATGCACGGGCTGGTTTCGCAGCAGCGCCGCCGCGGGCATCGAGTCGCCACGGTCGAGCAGGGTGGAGACGAAGGCCACCTCAGGCAAGAAGGACGGTGGGATCCCGTCAACCGTCGGTGCGCCGATCTTGGGCAGCAAAAGCGGCAGGAACACGCTCGAGAACGAACCGCTGTGCTCCACCAGCCGCGTGAGGTCGCCGCCGGTGACATTCAGCGCCGCCGCCTCGATCTCCGGCTCCGCCGCGAGAAACACCGTCCCGACGATGCCACCGAGCGAAACACCGACAAAGCCGATCGGATCGGACGAGAACGCGAGCGCCTCGAGCCCGGCTTCGGAGGTGACCGAGGACCAGTCCCCCTCGCGGACGACGCGCACCGCCATCATGAGATCGACGACCGACTGCCGCAGCGCATCCCGAACATAGACGGGATGAAAGGCGGGCAGATCACCCCGCTCCTCGACGACCGCAAAGTAGTCCAGCTGCACCTGCTGGCCGGTGAGATCGCCGAAGTCGTCGGGGCCCTCCGTCTCGCCGTAGCGATGCCGGCCATCCACCCCGGTCCCACTGGCGCGCATGCCGTGGTACGGGATGTCGATCGCAAGCGTTGCGTACCCCGCGCCGGCGAGCGCATCGGCGACGCTCAGCATGGTCGATCGCTCCGAGCCGAGACCGTGCTGAAAGACGACGACCGGCACCCGGTCCAGGCCATCTGTCGGCAGCGTGAGGGTGAACGGCACCTCCTCCTGACGTCCGACCACGAGGCCATCGTCTCCGTCGGAACGAAAACGACCGTGCACCTCGGGCTCAGTACCGAGCAGCCAAGGCGACTCAAACCGGCCCTGGATCAGCGCCCCGATGCGGCTGTGGGCCACCCCACCCTCGTTGTCGAGGCCGGGCTGTTCTTCTGCTGGATCACCGAGAAGCGCGTCGAGGGCCTCTCCCTGCGGGTGGATGGACACCACGCTCACCGACGGCGTCGCCTGGGTGTAGACGGTACGGCGCGCAGCCGCGAGCTCGGGCGCGACCGTCTGCACAGTGAACACGGCGAGTGCCGCGATCCGATTCCGCGCGATGCCGTTGCTGGCGAGACTCGACAAGACGGGCGTGTAGTGGTCGTACACCTCGGCGTCGACAGGCTCGTCCGGGCGGGTCTCAGCGTCTCGAATCGCCTGAAAACGAGGGTGAGGCCCGATCGGCGACCCGTCCATCGCGAGGACCGACGTGGTCAGGACCGCTGCGTAACGTCGACCGGGGACGAGGGGATGGCCGTCGTAAGGCCGGACCGCCAGCAGCCCCCGCTCCGCGTCCCACGCGGTCAGGACGGGCACGCGATCGAACGCCGTGGGCGACGCCGAGTCCGCGTCGAGCAGCACCACGCTGGCATTCTCCGCGGTCGATGCGTTGGCGGTCGCGGGAAGTGAGCCCGGGTCGATGGAGCTCGGTGGCAGCGAAAAGAACACGGGAGCCGTCGCGCTAAAGCCATCGAGCTCCGCCAACATGGACCGCGTCGCGTCCGAGAACCCAGGGAACGCAGCCTCCTCGCCGGGCAGCTCCCCGAGCATCGGGTGCCCTTCATCGTCCATGTACAGATCGTCCGGGAACGGAATCGCGCCGAAGTCCATGGGATCGGCGGCCGGCTCGAAATGCGGGACGACCGACGCCATGGGACCGGCGTCGGACATCGGCTCGTCTCCACCACACCCCACGAGCAGAAGCACGGGAATGAGGCACACAGCGGACGAGACGCGAAGCGAGGTGGTCAAGTTGGGTTCCTGCGCAAATGAACGGGACTGCAAGATCGCACGACGCCGAGCGCCCGGCAACGGTCTGGGGTGACGTCCCGCCCCGGCGTCTGGCATGCTTCGCTGGTGGGCCTCCAATGTCGGGGGTAGACTCCGGGTCCCACTGCTGTACCCATTTCATAGGGTGGCCAGGTCATCGGACCTCGGCTGCGCGACGCAACTCACGAAGGCCCATGGCACGCATCTGTCAGCGCTGCAGTCACCACAACGAGGACCACGCCAAGTTCTGCCTCAGCTGTGGAGCAATGCTCGAGGTGGACGCCGACGAGAACGCCGGTGATCCGCTCATCGGACGCGTGCTCCTCGGTCGCTACCGCCCTGTCTCCGTCCTCGGCGAGGGTGGGATGGGCAAGGTCTACGAGGCCGAGCAGAAGATGGGCACCGCCACGCGCAAAGTGGCAATCAAGACGCTTCACCCCGAGCTGAGCGGCGATCCTCAGCTCGTGGCCCGGTTCCACCGTGAGTCCGAGACGGTGATCGAGCTCCGTCACCCGAACACGATCCAGTTCTACGATTTCGGCGAACTGGACGACGGCACGCTCATCATCGTGATGGAGTACATCAAGGGCAAACCGCTCTCTGATGTCGGCGCCATCGACGCCGCCCGAGCCGACAAGATCATCATCCAGATCTGCGGCTCACTCCACGAGGCGCACCAGCGCGGGATCGTCCACCGAGACCTCAAGCCGGACAACGTCCTGCTCACGAACCAAGGTGGCCAGTCCGACTTCGTGAAGGTGCTCGACTTCGGGATCGCGAAGAAGGACGACGCCGAGGACGCCAACCAGGCCAAGCTGACCAAGCAGGGCATGGTGCTTGGTACGCCCCCGTACATGAGCCCCGAGCAGTTCAGCGGGCAGGTGCTCGACGCGCGCTCCGATGTGTACTCGCTGGGCATCATGGTCTACGAGATGCTCACCGGGCATCTGCCATTCGAGGCGTCGACGCCCTGGGAGTGGGCGACCAAGCACCTGACGGCGGAGCCCCATCCGATCGACGCCCACCCCGCGGGGGCCGCGCTGGCGCAGAACAAGAAGAACGCGATCATGCGCGCGCTCGCCAAGAACCGTGACGAGCGGCAGGAGGGCGTGCTCGCGTTCCTGCAGGAGTTCACCGGTTACGAGGACGCCAACTCGGCGTGGACCATGGCCACGTCGGCCGGCGGCCCTGTCGTCGCGGGCGCGGGCCAGGCGCGTGGACCCGCACCGACCCCCGGTCCCATGCCCCAGACAGCGGCCGGGTTCGCCCACAACCCGACGCCTCCGCCGGGTTATGGCTCGGCGCCTGGGGTCTCGAACCCGGGGTACTCACACCCCGGAATGGCGCCGGCGCACTCCGCGCCGGGCATGCCGCCGCACAGCTTCGGCGGGATGGGCTCGGCGCCCGGGTACGCGCCGTCGCAGGTCCCCGGTGCACCGTCTCAGCACGGGGGGTACGCCAGCTATGCCCAGCCGGCCCCGAGCTCGGGTGGCGCGATGGGCAAGGTGCTCATCCTCGGGGTGATTGGCCTGTTCATCGTGGGCGGCGCTGGAGGCGGCCTCGCTTGGTGGGCGTTCCAGTCCGACGACGACGAGACGCACGCGGACACCACGACGACGACCCCCACCCCGCCGACCAACCCGCCGGTCGCGGGCGGGATGCAGCCGCTTCAGCCCAACAACACGGGGGTGCCGACCACACCCACGCCGATGCAGCCGCTGCAGCCGAACACGCCGACCACTCCCACGCCGGAGACCCCGACGCCGGAGACGCCGACCACCCCCGAGACGCCGACCACCCCGGAGACGCCGACGCCGGAGCCCACGCGGCCAACGCGCCCCCGCGGTCCGTCGGCGGCCGACGAAGCCCGGGCACGCGCGCTCGTGGCCAACGGCCTCGGGGCGGCGCAACGCAACGACTTCCGCGGTGCGGTGGCCGCGCTTCAGGGCGCGCAACGCGCCGTGGGGCGTCGACACCCCAGCACGCAGCAGCTGCGGAGCGAGCTCCAGCGCCGCGGCAGCAACCAGGTGGGCATCTTGCTCCAGCAGGGCCGCTGCGGACAGGCGCAGGCGCTGTACCGTCAGCTCAACTCGGTCGGAGCGGGCAGCGATGCCCGACGCCAGTTCGGCGACTGGTGTCCTGCGCGCTAGCGCGTCGAGGACGCGAAGAGCGAGTCCATATGTGGAGACACCCGGCTTGCGTCCTCGTGGCGCGTCAGGGAAACTCCCTCGGTCCGCACCGAGCGCGGTCGCTTACTTGGCTCGACCTCGGGCGTGCTGCCTAACCCGCGCGCCCCCCGCTCTCCGACGACGAGAGCTCATCGCGCGGTCTTGCCGCGCCATGTTGGACCCACGGACCCAAGTGCAGCCCACCGTCACGAAGTTGACCCCCGACGTCGCCCCCCGTATGCCGGGATGTGCTCACGGGGCGTCGTTCGAGTCGGCGCTGCTGAGGCCACGTGAGCGTCACGGGATTGATCAATGGGTCTACTCCAAAGCCTCTCCACCACGTTCGGCGATGACCTTCGGCGCGCAGCCCTGTTTGGCCGCTCCAGCGTCGCCGCCCTGCGCCAGGGGATCTCGATGAGCACGATGTCCTGGGACGCGATCTGCCGTCACGACGATTTCCGCGGCCGTTGGGTCGCGCTCGACCAGTGCCGCTACGACGGCGACTCGGGCCGCGCGATGGAGGGCGCTGTCGTTGATGTCGACGACGACCTCATCGAGCTGTGCAACCGAATGCGTGAATCGGAGCACACCAACTGCGCCATCCTCTTCTGTGGTGAAGACGGGGCGCAGGAGCCGCCGGCGCCCCCAGCCGACGACGAAGACCCGTTCCGCCACAGCGCTCACTGACTCTCCGGTCACCCCCGGTTTCGGCCGACGGTGAGCAGTGAGAGAAATTGATGCGTGCGGTGTCAGCTCGCACGTGAGAGAGCGACGGCCGTCAGGTTCAGCACGTACTTCTCTTCAGAGAAGTGAGGCGGACGCTGCACACCCAGGCGCGTTTCGAGATGCATGGCGAGCTGCTGGAAGAGCTCCCGGCGGACCGGCAACGGCAGACGCTCGCGTCGCAGGCTCAAGCCCACCATCGCGTCACGCTCGGGCGCGGTGATGCGCCGAACCGCCACGGCCACGTGCGGATCGTCGACGAAGGTGTTGTAGCGTTCGGAGGCCGGCACGACGGCGGACGGCCGCGGCGCGGCGCGTTCGCGAACGACGAGGGTCCCGGCGGCTAGATCACCCAGCCGCCGCCCATGCGTCTCGACGAGCGCCGTGACTCCGCCCACGAAGTAGAGCCCTGGAAGGAGGTCGACGACGCGCACCAGGTTGCGAATGACCGACTGGGCGAACGAGAGCGGCAGGCCGTCGTCAGACAGGACGCGCAGTCCCACGACCCGCTTGCCGATCGTCTGGCCCGCCCAGCCCCATTCGAGCAGCGCGCCGTACCACCACTGGGTCACGAACACGACCACCAAGAGGAGCGCGCTGGCGAGCCCGCCCAGGCTGCCCGCGAGGGCGGAGACCACCTGGCTGGCGAACAGAATGACGCTGCCCATCACCAGCACATCGATCAGCCAGGCGATGGCGCGCGACGCCACGCCGGCGACCTCAAACTCGAAGGTCACATTCTCGGGAGTACGGACGCGGTAGGCCACCTGCCGCAAGCGTAGCAGTGTCTTGCCAGCCTGGGCCGCTCGGCCGTGTTTGCGTACATGACGCAGGTGGTCCGACCGGGCCGCTGCTATGGTGGGCCGGCATGCGGGGATTCGACGTCAACCGGTTCGTCGACGAGCGTCGGCCCGACTGGGACGAGCTCGAAGGCCGACTGCGCGAACTGGACCAGCGCGGGGCGCGTCTGGGCGGCATCGAGGGCGCCAAGCGTTTTGGGGCGCTCTACCGGAGCGTGTCCTCCGACCTGATCCGAGCGCGGAGCGAGCGCGTCGATCCCGCCGTCACCGACTACCTGAACGATCTCGTCGCACGCGCCTACGCGCACGTGCACGTGCCCGCACGCGGACGCGCGGAGGCGGTCGGGAGGTTCTTCCTTCGGGACTTCCCGATCCTGTTTCGCTCCGAATGGAAAGCCGTCGCCCTGTCCGCGCTCCTCTTGCTCGGTGGCGGGGCGGTCGGGGCCGTCGCCGTCGCCGTCGACGAAGACGCGCTCGGCGTGCTGATCCCCGAGCAGCATCAGGCCTGGACCCCCGAGGAGCGCATCGCGCGGGACACGTCGCGGGGCGCCCACGAGGGTCACCGGGCGGCGGAGTTCTCCAGCTTCCTGTTCACGCACAACATCAAGGTCGGTTTTCTCGTCTTCGCGCTGGGGATCACGTTCGGCGTCGGCACGGCCAGCGTGCTCTTCTACAACGGCGTGCCGCTCGGCGCCTTGGCGATGCAGTACCACGACGCCGGACAAGACCTCTTCTTCTGGTCTTGGATCCTCCCGCACGGCATCCCGGAGCTCACGTCCGTCTTCGTGGCGGGCGCGGCCGGCCTCCTGCTCGCCCGAGGCTTGCTCTTTCCCGGCCGTCGCCGACGCCGCGACGCCCTCGGCAAAGAAGCTCGCCGTGCGGCCCGACTCGTCCTCGGCACGATGCCGATGCTGGTGGTCGCCGGCCTGATCGAGGGCACGATCAGCCAGATCCACGAGCCCACAATCCCCTATGTGGTCAAGCTCGCCTTCGCGGCCCTCGTCGGCGTTGGCCTCTACGCCTGGCTCCTCCTGGCCGGGCGGAAGTCAGTCGAGGCGTAGGACGAAGATGTCCGAGCTCCCAAGCGAGAGGCGAGGGGCCGAGAGATCGAGTTGGCCACCAAAGTCCCCCACCAGCACTCGACTTCCTCGGGCTCCCACGGCGAAAGCGCGGGTGGAGACGGAAGCCTCGCTGTCGAAGACGGTCTCCCCCCTGTAGCGACCAAGTTCGTCGTAGCGGACATAGAATCCGGCCTGCATCGTGGGCGCCGCGACCGCTCCACCGCCGAAGTCGGTTGCACCTCGAATCTCTCCCACCACGTGGGCATTGCCGTCAGGACCAAGCACGAGGCCCCCCACTACGACGGCCGGAAAGTACTTGGGTGTTCCGAGCAGTGCACCGTCTGACGGGTCCAGCGAGATGAGCAGCGCACCCGAGCCCGGCTCGGCTCCGTACGTCGTTCCGCCGATCGAGACCCCACCCGCCCGGAACTCGCTCCCGCCAAGCATCAGCTGACCTGAGCCTGCGCTCAGTGCTCGGACCGAGAGCTCCGTGGTTCCGTCATCGAGGTCGACGAGCCAACGCGGCGAGGCGGTTGGCCCCTCGAGTCGAGCTACCCACGCGCCCTCGTCGGCCAGAGTCTCTGAGCCGACGGACAGACCTCCACTGAACGAACCGCCAGCGTAGAGGCTCGACGCGTCCGGGGAGCCTGCCAGCGCTTCCAGTCTGGCGCCGCGGGCGCCTGCCGGGACCGAGAACGTCCTCTGAAAAAGGAACGCCCCCTCGCTGCTCACACCCCAGACCAGGGGAGTGCCCTCCACGACTGAGACGGCGCCGCCGCCCACGTCGGCCGTTCCCCCAGAGTCGAGGTTCCCACCGATCGCGAACCCGCTCCCATGGGCTGAGATGGCGGTGAGCTCGAGGTCGGGTCCGCCGCCGACCGTTCGGAGGAAGCTCCCGTCACTGGCGTCGAGCATGACAGCGACGTTTCCTTCTACGTCTCCGGCGCCGAAATCATAGCTGCCCCGAAGTGGGATCATCACGGAGACGACCCCGTCAACGACCGCGAGCCTCGGCGGAGGCTCGTGAGACTCGGGGACTTGCCCCGCAGTCCAGACCCATCGCTTGGTGCGGTCCGGGGTAAAGCTCACCACGAAAGGGGAGTACTCACCGCCCCCGACCTCAACCAATGGTCCGTCGCCGAACTCCGAGTCTTCGCGGATGACGCCCGATACGTAGATGTTCCCTGAGTTATCGATCGCCACGCCACCACCAAAGTCGTCGCTAACCGAGCCGAATGTCCGGTCCCACCCCACGAACTCACAACGGCCGAGCGCACAGGTGCCTCCCGGGCAGAGGCTCCCTTCGTCGTCGACCTCGCCAGAGCAGTTGTTGTCCAGGCCGTCGCACAGCTCACTTGCACCCGGATTCACGTTCACGTCGTCATCGTCGCAGTCCGCGCCGCACGAATCCCCATTGCAACAGCTGGCGCTCACGAAGCCATCGGTGTCGACGTCCACGGCACCGAACGTGCTGTCATCGCAATCCTCGTCGTGGCCCTCCGCGTCGCACACTTCCGCGTTGGTCGGAAAACGCTGCGGGTCGTTGTCGTCGCAATCGTCGCCACCGCAGGCGACCGCATCGTGGCCGTCGTCGTCCACGTCTGGAGTGGCGCAGCTGAGGCAAGTGTCCACCGCTTCATCGCACGCGGCGCTGCAAGGGTCCTCGCCCGCGACACAGCCGTCCGGCCCGGCGCCGGCCTCGCCCGGTGCACACGTCTCCGCTCCGTTGCAGAACAGCCCATCGTCGCAATCCGCCACACGCGCACACAGAGTGACGGCGGCGTCGCGGCCTCCGTCTACTCCGGAGGCATCGGTCCCTGCGTCCTCATCGGTCGCGTCGCCGCACCCTGATAGAGACAGAACAACAACGACGGCCGTGAGGGCGGAACGCATCAGTCCGGACCTCCCGGCGGGGGGATCTCCGGCGGGACCAGGAAGAAGACTCTGCGGCTGTCGAGCGGCGAGCCGTCTCCCGACACCGTGAGCAAGGCCTCAAAGACCAGAGGGCGGGTGTCGGGCATCACCGTCGTGTTCATCTCAGGGATCACGTCCCAGCAGACGGGCGTGCCGGGCGTCACCGCGGGGAACGTGTCCTGGATGCCGTCGCCCGCGGGGTTTGCATCCTCCGTCGCGATGGCCGAGCAGCCGGTCCCCGTCGTGTTGGTTTCGAGCGCCTGGATGAACTGCAGCGCGTCCCCGTCGTCGCCGGTCTCGTCGGTCGCCTCGATCGTGACGCGAAGCGGGACGCCTTCGACGATCTCGTTGATGGCGTTCGTAACCGCGGTCGTGACTGCGGCTTCCCCGCCGGCGAACACGAGCTCTGTCGTTCCGTCGGCGCGATATGAGCCGGACTCACGCGCGATGGCTCTGAGATGGGCGTCTGGCTCGTTGCCGCTGTCGGCGTCGATGCCCACGAACGTTATCCCCGATCCGGTCAAGGCGGCGCCCGCCAAGCTCGCACTGTCCGAAGCGCAATCGGTGCAATGGTCCCTCTCATCGGTGATGGCCACTAGGATACGCACAGCGTCAGGCCGGAAGCAGGGAGTACCGATCATCCCGGGACCACAGGAGCGGGTCGCCCCGGCTGAGCAGACACTCGGGGCTCCGACGCAAGAGACGGATTCAAACAGCGCCTCGTCGGCGCCGCCCCCGTTTGCAGTCCCCGGGATGCGGCTCGCCGTCAGCGCCGGGTCGGGCTGCAGCGAGAGCAAGTCGTCGTAGGAGTTGTTGTTGCCATCGTAGGTGCCAACCCCGGTGAACACCGACGCGATGCACGAACCCACGCGGGGGTCTTCGATGCAGATGCCGTCGCGGCAGATGGTGTCGGCGCCGGCGGGCGTCGTGACACCCGTACAGTCCTCGTCGCCGGTGCATGCCGCGGTGGTCGCATCGCACGACACGCTGTTGATGACCGACTCGACGGCCGAACGCATTGCGCTGATCTCGCCACGCATGGAGGTGGTCGTGTCGAACAAGAAGTACACGTCCGCGAACTGGATGCTCGTGCTGAACGTCAGCGTGTCGCGCGCGGGGTCGGGCGCCTCCATGAAGGGGACGACAAACACGAAGTCGCCACGGCGACGCGGGTCGTCGCTCGGGTCGCTTGGGTTCGTGCCGGCTCCGATCTCGATGAGGTCGGAGACCCCGTCGCCATCGCTGTCGGGATCGGTCGGGTCCGTCATGTGAATCAGCACCTCGTCGCCGTCGGCGAGGCCGTCGTTGTCGCTGTCGGCGTCGCGGAAGTCAGGCACGAGGTCGCCGTCCGAGTCGAACGGGATGGTGTCGAGGTCCGCGTCTCCGGCCTCCTGTGCGTCTGGGATTCCGTCGTCATCGGAGTCGAGGTCGCGCGTGTCGGGGATGCCGTCACCGTCGGTGTCCTGGTCGCGCTCCTGCCCATCGGAGATGGTGTCGTTGTCGCTGTCCGGATCCTGGAAGTCGGGAGCACCGTCTTCGTCCGCGTCTCCGGTCACGCCGCTGATGTCGATCTCAATCCGGTCTCGGATGCCGTCACCGTCGTCGTCGAGGTCCGCGCGGTTCTCGACGCCGTCGCCGTCGATGTCCCCGTCGGCCTCCATGCCGTCGGGGATGCCGTTGTCGTCCGAGTCGTCGTCGATGAAATCCGGCGTCGAGTCGGAGTCCGAGTCGAACGGAGGCGACGCGGGGTCAGCGTCTCCCGCCTCGACCGAGTCGGGGATGCCGTCGTTGTCGCTGTCCGAGTCTTCGAAGTCAGGGGTGCCGTCGCCGTCGGTGTCACGCCGATCGGCCGCGCCCTCGTCCGCATCGGAGATGCCGTCACCGTCGGTGTCCGCGCCCGGATCACCGCCGTCGGTCCCGCCGTCACGCGGACTGAAGCGAGGCCCGGGATCACAGCCCACGAGCGCAAAGAGGACAGCCAAAACAAGCAGGCGGCGAACGGCAAGGCTCATGAGAACCAATGTACCGGACGCCGCCGCGCTTGACGATGTTTGCGGAACGATGCTGCGTTTGCCGGGGTGCCGCGCTCAGAGACCGCCGAGGTCGAGGTCGTCGTCGTCGGAGCCTCCGCCGCTGTCCATGCTCCCGCCGCCACCAGAATCGCTGGCGCTGTCGAATTCGGTGACGTTCTCGTCGCCGCTCGAGCCGCCCTCGTTCATTCGGGGCTCACGACGACGGTCGCGCACGGCGTTCCAGGGCCCCCCGCCACTGGTGTTGTTGTCGGTGCCCCACTCGCCTCGCACGTAGTGGTCGCCGTCGCCGCCGATCTCGTAGACGAAGTAGCCGCGGCCGCGCGTCGTGATGGGCCGGCCCGCCACGAGCTCCCGCTCCTCTGACCACTCGAAGCGCATCACGCCGCCACGCACGGTCCCCTGGATCCGCCCGCGGCGCTCGTCCTTCGTGTATTCGCCGACGACCTGCTGGCCCGTCTGGACCATCTGCATCTCGCCGTACTGAGGGGAGTGCCAAACGCCCGTGAACGAGCCGCCTTGCGGCATGGGACCATCAGGAACGCCGCCCGAGGCGCCACCGCACCCGGCGCCGATCAGCCCGAGAACGCCAAGAACCAGAACCCACAAGGTCGCGTGCTTGCCCACGTTGAACTCCTCCTTCGCGGTCCCGGCTTGCCGAGACGCGCGACACCATACTCCGCGGACATTCACGGCCGCAATCCCGTTGACGTGCCGGCCACCGACTGGGTCTACGCACCGCACCAGAGCGGTGGCCTCGCCCTGTGTGCCCCGATGACCTCGCGGTTGACGATCAGTCGATCTTCGGCAGACCCATCGCGTAGGCCAGGACGCGCTCCCCTCCGCGCGTCAGCCGGAGCAGCTCACCGGCCGACGGGTGCAGCTCGGAGAGCAACGCTGCCGCGGCCTCTTCTCCAACGCGGCGGGGCTCGGCGGGCGGAAGCTCGAGTCGCAGGCTCTTCATCAGCTTGGGCCGCAGCGCGTCCCGCTTGCCCTTGCCCATCTTGCCGTCGAGGCGCTCCTTGACCTGGCGCACCGCCTCGTCGAGGCCCCCGAGCGTGTCGACCAGCCCGCGCTCGTGTGCGTCGACGCCGGACCACACCCGGCCCCGAGCGAGCGGCTCGATTTCATCGACCTCCCGGCCGCGGCCGCGCGCGACGACGCCCACGAACGCCCGGTAGAACGCTTCGATCTCCCGGTCGAGGATGGCGTCCTCGCCTTCGGTCAGCTTGCCGGGGCGCTGCATCAGGTCCGCGTGCGGCGCGAGGCACACGGTGGACACGTTGACGCCGAAGCGGTTCATGACGGGCTCGGTCACCAACCGGGCCGAGACCACACCGATGGAGCCCGTGATGGTGAGGGGCTGGGCGACGACCGCGTCCGCGCAGGCCGCCACGTAGTATCCGCCGCTCGCCGCCACATCACCGAAGCAGGCGACGACCGGCTTGAGCTCCTTGAGTCGCTCGACCTCACGGTGAATGAGGTCGCTGGCGAGGGCCGAACCGCCCGGTGAGTTCACGTGCAGCACGACGCCGGCCACCATCGGGTTGCGCCGCGCCGCGCGCAGTGTGGCGACCGTGCTGGCGAACTTCATCCCCCCTCGGCTCCCGCTCGAGCCGCCGCTGATCGAGCCGTGCACGGGCACGACCGCCACGTAGCGCTCGGGCAACACCCTGCGGAACAAGCGCTGCGATCGCCACGCGAAGTAGCGCGGCGCGCGGACCACCGGGACCGTCTTGCGGTCCTCGCCCAACCAGGTCGGAAGCTCATCCTCGTAGCAAACAGCGTCGATGAGGCCGTGCTCCACGGCGTCAGACGCGTTGAAGAGGGCGCGCTCGTACAGGGCTTCGACGCCCGCCTCGCCCGAGCGCTCCAAGAGCGCCGCCCTCAGGGCGCCGTCGACGGTGCCCAACAGCGCCTCGGTCTGCTCGCGCTGCGCCTCGCTCATCTCCTCGCGCACCATGGGCTCGACGGCCGTCTTGTATTCGGCGCGTCGCCGGACCTCGACCTCGAGGCCGGCCTTGTCGAGCAGGCCTCGGAAATACGTCACGCTCGCGGCCAGCCCGAGCGGGGAGAGCTGACTCACGGGGCTCGCCAGGACCTTCGAGGCGGCGCTCGCGACGTAGAGTTCCCGGTTGCCGCCACCCTGCGAGAGATACGCGACCACTTTCCGGTCGCTCTCCCGCAGTCGCTCGAGGATCTCCCGGAGCGAGTGACACGTCGCCCAGCCGGCCTGCAGCGGCGGGATATCGAAGACGACGCCCTCGATGCGGTCGTCGTCCTCGATGAAATCCACCAGCTCACGCAGGAGCGCGATCGAGGTCGGTCGCGAAAGAGAGAGCCCTGGGATCCACTTCGTGAAGAAGGGAACCTCGCGCTCGATCTCCACCAGCTTGGACCGCAGCCGTACATGCACCCAGCGCGAACGCGGCCGCATCGAGAGGTGTCCGAGGTACCAGAGCGGCGCCGTGATCAGGCGAAATAGGTTCTGGAGGAAGCGATAGACGATGGCCAACACGTGCTCCCAGTCTGACGCCATCGCCGCCACGGCGCGAGCTTTCTGAAGCGATCGTCGCACGCAGCGCAGTCCCGAGCCGAGAGCACAGAATCGCCCGCCAGAACGCCTCGGTCGAAAGGAGAGGCTTTACCTCGCCCGGCCCCTCTGATACCAACGTGACCGTGCCGGCCGGGTGGGGGTGAATCGCCCTCAAGCGGTGACGTGCGGAGGACTCATGACCAACCCGCAGATGGTGATGTATGAGGAGGAGTTCAACCAGATCCGGGCGATCGTAGAACGCCTGGTTAAGGAAGCGAACGCCAAGGTCGTCTTCATCATCGACAAGAACGGGCAGCTCATCGCCGATGCCGGCGAGACTGAGCAGCTCGACACCACTTCACTCGCCTCGCTCACCGCCGGCAACATCGCCGCGACGGGGGGCATGGCCAAGCTGCTGCGCGAGAACGACTTCACCACCCAGTTCCACGAGGGTGAGCAGTCGAACATTCACATCCAGCTCGTCGGAAACCGGGTGATCCTCGTGGTCATCTTCGACAGCAAGACGAGCCTTGGATTGGTTCGACTCCGTGTGAAGAAGGCCACCGGGCAGCTCAACGACATCTTCGAAGCGTTGCTTCAAAAGGTGGCCGACCCCGCCCGCGAAACTCCCTTCGCCGAGATCACCGACGAAGACATCGACAATCTCTTCAACGACTGACTGAGACCACCACCCGATGTCTTTCATCAACTATCTGTCGCGCGAGATCAACTGCAAGATCGTCTACTACGGGCCTGGCCTGTGCGGGAAGACGACCAACCTGCAGTACATCTACAACAAGACCAATCCGGAGGCGAAGGGGAAGATGATCTCCCTGGCGACGGAGACGGAGCGCACGCTCTTCTTCGACTTCCTCCCGCTGGCGCTGGGCGAGATCCGCGGCTTCAAGACCCGTTTCCACCTCTACACCGTGCCCGGACAGGTGTTCTACGACGCGTCGCGCAAGCTGATCCTGAAGGGGGTGGACGGCGTGGTGTTCGTGGCCGACTCGCAGATCGCGCGGATGGAAGCCAACCTCGAGTCGATGGAGAACCTGCGGACCAACCTGGCCGAGCAGGGCTACTCTCTCGACAAGCTCCCGTACGTCATTCAGTACAACAAGCGGGATATGCCCTCGATCGCGCCCGTGGACGAGCTCCGACAGATGCTCAATCCAGGCGGAGTGCCCGACTTCGAAGGCGTGGCGGTGAGCGGGGACGGTGTCTTCGAGACGCTGAAGGCCATCGCCAAGCTCGTGCTCACCGAGCTCAAGCGCTCCGGCGGCTGAGGGGTCCGTCGGCTGACAGGCCGGCGGCTGACAGGTCCGGCGGCTGACAGGTCCGGCGCTGGAGAGGTCGGCCGGCCAGCCAGCTGAGGGGTCCGCCGCGGAGAGCTCAGAGAGGTCCGTGGCAGAGAAGTCGGATGCCTCAAGCGAGGGCGGTCTCGACTTCCTCTCGTAGGCTCTCGACGCCCTCGGCGTTCTTCGTCCGTCGAAGCAGGCGCTTGGCCGCCTTTCGCTCTCCGCGATGCGCGTGCACGAGCGCGCGGACGAGGCGCGTCTTGGCGTCGGGTTCGTCCCCGGCGTCTTGAAGGGCGCGTTCGGCCATGGCCTCGGCCTCGTCCAGATCGTCGCCGAGACGCGCCAGCGCGTGGGCGAGCTGCAGCGGCACCAAGGGGTACGCGGTCCCGTTTCGCAGGACGGCACGGTACGCGCGAGATGCCTCCCGGTTGTCGCCCGTCGCGTAGCTCGCGTGACCGAGGCCCAGTTCCACCGTCACCGGAGCGCCGTCTTCGGGATAGGCCTGCCGCGCGCTCTGGTAGGCGGCGAACGCACGTCGATGCGCGCCCCGCTGGGACTCCGCGCGGCCCCGGCGCTCGGCCACTTCGGCCGGCGGAGCGAACAGACGCATGCCCCAAGCCTGCTGGTATCGGGATCGAAGGCGCGCACCCTCCCCTCGCATCAGCAGCCGAGCCGCGTCGCGGTCGAACGCCTCCCGCGAACGAACGCCCCACATCGGGGCGGCCAAGTACAGCGCCACGAGCGGGCCGGAAACCGCCAGGATCCAGTACGGCGGCAGCTTCAGCACGTAGACCATGATGAAGCAGATCACCAAGGACAGAGGAAGCAGCGCATGGCGTACGTGCGAGCTGGGGGGCGCGGCGGTTGGCATCGGCGTCGCAGGCATCGGCGTCGCAGCGTAGGAACCGTCCATCACGAGGGCAATCTTCGGGGGCGTCATGATATCCTCCGCGCGATGGGACAACGCCCAACGCGCCACGTTCCCGCGCCTTCGAAATCGACGCGCTCGGCCGGTCGGCGCTCGGCCAGTCGGCGCTCGGCCAGTCGTCCCCCGGCTGCTCGGCCCTGGGCTGCTCGGCCCTCGGGCGCCGTCGGGGGGCTCCTCGTAGGCCTCGCGATGTTCGTCAGCTGCGTCTCGGGCTGCGGTCAAGGCGCTCCGACCGACGCGTTCGAGCTGTCCGGCCGCGTGAGCGTCTTGCTCGAGTCTGGCGAAGAAGGCGGCCCGATCGAGGACGCGCGGATCCAGTTTGTTTCGGACACCCTCATCGTCGAGGAAACCCAGACCGACGGAGACGGGCGCTATCGCATGCGGGTGATGACCGACATCGACTTCGGCCAGGTGCGGGCCACCGCCGAGGGTTTTCGGACGCGTGAAGAGTCGGTCTTCTTCGACTCCCCGACGCGCCGCGTGGACCTTCCACTGCGACGCGCGCCCGAGTAGCGCGGGGCGCGCGTGAGGGCGGTTAGGCCTCAGGGGCCGTCGCGGTCAGCGCCTGACGCACCAGGGCGTCCAGCTTGCCACGTCGATCCAGGTCCCGGATGTCCGTGAAGCCGCCGACCGCTTCCTCACCGATGAACACCTGCGGGACGGTGTGCTGCCCCGTCGCGTCCTCCAACCACTGCCGGCGCTCGGTGTCGCCCGTGACGTCGATCTCCTCGAAGGCGATCCCCTTGCCGTGCAGCAGCCGCTTGGCTGCGTAGCAGAAGCCGCAGTAGGAGGTCGTGTAGATCCGGACAGCGCTCATGCGGCTCAACCTAGATGTCCTCTGCGGAGGTCGCAACGCGCCTCGGCGGCGGGACCGGGCCTCTGTTTGGTGCGCCCCTCCCGCCGATGCACCCGGAAGAGGTTCTCGAGCGCGTCGCGGCGTGCGATTCCGCCGCTGCGGTCACCCGCGAACGCGCCGGTAGCCGATCGCCCCCACGAGCACGACGACGAGCCACAAGGGAGGCGCGGTGCGAGAAGATCGGACATCACACTGGCAGCCGCCGCCCGGGACCAAGGTGTCCGAACCGGAGTCAGCGAAGGCGGGTCCTGCGTCGAGGGGTCCCGCGTCGAGTTGCCCCATGTCCCCGGCGTCGGGCGACGCGCCACAACCGCCCGTGCCGCCGCCTTCCAGCTCCGCTTCGACCTCGAACAACGCGGCGCCGATGGAAGCCAAATCCACGGTCTCCACCGCGATGTAGAGGGTCTCGCACCGGACGAGGTCAGGCAGCTCGAGGCGCGCCTGATGCTCATCGTCGAGTTCCAGAACCTGTGCCGCCTCGACCCGTGCGCCCACGACCTGCGGCGGCTGTGTGCTCCGAACGTGCAGTCGAAACGTCCCCGCGCCGGACGGGCGCACCACGAGACGCACTGCACGCGTGTCGGCCGGCACGTCGAGGCGGAACTGGACCGGCGCGATGCGCGCGCCTGAACCTGCCGTCGCGTTCACACCGGAGAACGCGAGGTGCGGCATGCCATCGTCGAGCGGGACGATGCGCTCACATCCCAACAGGCCGCGCGCCTCGATGAGCCCTTGGACCTCCCCGCGCTCTTCCTCGCTCAGCCGCCCTTCGGTCTCGAACGACACCGCGATCATGGCCAGCACCTCCGCGGCATCCGACAAGGACGGGGAGACCTCGAGCGCCGCGAGCGCCGCGAACATCATCGCGTCGGCCCTCTCCGCCCCCACCGACTCACGAACATCCCAGAGCAGCCCGGCCCACAGCCGGCCGTCGAAGTGGACCTCGCCGACTTGGTCGTCCGGGCACCGCAGCGTGTTGTCCAGCCGCCGGAGCGCGCCCTCCCCCGCCAGCGGCTGGGACGCGAAGTACGCCGCCATGCGCGGGTCGTCGGAGAGCGTCGCGGCCACGTAGTCGGCCACGCCTTCGTTGATGGCACCGGGCGCATACGAGACGCCGAGCGGCTCCAGGATGAAGGCCTCGAGCTCGGTCGTCTGGTCCACGACGGCGTGCCCAAACTCGTGGTAGACGACGTCCGCGTCGTAGGCGAAGTCCACCGCGCCCTGCCCGAAGATCATGAAGCCGCACTCCGGACCGATCGAAGGCGCATAGCCGGCGTTGTCGAACGGAACCCCGGCCGCCTCGGTGTAGTTGACGGTGACGTCCATCAGCTCGTTGGCGCCACAACGCCAGGTGAACCCGTGCGTCTCACGGAAGTACGCCGCCACGCGGTCGGCGTGATGGTAGGCGTTGACCTCGGCGAACCCATCGTTGAACGCGGGCTCCACGGGCTCGTAGAGGAAGTCTCCGGCCTCATCCGGGCTGGCGAACGCCGTTCGCTGGCAGCCGCTGCCATCCGCGTCACAGCTCGCCACGCGAAAGTACCGCCCCGTCAGTCGGGTTCGACTCGTCAGGTGAAGCAGCTCCACGTCGGCCGTCATCTCTTCGTCGGTCACCGGGTCGGACGGGTAGACACGGCCCTGAGCATGATGGAGGCGCGCGTGTCGATCGATCACGCGCCCGTCTCGCGCGTCCACGCGCACACGCTCCCGCTGGTGAAGCTCCGCCCCCGCGAGTTCCACGGCCTGTGCGGGCACGATATGACCGTCGACAATCGCGCCGACTCCCACGGAGGACACCACACGTGCGCCCGGCACTTCTTGCCTCGCCGCCTCGTCCATTGCTTCGACGCTGACGCGGCGGGCTCCTTCGGAAGGCAGGTCAGCGCGGGAGAGCGAGACCGAAGTCGCCACCCCCGACCGGATGGCGACCACCGCGGACGAGCCCATCACCGGACCGCCGAAACGCGTGTCGGTGAAACGCACGTAGGTGGTGCCGTGAGCGACGATCGAGCGCACGTGCCGGAGCCGGTCGACGTCCCCCAGCTGCAGCAGGTGAGCGTGACGGGAAAGGAACCCGCGTGCCGCCAGGACGGGCGGCCCCGGTGCCGCCTCCTCGAATCCCCACGCGCGCCGCACGCGTCCATCCGCCGCGCGGAGCGCCGTGGGGAAGGAGACGGAGGCGCCTCGCGGCGAGGTCTGCGCCTCCACGTCACCCGGTGCGATCGCCAGCAGCACGGCTCCCACCGCGCAGACACCGAGGTTCGCGCGACGGGAGAACCGATGGATCCGTTGTGAACCTCGCATGTGCGTACTCTGGGTACGACACCCGGAACGCGCCGGCTACGCCTACTTGCTGTACTTCTTGTTGGGGTCGTGCTTCGCCGGCGCGGGTTGCCCCTTCTGGTACTGCGCCTGCTTGTCGTACTTCGGCGGGTCCGCCTGCTTCTGGTACTGCGCCTGCTTGTCGTACTTCGGTGGGTCCGCCTGCTTCTGGTACTGCGGCTGCTTGTCGTACTGCGCCTGCTTGTCGTACTGCCCCTTCTGAGGCTGCTTCCCGTACTGCGCCTGCTTCTGCTGCGCCGCGATGTTCTGGTGCTCGATGCCCGCCGCGTGCTTCGCTTGCTTCTCGTTGTACCCGCCGCCGGCCATGGCGCCCATCGCGCCTCCTGCTCCCCCCGAGAGGACCTGCGCGACGATGTTGGCTGCCTGCACCGCCTGGTCGCGCGGCACGCCCATCTGCTGCGAAAGCGCCTGGGCCGCCGCCTGGATGCGGTTCGGATCCACACCGCCGGACATTGCACCGCCGGACATTGCACCGCCGGACATCGCACTGGCGGCCATCCCCACTCCCGCGGCGGCCATCCCGGCGGCAGCCATGCCCGCGCCGCCCATCGCCGCGCTCTTCTCCGGGGCTGCCATCGGAGCAGCCTTCGCGGGCGCAGCCTTCGCGGGATGGGCCTGGGCGGCGGGAGGTGCGCTCCCGTCGAGCGAGATTCCGTGGATCTGGATCTGGCCCTGCGCTTGGAACTGCGAGGCGATCCCCGGCGCCAGCTGCTGCGAGACGTATCCGCCCCACTCCTGCGCCATGCTGGGCAGGGCCTGGATCTGACCGTCGTACGACTGCGCCGACTGGCCGAGCGCGTTCATGATCCACCCTTGGATGGGCTGCACTTCGTGGGGGTCGATGCCCTGCCCTACGAACGCTCCCCACACCCGGACCTGGACCATCTGGTTCGTGTTCCGATCCAGGAACGGCACCATTCCGTCGAACTGCACCTGACCGCTCATCGTCTGTCCTCCCTGCGCCCTCCACTGGGCGCCGGGAGTCTACCAGTACGTGCGTACGGTCAACTTGTACGGATCGCTCAAATGCCGAGCCAGGCGCGCGCGGGCAGCGGACGGCTTCCGCGTCGTACCTGGAAGAACACCGGCTCGTCGCCGACGGTGCCCACCACTGCATCGCGCGCCACCGAGTGACCTGCGCCCACGCCGATGGAAGCGAGTCCGCCGTACACCGTGAAGTAGCCGTCGCCGTGGTCGACGATCACCAGCTGTCGGTAGGCCGCATGCGGGGCCGCGTAGGCCACACGGCCGCCTTCGACGGCGCGCACGCTGACCCCGCGGGACGCGGTCAGCTCCACACCCTCGCCGCCTTCGCGGGTGGCCGGAGCCACCGTCGCCGATCCGCTCACCGGCAACGGAAGGGCGCCGCGCCGCTGCGCGAACGAACTCGGAGGAGTGCCATCGGCGTACCGAACCCCGAAGCCGGGCCCGTTCGACCACGCCGCTGGGTCCTCGATCATCTGACCGAGGAGCTGCATCTGCGCGGTCTCGTTCTCTCGCTGCGTGCGGTCGCTCTCGACGCGCGCTTGGGCCTGCAGGAGCGCATCGTTCAAGCGCGTCGTCTCGCTCGACAGCGCGGCGACCCGACGGGACAACCGCGAAAGTGACGCCACGTCCTCGGAGACCATGCGCTCAAGTCGATCGACGCGCCCGACATGTCGGATCAGCGCTTCGAATCCCCCCGCCAACGGCAACACGCCGGCGCGCCTCAGCCGGTAGAGCACACGAACCCGGGAGCGAACACGCTGCCGGGCCCCATCGCGCTGCGCGACCAGCCCCTCGATCTCACTCTCAACCCGCGCCACACGGGTCTCCGCCGCCGCCAGCTCCGCCTCGGAGTCCGCGCCCATCGATCCGCCGAGGGGGTGGACAGGCGGCTGCGCCCACGTCGTCGGCGTTCCCGCCGCTTCGACGAACAGGCCTGCCAGCAGGAGGATGACGATCAGGGTGCTGCGGGCGCGTGTCATCAGACCACCAGGTAGCGTCGGAGGGAGAGCGCGCTGCCCGTGGCGCCGACGAGCGCTCCACCGCCGATGAGGGCGAGGGCCACGAAGGGCGAAAGGAACACGCTGCGGATCCCGGCGAGCGAGGCGAAGGTTGCGTCGAAGTCTTGCCGCACCGCGACGTACGCCGCGAAGAGGATGATGACGGCGAGCAGCGCCGAGATGAAGCCCTGCGCGGCGCCCTCGACGAGGAACGGACCGCGCACGAAACCGTTGCTGGCACCGCACAGCTTGAGCACTTCGATCTCGTCACGGCGCCCCGCAATGGCCAAGCGGATGGTGTTGGCGACCACGAAGAGCACGCACATCAAGACCAGGAGCGTCAGCGCGATCGACGCGATCCGGCCCGTCGTGAGCAGCGACTCGAGCCGGTCGAACCAGCCCTGATAGGTCTCGACCTGGTCGACGGAGTCGAAGCGGTCGATGCGCGCCGCGATGGCGCCCATGCGTTCGGCGGAGGTCCCCGCGGCGATCTCGAGCTCGAGCGACGCGGGAAACACGTCAGCGGGAAGGCTGGACAGCTCGGCGCCGAGCTCGGCGTCGTCGAGGAACTGCGTCCGGGCCGCGGCGCTCGTCACGTGCTGGACGGTGTCGACCTCGGGGAGCCCTTCCAGCACGAGCCGGAGCTGCTCGATGTCGGACGCCTCCGCGCCTTCGCCGAGATAGACACTCATGCGCGCGCTGCGACCCCAGGCATCGGCCACGCCGGACAGGTTCGCCACGACGCAGAGCGCCGTCGCGAGGCAGAGGAAAGCCACCGTCAGGCTGGACACCGAGACCAGGTGGAGCTTCGCGTCTTCGCGCATCGCGCGCATCGCGCGGGTCATCGCCGTACGTAGGTTCATCGTGAGTCCCTCGGTGCTCTCGCGTGCTGTGCCGCGCTCATGCGCTCCTGCGCTCCGCCCAGGCGCCCAGGCCCTTCTGTGCCTCCACCGAGCGCCCCTCGTCGATGTAGACGATGCGGTGGTTCCGAGCCTGGAGGAGCGAGTGGTCGTGGGTCGCGAACATGACCGTCGTGCCGGTCTCGTTGATCTCTTCGAACAGCGTCAGGATGTCGAGCGCCAGCGTCGGGTCCAGATTGCCGGTCGGCTCGTCGGCCAGAATGAGCGCGGGCTCGGTGACGATCGCGCGCGCCACGGCGACGCGCTGCTGCTCGCCCCCGGACAGCGTCCCGGTCAGCTCCGAACCGCGTCCGGCGAGGCCCACACGCTCGAGCGCCTCGGACACACGGCTGCGCACCAGGCGTCGGGGCATCGAGAGGATCTCCAGTGACACGGCGACGTTCTCGTAGACCGTCCAGTGACGGATGATCTTGAAGTCTTGGAAGACGATGCCGAGGTTCCGGCGAAGGAACGGCACGGAGCTCGGCGTCAGGCGACCGATCTCACGGCCACAGAAGAGGATCCGGCCTTCGTCCACCGTCTGCGCGCGGTAGATCAGCTGAAGCAGGGTGCTCTTGCCCGCGCCGGACGGACCCGTCACGAAGACGAACTCGCCGCGCTCGACCGTCAGATTGACGCCGCGCAGCGTCGGGGAGTCGCGCCGGTGGTACTTGAACACGTCCTCGAGCACGAGGATGGGACGCTGGTTCGGGTTGTCGTGCGCCTGGTTCCCGGCTCGGAAGAAGGGGAACGGGCGCTTGTGCTTCCCGCTGTCGCTCGCGCGTTCGTGCTTCGAGGCCATGGAACCCGGGTAGCCCGGCTCGGTACGCGGGGGCAAAAAAACGGCAACCGGAGGAACGGCGACTCGAAGACCGTCGACGAATCGGACAGGGAGCTTGAGCGGACGCCCCTCGACGTGGCGCGCGAGCGTCGCCCGAAGACTCAGCGCTGAGGGCGCTCGACCACGGTGGGCGCGAGCAGACGCTCGGTGATGCGGAGGCTCTCGGCCACCGTCGCGGGCGGAGGCGCGGGCGCGTCCAGCCACGCCCAGGGCTCGGGGTCGACTCCAAACGGCTGCGCCATCACCCGCGTCATCACGCGCTCGGCCAGCTTGGCGTGGGGGCTGAACCCCCAAATCCGCTCCTGGCTCGTGTCGTCGAGGTCCGCGTAGTAGCGCCAGATGAAGAAGCCGCTGAACCATGGATGCGGCAGGAACGCGCGCCACGACGCGAGAAGCGCCCGCGCCTGCTCCCGCTCGGACACGACGACATCCTCCATGTCGTCAGGCCAGAGCCAGGGCTGCACGGCGGCGTCCTCGCGGGTGGTGTAGCCGACCTCGACGAACAAGACGGGCATGTCGAGCACTTCGGCTTGGCTCTGAACGCTCCGGCGCGCGCGATCCGCGCCCTCGAGGTACTGCGCAAACGTCGCGTCTTCCTCGTCGTGCA
>JBGCFC010000177.1:0-14685 GCA_045106715.1 Sandaracinaceae bacterium
GCCTGCGGCGCCCCGGTGGGAGGCGGAGCCGGCGCCACCGGGGCCTCCGCCATTTGGAGAGCCTGCCCCTCGCCGAGGTTCACCTCGCCCATGCCGGGCGGGATCACGTGCGGGTCGAGCTGTGCGACCTCGATGCGCGGAGGCGGGGCCGGTTCTTCGAGCGCCTCGTCGCTCGGTGGAGAATCCGAGTCGTCCGTCGTCGCCACCGCCTCCGGGGTCGTCGGATCGGGCTCGGCACGCACGGGACGCGGCCGGGTCGGTCGGGGGCCTTCTTCATCGACGCGTGGGCGAATCCGGCCGGTGCGAGGGTCGGTCTCGAGGTCCAGGGGCTCCGCCGGGGCCAGCGCCGCCGATGGCCCGACCTCGCCCACGGGGCTCGGATCCACGATGGCCTGTGAGTCAGCGGGGTCACTGCGGCGCAACTCCGGTAGATACCAGAGCCCAATCCCGACCATCAGCACCAGCGTCATGGCCATGGCCATCTGGGGGCGCATCGCGAGCCCGCCCACCCAGCTGAGCATGACCGACCACAGCCCCTCGTCCTCCGGGAGCGCCTCTCGAGGCGGCGAGACCGTCACCGATCCGAGCGATCGCGCCGGCGCGCGCTCCGCCGCCCGCTCCGCCGCCCGCTCATGGGCTGCCGCCAACACGCCGTCGAGCAACCCCACGGGTGGGGCGACCATCTCCATCTGATTGGCGAAGGCCTGCCCGAGCGAGAGCCGCGCGTACGCGTCCGTACACTCTTCGCACCCGGACAGATGCGTGCGAAGCCGGGTCGCGTCGGCGTCTTCCAGCTCATCGAAGAGGAGATCGATCATCCCCTCGGTGCATGCCTCGCAGTCCATCAGGCGCTCTCCAGCAGTCTGACGCGCCCGCGCGTTTGGATCACCCCCATCATCAGACGAGCTCCCGAACGTACTCGCGGTACTCGGACAGCCCGCGCTGAAGCCGCTCCAGCGCGTAGCGCATGCGGCTCTTCACGGTGTTCTCCGGCACCTCCAGGATCGAGGCGATCTCCTTGAAGGCGAGCCCATCCACCTGACGGAGGAGAAACACCTCGCGCTGATCGTCGGGCAGCTCGTCCACCGCGGCCGCGATCCTCGACTGCAGGTTCTTGGCGATCGCCGCCCGATCCGTCTCGGCCCCACCGGCCGTCCGCTCGAGCAGGGTGGGGCCCTCGTCCCCCGGGCCCGATCGCCCTGGTGCATCCAGCGACTTGTGGCGTCGAAAGACCATCTTTCGGCTGTGGTCGATGCACAGGTTTCTCGCGATCGTGTAGAGCCAGGTTGAGAACTTGGAGTTGCCCTTGAAGTCCGAGGAGCGCTGGACGACCTTCATGAATACGTCCTGCAGCAGCTCGTCGGCGCGCTCGCGGCGACGGACGGAACGGAGGATGAAGTTGTACAGCGGGCGTTCGTACCGGCGTACGAGTTCCTCGAATGCCGTGGCGTCGCCATCGTCGAACCGTCGGAGCAGCTCCTCGTCAGAGGGGGTCGGGGGTTGGGTCACGCGCCGTCTCCCCGTGGGAGTGAGCCGGTCCGTGGCCTTGCTGCGTCTAGACGGGTGGGTCCGCAGAAGGATCTGAGCTCCGTGGACGGAGTCTGGGCAAGGAGGCGCGACATGGGCCGGTTGGGGAGACTAACGGGGAGCGAGGGCTGGGTCGGAGTTCCCTGCAGGGTGAACCGCACACCGACCCCCATGTCAGGTAGACTCAGCGACCCTCGCTCTGTCTACCTCGGGTATGAGTTGCGCGTTGACCCTCAAAATCCGCCTTGCTATATGACGCACTCTTTCCGCGGCGGCTTCTATTCTGCCGATCGGGGGGGCGAAGCCATCCGGAGGGACCATGCCGGCTGGACGAACCTCACCACACTGCTGCTGATGCCCAACCCGTCCGGAGCCCGGTCCCGCTCAGTTCCTTCACCTAAGGGGGAGATCCGATGCGCAGAGTGATCGCGCTCTCGACGTCCGTAACCATCGCCACGCTCATGGCCTGTGTGGCCATCGCGCAGGACGACGGCGAATTCGCCGACCCGGCGGACACCACAGAAACCGCCGACACGGGGTCCGCAGACACGGGCACGACCGACACGGGCACGACCGACACGGGGTCTGCCGACACGGCAGCCGCCGATGACGGTGCAGCTGGCGGGGATACCGGTGCCGCGGCCGGCGACACGCCCGCTGGCGACATTGTGCCGCCTGCCGGTGGCGCTCCGGATCCCGCGGCTCAGTCCGGCTCTGCTTCCGCCGACGCAGACATGGACGCGGGGACCTACGCGGTTCGCCTCCGTGACCTCGAGCAGCGCATCAACGAGCTCAAGGAGCAGATCTTCCGCTCGAAGGCGCGTCTTTCGCTGCTGGCCGAAACGGTGCTCCAGGGCGTCGTTGCTGGGGCCCAGGCCGTCATCGTGCATGAGAACCGGATGAGCTCGAGCTACCGCCTCGTGAAGGCCGTGTATGCGCTCGATGGCGCACGGATCTTCAGCAAGGCGGACGAAGAGGGCTCGCTCGGCGAGCGCCGCGAGCTCGACATCTACGACGGTTCCATCGTCCCCGGGGAGCACACGCTCACCACGAACCTGGAGTACCGAGGTCACGGCTACGGCATCTTCTCGTATCTCAAGGGATACCGGTTCCGCGTGCGCTCGAACTACTCGTTCACGGCACCGGAGGGCAAGGCGATCACCATCCGCGTGGTTGGCTACGAGAAGGGCGGGCCGACCGCACCTCTCGAGGAGCGCCCCGCCATCCGCTACATCGAGCGGCTCCAAGGCACGGCTGAACGCGGCGAAGACGACGCGGGTGGCGACGAGGAGTCGGGAGAAGAGTGATGCAGCGGCGGCGAAGCCGCATCAGCGTCGTTCGTGCGGCCCGGCTCTTCGGGGGGTCGCGTCGTCTGGCGCTCTTGCTCACGCTCTCCATCGTGGCCGGCATGGCCACCGGGGCGGTCCGTCCGGCCGAGGCGCAAGACCTGGATTCGGTCACCCGGGAGGTGATCGACATCGAGGGCGACGCAAGCCGGGCGTTGGAGACGCCCCTGCGACGCAGCCGTCTGCGCAGCCCCACCTATGTGGAGGAGCGCCTCACGGACGGCGAGCTGTTCTACCGGCTTCAGGACTACGTCCGCTCCTCGATCATCTTCACGGACATCGTCGAGAACTACGCGTCGCACCGGGCCTACCCCGACGCGCTGTTCCTGCTTGGGGATTCGCTGTTCCGTGCGGGGGACTACCTCGGCGCCCGCACACGCTTCCGCGAGGTGATCGGTCACTCCGGCGAGACGGCGTTCAACCCGTACGTTCAGCGGGCCCTCGGCCGCCTCATCGAGGTCGCCATCCACACCCGCGACTTCGACGGCGTGGAAGAGTACTTTGCCCAGCTCAGTCGCATCCCTCCGAGCGAGATCGAGGCGACGACAAACTACTTCCGGGCGAAGTACCTCTACAACCGCGCCGTTCCGACCGAAGAAGTCCTTCGTGGAGACGGCAACGCGCAGGTCGACCGAGAGACCCTCGAGCGCGCGCGCCAAGCGTTCGAAGCCGTACAGCAGGGCAGCCCTTACTACCCGCAGGCCCGCTACTTCATCGGTGTCATCTACACGCTTCGGGAGGAGTACCCCCAGGGCATCGAGGCGTTCCGCCGCGTGCTTCGCTCGCCCGCGGACACCCAGGAACAGCGCGAGGTCATCGAGTTGACCCAGCTCGCGCTCGGCCGGCTCTACTATGAGACCGACCAGCTCGACCAAGCGGTCGAAGCCTACCAGTCGGTGCCGCGCACGAGCGCCAACTTCCACATCGCGCTGTACGAAATCGCGTGGGTGTACATCCGCATGGGTGATTCGACCCGCGCCGAGCGCGCGCTCGAGGTCCTCGCGGTCGCCGCCCCGGAGAGCCGCTTCATCCCGGACGCGCAGCTCCTTCGCGCCAACTTGCTGCTCCGCAATGGGCGTTTCGACGACGCCAACACGCTCTTCCGCCAGGTCGCGCGGCAGTTCGGCCCCGTCCGACGGGAACTCGACGAGATGCTCTCGGCCCACGCGAACCCGCTGGCCTACTTCCGGTCCCTCGTTCGCGAGAACATGGAGAACTTCGACGCCCAGTCCTTCCTCCCCCCGCTCGCGCAGCGCTGGGCGGAGCTCGAGGGCGACATGGATCGTGCCCTCCACGTGCTCCAAGACCTGGCCCAGGCCCGACGCTTGGTGCGTGAGACGACGCAGCTGATCGAACGCCTCGAGAGCGCACTCTCACAGCCCAACCGCGTGGCCATCTTCGCCGACCTCCGGCGCCAAGCCGAGCGCTCCACCGCGCTCCAGAACCGCATCGCGCGGGCGCGACGAGACCTGCTGGCGGTCGCCGGGGTCGATAGCCGCGAGCTGGACGCCGTCCAGCGCAACCTCGACAGCATGCCCGTGGACGACGGCGACTTCGGCGCGTTCGATGACGAAGTGCTCGCCCGCTACCGGCGACTCGGCCGCGAGCTGGGCCGCATGGAAGTCGAACTCCAGGGCATGGAAGCGCGCATCGTCGCGATGGAGCGCTACCTCCAGGACACCGAAGAGCAGCGTGACGCCTCGGGTGTCGCAGCGATCCGCTCCGAGCTCGCCAACCATCGCCGCACGGTGGGCGACTACCGCGAAGCCATCGAGCGTCTCACGATCGATCTCGAGGCCGCACGCCTCCAGGTTGGCGTGGGAGATGCGCGCTACGAGCGCCACGAGCAGCTTCGCACGCAGCATCGTCGGCTCGTCGAGCAGGCATCGGTGAGCGACCCGCAGGTTCGTAGCCTCCTGGCTCGCTTGGACACAGCCGAGTCACGCCTTCGCAGCCGTGACCAGGACATCCGAACCCTCGCTGGAGAACGCGCCAACGACATCCAGACGCAGGTCCAGGAGGAGTCGGTCCGCGTCGAGGGGTACCGGCAGGCACTGACCGAGCTCGAGGCCGACACGGAAGAGGTCGTCGGCGCCGTGACGTACACGAACTTCCGACAGGTTCAGCAGCGCTTCTACGACCTGGTGCTTCGTGCCGACGTGGGGCGCATCGACGTGGCGTGGCAGCGCCGCGAGGAGCACCGGATGCGCGTGGAGATGCTCACGCGCGACCGCGCGCGAGAGATGCAGGCGCTAGACGATGAGTTCCGCGAGATCATGGATGAGTCCGGCGAGTCCGGCGAGTCGGAAGAGGGGATGCAGTGAGCGACCTCCGACGCATCTTGAGTTCGGGCCTGATCGTGGGCTTCGTGGGGGCAGCCTCGCTTTCGCTTGCGCCGAACGTTCAGGCGCAGGAGCAGCCGGCGGACGCGGGAGACACCTCCACCGAGGGTGACGCCTCCACCGAGGGTGACGGAGCCGCAACCACGCCGCCGAGCACGACGCCGGCTGCGCCAGTCGTGCCGCTCCCCATGCCGGGGCCCGGCGAGAGTCTCTCCGACATGCCGCCGCCCCCGTGGGCGAACACGGCAGACGTTCCGGATCCGGCGTTCCTCGACACGACGGACGACCGAATCGCCGACGACCGGCCGCCGCCCAGCCCCGAGCAGATCGCGGCGCTGCGCGAGATGGAGGCCGAGCTCGCTCGTTTCAGCGGCAGCGGTCGGGCCTACCGAACCTCCGTGAACTCGATCCTCGGGCGTGAGTACCAGCGTCGCCGGCGCGAGCGGCAGGCTGGGTACGCGCGTCAGATCCGCATCGAGGAGCAGCTCCAGAACGAGGCACGGGACCGCGCCATCGCGCTCTTCGAGGCGTTCATCCGGCGCTACCCGAGCGACCCGACCTACACCCCGGACGCGATGTTCCGGCTCGGCGAGCTGTACTACGAGCGCAGCGCCATCCTCTACCAGGAGGCCTCGCTGAACGGTGGGAGCATCGGCACGCCCGATTTCAGCCCGACGGTGGACCTGTACCGCGCGCTCATCCAGCGCTTCCCCGACTACCGACGCATCGACGGCGCCTACTACCTCATCGGCTACTGCCTCAACGAGATGGCCCGGCTCGAGGAGGCGCGGCTCGCGTGGCTGAACCTCGTCTGCGCGAACCACTTCACGTACACCGGAGAACTCCCTCCCGAGCCCGTCCCGGAAGAGGAGGGCGTGGACCCGGCCGAGGAGCACCCCGCGCTGGGGCTCGACGGGACCGAGACTCCGGAGATCGAGGCGTACGTCGACCCGTACGACGGTTGCGTGCCCGTGTCTCCCGAGGCTCGCTTCGTGGCCGAGGTCTGGCTGCGCATCGGCGAGTACCACTTCGACTTCGACTTCGAGCCGCACGCGCTCGACCGCGCGATCTCGGCCTACGGCAAGGTCCTCGCGGACCCGGAGGACCGGAACTACAACCTCGCGCTCTACAAGGTGGCGTGGGCGTACTACCGGGCGAGCCGGTACCCCGAGGCCATCGAGCACTTCGCGCGGCTCATCGACTGGTCGGATGAGCAGCTTCGCCGAACGGGCCGAGCGGGCTCCGAGCTGCGCCGAGAAGCGGTCCAGTACCTCGGCATCCCGTTCGCGTACGACGACTGGAACGAAAACCAGATCCCGGACATGGACGAGGGCCAGGCGCGGCCGCTGGACCGGATCCAGGATCCGAACCTGCTCCCGCAGGACCGCGACTGGACGGTCGAGATCTACTTCGAACTCGGCCAGGTCTTCTTCGAAGAGGCGAAGTACCCGGAGGCCGTCGAGGTCTGGGAGCTGGCGCTGTCCCGCTGGCCGAACCACCCGCGGGCGCCGGAGATCACCGCGAACATCGCCCGCGCGTGGCAGCGGCATTCCGAGATGGAGCGCGCCCTCGAGGTGCAGGCTCGCCTCGGCAACTACCGCGAGGGCTCGGAGTGGTGGAACAACAACATGGACCGCCCGGTCGAGCAGCGGCAGGCGGAGGAACTCGCCGAGGGCGCGCTCGTCAACGAAGCGGTCCGCCACCACCGTGAAGCCCAGCGGCTGCGCCGCGAGGCCATCGAGCAGCGCAGCGAAGAGCTCCTGAACCGGGCGCTCAACGAGTACAACCTCGCGGCGACGGCGTACCGCGCGTACCTCCAGAACTACCAGAACAACCCGAACGCGTACGAGCTCCAGTACAACCTGGCCGACGCGCTCTTCTGGTCGGAGCAGTACGAAGAGGCGGCTCGTGTCTACGCGGGGGTGCGCGACAGCAACCTCGACGACACCTACCTCTCCGAGTCCGCCCGGCGGGTCGTTGAGTCCCTCCATCGCCTGGTGGAGGACGCTTCGGAGCGCGGGGAGTTCGCGATTCGCGACAGCGAAGAGGATGCCCCGACGCCCACCGGCACCCCGCCCCGGGTGCAAGCCGAAGAGATGCCGCTCCTCGTGCAGCGCCTCGCCCAGAGCCGCGAGGTCTATCTCGCGCGTGTCCCCGAGAACATGGACAGCGAGCGGGTGCGGGCGCCGTACGACTACAACAACGCGCTGCTGCTCTACTACTACGGGTACTGGCCGCAGGCGCGGCAGCGTTTCCTTCGGATCTACGAAGAGCGGTGCACGGGCGAGCTCGCCAACCAGACCGGCCGCGTCGCTTGGGACAGCCTCTACAACATGGCGGTCACCATGGACGACACGGCGGAGGCCGAGCGTCTCAGCCGCGACGTCATCCGGCGGGGCTGCACCTTCACCGCGGACGGACCGACGTTCGAGAACGAAGAAGAGCGAGACGCGTACTGCGACGACCCGGCGAACGAGGATGCGCCGGTTTGCGTGGGGGGCGTGCTGCTCACGGACGCCATCTTCCGCAACGCCATGCAGGTGTTCTCGCAAGCGGAAGCGGCCTCCGGTGACGAGCAGCGTGAGCTCTACGAGCAGAGCGCGACGATGCTCGTCGAAGCCGTCAACAACGAGCCCGAGCACCCGCAGGCGCCGCAGGCGCTCGTCCGCGCCGGCCTTGCGCTCGAGCGCACGCAGCGCTTCGAGTCCGCCGGCCGCCTTTACCAGCGCGTCATCGACGAAGTCACGCCGCTTCTCGCCGAAGCATCAGGGGAGCGCGAGACCGAGCTCGAGGGCATCCTCGCGACGGCCTACTTCCGCCTCGCCTACACAGCGAACCGCTTCTTCGACTACGACCGCGCGGTCGAGAACTACCGTCACATCGCCGACTCGGAGCGCTTCGCCGCCTCATCTCATCCCGAGATGGCGGAGAACATCACTGACTCCCTCATCAACGCCGCGCGCATTCTGGAGTACCAGCAGAACTACGCGCGCGCCGCGCAGTACTACCAGCGCGCAGCCGACCGTCTGACGGACCCGGCCGAGCGTCGGGGCGCACACTTCCGGGTGGCCGAGATGCAGTTCAAGCGCCGGAGCTGGACGAACGCCCGTCGCGAGATGGAGTCGTTCATCAGCCGGTACAGCAACGACGCAGGGGCGACCGAGCTCCTCGTGCTGGCGAGTCACCGAATCGCCGAGTCGCATCGCGAAGCCAACGCGCGGCAATCCACGCAGGAGTCCTCCCTTCAGGACGTCGTCCGGGCGTACGACCGATTCAATGGGCAGCCCGGCAGCATGGCCGCCGAGTACGCGGCGAGTTCGCGCTTCCGCCTGGTCGACCCGGAGCTCGAAGAGCTCGAGGGGCTCTCGATCAACCCGGGACGGCAGGCGAACGTCGATGCCTTCGTCGCGGAGTTGAACAGCCAGATTCAGGACGGGTCGCGTCGCACCCAGGCGGTCACGCAGGGCTACGAGCCCATCCTGGCGTACCGGCGTCCGGCCTGGACCATCGCGGCCCTCGCCCGCCAGGGGCGCGCCTACGAGATCCTCGCCCGCGCGGTGCTGAACGCGAACGTGTCCACGCTCCCCACCGACCTCCAGCGGCAGTTCCGCAATGTGCCGCCCGAAGTGCGGGACGAGCTGCAGTTCGGCTTCGAGGACCGGGTTCGGCAGACCCTCGACGGACAGGTCCGGCCCATCGAGTGCTACGCGGTGGTGCGCTACTCGCTGGCGGCCCGCGCGGCTCAGCGCGGCAACATCGACACCGAGTACTCGCGCGAGGCGATCGACCGCCTCCAGGCGTACGGTGACGAGCGCATCGCAGAGTGCATCACCAACCAGCGCGCTTCGGACTCCACGCTCGAAGCGTACCGCCCCGGCGAGTTCCGCCGTGCGCGGCGCGGCCAATACGACGATGTGACCGAAGGCGTGTCGGCTCCGCCTCTCGCCCCGCTGGAGGACTGAGTGATGCGACGTCTTTTGCGCTTCCCTGGACTCGAACTCCTGTTGACCCTCGCGCTCGCCGCGCCGCTGGCGTTCTTGACGCCCGGCTGCAACGAGGAAGAGGACGACGCGGACACCACCGATTCCACGTCCACGACCGGTGGCGAAGACGGTGAAGGCGACGACGGTCTCGAGGCGCCCTCGGGCAGCCGCGAGCCGGGCGACGACGGCTCCTCCATGCCAGACGACGACCTCGAGTCGGAGGCCGGCTCGAGCGGAGGTGAGACCGGAGCTGGATCGGACCCGACGGCCGGAGCCGGCGCAGGGGCCGGCGAAGAAGGCTCTCCGTCCGGCGGCTCACCCTGGGGGACACCCGAGGCCGAGTCCGGTCGTCCACTCCCCCCGCGGCGCCCGATGAACAGTTCGGCCCGAGGCCACTACCAGCGAGGTCTGCAAGCCGCCGCCGCGGGCAACGCGTCTGGTGCGGCGAGCGCGTTTCAGGCGGCCCTGTCGGCCGACTCCAACGCGTACAAGGCCGCCTACAACCTCGGCGTGATGGCCGACCGCCAAGGCGACGAAGGACGCGCGATGCAGTTCTACCAGCGCGCCTTGAGCGTTCAGGCGGACTACGAGCGCGCCGTCGAGGGGATCGCGCGCATTCACCTCCGGCGTGGCAACGCCTCCGAAGCGGTCAGCTTCGTCCGGCCGATCGCCGAGCGCTGGGAGCGGAACCTCTCCCTCCAGGCCGTGTACGGAGACGTGCTGGTGGCGGCCGGTCAGTCCGAGCAGGCCGTCACCGCCGCGCGCCGCGCCCTGCGACGCGATGAGCGCTTCGTTCCCGCGATGATCGTGCTGGTGAAGGCCAATCTTCGCCTCGAGCGAAACGAGCTCGCCCAGTCCATCCTGACGCAGGCGATTGAGACCAACGATGGCTACGCCGAGCTGCACTATCTGCGCGGCCGGATGCATCAGGAGGAGGGCCACTTGGCCCCCGCGCTCACGAGCTACCGGCGAGCCATCGAGCTCGAGCCCTCCTACACGGAGGCGCGCATGGCGCTGGGCCTCCAGCAGCTCGCATCGGGCAACTACACCGAGGCGCTCACCCACTTCCGCACCGCGGCGAGCGTCGCTCCGACGATGCCAGCGGTCCGGCTCGCGTTGGGCGACGCGATGCGCGCCAACAAGCAGTGGCAGCAGGCGAAGGCCGAGTTCGACCGGGTGCAGACGATGCAGCCGCAGAACGCCCAAGTGCACTTCAACCTTGCCGTCCTCTACCGGGAGGCAGGGGAGTCTTTCCCCGGTCTGAGCAACATGGAGGCGTACCAACGCTCCGTGACCGAGTTCAACCGGTACCGGGAGCTGATGGGACCACGGCTTCCGCGGGATGACCCGAGCTCGACGTATCTCGAGGAACTCGGGCGCCTGATCGAGCGCGAAGAGCGGGCCGCCGAGCGTGAGCGGGCCCGGGCAGAGCGCGAAGCGCGGCAGGCCGCCGAAGGGGAGGGCGAGTGATGGATCGCGTAGCGAAAGCCAGCCGGGTCCTTCTTCCGGTGTCCGCGTTGCTCCTCGCGCTCCTGGCGCTCGGGACCGTCGGAGCCAGCTCCGCCGAGGCCCAGTCGGCGCGCGGCCGCCAGCCCACCGTCATCCAGCTCGACGAGATCCGGATCGAGGGCCGTGTGCAGAAGCCGAACGCCTTCTACATCCTGAACCGCTCCAATCTCGGGTACGAAGTTCTGGATCTCCGCACCTCGTTTGTGCGCGAAGTGATCCGCAGCGTTCAGGACGAGCCCTTCAAGCCTTGAGACGGCTTCCGTTGTTCATCCCGCACGGTTCCGTCGGTCTCGAGGTTGTCCGACGCCGGCACGGGGCTTCGGCATGAACGTGTTTCACCTTCTTCAGTCCGTGCTCGGTGTGGCGGTGTTGGTCTGGGTGGGGCTGCGTGTCTTCCGGCTGAGCTTCGCGGCGTCCCTCGATGCCGGCCCCTTCCGGCGCGCGCTGGTCGAACTCGTTCGGAACGACCGCCACGAGCAGGCGAAAGAGCTCGTCCGCGCGGCCATGCCGTCCCTCGCAGCGCAGCCGTTGTGGCCGCTGTTCGACCCGGATGCGGAGGACGACGAGCGCGTTCTGCTCGCCCAGGAGGCCCTCATGGGGGTCGAGAGCATTGTGGTGCGCGGCATGCGTCCGCTCCGGATCGGTGCGAGCGTGGCCTCGGCGCTCGGGTTTCTCGGCGCCGCCTTTCAGATCTGGTGGATCTTCAACGGCGAGCATGGACTGGAGTCGCTGATCGCCGGCCGCGTGGAGAACCAGGGCTTTCAGGCCGCCGTGTTGAGCGTCGCGATCGGCATCGCGACCTCCAGCTTTGCGCTCGGATCGTGGACCGTGCTGAAGACCGTGGCGAAGGAGCGACTCGCAGAGGCCAGGCGGATGCTTCCAAGCGTGGAAGAGGCGTTCGAGCGGGCGGCGACCAAGGATGCGGGTTCTGCGGAGGTCGCACCATCATGAACGGGACCACAGCCTCGCTGCCGGACAATCCAGCCTTGCTGCCGGACAATGTCGCCACGTGTGGACCCACCTCGCGGCTCGGTGATACGCTACGCCCGGTCGACGAAATCTGTTTCGTGGGAACCTCCCGGTTTCCATGGTGTCCGAGTCCTCGCGAGACACGTCTCGCAGGGACGAGTCCAGCCTCCATTCAGCCGGCAGGCGGGCTCTTCGTTGGGGAAATACGATGAGCAACCAGAAGCCCCAGAGAAGCCGCCGAGGCGCAAACAACGCCCCGGGCGCGATGACCATGGCGATGCAGGCGGTGGCGCCGCGTCAGAGCGGCCCGAAGGTCCTGCGGATCGGGCTGATCCAGTCCGGCAAGATCGTCGAAGAACGGATCATCCGGCGGCGCGAGACCGTGACGGTGGGCAGCTCGGAGAAGAACCACTTTGTGGTCTCGTCGGGCGGCCTCAGCTCGCGCTTCGAACTCTTCCAGCTCGTCGGCAGCGACTACATCCTCAACTTCACCGACCAGATGAGCGGTCGGGTTGGGCTGGCTGGCGGTGTCCAGCAGCTCGAGGAACTCCGAACCGGCGGCGGCGCGCGCAAGGCCCAGGGGTACTACCAGGTCAAGCTGACCGACAGCTCGCGCGGCAAGGTCGTCATCGGCGACACCACGCTGCTGTTCCAGTTTGTGGTGCCCCCGCCCATCCAGCCACGTCCACAGCTGCCGGCCGCGGTCGTCGGTGGCTTCATCGCGGGCATCGACTGGCTGTTCACCGCCTTCGTGATGTTCTCGTTCATGCTCTTCTTCGGGTTCGTCATCTACCTGGAGAACGCAGACTGGCCCGTGGAGCCCGGCATCGCGACGGTGCCCGACCGCGTCGCCGACCTGATCTTCGCCGAGCCGGAGCCGCCTCCGGCCGAGGAAGAGGTCGAGCTCGTCGAGGAGGCGGAGGAAGTCGAAGAAGTCGCGGAAGCGGAGGTCACCGAGACCACCACATCCAACCCAGCGCCCTCGAACACCCCTTCGCCGAACAGCGGTTCGAGCAGCAGCGCCGCCGAGGCAGACGCGCGACTCGCGGCTGACCAAGCGCAAGCGCAGCTCGAGCAGATGCTGCTCGGCGCGCTCGGATCGGGCGGCGCGCTCCAAGACGTGCTCCAGGGCGGCGCGGTCACCGGTGACGCCGCCGACCTGATGGAGCAGGCCGAGGGCGTGGGCGTGGCCTCGAACGCAGAGGGCGGAACGCTCCGCGAGCGCTCGGGTGGTGGCCGCGTCGGCGGTGGCGGAGGCGACCTCGGTGGCCTTCAAGCCCGAACGGGCAGCGGCGCCGGACGGCAGGCCAGCGAGGGCGAGGTCGTGGTCGAGCGACGCATCCGAGGTCGCGTCAACGCCGGCGCCCTGGCCGACGAGAGCGGCTCCGGCTCCTTCGACCCGTCGATCGTCACCCGGCAGATCCGCGCTCGCATCCGGGCCATCCAGACCTGCTACGAGCGGGAGCTGAGGAACAACCCTGCGTTGGCCGGCCGCGTGCTCGTCCGATTCACCATCCAGCCGACCGGCACTGTGAGTGGCGCGACCGCCCAGGAGAACAGCACCGGAAGCCCGGCCGTCGCCTCGTGCGTCGTCAGCACCATCCGTCGCTTCCGCTTCAGTCCCGGACCGGAGGGCGGCAGCGTCACGTTCGCCTATCCGTTCGTGTTCGCGCCGCAGAACTAGCTGCTCGGCAGCGCGACCCATGACGCCTCTCAGCTCTCGCTGGGGGGCGTGAGCATTTGGTGGTCGAAGCCGGTGATTGGTTCGCACGCCCGATTCGTCCCCTGGCGCGTGAACGCCCGCCACTCCGTGCGCAACCATCCTCGCGAGTCCAACGGTGACTCAGGACCAACTCAAGTAGAGGCGCAGATGCGACGAACTACCTCAACGGGCCGGACTCAGGCTTCGCTCCAACTCAACCGCCAGGTTCTGACGGACGGCACGCGAACGCCGGGACGCATTGACTCGACAGACGGCGCCGATATACTCGCGCTCACCCTCGGGAGGGGACTGTATGCTTGACGGACGACGCGCAATCATGGCGCTCCTCATCGGAGCGGCGCTCGGAGTCGCGGGCTTTGGCATCGCCATCGCCCAAGACCAGGCGAGTGACTCGGCCGACACCGAGGATGAAGGCGAGATCGAGGTCAGTCGCCGGGCGAACCTCTCCGCTGCCGAGCAGATGGCCGAGGCGACGCAGATCGTCGACCGGGGCGAGCAGATCAGCCGGCGTGTGATGAACATGCTGGACGAGGCCCGCCGCGAGCGCGACATCATCCGCGTCACCTGCCTGAACGACAAGCTCACCCAGATCAACGCCCACCGCCGCACGCTCGAGAGCCGGCAGGCGAACCTCAGCGAGGCGAACACCACGGGTGACGGCGAGCGCCGCAATCACGAGTTCACCGTCATTTCGGTCATTGGCCAGCACTTCCGGACCCTCGAGTCCGAGGCCGGCTCATGCATCGGGCAGGACCTCTTCGAGACCGGCACGACTCGCGTCGTCACCGACATCGACCCGGCCACGCCGGAAGAGAACCTCGCCGTGCAGGAGCCCGCCCCCCCCGCCGTGCCGTTTATCCCCCCCCCCGCCAGCGGGACGATCTAAGCTCGGCGGCGCCGCGTCCGCGCGTCTCCTCCACTCTGAGTCTTATCTTCGGAGAATCTCTTCGTGTGTAACCAACGTTGGCTTGGCCTGAGCACGCTGCTCCCTTTAGGGGCGGTCATGGCCCTCTCCATGCTCGCCACGCCCAACACTGCCGACGCGCAGGGCTGGATGTCCGACCGGTCTCGCCGCGAAGGCCCCGGCTTCCGACTGGGTGACTTCGAACTCCACCCCGGGGTGGGCGTCGAGGTGGGGTATGACTCGAACCTCTACTTCTCCGATGACGACGCAGCCCTGAGTCGCGACTCCGGCATCCTGCGCGCCACGGCGCAAGTGGACATCGCTACGCGGGGCCAGCAGCGCCAGCAGGAAGGCGAGTCGGGCGGTGACTCCTCGGACGCTC
>JBGCFC010000178.1:0-27455 GCA_045106715.1 Sandaracinaceae bacterium
CCTTGTCGGCGGCGGCCTTGTCGTCGGCGGCCTTGTCGTCGGCGGCCTTGTCGTCGGCGGCGGCCTTGTCGGCAGCGGCCTTGTCGTCGGCGGCGGGCGTCCAGCGAGCCGTCGGAGAGGGCATGTCAGCAGGGGCCGGGCGAGCTTGGCGTGCAAGTTCGCCGAGCAGTACGCCGAGGCGCTCTACGTGCGGCTGAAGGGGCTCGGGCACGGGGATGAGGCCACTGGTGAGCCACAGCTCGAGGGTCTCAGCCAGCTCGGCCATGACGAGCGGCCCTTCACCGGCCTGGATGCGCTCGAGCAACGCGTGGATTTTGCTTGCGAGATTCGGCATGGGTCGTCTGTCGTCGGAGGTCAGCGCCGAGGCCTCGCGGGTAGCATCCGGCACCCACACGGTCAATCGAGGGCCGGGAAGTTGACCGATTCCGGGCGGATGCGGACTCTCGGCTCAACCCGTGCGCGCCCCGTTCCGATTGGCCGACTTCCTTCGACTCGGCGTGATTTTCGTCCTGATCGCCGCGTCGGCGTGCGCAGCGCCGTCAGAGGCGGAGTTGTTCGAGGTTAGTGAGGTCGGCCCAGCACGCGTGGAGCCCGGGCGCGTGCTGTTCGTGCGCGGGATGGGGTTCCCCGCCGGCCGGTCGGCGCAGCTTCGCGTGCGTGGAACGATGCACGCGCCGGGGCGCGAGCCAGCCGAGGTGGACATCGAGCTTGAGGGGCGCGCGGTGTCGGCTGAGCGCGTCGAGGCGCTGTTCTCGCAGGACACGCTCACGGCGCTCGGTGGTCGTGGCTCGGTGCACGGGCGCGTCTCGGTTCGCTTTCGAACCGCCGCCCAAGACGGCTGGGTGGTCGGTACGAGTGAGCCTCTGGTTCTGGACGTCGCGGGGTCTGGCGCGCTGGCGCTCCGAGACGAGGTGGTGCAGACGCGGCGTGCGAACGCGTGGCTTCAGCAGGCGGGGCTCGAGCTCGCCGAGCGCGCGCCCGACGAGACCGGGCTGCCGGTGTTTCATGTGCGAGGCGAGTCGCCCGCGGCGCGCGCGGGGCTGATCCCCGAAGACCGCATCGTCGCGCTGGATGGGGTCACCGCTTACTCGTTGGTCGACCTCGTGCCGGCGCCCGGCCGAAACGAGGTCGCGGTCCAGGCTCGACGCCGCGGCGAGGCCGCGCCGTTCGTGGTGCACCTTCCGCTCGCCGTCGACGACAGCCGGATGTCGCAGGAGACGAAGTGGGCCATCCAGCTCGGGCTGGGGTGGTTGCTGTTTCTCTTGCTTTGGCTCGCGCCCAGCGCGGGGGTGGCGGACGCCCTGGGTCGACGGCTCCAACAGCGTCGGGAACGCGTGACGGTGAAGGGCTGGCTGCCGCGAATCGCGGTCGCTCTGGCCACGCTAGTGGCGCTCCCCACGCTCGACCACTTCGGTCTGCTCCGCGTGCCCGTCGAGGGGATGCTCTTGGCCGCCTTCGCGCTCCGGACGTGCGCGAGTTGGATCGGCCGTGACCGGGGCCAGGCGCTTCGACAGTTGATGCACGCCGCGCTCGGGTTCGCTGCGGCGGGCGCCGCCTTGCTCTCGGCGACGGCCCTGGGGGGAACGACGGACATGGCGATGCTGGTTCACCAGCAGGGCGCGCTGCCGACGGAGTGGACGCTGCTCGCGACGCCGGTTGGCCCGCTCGTGCTGACCTCGGTGTTGCTGGGCGCGTGTCTCGTCCCCGCTTCGCTCCGGGGAGAGGCGCGTGGAGTCGGTCGGGTCGCGCGCACGCTGGACGACGGAGTCTTGCTCGTGCTCGCCGCGCTCGCGGCCGCGCTGCTCCTCGGTGGCTGGGGCACGTCGGAGGCATCGGGACCGGTTCGTGCGCTCGGAGCCGCGGTCTACACCGCGCTGGGGCTCGGCCTGTTCGTATGGATGCGGCGAGCGCGCACGCAGGTGCGCCCCACGCTCGCTTCCGGGGTCGCCACCCTCTTGGTGACCGCGGCGGTGGCGTGCCTCACGACCGCGCGCGTAGCGTTCGTGCCGCCAGCCGACCTCGAGCCTGCGCTCTCCGCCGTGACGTCGATCGCCGCGATGCTCTTCTTCGCCACGGTGCTCGCACGGGTGTTCAGCCGCCGCGTGCAGCGCGGCCCGACGCTCGCCCATCCGTATCTCTAGTCACGGGTCGAGGGGGCGGAACTCCATCATGAAGTGTGCCTCGTCGAAGGCGACGACCTCGGTCGTGACGCGGGTGCCTCCGAGTTCGAGCGCCACCGTCGCCGCGGTCGCGTAGCAGCGCGCCACCAGCTCGGGCATGAGATGCGGCGGGTAGCGTAGTGCCCACCGCATCGGTGTCCCTGGGTGAATCTCGAGCTCGATGCCGTCGTGCATCTGATGAAACACGGTGCGCCCCATCGCCCCGACGCGCTCGGTCGAAAAGAACTTGATCAGCATGCGATAGAGGGGGCTTTCGATCAGCTGCCGGTTCCGCTTCGCCGCGTCCTCCACGAACGCTTCGTCGCTGTCAAAGAAGACTGCGCGACGCGCCAGCATCACGGCGTTGAGGTGGACCTCGGGCAGCCATGTTGTCACGGCGGTCTTCGGGTCGGCCAGCGCCGCAAGCTCGGCCGGGAGCGCAGCGCGCAGCGCATCCATGTCGTGGCCGTCGAGGAACGCGCGCAGCACCGACGCCTTGCTGCGGTGATCCGGGTACGCGTCCAGCCCCCCCGGAAGCCGGTCGATGTAGGCCTGCAGCTCCTCTGGTAGTCGGTCGGCCATCAGCCGCGGTGGATCTCCATCAGGAACATCTGCAACCCGTCGCTGAACGGGTCCGTTCGCACGTGCTCCGGGTCATGGGCCCACTCCCATTCCCCGCTGGCCAACCCTTCCCACACTCCATAACGGCGATTCTATCGCTCGACTTGATGTGGGGGAAAGTCCTACGTCACCAGCTGCGACCCAACGGCACCGTGAAGCGCGCTTCCAGCACCGCGCGATGGCAGGGCAGATCGAGGAATGCGACCCGGTCTTCGGCGCGGGCGAGTGCATCGGCCTTGCGTTGCAGCCAGGCGCGCGCCGAGGCGGCGTGCTTCTGTGCATGGGCGCGTTGCCCCAGACGGTGCTCGAACACGGCGCTCATCCAGCGTGCGTCGAGCACAGAGCCAAACGGCGCGTCGTATCCGGTGTCGCCGACCGTCAATCGCGCCGCTGCGCGCGCCACTTTCAACGCGTCTCGGGTGCGGCCGAGCCCGTCGAGATGGATGGCGCGCGCCGTGAGCCAGCGCCGTCGGTCTTCGGGCGCGGCATCCTGGGTAAGCTCTTCGAGCTCGGCCTCGAGGGTGCCCGCCCGCTCCGCGTCGCCCCGTGCGCCGCGTGTCCAGAGGACGCGCACCCAGCCGGAGAGCCCCGGGACGCGGAGACGGTTCATCCCGGCCTCGCGATACTGCCGCGAGCCGTTCGCGTACGCGTCGTCCGCGTCGTCGATTCGGCTGCGGAGCGCCTCGAGGTCACCTCGGTTGCTCCACGCGAGGCCAGACGAGACGAGGTGGCCCTCGGCTGCGATCGCGATCGCCTGAGTCGCCTCCGCCTCGTCCCATCGTCCGAGCATCGTCAGCGCGCTGCTCATGCTCGCGCGGGTCAGGTTGGCGGCGCCCTTCACGCCGACCCGCTCCTTGAGGAGCACTGAGCGCTGCCACGCTTCGATGGCGCCGCGGATGTCACCCCGCGCGTGCGAGCACGTCGCGACGTTGTTCAGCGCCTTGGCCTCGGACTCCGCGCCGCCGCTTTGTCGAGCGACCCGGACTGCGCGTCGGAACGCGGTCAGAGCGCGGCCGCGTCGTCCTCCGATGAAGTGGGCGTTGCCCAACATGCGAAGCGCGTTCGACCGCAGAACGGGGTCCTTCGCTCGCGCGGCGGCGTCGGCGGCCTCGTGGGCAGCGTCCGCGGCGAGGACTCCATCCCCCAGACGCACCGCCATCATGGCGGACTCGAGCCGCGCCGACGCGAACAGGTCCACGCGCTCGGCTTCCAGGGCGAGCCGGGCGGCCTCGCGAAAGTGCTGGTCGGCTCCGTGCGGCGAACCGGTGTGCGCTTCGATCTGCCCGCGGAGGATGCAGAGCTCGCTGCGCAGGTCGAGATGTTGGGGCTGCGAAGCAGGGACCAAGCCCAGCCCCCGCTGCTCCATGGGCGGGCCGCGCACGCCCCGCGCGAGCGCCGCCATGGCGTTGTCGACCTGTCGCGTCGCGTCCGCCACATCGGCCCCTCGGAGACTCTGCCGCGCCCCCCGAATCAGGACGGCCGCGCCCAGCCGAGGGTCCGCACGGCGCGACGCGAGGTCGGCCATCCGCATGAGGGCGTTGCCCGCGCTCGCCGGGCGCCCGGTGCGGGTCGCCAAATCGTAGATGCGCAGCAGTGCACGGTCGTGGGCCGGGTCGTCAGGGGCCCGGAGCGCGGCCTCCCGCTCCAACAGATCCACGGCGTGTCCGGGGCGGCCGCTTTGTTCGGCGACCGCGCCCCCGAGCTGCAACGCGCTCCGCGCGCGCTCCATGTCGCCGGCGGCTTCGAGCTCCGTGGCCGCCCGGTCGAGATGCCGCGCGTCTCCGTCGTGGTGGCTTACCATCCACCGCCCGAGCCTCCGCCGCGCCGCACGGATCCGTCGCGCTGGCATGCGGTCCAGGACGCCCTCGGCGTAGCGCTCCTGCATGACGTAGCGCGCGCGCCCCCGGGCGTCCTCGCGTCGCTCGGCGATCCCGCTGTTGACCAACTCGTGCAGGGCGTTCGACGTGCGGCTGGTGGAGAGCCCCGAGGTCCGCGCGACCTCCGCTGCGAGGGCGGCATGGGCGAGGACCGCGCACCCCAGCGCGGCCGTCTGGGCGTCACGGCTGCGGTGCGCGAGACGGGCTTGCACCACCTCGCTCAGGTCCGGCGAAGGAAGCGGGCCGACCGCCTCGAACCGCCCTCCGTGCCGACGGATGCGCCCCGCGTCGAACGCCCAGCGCAGCGACTCTTGGATCCAGAGGGGGGAGACCGGCTCCAGCTGGACACGGCGTTCGAACTCGGTGCCGGCGACCGCGTCCACACGCCCGAGGATCGACACGAGTAGCGCGCGGGTGGCAACAGGAGCGAGCGGCCCGAGCTCGAGCGTGGCGGAGTCCAGCGCGGCGACGACTTCCGGGCTGAGCTGTTCTCCGGAGACGACGACCCGGCACGGGCTCTCGGCCCGGGCTTGGTTCAGCACCTCGACGGCCTCGCGCTGTTCGTCCACCGGCGCGCGGTCCAAGTCTTCGAGGACGAGCACGCCTGGCTGACGGCGGAACCGGCCCGCGATCTGCGACGCCAAGATCGCGCGCCGCCGTGCCCGCGCCTCGGCGGGATCGAGGGGGAGGGCGAGCCGCTCCCGCTTGTGCCGCAGCTCCGGGAGCGCACGCGCCAGCTCGAGGCGCTCTTCTTCGTCCAGCGCCGCCACCTCTCGCGGGCCGAGCACCGCGCGGGCGAGTCGCGGGAGCACGCCACGGACGCCGCGCGCCGTGGGCACTTGAATCCAGAGTCGCCCTGCGAGCTGCACGCGTCGTCGTGCCTCGCTGAGAAGGCGGGACTTTCCCATCCCGGCGGCCCCCAGGACGGCCAGCGGTCGTCCGGGGGTGTCGTGCAGCCCCCAGCGAAGCAGGCGATCGAGCTCAGCCTCGCGCCCCACCAGCTGGCTCGAGAGCACGTGGCTCGCAAGGGTCTCCTCCGTGTCGATCTGCGCATCCAGCCCCGCGCCGCGCGCCAGGGCCTCGAGTACCTCGCTGGCTCGCCCTGGGCGCTGCATTGGGTCCTTCGAGAGGAGGCGGGCGATGAGTGTCACGAGCGGGAGCGGCGCGCGTCCGATCAGCGAGCCCACCTCTTCGGTGACCTGCGCGCGGAAGACCTCCGTCGTGCTCCCCCGGAATGGCAATCCTCCGCACACCAACTGATAGAGCGTCATGCCGAGCGCGTAGAGGTCCGTCCGTACATCGGCGACACCCGTGGTGATGAGCTCCGGCGCCATGTATGACGGACTGCCCACGATGACGTCCTCGTTCGAGCTCCCGAGCGCGCGCGCGATACCAAAGTCCAGCAACGTCAGGTGGCCATGGGCGGGGTCGACCACGACGTTGCCGGGCTTGATGTCGCCGTGCACCACGCCGCGTCCGTGGAGGTAGTCGAGCGCGCGGCAGAGCTGGACGAGCAGCAGCGCGCCGTCTTTCGTGCGCGGGTCCACGCCCGCGTGATGGAGAGGGCGCCCGGCCATCAGGGTCTGTGTGAAGAACGCGTACTTTCGGGGAAGGAACGCAAAATCGTGAACCGGCGCGAGGTTCGGATGGGAGAGGCTGGCCAGGAGAGCGAACTCGCTCTTGAGCACCTGGAGCGCGGCCCGGCTCATGGCCCGTCGACGGTGCAGTTTCAGCGCAACGTCGCGGCCGTCGCGCAGGGTGTCGGCCACCCGGTACACCTCGCCGAAGCCGCCGCGTCCGATGAGCGAGCGCACCCGGTAGCGGTTGCCGATCCAGTCGCCTTCCGTCATCGAGGCGCGGCGCGGGGGAGGCGGCGCGCCCGGTTCGGCCACCGTGGCGAGATCGTCCCCGCTTTCCCCTTCCTCGTTCACCCGCGACAAGGATACCTCCTGCTCCGGCTGCATGGTCCGTGCTTTGCAGACGGGACCAGCCAGCCACCCGAATGGCACGGGTCGGCACGGAGATCACGCATGCGCCTCACACCGATGTTCCTCGCTTTGTGCTTCTTGGTCGGATGCAACAACAGCCACGGACGCGACGACGATGCGGGCCGGGGAGGCGACGCAGGGGTCGAGAGCGACGCGAGCGTGATCGTCGACGCGGGTCGTGGAGACGCCGGAGGTTGCCAGCGCGAACCCGAGGAGCATCGCCCGGGCGCGGGCGCCTGCGACGACGAGCGGCCCTACCCGAGCATCGATCCCGAGGCGGCCGACATCTCGGACTGCGCACGTCACGAGGACTGCACAGACGGACTCAACGGCCGGTGTGTCGGCAGCAGCTTCCACGGCTATCGGTGCACGTATGACGGCTGCTTCGCAGACGACGAGTGCGGGGAGGGCCCGTGCGCTTGCGGTGGACGCTGGAGTGACGCCAACCGATGCGTGCCGGGCGATTGCCAGGTCGACGCGGACTGCGGGCCAGGCGGCTACTGCAGCCCGTCGCTCGGGAGCTGCGGCGACTACGGCGGGGTCGTCGGCTACTTCTGTCACTCCTGCGATGATGAGTGCGTCGACGACAGCGACTGCCCGGACACCGACAGCCGGACCGGCGTCTCGCAGGCGGGCTACTGCGCGTTCAGCCCCGAGGCGGGGCGTTGGCAGTGCTCAAACCAGTGGTGCGCGGGCTAGCGAAGGAAGCGGTGGGCCGAGGAGCACCGCGCTCCACCGCGCTCCCCGGCCCGCCTCACGTTCGCTCAGGCCGCGCGCCCGCGAAGGCGCAATCGGTCCAGCGCGCCCTCCACGTCCGCTTCGGTCAGCGGCCGTGACTGCAGCACCGCGCCCCGCGGCGAGCAACGCTTGGCGTTCATGGTCTTCGGGCGGACGTCCGCCTCGTCGAGGATGCGTTGCAGCCAGCGCACCTTCTCGTCTGGGTCCGTGTCCCTCAGCAGGTCCGCGTACGTCGCGACGGCGCTCGCGACGTGTTCGTCCACCCGCTGGCGATCGAGCGCGCTCGCGGCGGCGCCGGCCATCATCGGGACGAGGCGGTCCGCCTCTTGAAGCGGCAGGTACACGCCGCGCGTGGTCTCTGCGACCTGCTTGAACACCGCTTCGGCGCCCACGTAGTGCGAGAGACCGGGCTGGCATCCCACCGCGTACACCGCGATCCCCATCTCGCGGAGGCTCTCCGCCTGCGTATACCAGTGGTCGCCGCAGGGACAGCCCTCCGGGAAGCCGTCCCCGCTCGGCTCGACGCCGTGGGGAGGCGCGTCTCCGAACCACACGACCACGCGCGCCGCGTTGGGGCGCCAGGCCATGCGGACAGCGTCGGCCAGTCCGTCGGTGACGGACTCCGGACCGTCTCCCCCGCCCGAGGCGACCATCGCGCGGACGGCGGCCTCGATCGTGCCGAGGTCGCCCGTGAGTTCGGTGGCGCGGCTCGCATAGGTATGGTCCTGGGGCGGATGGTCGCGGTAGGTGATCAACCCGAGGCGCAGGCTCTTGCACAGCGGGAGGTTCTCGAGCGTCGCGATGAGCGAGAGCAAGCGCGTCGCGACCTGGTTGATGTAGGGGCCCATGCTGCCGGTCTCGTCCACGAGGAACACCAAATCGAGCGCGCCGACATCACGGTCCTTCAGCCACACCAGCTCCTCCTCGGGGTAGTGGACCTCGCAGCGCACAGAGGGGACCGCCCGGCCGCGGCCCGCGGGCGACTCCATCAAGGACCCTTCGTCGAGCGTGTCTCCCTCCGCGAAGAAGCGGTCGGCGAGATCCTTCATCTTGCGGACGACCGTGCTGCCCGGGAGCCCCGCCTTCCTGGGCCGGGGGATCGCACGACCCCTCCGCTTCCCGGCAGCTCCGCCCAGCGGGACAGGGCTGGGCGCGGAGCCGGGAGCCGGCGCACCAAGAGGGGGTGAACGGAGAGCCGGGGCGCAGGGAACCGGCGCGGCCAGCTCGTCGTCCATCGCGTGCGCACCGGGAGACGCCGCTCGTGAAGCGCGCAGCCCCGGAGACCGTTGTGGTGGCGGCGTGGGCATGGCCGTGGGAGGCATGGCCGCGGGAGGCATCGTGTCTTCCTCCGAACGCGGCGCGTCGTCCGCCACGAGCGACGTCAACGACGTGACCAGCCGGTGCGCGAGCGCCATCTCCGTGGCCTCTTCCCGCAGCTTCGCTTCGGCCCGCGGTGCGTCTTGGGCCCGCTCCAAGAGGCACTCGACCTCGTGACGTGCCCAGAGCCGGGTCAGGCCCGGGCTCTCAGCTCGCTCGGGCAGGGTCACGCGCACCCGCTGCCGGAACGGAGACCCGTCTGAAGTGAGGCCGGTCAGCACCATCGTGCCCTCGCCTCCCTCTGGGTAGCGCGCGATCAGCTGAAGCGGTTCATGACCAAACAAGTCCGGCAAGCTCGCGGGGTGGATCTGCGCCACCTCGACACCCTCGAAGTGGGCCGAGAGCCCGGTCAGCACGGGGCCCGCGTCGCGCACCTTCCGGGCGAAGCGACTCAGGGTGGCCGGGCTGCTGTCCCCGTCCGCGAGGCTCTCGCTGGTGCCGCCGCAGGCCCGGGCGAGTCGCGCGCACAGCCGGCGGTCGGGGCTTGCGCCGCAGCCCAAGACGAACAGCCGGCGCGCTCCGAGCAGCTCCTTCGCGCGGCGCAGCACCCGGCCCTCGTTGCCCACCGCGCCGTCCGTCAGGAGGACGACGACGGGCGTGCGACCGGGCCGGATCGGGCTCTTCGAGGCGTCCTGCAGTACACGCTCGAGCTCCGTCCCGCCGCGCGGGGTGTGCGCCTTCACGAACGCGTCGATGTCGTCGATGACCTCGGGGGAGAGGCCCACGTAGCCAGCCTTCGAGAACGACGTCCGCTCGTGGTCGAACAGGCATACGCGCACCGCGTCGGTGGCCGGCAGCCCTTCGAGCACCGCCCGGACCGAGGCCCGGAGTTGGGCGCCCGCGCCGCGCATCGACGCGGAGCGGTCCACCAGCACGGTCACGTCACGGGCACGGACGGCGCGCGTGCGGGGCCCCTCGGTGCTCGGCGCGAGCAGCATGTCGCAGAAGGCGCAGCGCACCACCAGGCCGAGGCCCGGCAGCGTCTGGATGGCCTTCTCGTCCGCGATGCCCGCACCGCAGTTGCCGCATCGGAGTGCCTTCATGTTGCCTTTGCCGCTCGCCTCGGCGGCGGTCAGGTCGCTGCTCGGGACGAGCGTCATCAGGACCGTGCCCGCCTCGCCTTCGTCGCGCGCGAAGCGGAAGTCAGGCCGCACGCCCGGGCGGCTGGCGCGGCAAGTGAACACAAAGTCCCGATTCTCGATGCCCGCGCCCGCGTCGAGCTCGAACGATCGGGGTCCCGAACTGCGGAGCGTGTGCGACGGAGAGCGCCAGGCCGAGACATCGCCGGCGACCTCCAACGTGACGGCGACGCGATCCCGTGTGCCGGCTGCGACCCGAGGGGGGCGTACCAGGAACGGGAGCCGAGCGCCGTCGCCGGTCTGTCCCCCGCGCGCGCTGCCCCCGACGAGCACCACGTCGGGCGCTTCGAGGTAGCGCTCCTTCTCGACCATCGGGAAGACGAACCGCCACTCCCCGTCGTCGAACGCGAGCTGCTCCTCATAGCGGAACACGACCACCACGGCCTCGCCGCGCGGGAGGTTGGCGAGAGACAGCGTGAACACGTCCGTCTCGTCGGCCTCGAGCAAGGTGGCCGCGCGTCCGGCGGCGCGGGCTCGCTCATAGACAGCGCGGGCCTCGGCCTTGCGCTTGACGTTGGCGTGGATCACCCGCGCGCCGATGCGCATCTCGAGGCTGTGAACCGTGGCGCGGGCGGGCAGCGGGAAGCTGTAGAGCGCGTCGACGGGGTGGTCTTGATCGTTGACGAATCGCTGGGTGACGCGCACCTCGGCGACGGGGCCATCGAGTCGGGCGTGGACTTCGGTGGCCGACAGCAGGAGCGCTGTTCCGTCCGGGGTATGCAGGGTGCCTTGGGTGGGGATGAGTGGGAGCGCGGTCATGTTTCCTCCTGGGTTCAGGGGGATGGACCGGGCGGGACAAATCACGTCACACGAAGGGTTGAAGAAACTCTCAAGTGTTTGAAATCACTTGCCTCTGGTGAAATCGCCGGATCTCTCGGTGACAAAACGCGGTGTGGTTCGTCTACCCCGGGTTGACCGGCTCTCGCGCGGCCTCGAACGCGTTGTCGAGCGCGTCTCGCTCCGCGGCCTCGCGGTCGTCATCAACCGACTGGAAGGCCTTCACGATGGCCTCGGCCTGTCGCACGTTGGCGCCGGCGGCTCGCAGCTGCGGGATGTCCGCCTCCTTGACCGCCTTCAGGGTGCCGAGCTCCTTGAGCAAGCGCTGACGGGTCTTCTTACCAACGCCAGGGATGTCGTCGAGCCCGCTCTTCATGCGCCGCCGCTTCCCGACCTTCTTGCGCAGGTGGTTCGACGCACGGTGGGCCTCGTCGCGAAGGTGCGTCAGGAAGTACCGCGCCGGGCCGCGGTCCGGGAGCGGCACCGGGTTCTTCTGGCCCGGCAGAAACACGCGCTCGACCCGCGTCGTCTCGCCGCCCGACGTACGCTCCTTTGCGAGGCCCACCACCGGCAGTCCCTCGAGGTCGAGGTCCCGCATCGCCGCGCGCGCCACGTTCAGCTGGCCCTTGCCTCCGTCCACCACGAGCAGGTCGGGCAGCTCCCAGCCGGCCTCGCCGTTCATCGCCCGGCGGAAACGCCGCGAGAGCACCTCGTACATCGCGCCGAAGTCGTCGCCGCCCTCGGCCTTCTTCACGCGAAACGTCCGGTAGCGTGCCTTGTCGAGCTCGCCGTCGCTCAACGCCGTGATTGCCGCGACGGTGTCGCTGCCGCCGATGTGCGAGATGTCGATGCACTCGATGCGGCGCGGGGGCACGGGGAGACGGAGCTTGTCCTGCAGCTCCTTCAGCCGCGACTCGAGGTCTTCGCGTGCACGGGCTTTCTCACGGAACGCATGTTCGGCGTTCTCGCTCGCCATCTCCAGCAGCCGCCGCTTGGCCCCTCGTTTGGGGACGAGCACGGCCATCTTCTTGTCGCGCAGCTCGCCCAGCCAGGCCTCGAGACCCTCGGCGGCTTCCACGTCGACCGGGAGCAGCAGCTCGTCCGGCACCGTGCCGCCCCGGCGGTACCACTCGCTGACGAAGCTCGCGACCAGCTCTTCGTCGGGCAGGCCCACGTCGTCCAGCTCGAACGTGCGCACGCGGTTGAGGTGCCCGTTGCGCACCTCCAGGAGCGCGACCTCGGCCAGGTCGCCAGCGCGGTACAGGCCCAGCACGTCCTGGTCGACGTCCTTGACCGTCGCGATGCGCTGACGTGTCCGCGCCCGCTCCACCGCGCGCAGTTGGTCGCGGTAGGTTGCGGCTCGTTCGAACGCCAGTTCCTGTGCCGCGCCGCGCATGCGGCCATCGAGATCCTCGACGAGCTGGTCGTGGCGCCCCTCCAAGAACATCCCGACGAGCTCGACTTGGGCGAGGTACTCCGCCCGGTCGACGTCCTTCACACACGGCGCGGGGCAGCGCTTGATCTGGTACTGCAGGCACGGGCGCGTGCGGGAACGGAAGTCCGTGTCCTTGCAAGTCCGTAGCTGAAAGAACCGGTTGATCTGCCGCAGCGTTTGCCGCGCGCTCGTCGCGGAATCGTATGGCCCGAAGTAGCGCGCACCGTCCGGGCGAGGGCGCCGCACGACGGAGAGGCGCGGCCACTTGTCCTTCGGGTTGACGCGAATGGACAGGAAGTCCTTGTCGTCCTTGAGCTTGACGTTGAAGCGCGGCTGCCGCTGCTTGATGACCTCGTTCTCGAGCAGGGCGGCTTCTTTGGCGTTGCCGACGACGAAGGTCGTCAGGTCGCCGAGCTCGCGCTCGAGGTGCACGATGAAAGGACGGGTGTCGCTGTTGCCCGGCTGGAAGTAGCTCCGCACTCGCGAGCGGAGGTTCTGCGCCTTGCCGACGTAAAGCGTCTCGCCGGCGCGGTCTTCGAAGACATACACGCCGGGGGCCGTGGGCAAGCTGTCGAGCTTGTGTTGGACGTGCGACGGGAGCACCGCCGGACCGTAGCAGGGCCGCCCTCTCGGGGCTGGCGCCACGGGGTGAGCCGTCCGGGCTCACGGGGCCGAGAACGAGCGAGCGGCGCATCCTTGCGCACATTCTCGCGTCTCGGCTCGATCAGGCCGCGACGGCGAGCCGATCGTGAAGGTGCTGCACGGCGCGCTTCTGAAGCTGGCACACGCGCGATTCACTGATGCCCATGCGGTTGCCGATCTCCTTGAGCGGCATGCCTTCGAAAAGGCCGAGTTCGAGCGCCATCCGCTGCCGCTCGGGCAGGATCAACATGGCGTCCATGAGGCGCGCCTTCTTGCGGTTCGCTTCCGTGGCTTCGTCGGCAAGCGTCGTGCGGTCGTCCCGCAGCCGCGCCGCGAGGGGCTCCTCGTGGGAAGCACAGGCGTCCATCGACACCAGCCGGCGCGCCGCTACCGCGCGTCCCCGGCGCTCCTCGTCGCCCTCGGTCTTGCCCGCCGCGTGGCGAACCACCAGCCGCATCTCGTCGCGGCTCCGCGGGTCGAGTCGACGAATGGCATCGATCATGCGCTGCCGCACCCGGGTCCGAACCCATGTCTGTTCCTGAATCCCGTATCCCTTGTAGCTCGACAGCGCTTCCAGCACCGCCACTCGGCCCTCCGCGTGGAGGTCCTCCTCATCGAGCGCACGCCCCGCCGAGGCCAGCGGCCTCAACCGCCGCGCCATCGCCCGTACGAGTCCTTCGTACTTGCTGAGAGCATCGTTCGCTTCGCTGTTCGTCCATGCCAACTTCGACTTCGCCATCCTGACCTCCGCTTGCTCCCTGCTCTTATTCACGGAGCGTGCCAGGGGCTTTTCGACCTTCAGAAACCAGTCTGAGGGGCGGGGGTGTCAAAGCTTTGTCAGGTAAAAACAAGGCTTTTGGCGTCGACCCCCTTCAGAAACGCCCGTTCGTTCGGTTGCGTTCGGATATGTGCGGGATCGATCGGATGGGTGCGCACGAATACGCACGGTATCGCACGGTTTAGCGAAGGCCGTATTTCCGTAGGCGTCGGAGAAGCTGATATCGGGAGAGTCCGAGGTCCCGCGCCGCGGCCGAGACGTTGCCGCCGCTGGCTTCGAGCGCTTCGACGATCCGCTGTCGTTCGTCTTGGCCGAATCGGTCGCGGATGTCGCCGAGCGTGGTCTCCGGCGGGATCTCCAAGGGGGCGGGGGCGACCGCGTGGCGCGGTGCGGCCATCGTCGCCGATCGCGACGGTCGGGGTGCCAGGCTCGACGGGGGGACCAGGCTCGGCGTAGCGAAGTCGCGAACCAGCACGGGGAACGCTTCGAGCGTCAGCTCCTCGCCGGGACTCAACAGAACTGCCTGCTCCACCATGTTGCGAAGCTCACGCACGTTCCCGGGGAAGCGATACGCGCGAAGCGCGTTGCGTACGGGATCGGACAGTCTCGGGGGCGGACGCCCCAGCGCACGGGACCGCTCGGCCGCGAAATGCTCGGCGAGCATGTGGATGTCGGTGCCCCGTTTTCGCAGTGGCGGCATCTCGACGACAAACACCTCCAGCCGGTAGCGGAGATCGGCGCGGAACCGCCCTTCTGCCACGGCTTGGTCGAGGTTGCGGTTCGTGGCGGTGATCACGCGCGCCTTGAGATGACGCGGTTGCGTGCCGCCCACCCGCGTGAACTCCCTCTCCTCCAAGAGACGCAGGAGCTTGGTCTGAATCGGCAGCTCGAGCTCCCCGATCTCGTCGAGGAAGAGCGTGCCTCGGGCGGCCACCTCCACGCGCCCCATCTTCGAGCCGGTGGCACCGCTGAACGCGCCTCGCTCGTGCCCAAAGAGCTCGCTCTCGACCAGCGTCGCCGGGATGGTCGTGCAGTCGACGGCGACCAGCGGCTCGTACGCCCGGCCGCTCCGGCGGTGGATCTGGCGTGCGACCACGCCCTTGCCGGTGCCCGTCTCGCCGACGATGAAGACGGTCGTGTCGTCGCTCGCCACCAGGGCGTCGAGGCGGGCCCGGAGCCGCTGCATCGGAGGGCTGTCGCCGAGCATGGCGTTGGCGACGTCGGTGTCTGCCTTCTCGACCACCCGCCGGCGCAGCCGAGCGACGTCGACCGCGCGCTCCACCCGCATGATGCACTCGCGCATCGCCCGGTCTTTGGCCAGAAAGTCCGCCGCCCCGCGGCGCATGGCATCGACCGCGATGTCCAGGTCGGGATAGGCGGTGTTGATGAGGAACACCGTCATCGGGGCCAGCGGCTTGAGCGCGTCGAGAAGATCGAGGCCGTTGCCGTCCGGCAGCTGGTAGTCGATCAGCACGACCTCGGGCTCGAGGGACTCGAAACGCTCCAGAGCCTCTTTGGTCGAACCGACCAGCGAGACGTCGTGCCCCTCCTTCTCGAGCGCACGCCGAAGGCTCCGCCCGTACGCCGCGTCGTCTTCGACGATCAGGAGCGAGGCGGGCATCGGTCGATTCGCGCGTCGGTGATCACGACGTCAACGCGCTCGTCCGCGTCGCGGTCAGGAACCTCCGCGATGCGCTCGAAGTCGAAGACCACGGCGACGCGCAGCGCCCTCTTCAGGCGTGGGAGCAGTCCGTCGTATAACCCTTTTCCATACCCCACACGATGTCCCCGCTCATCCACGGCGAGCGCCGGAACCAGCACGAGATCGATGTCTTCGTCCGCGACCGTCGGGGCGTCTTCGGGTGGCTGCAGGAACATCATCCCGCTTTCTTCGAGCTCCGTGTCCGCGCTGAGCTCCCGCAACTCGAGTCCGTCGAAGTCCGCGTTCATGCGTGGAACGGCCACCCGCTTGCCGGCCGCCCACGCGTTCTCGATCGCGGCCTTCGTCTGGACTTCCTTCACCATCGACACGAACGCGAGCACCGTCTTTGCCCGCTCCCACTCCGGCAGTCCCACCACCCGCTCGCAGATCGACGCCGAGCGCGCCCAACGGGCCTCTCTCGGGAGGGCCTTGCGGGTGCGCTTCCGGCGGTCGCGGATCTCGCTCTTCACGGCCACCCGCAGAAAGGCGACCTCTTCGTCCGAGGGCGTTCGGATCACGCTTCGAGGCGCTCGTCGATGCGCTCGATGGCGTTCTGCACCACATCGCGGGTGAGCTGCTCCACCTCGGAACGGCGTCGCTCGGCACCCAGCAGATCGTCCGCAAGGCCGAGCGCGACCACCGCGAGCAGCTGCGCTGGCGTGGCGGCACGCTGCGCCTTGGGGCCGAGCGCCTCGATGCGTTCGTTGATCAAGTCGGCCAGCGAGTGCAGGTGCGCCTCGTCCGCGTCCGACGTCATGCGGTATTTGGACCCCGCGATTTCGAGCGTTACCGTTCGCTTCTCCGCCACGGATCCTCCTTCCCGGGACTGTAGGAGGGCGGTCAGACAGGCGTCAAGCGCGCCCGAAGACCGTGGTAGCCTTCGCTCCCACTCGGGGCCCGCCCACCATGAAAGTCGCCTGTCCCTCCTGCGCCGCTCAGTACCCGGTCGATGAACGTCGTCTGCCCGCCAGCGGGCTGAAGATGCGTTGCCCGAAGTGCGGTGCCCGTTTTCACGTCCAGCCCGACGGCAAGGTCGAAGGGGCGAGTCCGCCCACGGCCGACGTCGACCTCCCCGCTCCGCGCGGTGCGAGGCCTGCGCCCCCGGCGCCGCCACCGTCGGACGAGCTGGATCTTCCGGCTCCGAAGCGGTCGGTCCCTCGCCCGGGGCGTCCCAAACCGGCCCGGCCCGGCGCGCCGCGTCCCAGTGCCCCCCAGCCCAGTGCCCCCCAGCCCAGTGCACCCCAGCCCAGTGCCTCGCGGCCCAGTGCCCCGAAGGCCGCGGCGAAGCCGGCGCGCCCCAAGGCGCCGCTCGCCCCACCGATCGATGACCTCGACCTCGATCTCCCCGCGCCCCGGTCGGCCAAGGCTCCGGTGTCGGACGAGCTGGACCTCGACCTCCCGGCGCCGCGAAAACCCGCCGCTCGCAAGCCGGCGCCGCGGCCGTCCGCGGGCGGAGACCTGGACTTGGATCTGCCAGCGCCGCGGCGGAAAAAGAATCCGATCGCCCCTCCGCCGTCGTTCGACAGCGAGCTGGACGACCTGGATCTTCCCGCTCCGAGGCACAAGAAGAAGCCGAACGCGCGGCCCGTGCAGGCGGGTTCCGCGCTCGATGACCTGGATTTGCCGGCGCCGCGGCAGAAAAAGAACCCGATCGCGCCGCCCCTCGACATGGGGCTGGACGACCTGGACCTCCCCGCGCCGCGCGCTTCGGATCTCGGAGACCCGCTTGGGGATCTGGATCTTCCGGCCCCGATTGGGGGTGACCCGGGCCCCGCGCTGGCAGACCCCGCGCGCAATCCGTTCGACGACCTCGACCTCCCGGTGGCCAAGTCGGGAGGGCGGACCGGCCTCGCCGAGACCGCCGCAGAGGAGCCGCCGTCCGAGCGCTCGAAGCGCACCTCGGTCATCGAGGAGGCGGACGAAGCGTTTGGCGATCTCGACCTCCCGATGCCCAAGGCCGCCCGCACCGGGTTTGGGGATCTCGACCTCCCGGCGCCGGCGAAGCCCGCGACTGCGGTTTTGGGCGCCGCGGGCATCGCCGCCGGAATGGGCGAGGTCGACCTGCCCGCGCCGGCCGACGGCTTCGGAGACCTCGACCTGCCGACGCCCCGCGCCAGCCTTCCCGCGCTGAAGGAACCGGACGCGAGCTTCGGCGACCTGGACCTTCCCGCCCCGCAAAACGTCACGGATTTGCCCGCGGTGAGCGAGCTTGCGGACCTTCCCGCGCCGCACCAGTTCACCGATCTGCCGGCTCCCTCCTCGCTGACCGATCTCCCGACCCCACAGGTGCTCAGCGATCTCCCGACCCCGCGCATGGAGTCGGCGGACCTGCCGGTCGCGTCGGGCGGCACGGACCTTCCCGTCGCGAAGGGTGACTTCGACGACCTCTCGCTCCCCGAGCCACGGGTGATCGGGGGTGGTCCGGCGCCGATGCTCGAGGGCGATCTCGATGCCAACTTCGGGGACCTCGAGGTCGCCGACGTGGGCGACGACATGGAGTTTGCCGACCTCCCTCAGGAGACGGCCAGCAGCGCGGGCGCGACCCCGGCCGGCCTCGACGCGGACCTCCCGCCGCCGCCCGTCGCGGCGGGCAAGAAGAAGAGCAAGAAGAAGCGCGGCCCGCGGCGGCGAAGCAAGGCCGTCGTGTACGCCGCGGTGGTTCTGGGGGTGCTCGTCGCCGGGGGGGCGAGCCTGGGGCTCACTTCCTATGGCGTGTTCGGCATCTACTTCTTCGACCAGTTCATGCCTGGCGCGGGGGACCCGGCGCAGACGGCGGCGCAGATCGCCTCCGCGGAGGAGCAGGCGGCATCGGACCGCTGGGTGGACCTCCGGGGTTCGCTCATGACGCTTGGAGACGCGCGCCGCACGGCTGGGCTCAACCGGACGCTGCTCGCCCGCTCGCTCGTGCACGAGTCGCTGTTTGCAGTGCGGTTCCCCTCCAACGAGTTTGGGACCACCGCGCGGGCCTCGGCTCTACGCGCGCGCCTCGAGGAGCGTGACGTCGAGACCGACGAGCTCGCGTTGGCGATCGGCGCCGACATGCTGCGGGCGGGCGATCTCGGCGGCGCCCGCGCCCACCTCGCCCGTGCCCGCGCCCACGCCGGCAGCGACCCGTATGTCGATCTGTTGGCGGGCGAACTCGAGCTGATGGCGGGCGCGCCCGAGCCGGCCCTCGAGGCGTTCCGGCGGGCGGAGGGCAACGGCGGCGGCGCGCGCGCGCTCTGGGGTGTTGCGCGCGCGACGCTGGCCGCACCGGAGCCGGACGCCGAGGCGTGCGACGCCGCGGTGCGAGCCGTGCTCGAGGCGAGTCCTCACCACGGGGCCGCGCTCGTGGCGTTGGCCGACCTGCACGTGGACCGCGGGGAGCTGGTCGAGGGCATCGACATCGTCAATCGCGCATTGGGCTTGACCGAGGTCGACGGAGAGTCGCTGCGTTCGGCGCCCTCCGCGCGAGCCGTCGGCTGGGGCGTCTTCGGGCGCATCCAGGAACAGCGTGGACGGACCACCGCAGCCCTCGAGGCGTACCAACGCTCGCTCGAGAGCGACCCGACGCACGTGGACTCGCTTCTCGGCGCGGGGCGCGTCCTCCTCGGGGATCGGCCCGCCGACGCGCTCGCTCGTTTCGAGTCGGTGCTCCAGGCGGAGGGTGGCGACCGGCTCGTGACGTCGGGACGGACCGCGCAGCAAGAGGCGCAGCTCGGCGCCGCCCGCGCGAAGCTCAGCCTGGACCGCGTGGGGGAGGCCCGCGCACTGCTCGAGGCGCTCCTGGCCGTTCGCGAAGACGACGGCGACGCGCTGCTGTGGATGGGCAGGGCGGAGGAGGCGCTGGACCCGCCGAACTTCGAGGCGGCGGAGCAGCACTACCGGTCGGCGATTCAGGCGGACCCCGATGGTCTGCCGGCGTACCTCGCGCTCGCTCAGTTGTTCCTTCGAACCGACCGCAGCACCGACGCAGGCGCTGTGCTGGAGCAAGCCTCCACGCGGGTGCCCGAGAGTGCCGAGATGCGGTTCCAGCTCGGCTCGTTCGAGCTTCAGCGAAACCGCTACGCGGACGCGATCCGCGAGCTGGATCGGGCGCTGGAGTTGGACGACGATCTGCCGCCCGCGTTGTTCGCGCTCGGCGAAGCGCACCGGCAGGCGGGCCACCTGGCTCTGGCCGAGGCGACATTCGCCCGACTCGGCGACATCGACTCGGGTCACCCAGGGTTGTCGCTCGCGCGGGGCCGTTTGTTCGAGGCGCGCGACGAGCCATTGCAGGCTGTCGCGGCGTACTTGGAGGCGCTCGAGGAGTCGCCCGACGACATGGATCTCCAGCTCCGTCTCGGGGCGGCGCAGGTCGCGGCCGACCTCATCGACGACGCCGAGGTGACCCTCGAGCGGGTGCGTGAGGAGCGCCCCAACTCCGCCGAGGCGCAGCACTTCATGGGCCGGGTGGCCTTCGCACGGGAGCGCTATTCGGAGTCGCTGCGCTTCTTCGAGCAGGCGATCCGCCTCGACGCGAGCAAGGCGCAGTACCACCTCTATGTCGGCATGGCCGCGTTCCAGAACGGCGAACTCGCGGACGCGTTGCACGGCGTCGAGGAGGCGCTCGAGCGGGACGAGAATCTGGGTGATGCGTACTGGATCCGCGGTGAGTTGGCGCTGCGGACCGGTCGCCCTCGGGATGCGATGACGGACCTCACCCGTGCCCGTGAGTTGGCCCCCGAGCGCGCCGAGGTGCTGGCCGCGCTGGGCGAGGCTCATGACCAGCTGCGCGAGATCCCCGACGCGATCACCGCCTACGAGCAGGCCGTGGTGGCCGATGACGACAACGGCCGTTGGTACTACCGACTCGGACGGCTGCTCCTGGATGCGGGGCGCCCGCGAGATGCGGCTTCCCCGCTCGCGCGGGCCACGCTGTTTGGCGACGCGGAGTCGCCGGTCCCCGGCTGGCTGGCGGACGCACACCGGCTTCAGGCCCAGACCGCGCGAAGCTCCGGCCAGAACGCGGACGCCGTCACGCACTACCGGCGCTACCTCGAGCTGGCCGCCCCTGGTGCGCTGGATCGCGCCGAGGTGCGCCGGATCCTGATGGACATGGGCGAGGTTCCCCCCGCGAACTGAAGGTTCGGCAGAGAACCTTTCACGCGGCGAGAAGCCGACGCCTTGAGCATCGTCAGTGTTCGAGTGCGCTCGCGGGCCATGTCGAGGGGGAGCCCCTGGAGCTCCCATCTCCGACGAGAGACGGTCGACGAGGGGGCGTCAGGCGAGGCCGGCGCGCTTGGCGACCTTCTTCGCCTCGCGCTTGGCGGCTCGCTTCACGCGGGCGGCGTCGAGCGTCGCCAGCTCGCCGTCCCGGTACAGCATCCGACCGTCCACCATCACGTGCCGAACGTCGTGGGCGGTGCATGCGTAGACCAACCTGGACACGGGGTCCCCTCCGGGGATGGCGTGCATGCCGTCGAGGTCCACCACCGCAAGATCCGCGCGCTTGCCGACCTCGATCGAGCCGACCTCAGCGTCGAGGCCGAGCGCACGCGCGCCGTCGATCGTGGCCATCGCGAGCGCGTCCATGGCGGGGAGGGCCGCTGCGTCGTGCCGGGTGCCCTTGGCCAGGAGGGAGGCCTGACGGAGCTCGGTGAAGGGGTCCATTCGGTTGTTGCAGGGCGCCCCGTCGGCGCCGAGCCCGACGACCACCCCCGCCTCGCGCATCGACACGACATCGGCGATCCCGCTCGCGAGTTTCAGGTTCGCGCTGGGGCAATGCACGATGCGGGTGCCGTCCTTGGCCAGCCGCTTCATCTGCCGCTTCGTGAGCTGCACACCGTGGGCGAGAATCACGTGCTCTCCAGCGACCCCCCACTCGCGGAGCGCGTCCACGTCGTCCATCCCGAGGGCCTTTCGGACCTCCGCCTTCTCACCCGGATGCTCCGCCACGTGGCTGTGGATGCGGAGGCCTCGCTGGTCGGCGAGCTTCGCGGTCTCGCGCAGCAGGCGTTCGCTGCAGCTCAGGATGAAACGAGGCCCAAAGGCGTAGTGCAGTCGCCCGTCTGCGGCGCCGTCCCAGCGCTCGGCGAGGCGCAGGCTCTCTCGAATGCTGGCCGTGCGGGACTCGCGCATCGTGCGCGGCACACCTTCGCCGACGTCCATCATGGACTTGCCGGACAGACCGCGGATGCCGGCGCGCTCCATCGCGCGGAACACCGCGTCCTGGTGGTGCACGCTGCCGAGGTCGAGGATCGTCGTGGTGCCGGCCGCGATCATCTCGGCCAAGCCCAGCTCGGCGCTCGCCTTCATCGAGCGCGCGTCGTGCGCGCCCTCGAGTGGCCAGATGCGTTCCCGCAGCCAGCGCAGCAGAGGCAGCTCGTCCCCCCGTCCACGGAACAGCGCTTGGCAGAGATGAACGTGGGACTGGACGAGCCCCGGGATGACCACCTTGCCGCGGGTGTCGATGACCCGCGCTGGCGTCGCCGAGACCCGGGAGCCCACCGCGGCGATCTTCCGGCCCTGCACCAGCACGTCGCCGCGGGTCAGCACGGCGCGTTCGGCGTTCATCGTGACGACGGCGCCGCCACGGAAGAGCACGGAGTCACGCATCATCGAGATAGCCTTTGTCGAAGGCGTGCGGGAGCAGCTCCGCCACGCTCGTCACGAGGACGTCGCCGGTCGCGCTGACGCACCGAATGGGGAAAGACGGGCCGACCTCAGCGAGCACCTGCCGGCACATGCCGCAGGGCGCGGCCGCCCGAGGTCCTTCGGTGACGACGACCAGCGCGAGGAAGCGGCGCACGCCCGCGTTGATCGCCTTGGCGCTCGCCGCGCGCTCCGCGCACAAACAGAGCCCGTAGCTCGCGTTCTCGACGTTGGCGCCCGGGTAGACCTGGCCGTCCTCTCCGAGGAGCGCGGCCCCCACCTGGTAGTTGGAGTAGGGCGCGTAGGCCGCCGTTCGTGCGTCGTGCGCCGCCGCCTCCAGCGCGCTCCAGTCGACCTCCGGTTCGCTCATTCGGCGTCGCTGCCCGGCCCGCCCAGCCGCTCGAGCACACCGCGGATCAGCCCCTCGAAGCGGTCGCGGACCCGATCGGCGGTCTCCTTCACTTCGTCGTGGCTCAGCAGCTCCTTGCTGATGCCGGCCGCGAGGTTGGTGATGCACGACACCCCCAGGACGCGCATGCCCATGTGCCGCGCCGCGATGACCTCCAGCACGGTGCTCATCCCGACCGCGTCGGCGCCGAGCGTCTTGAGCATGCGGATCTCCGCGGGCGTCTCGTAGGTCGGGCCGAGCAACCCGGCGTACACGCCCTGCTGAAGCGAGAAGCCGGCGTCCTTCGCCACGCTCTCGGCCAACGCGCCGAGCTCCGGGTCGTAGGCTTGGCTCATGTCGGGGAAGCGCACCCCGAGCGCCTCTTCGTTGGGGCCTTCGAGCGCGTTGCGCCCGGTCAGGTTCAGATGGTCTGTGATGCGCATCAGGTCGCCAGCCGCGAAGCCATCCCCGCAGCCTCCGGCCGCGTTGGTGATCAAGAGGGCCTCGGCGCCGAGCGTGCGCATCAGTCGCACCCCGAACACGATCTCGGCCGCGCGGTGCCCCTCGTAGAGGTGGACGCGGCCTTGCATCGCGACGACCGGCAGCTCGCCCACGCGTCCGAGAACGAGGTTGCCGGCGTGTCCCGACACGGCCGAGACCGGCATGCCGCCGATCTGGTCGAAGGGCACGACGACCTTGTCCTCGAGCGTGTCGGCGAAGCTGCCGAGGCCGGAACCGAGCACGAGGGCCGCGGCCGGGACGAGATCGCTGTGCTTGCGAACGTCCTTCGCGGCGGCCTCGAGAAGCGGGGTCTGGAGAGGGAAGTCAGAAGACATCCCGGGAGGATCGGCGATCACACCGGCGATCGTCCACTCAGAAGCGCATCCACCCAGGGAACCCTGGCGCTTCGACGCTGTCTGCACGCGGGAGCGGTCCCCCAGGGTTGGTGTTACGCTGGAGTACGAGGTGGAGTCAGTCGAGAGAGCCTTCCGGTTGCTGCCCACGGAGCGGGTGCTCTGGGTGGGGGCGCCTCGGCGCGCGTCGCCGGAGGGGGCCTGGCGTTGGGGGCCACCGTTGCTGGCCGCCATGGGGGTGATCGCGCTGTTGTTCGCGGCCCTCCTGGGCACGGCGGAGCTGCCGGGCGGGCCCCAGGTGGCCATGGTCGGTGTTCTCGCACTGCTGACGGCCGGCGCCGTGCGCCTGGCCCCTGGTTTCATCCTGGACACCTGCGAGTTTGCGGTCACGGACCGACGAATCCTCTGGAAGCGAGGCGAAATCCGACGCTCGATGGACCGTCACGGGCTCACCTATGCGCGGATCCGTTGGCATCCTCAGACGCCCACCATCGGCACCCTCGAGCTGGTGCGGGCGGTGCCCTTCGGGCCGCTCGCGCGCAAACAGCGCATCGTCTTTCACCATCTGAGTGCCCCCGACGAGGTGTTGGCGGTCATCCGGCAGGCGGGCGACAGCAGCCACCGCGGAGACCACACGACGCCGCTGCTCTCCCGGCTCGACCCCGACGAGGAACCCGTGTGGGTGGCAGCGCCAGAGGGTCCCGGGATCGGTTGGCGGGATGTCGGCACGAGCGCGCTTGGACTCGCCGTGCTCTTCGTCGGTCTCCCCATCGGTCTCCGCGGCGCCGTCGTCCTGGCGGAGCTGGAGGGACTCGGCCTCTCCACGCGGTCTTCCACGTGGCTTCTTTTGTTCAGCGCGGTCGCCCTCACCGCGGTCGTCATCCTCGCGGTGGGGCTCGGTCTCGCCTGGTACGGCATCCTCCGGGCCCGCGCGATGGGCCACGACACGCAGTACGTTCTGACCGACCGCCGCATCTTGATCCGCCGGGGGCGGACCGAACTCAGCCTCGATCGCGGCCGCGTGGTCGACATCGCCGAGACCCGCGCGTGGCGTGGCCTGTCCAACCTGCACCTCGTGCTCGACGGCCCCGATGCGCGCGCCCTCAACGACAGCGGTGCGCTCGGGAGCGTGACCCCTTCCCGCGACGCCGTCGTGCCCGTGCTTTATGAGCTTCGCGACGTCAGCGGGCTGCGTTCGGCGTTGCTCGGGCGGATCTCGCGGCCGAGCATCCCGGGCGCCGCGTGACGGTGCGCATCGTCGCCGTCTCGGACACCCACACCTTCCAGAGCGAGCTGGGCCCCGTGCCCGACGGCGACCTGTTCATCCACGCGGGGGACCTCTTGCGAGGTGGCAGTCTGGATGAGCTCGAACCGGTCGCGGACTGGCTCGGAGCCCTCCCTCACCGGCACAAGATTGTGATCGCCGGCAACCACGACGGCTGTTTTCAGGAAGACCGAATGCGGGCGGAGGCGATGTTCCGCGGCCGCGTGACGTACCTCCAGGACTCGGGGTGCACGGTCTTGGGACTGCAACTCTGGGGATCTCCATGGCAGCCGGCCTACAACGATTGGGCTTTCAACTTGCCGCGGGGAGAGGCGCTCGCCCAACGATGGGCGCACATCCCGGTGGAGACGGACGTGCTGATCACCCACGGTCCTCCACACGGCCACGGGGACCGCGGGCCGGTTCCCGGCCGACAAGGCTGCGTGGACCTGCGCGCGCGCGTCGATGTGGTGGCGCCCCGGCTCCATCTGTTCGGTCACATCCACCAAGACGGCGGGGTGTGGGACGACGGTCGGACCGCGTTCGCGAACGTGACCACCTGGGAATGTGAACGCGCCCCGACCGTGCTGGACCTCGACGTGAAGACCGGCGCGCTGCGCCCCGTGCATGTGCCTCCGGCCCGCGTGGCGTCCGTTCTTCCTGGGTGAATCGCTCCTATGTGTGGTTCGTCTTACGTGCTGCCGTGGGCTGTGACAGTTCCAATGTGTTGAAATCGCTGGGTTATCGGGTGTGAGAAGCAACGCGTGCCACACCGAGGATTCGGCGTTAGGATGCGCCGTCCCGCGTGGGCGGGTGTCAAACCGGGAGACTTCTTAAATGAACCGCTATGTCCTCTCCGCCCTCATCGGCGTCGTCGCGCTGGCCACCGCCAGCGGCTGCCGTGTTCGTGTGCGTGGCCGCGTGCCCACCGCGCAGGTCACCGTTCGCACCCCCGCTCCGCCGCCTCCACCCAGCGGCAACGGCACGGTCAGCGTCTCTGTCGGCGGCGGGATCACCACCGTCGACAACTACTGCCAGCAGGGCGCGCCCGAGGTCTGCAATGGCCTGGACGACAACTGCAACGGCGTGATCGACGAGGGGTGTGGCTACAACACCGGCAACATCCAGATCACCCTCGCGTGGGCGACCGGCGCCGACCTCGACATGTACGTCACGGACCCGAGCGGGTTCACGATCAGCTACCAGAACACCCAGTCCCCGACGGGCGGTGTGCTCGATCACGACGCGCGCGGCGCGTGCGTGCGCCAGCAGTCGGACGCCACGGTGGAGAACGTCTACTGGGACAGCGCGCAGCCTCCCTCGGGGCGCTACCTCGTCGAGGTGCACTACTGGGGCGACTGCAATGTGGCCGGCACGACGCCCGCGACGCTCAGCATCGCGGTGGGTGGCCAGATCATCGGCGCGTACCAGGTTCAGCTCAACCCGCGCGATCGCCAGCAGGTCGCGTACTTCGACATGCCGTAGCTCGTGTCGCGTCTCGATGTGAAGACGGGCCCCTCCACGACTGTGGTGGGGCCCTTGGCGTTCGTAGGCCCTCGGACCTACTCCCTCGTCGCCCGGCGCCACAAGGTAGGAATCGCCCCCTCCTGGCGTACATCCCCTCGTGACGCCGCAGATCCAAGAATCGGGTCGGTTTGACCCTCCCAAAGGGCACGTGACAAGTTCGTCGCCCTTCTCCTCACGGAACCACCGGGACATGCTCGTCTGCCCCCTCTGCCGCCTCTCGCTAGGCGAAAACGAAACCACCTGCCCTCGCGACGGCCGCGAGGGTGTTGAGGCGTCTGCCGTCGACGTTCCCGATGCGATTCGGGAGCGGTTCGAGATCGTCGAGCCCTACGGGCGCGGCGACTCCGGGGACCTGTTCCTCGTCGACGACAAGAAGAGCAGCCGTCGTGGCGTGCTCAAGCTGGTCCGTCTGCCGGAACAAACGACACCCGCCGAGAAGGCGCGGCTGAAGCGCGAGCTCGTCAAGCAGGCCACGCTCTCGCATGGCGTGCTCACGGTGCCGCTCGCCACCGGGGAGGCCGACGGTCACCCGTGGGTGTTCCGTGACTGGCACGAAGGGGTCTCGCTCGCGGTGCGACTCGCTCGCGGAGGCGCGCTGGCCGTGCCCGAGGCGCTGATGATCGCCGCGCAGGCCGCGTCTGCGCTGGACGAGCTTCACCGAGCCGGACTGCTCCACCGGGATCTCAAGCCAGGCCACATCATCGTCGAGCCGCAGCCGTCTGGGCTTCCGCGGGTACACGTCATCGATGCAGGGCTCCCGGCCCGCCTCGAGACCGGCGCCGTGTTCGATGTCATGGGAACCGCGGCCTACCTCTCGCCCGAGCAGGCGAAAGGCAAGCTGGTCAGCTTCCGGAGCGATCTCTACGCGCTCGGCTGCGTCCTGTTCGAGATGCTCTCCGGCTCGCCTCCTTTCGAGGGTGATGTCGAAGCGCTCCTCGCTGCCCACGCCAAGGAGAGCGCCCCGACCCTCAAGGTCGAGATGCCCGGCGCGGTGGCCACGCTTCTGTCGCGTCTGCTCAGCAAGGAGCCGCGCGAGCGCCCCTTCTCGGCGCAGCAGGTCCGCCGCGCCCTCGAGCCGTTCCTCCCGGAGGATCCCTCCGCCAGCCGTGAGGCGACCCAGGCGTTTGACAAGGGTGCCGACAGCAAGCGTCGGGTCCCGTCGCCGAAGACGAGCGGCACCCTTCCGCCGCCCTCCAAGGGCAAGGCCAGCGTGCCGCCCCCGCCTCCCTCCGCGGCGACCAAGCCGAAGGGCGCGAGCGTGCCTCCGCCGCCCAAGAAGCCCGGTGCCCGGCCGGTGAAGCAGACGTCCAAAACGCTGATGGGCATGCCGCTGAGCCCCGACACCGCCACCCCGGCCGCGACGTCTCCAGCGGCGCCGGCCGCGAAGGTGCCGACGCCGAACCGCACGGAGGAGCTGAGCGCGGTCGACCTCGAGCAGGCCGAGGAGATCCTCAAGGCGCCCAAGCTGAGCAGCCAAGCGCTCGGCGGGGGGCTCGGAGGCCTCGACGCCGCCGTGAAGGCACCACCCAAGGGCGCCTCGATCCCGGCCGCGCCGGGTTCGAAGCCGCCGCCCTCGC
>JBGCFC010000179.1:0-3193 GCA_045106715.1 Sandaracinaceae bacterium
GTGGAGCGGCTTGAAGCCGGTCACGCCGAGGCCCGGGCCCGACGGGTAGCCACCAACCGAGCGGTGAGCTGCGGCCGATGCACGCCGCCACGGCAGGCCCCGCCCACTTCCCATCTCAGCATCGTGCGGTAAGCCATCGCGCCCCTGTTCCTCGGCAAAACAGGGCTCGCGCAGTTGCACGCCGAAAATGCTGGCCGGCTCTGGCATGGCGCAGCGCTTCGCCGCGATCGCCGTCCAGGTGGGCAACCTGCTCGCGGACATCGCCGTCGGACTGCTCGACCCTCGCGTCCGCTTGTAGCGGGCGTTGCGACGCTCGGCGCAAGCAGATCCCTACCGCTCACGTTTCGGCGGTTGCGACATTTCCATTGCTCACTTCGGGTGGCTCTCGCGCACAATGCCGCATGCGCACGGGAAGCCTTCTTCTCACTCCTTGCTGCCTGCGGGGGAGCGGACTTGGCCCAGCCCGCCGGTGAGGTCTCCGCCGCGCGCACCGCTTCGCAGCCCACAGGCGACCCGCCCGCTCTACTCGCGACGCGGGCGGTCCATTTCGAGGACGACGGACGCGTGGTGGATGTCGAGATGGCTGACGACTACGCATGCGCCAGGTTCGAGAGCGGGCGCGTCGCTTGTTGGGGCGGGGACGCGGGCGCCACTCCGCGGATCATCGACGGAGTGGCCTCGGCACAACGCCTCGTGGTGGCCGGCTCGCCGCCGAGGGGTTGCGCGATCACGCAGCGCGGAGCTGCTCGGTGCTGGACAGACGACTCCTCCGTGGCAACCGTCCGGTCACGGGGCGTCCGCGACCTGGCCTTCCTCGAGAGTCTGGGGCTCTGTCTCCTCACGGGCAGTGCTGTCCTGTGCCGGGACTCGCCCCACGCTCGATTCGAGCGCGTCACACAGATACGCGGTGCTCTGAGCCTGCGGTGGGGGCCCTCGACCTACGTCGACGCCGACGAGCTGGTCGGTTGGATCGACTCGACGCTCTGGCTCGTGCGTTCGGATCGAAGCGTCGCCACATTGCCGGACGGGTTCCCGGTGGACCCGCCTCCGGGTTGGCGGGATCTGGGTCGCTGGCTCGTCACGACGAACGAGGGCGCGGTGTTCTTCGCGACCGAGTCCGGGTGGGAACGTCTCCCCCTCCCGCCCGTGTCGCTCGTCGCCGGAGGCAGCGTCAGCGGCTGCGCCATGCTCACGGATGGCGAAACCCGGTGCTGGGACACGGAGCGCTTCTTGTACCGTGAGGGCCAGCGCGTGATGGACGAGCTGCTGGGCCTCAGCGACATCACAGCCGGAAGCGGCGGGTGCGGCATCGACGCCTGGGGACGCGTCGTCTGTTGGAGCCAGTCGGTCCTGGAGTCAGAGCCTCGGGCCGTTGCGGGCGTGAGCGACGCGATCGCGCTCACCGCCTGGTCGGGCGGGACCTGCGCGCTGACGGAAACTGGAGAGGTCCTGTGCTGGGGCCGGTCTCCCCAAGGGGGACGCGAAGACGATTCATCGCCGACGCGCATCGCGCGCGTGGAAGGCGCCAACCAACTGTCGAGCGGCGGTGAGCCGCCGATCGTGTGCGCGACGACGGGAGACGGGGTCACGAGGTGCTTTGGCCCCGGCGGCGAGCCTCCGGGCGCGTCGGGGTTCACCTTCGACGGCGACTCGGGTGGCGCATGCGGACGCGCCGGGGACGGGGGCATCGTCTGCGGCTCGGAGGAGGGGTGGACGGCTCAGGCCGACGCACACGAAGTGGTCGAGCTCGCGGGAAACGAGTTCGACCTCTGTTGGCGGGACCGCTCGGGGTCAGTTCAGTGTCGGGCCTCGCGGCCGCCGTCGTTGGCGCCCGTTGACGAGCTCGTCGCCGGGGAGACGCACTTCTGTGCCCGACTCGCCGACGCGACGGTGCGTTGCTGGGGGGAGTGTGTACACGGACCCGACGCCCTCGCGCGCGACGACGAGGAGTCGCCGTGTGACCCCTACGGCGCGTCGCGGGTCCCCCTGGGGCTTGCGAACGTCCGGCAGATCGGAGCGGGGACGGCGTTTAGCTGTGCCCTCGTGGAGGGGGCCGTGCGCTGCTGGGGAGACACGCCGTGGCGAGGCGAGCTCGGGCTCGACGCCGTCACGCACATCGCGGTCGGGCCCGAGCACCTCTGTGCCATTTCGGGGGGCGAGGTCTTCTGCGTCGGGTCGTCCGGGTTCGGACAGCTGGGCAATGGGATCGGCGGAGCAGCTCCGGTGGTGATGATCCGCTGAGCCGACGAAGGGCGGATAGGCCAATTTCACGTCGCGGCGAACCGGGGCCCGCGGCCTGCCCAGCGGCTCGTGCCCGCGACGCCGGCGTGAGGGGCGCTCAGGGGAGAACTGCAAGGCTGCCCGTGTGCACCCACGGGGCGGCGACGCCGAGGTGGTCGCGAGCTGGCCGAGGCTGTCGAGGAACAGCGTGTTCGCGTTGGCGGCGGGGCCGGACGGCTCTCTGTGGATGGTCGGTTCGCGGGGTCGGGAGCGACGGCACGTCGTGGTCCATCTGGTCCTTGAAGAAGGGAGCTGGGTCCTCGATGGCTGGCGCTTCGGCCGTGGTCGACTTCATGAGGGGGGAGTGCGGGCGTCCCGCCGAGGCCTTACGGTGGTGCTTTCGAGCCGCCGCCGCGGGCCGGTCATCCGCGGGGTCGAGGTCAATGAGCTTTGGCGCCCCTGGAGAGGGGAGAACGCTTGCCTCTGAGACGCGCGGCTCCTCTTCTACTGATTCTTGGTCTGCTCACGCAGTGCGGAGGCGGGGAGGGTGACGACGCTGGGATGGGGGATGCGGGTCCCCCGGACACCGGCCACAGTCTGGACGCTGGGTCGGACGCCTCGCTCGATGCAGCGCCGGACGCGACGCTCGACGCGTCGCCGGACGCTTCCGACGCCTCTGCACCGCAGGATGGGGGCCCAGACGATCCTGGGTGGGTACGCATGCCAGACCTCCCCGACGACGGCTCGGTCGAGCGAGCAGAGCATCCTGAGAGGATCCTGCGCCTGGAGTGGGAGCCCCTGCCCCGGGGTGGCGGAAGGGTGTCTCCGGGAGCGATCTACGAGTGTGGTGGGCTTCCCCCGATTTCGCGGACAGTTTGACTATGCCGCAAGCGCGGCGACTTGAGACCTGATTTCGAACTCGATGGGACTGAGGTAGCTGAGCTTGGAGTGGCGCCGCTCGGGGTTGTAGAAG
>JBGCFC010000018.1:0-24586 GCA_045106715.1 Sandaracinaceae bacterium
TCCTGTTCGATCTCCGGCGTGTGCCGGTGCTGCCCGCCCACGGCGTACGCGCGAAAGGCCTCCGAGGTCTCCGAGAAATGGGTGCGGGGCTTGGCGCTCCGGCCCGCTCCGCTCACGCCGCTCTTGGCGTCGATGACAAGCGGCCCGCTCGTGTCCACCAGCCCTTCGGCCACCGCGGGCGAGACGGCGAGCAGACTTGCCGTCGGGTAGCAGCCGGGCACGGCGACGAGATCGGCCGTCCTGAGCGCCTCCCGGTACAGCTCGGGGAGGCCGTAGACCGCGGAGCCAAAGAGCGCCTTCGCACCGTGGTCCCCGTACCAGGCGGTGTAGGTCTCGAGGTCGTTCAGGCGAAAGTCCGCGGACAGATCGAACACACGCAGGCCGCGCTTACGCAGGGCCGCGACGATCGGCGCGCTGGTGCCGTGCGGGAGTCCGCAGAACGCCACATCCGCCGCCTCGCAGACACGGTCCGCGTCGAACGCTTCGACCACGTCCGAGCGAAGGCCGGTGAGCGAGGGCAGGACGGCGTCGATCGGCTCGCCGGCGCGCGATCGGCCCATGGCCAGGGTGAGCTCGGCCTCGGGGTGCAGTGACAGCAGGCGCACCAGCTCGGCGCCGGTGTACCCCGTGGCTCCCACGATCGCGGCTCGGATCATCATCAACTCCTGGACTCTGCGGTCTTCCTAGAACGCGAAAAGGCCACGGCGTGGACCGTGACCTCTCCTCAATCCAACGCAGCCGATTGCATCAGCGCTTGGAGTACTGGAACTTCTTGCGGGCGCCGGGCTGACCCGGCTTCTTCCGCTCCTTCTTCCGCGCGTCGCGCGTGAGGAAGCCGGCCTTCTTGAGCGCGCCGCGGTGCTCGCTGTCCACATTGAGCAGCGCACGGGAGATCCCGTGGCGAACCGCTTCGGCCTGAGCCGCGATGCCGCCGCCGGTCACCGTCGCAGTGACGTTGAACTGGCCGCCGGCCTCGAGCACATCGAAGGGCTGGTTGACGATCATCCGCAGCGTCTCGCGCGGGAAGTAGTCGTCGAAGTCACGGTCGTTGATGCGGACCGTTCCGTCCCCCGGGCTGAGGAAGACGCGGGCGATGGCGTTCTTGCGCTTGCCGGTCCCGTAGGGTCGGCCATGAATCGTCGCACTGGGCATGGAGCTGCTGTCCTCTTGTCCGCGCTCAGAAGGTGAGCGGCTGGGGCTTCTGGGCCTCGTGCGGGTGCGTCGCGCCCGCGTGGACCTTGAGCTTCTTGATCATCTTCCGACCGAGCGGGTTCTTGGGAAGCATGCCCTTGATCGCCTTCTCGATGGCGAGCTCCGGCTTGCGTCCCAGGAGGTCACGGTACGGCTCCTCACGGAGCCCACCGGGGGACCCGGAATGACGGTAGTACTTCTTCTTGTCCAGCTTCGCGCCGGTGAGCAAGACCTTCTCGGCGTTGATCACGATGACGAAGTCGCCGGTGTCGGCGTTCGGGGTGTAGCTGGGGCGGTGCTTGCCGCGCAGGACCGTCGCGATGTTGGACGCGAGACGGCCGAGGGGCACGTTGGTGGCGTCGACCACATGCCAGCTGCGCTCAACGTCGTCAGCCTGGACGAACTGGGTGTTCATGACCTCTAGAACCTTCACGTAGGGAGCGCCCGGGGGCGCACGGGGCGGCTGATGTAGCCGTGGCTCCGTGACCTGTCAAGCGAAGCCGGCATGGCGCCGCCCCTTTGCCGCCCGAGAGGAGCTTGGTACGGTTGCGGGTCGCCGGCGGCAGCATGAACGAGGTCTCCACCGAGAGCCAGCCCGAGGACGAGGCGCGCGCGGCGAGCCCGTCCCGCCACGGCGCGCAGCCGGCTCCGGAGTTCGACGCGGCTTCGTCCTCAGGCGACGCGGTCGAAGGCGCCGCGCTGTCGACGCTCGAGCAGACCGACGTGCCGACGTTCGAGCCGAACCGATGGCTGCGTTGGCTCTACGGACGGTTCTTCCGGCACATGGCGGTCGACGCAGAGTGGAGCGACGTCGTGCGGGAGTCGGCATCCAAAGGGATCGTCGTCTATGTGATCCGCTCCATCCCGGTGCTCGATTTCCTCTGCCTGGACTACCTCCTCAAGCGGTTTCGCCTCCCGCTGGTCCGTTTCGTCAACGATCTCGGGCTCTGGATCCTCGAGCCGTTCGGTCGTGGCGAGCGACGGCTTCGCAGGCGGCCGCAGATTCCCCAGCCGGAGGCGCTGGCGAAGGTCCTGCACGATCGGGAGAGCGCGCTCCTGTTCCTTCGCCGGCCGCCGACGCTGGGCGAGCGCCCCACCGGCCAGGAGCTCGACGTCGATCTGATCCGCGTCCTCGTGGAGCAGCAGCGCAAAGTGGACCGCCCTATCCTGCTGGTGCCGCAGACCTTCATCTGGACGCGGCGTCCGCCCAACAAGAAGCCCAGCGTCATCGACCTCCTGTTCGGGCCGAGCCAGTGGCCGGGGCGCATCCGGGTGTTTCTGCGTTTTGTCTTTAACTACCGGAACGCGCAGCTCCGCTCCGGCCGGCCGTTTGATGTACAGGCGTTCCTGGAGAGCCACCAACAGCTCACCGACGCCGAGGCGGCCGACCGCATCCGCTACGCGATGCTGCGGCGGATGGAGCGCGAGCGTCACGCGATGCTCGGCCCGGCCAAGAAGACGGCGGGGCGTGTGCGTGAGGAGATCCTCCAGAGCCCGCGCATCCAGCCGCATCTCGAGAAGGCGGCCGCGAGCCAGAGCAAGCCGCTCTCGGCGGTGGTCAGCCACGCCGACAAAGAGCTTCGCCGGCTGTGCGCCAACATGGACCCGAACGCCATCCGGGTCTTTCAGCGCCTGCTCAACTGGGTCTGGACGCGGATCTACGACGGGCACGTCATCGACCTCGAGGGCATGGCGCGCGCGCGGGAAGCCGCCCACGAGGGCCCTCTGATCTTGCTGCCGTCGCACAAGAGCCACGTCGACTACCTCGTGCTCAGCGACGTTCTCGACCAGAACGGCATCGCGGCGCCGCTGATCGCCGCCGGGGACAACCTGGCGTTCTTCCCGCTGGGGCCGTTCCTGCGTCGTTGCGGCGCGTTCTTCATCCGGCGCTCCTTTCGGGGCCGCAAGCTCTACGCGGCGCTGGTGGACGCCTATCTCCGGAAGATCCTCCTCGAAGGGTTCAACCTGGAGTTCTTCCTCGAGGGCGGCCGATCGCGGACGGGCAAGCTGCTCCCGCCGAAGCTCGGCCTGCTCTCGATGGTGGTCGATGCGGGGCTCAAGCTCCGCAACGTGAACCTGAGCTTCGTGCCGGTCTCCATCGGCTACGAGCGGATCATCGAGGAGGGCGCCTACACTCACGAGCTCGGCGGGGGCGACAAGCAGCCCGAGAACATCGGGGGCCTATTGCGCACACCGCGTGTGCTTCGTTCTCGATACGGCCGTCTCTATGTGCAGTTCGGCGAGATCCTCCGCCTCGAGGACCTCCTGGACGAGGCGGCTCACCTGCACGGAGACGAAGACCGACAGGCCCACGAGCTCAAGCCGACCGAGCGGAGGGCCCTGATCAACCGCATCGCGCACCGCGTGACGTACGAGATCGATCGCGCGACGATCGTGACGCCGGCGGCGCTGATGGCGACCGCGCTGATGAGTTTCCGCGACTCCGAGGTGACGCACGACGCCCTCCTCCAACGCTGCGGGACGGTGCTCGCGACCCTTCAACGTTCGGGGGCGCGGATCGCGCGGTCCGTGCTGCGGGACGATGCGCAGGTGATCCCGCCGCCGCCCGGCCAGGCGACGGAAGAGAGCGCGCTGGCGCTGCTTCGCGAAGACGCGCTCGAAGAGGCGCGCCTGCTGTTCCAGGACGCCAAGCTGGTCGAGACGACCGGAGCGGGCTCAGACGCGATCCATCGCGTGCCGGAAAGCCGCCGGCTCGCGCTCGAGTATCACAAGAACACGGTCCTCCACTTTTTCGTGCCGTACGCGCTGATCAGCAGCGCGCTGGTCGTCGCGGAGGACCAGATCCTCGCGGAGGGCGAGCTCCGGGAGCGCGTCCGGAACCTGTCACGGTTGTTCAAGTACGAGTTCATGTACCGCGCGGACGCGTCGTTCGACGACATCTTCGAGGACGCGTGCGCGCAGATGCAGGCGGCCGGGGAGATCGAGCGCACCGACGAGGGCCTCCGCGTGATGCCGGAGTCCGCCGTGCCGGTCTACGCCGAGATGCTGCGCACGTACTTCGAGAGCTACCGGCTGGCGGTCCGCGCGTTGGACGTGCTGGGGCCCGACGCTGCCACGAAGAAGAAGGACTGGGTGAAGCAGGCGCTGTCTCGCGGCGGGCGCATGGCGGAAAGCGGCGCGCTCACACTCACCGAGTCGCTGTCCCGGCAGAAGCTCCAGCACGCGCTGAGCGCGCTTCGTGACGAGGGGCTCGTCGCGCTCAAGGGAGACGGGCTGCGGGCCGGCGCGGCGATGGCAGACGACGAGGCGCTGAGCGCGTTCGAGCGACGTATCGCGAAGTACCTCCGCCCCGCTTCCTGACGCGCTTGTCGGTGCGCATACGGAAGTGCTTATCGAACGGCTTCAGGACCAGTGACGGCACACCGGCTGGAGCACACAGCGGGCGCAACAGTCGTTGTCCCGCCGGCTCGGACAGTCGCGCGAGACGCCGAGGTGGCAGATCGCGAAGTCGTATTTGACCGGGTCTGACGCGTCGAAGCGTCGGAGCGACGCCGTGATCTCCTCAGCGGTGCGCCAGGAGGCGTCGGTTCGCTCGGTCAGCCGGAGGTTCCGTCCGATGCGCAGCACGTGGGTGTCGACCGGGATGACCAGGTGGGACGGCGCCACCGACCAGAGACCGAGGTCGACGCCATCGGCGGGGCGGCACATCCAGCGCAGATAGAGGAGCAGCCGCTTGCAGGCGCTGCCCTTGCGAGGGTCGGGCACGAGATGGCGGAGCCCTCGGTCCGCATGGTCGCCGCGGAGTTCGTCCGCGAGCCGGGCCACCGCCTCTCGGAACGGCGCGCCGTCCGACAACGCACGCTCCAGCGGTCCCGCGAGGCTGCCATGGTCGCGCCGGATGGCGGCCGCATGTTTGAGGAGCGCCGCCACGTGCTCCCCCCGCCAGACCCGGTGCCGAAACCCGGCGAGCGCGTTCGGCAAGCCCCGTCGTGCGATGCCCTTGGCGGGTCGAGGGCCGAGCTCGGCGAGCACCACCTCCACCTTGTTTCGGATGGTCGTCACGTTGCCAAAGGCGAGCAGCGCAGAGACGAGCCCGACCACCTCCTGGTCGGCCGGGTCCTCGTAGCGGTGCACGAACGAGACCGGGTCGGCATCCCGCCGCGCCCTCTTGTCCTGCGTGGCGACGAGCGTGTTGAGCCGCGTCGCGAGCGCCTTCACTGCACGCCCGCGGCCGCGAGCATCTCCTCCATGCGCTCGATGCTCATGAAGCCGGTATGGCGCTCTACCTCCGCGCCCCCTTCGTCGAGCAGGATCACGACGGGCACCACCTCGATCGCGCCGAGCGCGCTCGTGCCGGCCTGCACCGTGTCCTCAGGGTCGTAGGTCACGGCAAACGGCGGCGACAGCGCATGCACATAGGCGTCGACCAGCAGCCGCGCGCTGGGTTGCGCCGCGATGCCCACGATCTGCACGTCGGGGTGGCGCTCCGCGACCTGACGGAGCGGATGCAGCAGCATCTGGCTGATGCCGTCAAAGGTCGCGAACACATAGAGCAACGTCACGTTCCCGCGCAGCTCGCCGACATCGAGGAACGTCCCGTCGGCGCGCCGCAGGGTCAGCTCGATGGCGCCCTCCGCGCGCGGAGGGGCCTCGTCACCGGCCGTGCCCTCCCCGGAGATGCCAATGCCACCACGCGGCGGCCCGTCGGAGCGCGCGGTGTCCGATCCTCCGCATCCGGCGAGCAGGATGACGGCGAACATGAGTGCAAAGCGTCGGGTCATGGCGTCAGCAACGCGGGAGCTCGATCCCCTGTTCATGCCAGAGGTCTCCCAGCTGTTCGGCATAGCGCGACGACACGAGTCGCTCCACTGCGCTGGCGCCGTCCTGCTCGAGCGCCTCCTCGGCCACCGCCCGCGCCTCCGCCAGATCGAGCCGCGCCACGACCTCGCGCACCAGCGGGATCCCGGCACGCGCCATCGACAGCTGCGTCAGTCCCAGGCCCACGAGAAGCGGGGTGGCGACCGGGTCCGCGGCGAGGTCGCCGCACACCGCGATGGGCCGATCATGGTCCGCGGCGACCTGCGTCGCCTGGTGGATCAAACGAAGCACCGCCGGGTCGAGAGAGCTCGCGAGATGCGCGACCCGAGGGTCGCCTCGGTCCACCGCAAGGGTGTACTGGGTCAGGTCGTTGGTCCCGATGCTGAAGAAGTCGCAGAGCGGCGCGAGTCGGTCCGCCACGATCAGCGCCGACGGGACCTCCAACATCGATCCCACCAAGACCGGCCCGTACGCTTCGCCGGAGGCGTCCAAGTCCTCGCGCGCCCGGTCGAGCAGCACGCGCGCACGCCGCCAGTCGGCCACGCCGGAGACCATCGGGAACATGATGCGCACGTTGCCCTCCACGGCCGCGCGCAGGAGCGATCGAAGCTGCGTCACGAGCAGCTCGGGGCGTTCGAACGCCACCCTCAACGCGCGCAGACCGAGCGCGGGGTTCGGTCCACGCCGCATGCCCTGGGGCATCTTGTCGCCCCCGAGGTCGAACGTGCGAAAGGTCACCGGGGCGGGCGAGACGCGGCGTGCCACCCGACGGTAGAGCGCGGTCTGCTCTGCCTCGCTCGGCGGCTCCGCGCGGTCCAGATAGAGGAACTCCGTCCGGTAGAGCCCGACTCCGTCGGCGCCCTCGGCCCGCACCTCGGAGGCTTCGACCTCGAGTTCAACGTTGGCGAGCAGCGTCATCCGGACGCCGTCACGTGTCTCGGCCTTGCGTTGCTCGGTGCCCCTGAGCCGCACCTCGAATGCCCGGAACCGGTTGGCGCGCTCGGACGCCTCAACCTCTTCGTCGGGATCGGGGTGCACGACCACCTCGCCGCGGAGGCCGTCGACGATCATTCGGTCTCCCGGACCGACCGCGCGCGTCACGTCGGCCACCCCGACGACCGAGGGGACGTTCAGGGCGCGGGCGAGGATCGCCGTGTGACTCGACGCGCTGCCCGCGTCGGTGACGATCCCGCGAACGAGGTCGGCTGGGAGCGCTGCTGCCTCTGCGGGGCTGAGGTCGTTGGCCACCAAGATGGTCGGCGCGTCGATGTCCGGAAGCGACCGGCTCATTCCGGTCAGCACGCGAAGCACGTGCTCGCCGACGTGCGCGACGTCGTCCGCCCGCTCGCGAAAGTACGCCTCGTCCGCAGCGCGCAGCCGCGCCTGCATACCGTCCACGGTGCTTCTCAGCGCCCACTCGGCGTTGGTCCTCTCCTCTCGGATTCGCGCGGCCGCGCTCTCAGAGAGGAGCGCATCCCCCAACATGAGCAGCTGGGTCTCGAGCAGCAGGCGGTGATCGGCGGCGCCGTCCGCGAGCCCGTCCCGGAGCACCTCGACCTCGGCGCGCGCGTCGTCCATCGCGTGATGCAGCCGGGCCACCTCCGCCTCCACGGCGCTCTGTGGAATGTGGCGGCGGGCTACCGGCACGCTTCGGCGATCGAACACCGTGACGGTGCCGACCACGATCCCGGGAGACGCTGAGATGCCCGGCAGGCGGGCGCGGTCGTCGCTCACCGAGGCTCCCCGAAGCGATCGGCGATCAGCTGACCCAGCGCCGCTACCGCCTCCTCGGCGTCGTCGCCCTGGGCGTGCACCGTCACCTTGCTGCCCTTGCCGCCGCAGAGCAGCAGAACACCCATGACGCTCTTGGCGTTGGCGCGATGCCCGTCTTTCTCGAGCTCGATCTCCGAGGTATAGCGCCCCGCCAGGTGCACGAGCTTCGTGGCCGCGCGGGCGTGCATGCCCAGCTCGTTGACGATCTCGAACGTCCGGCGGGTCCCCAGCTCGGCCACGCGCGTCAGCGTCCCACGTCGCGGTGAGCCACCGTCGCCTCGCGGGATAGCTCTTCCTTCAGGCGACGCCCCAGCTCGATGGCGAGCGCGACCGAGCGATTCCGGCCGCCCGTGCACCCGACGGCGATCGTCAGATACGCCTTCCCCTCCTGCTCGTAGCGCGGGATCGTCGTCGTCAGCAGCTGCCAGAGGTCGCGCAGCAGCTCCTTGGTCGGCTCGGCCGACAGCACGTAGTCGGCGACGTCGGCTTCGCGCCCCGTCCTCGGCTTCAGCTCCGGCACGAAGTGCGGGTTGGGCAGAAAGCGCAGATCGAAGACGAGGTCGGCGTCCACCGGGATTCCGTACTTGAAGCCGAATGAGACCACCCGGATGTCCATCTTGGGCTGGCTGCCGCCCCGGCCGACATAGTCGACGAGGGAGCGCCGCAGGTCGTGCACGCTCAGCGCGGAGGTGTCGATGACGTGGCGGGCACGGATCTTCAGCGACGCGAGCCGCTCCCGCTCCGACTCGATGCCGGACAGGACGTCCGCGCCCTGCGCCAGCGGATGAGGGCGGCGGGTCTCGCTGAAGCGACGGACAAGCACCTCGTTCGAGCAATCGAGGAACAGGACCTCTGTCTCGTGGCCGGCCGCCGCCAGCTCGTCGAGGATGTCGGTCGCGCCTTCGAGGAAGACGCCGGCGCGCACGTCGATGCCGAACCCGATGCGCCTCAGCTCGCTGCCCTCGAGCAACGCCAGCAAGTTCGGCACGAGCTGCGGGGGGAGGTTGTCGACGCAGTAGTAGCCCAGGTCTTCGAGCACGTGGAGCGCGCTCGAACGACCCGCGCCTCCCATGCCCGTGACCACGACGATGTGGAGCTTGCTCATGGTGCGTCCGAGCATACCCCGCTCCGGGCCGATTCGAGCCCCCCCATCACCTCGGTCAGGTGGCGCGCCGGAACGTCAGCGTGGGGGGCGCGGCCGCGGGCCACGACCACGCGGTGCCCGCACAGCTGCTCTGGCAACGGCGCGTCGAGGTCCATGGCCACCGCGTCCGAATCGAGCTGCCGTCGGGCCAGCGCGCCGAGCCGCCGACTCTGTGACGCCGTCCGCGCGCTCCCGGTGTAGAGCGAGACCAAGCGCCGGTCCGCGTCGTCGCCCGCCCACGCGAGAAAGGGCTCGACCCCGCGGTAGAGGGCGTCGAACAGGACCACGTGGTTCACCTCGACCCCGCCCCGCTGCACGATCGCGAGCGCCGTCTCGAACCCGGCCGAGTGCGCGAGAAGCGTGATGCGACGGATCCCGCCCGGCGCTCCGAGCCGATGCTGGAGCGCGGCCAGCGTCGCCGTCAGGAACCGGTCGAATCCGCCCCGCTCCCGGAAGCGTCCGGCTGCACCGTCCCGTGCGAGCCAGGCGAGCTGCGGAACGACGAACAGCGCGCGGCTGCCGGACCGGTCGAACACCGCGTTGAGCCCCCACCCCTCTCGCGTTGGTGTCCCGTCGGCGCACGCCACCTGTCCGCTCGCTGCCAGGACACGCGCGCATCCGCTCCAGCCGTGCAGGAACACGACGACGTCGAGGGGCGCGGCGGGGTCGAAGTTCGGCGGCGCGTGCACGATCACGCTGGGCCCCGGCGTGTCGAACGCGGCTTCGCCGAGGGTGAGCTCCTCGTCCCAAGGGCCGGGCTGCCCGAGCGGGCCCTCGGGCGCGACAGCCTCGGTCCTCGTCGACTCCGTAGGGGTGGCCTCCATCGCTTGGGGCGCGGGCGCACGCGCGGCCTCGGGCGCACAGCCTCCGAACAACATCAAGACCAAGCAAACTCGGCTCACCCAGGCGTCATAGCCCGCTCCGGCGTCGCGGCGAGTGCCCCGTTCGCGCTATCGTGCGCCTGTGCCGGAGAGCCCCAGTCATCCCCCGCCTGCCCGCCCCTGCACCACTCGCGCGCTTCTCGCGCAGAAGTCTCTGGCAGGGATCTTCACGCTCGCCGCAGGCGAGGCGGGCCTCGATCGGCCGATCGACCACCCGCGGATCCAGAAGTCCGGCCTGGTGCTCGCCGGCCACCCCCACGGCATCGTGCCGACACGGGTCCAGATTCTGGGCGAGACCGAGATAAGCTTCTTGGAGGCCCTCGAGCCCGCGCTTCGGCGCGAGCGAATCGCAGGGTTCTTTGCGCTCGGACTGTCGTGCGTCGTGGTGACACGCGGCGTCACGCCGCCACCCACGCTCGTGGAACGGGCCGACGCCACCGGGACCCCGCTGGTGCTCTCGACGCCACGCTCGAGCGCCAGCATCGCTGCCCTCCACCAGGTGCTCGACCGCGCGCTCGCGCCGCGTGAGCAGCGCCATGGCGTCATGGTCGAGGTGCACGGCATCGGGATCCTCCTGCTCGGGCCGAGCGGCATCGGCAAGAGCGAGTGCGCCCTGTTCCTGGTCGAGCGCGGCCACCGCCTCGTCGCCGACGACCAGGTCATGCTGACGCGTCTGCCCAACCAACAGGTCAACGCCGCGCCCGCTCCGCTCTTGCGCCACCACCTGGAGATCCGCGGGCTCGGCGTGCTCAACGTGCGGGACCTGTTTGGCGCCACGAGCGTCTGGGACGAGGCGGTGGTCGACCTCGTGGCTGAGCTGACGTCGTGGGACGACGAGCCGTACGACCGCCTGGGACTGGACGAGCACACCGAGACGGTACTGGGGGTCGATCTCCCGCGGCTCCGGATCCCCGTGCGGCCCGGGCGCGACATGGCGGTCATCCTGGAGGTCGCCGCTCGCAATCAGCTCCTGAAGTCGGCGGGGCACCACTCCGCCCGGGACTTCGCCAAGCGCCTCAGCCGCCAGTTGGGCCTGGCCAATCCCAGCGGCGCACCCGCCGAAGACGACGAACCTACTGATCCGCCTCGAGGATGATCTCGAACGCGGCCGCGGCCGAACTCGCGGCCAAGAGCTGCTCCCGCACCGGCGCGCGACGCAGCACCCGAGAGAACCGCGCCAGCGCCTTGAGGTGCTCGCCGGTCTTGGCGATGGGACCGAGCACGGCGACCAGGATGTAGGCCGGGCGGCCGTCGATGGCGTCGAAATCGACTCCGCCCGTGCAGATCCCGACGGCGGCGCGCAGCTCGTCCGCGCCGTGCATTCGACCGTGGGGGATGGCGACGCCGCTGCCGACGCCGGTGCTGGCCAGAGCCTCGCGCTGCTCGAAGACCTGCGCGATGGATTCCTCGTCTGGCCCGTCGGGCGTCACGAGCAGCCTCGCCAAGCCGCGCAACGCCGACGGTTTGTCCTCCGCGACGAGCTGCACGGTGACCCGGTCGGGCAGGAGGATGTCGGCGAGCCGCACGCTCGCCGGGTACCGCAAATGGGGGCGCGTTTCAACCTCGCAGGCCCGGATCCGCCCCGTCGGTGACCAGAGACGTGGGCTGCGCGCCGGCCTGGAGCGCCTCAGAAGTACTGTTTGCGCTTCGACGAGCTGAGAATTCCTAGCATTTCCCGATACTTTGCCACGGTGCGACGCGCGATCTTGATGTCACGACCCTTGAGGATCTCGACGATCTTCTGGTCGCTGAACGGCGCGCTGACGTTCTCTTCGCCGATGATCTTCTTGATGGCCTGCTTGACCGCCTCGGACGCGATGTCCTCCTTCGAGCCCTCGCGCTTGATGGCTGAGTTGAAGAAGAACTTGAGCTCGTAGACGCCGCGCGGCGTGGCGACGTATTTGTTGCTCGTGACGCGGCTGATCGTGCTCTCGTGCATGCCGACGGTCTCCGCGACGTCACGAAGGATCATCGGCTTGAGGTGCTCGATGCCCTTGTCGAAGAACTCCCGCTGCTTCTCGACGATGCAGTCGGTGACCTTCACGATGGTCTTGCGGCGTTGGTCGATGCTTCGGATGAGCCACTGCGCGCTCCGGAGCTTGTTCTGGATGTACTCCTTGGCCTTCGGGTCGCCGGCCATGGCGGAGCGGTAGAACCCGCTGATCTTCAGCTTCGGCATGCCGTCATCGTTTGCGACGACGAAGTACTTCTCGCCCACCTTGTGCACGTGCACGTCCGGCACGATGTAGCGCGGCTCTTCCGTGACGAAGTTCCGACCGGGGCGCGGCTCGAGATCGGCGATCACCTGCGCGATGTCGTAGATCTCCTCGACCGGCACCTCGAGGGCCTTGGCGATGGCCTGGTAGTTCTTCCGCTCGAGGTCGCCGAGGTGGTCGTCGATGACCCGCAGCGTCAGCTCATCCATGTCGTGGTGCGTCGCCTGCACCCGAAGCGACTCCGACAGCGTGCGGCTCGCCACACCGAGCGGGTCCATCTTCTGAATGATCTTGAGGACTTCCTCCGCATCCTCCGGATGCAAACCGGACTCGACGGCGAGCTTCGGGACGACCTCCTCCGGCGGCACGCCCTCCATCTTGAGGTAGCCCGCATCATCGAGGTTCCCCAACACGAGCGCGGAGAAGCGCATCTCGTCTTCGACCAGGTTGCTCATCCGGACCTGCCACCAGAGGTGGTCCACCAGGTCCTCGGCGTCGCTCATCGTGGCTTCGAAGCCGGGCAGCTCGTCGTCATTGCCGCGGCGGAACGAAGGCACGGGCTGCTGGAGGGAGTGGTTCTCCAGGTACCGCTCCCAGTCGATCTCGTCGGCCTTCTTCTCGGTCTCCTTGCCGACCTCACCCTTGACCTTGTCGTCAGCGGCGACCTGCTGGTCGATCGTGTTGACCTCGCTCTGGTGCTCCACCGTCGGGTTGCCGTCCCGCGGGGCTTCGGTCCCATCGAGCGAGTCCTCGAGCACCGGGTTCTCGAGCATCTCCTCGCGCACGAGAGACTCCAGCTCGATCCGCGACATCTGAAGCAGCTTGATGGCCTGCTGCAGCTGAGGCGTCATCACCAGCTGCTGAGAGAGCCGAAGCTGCTGCTTGATCTCCATGGGTGCTCTGTCCGTTCCCGCCGTGTGGCGCGCTGCGACCGCTACGCGCGGTCCCGGCCACTATAGGGGCTCGCCCGGCGACAGGGAACCGCTATCGGAGATCGGGAACCGATATTGCATGGCTGAAGACGTACACGCTGGCCGCACTCCCTGTTTGGGGACTGCCGCCATCCAACGATTCCTCAATCCACGAGTTCAGAGAGTACGTCTCGGAGCGCGCGCAGGGGCTCGTAGACCGCATCGATCTGGGCGCGACGGTCCCGGCGGAGCGTGGCGATGGCGTCGGTCCGGTCCGTCTCGAGCGACCGGGCCAGCTCGGACAGCGCCTCCTGCAGCTCGGGGCGGAGGTGCTCTCTCGGGTGCGCACGCGCGGCGCTCAAGGCCTCGGCGATGGGCTCCTTCTCGAGTTCTGCACGCGGGAGGTCATCCTCGAAGAAGCGGCGCAGCGCGCCCCCGATGAGCAGCCCCCGCTGCACACCGACGAAGCGCGCCATGGCCGGCGCGATCGTGGCACGAACGCGCGCGTCGAGGGCGGGTCGCTGCACCCCGACCGACGCGGCCGCGCCCGAGAGCGCAGCCCGCACCTTCGCGACCAAACGCCGCTCGCAGTCCTCGGCCGCGCGATCGAGCCGCTCCTGGATGACCTCAGCCAGAAACGCGCGGTCCTCCAGGTCGGCCCCGTGCTTGGCGAAGCGGTTGCTGCGGGGACGTACGAACGCCAACACCTCGTCGGCCGCCGTGCCGAACGCGCCTTCCTGGGCGCGCTCGAACGCGCGGATCGACGTGTCTGCGATCTCCGGCAAGCCTCGCCCCGCCTTGCGGAGCCCTGGACTCGCCTCCTCGAGCGCCTGCACCGCGGCCTCGTGCGACGCGTTGGCGCCCTCTTCGGTGGCCAGCGCGTCGTCGAGCAGAGCGATGAGCCGCCCCCCGCAGGCGCGGCGTTTGAGCTGACGCGATCGGCTGAACACGTCTGCTTCCAGACGGGCGAGCAGACCTGGGAAGCCGCTGTCGACGAACGCCTGTTCATCCCCGGCCAGCCTTGCCTTCAGCGCGCGCTTGGCGCTGAGCGCGACGACCTCCCCAGGAAGGTCCGGCAGCTCTCTGGCCAGCGACGCCCGGACTTGCTCGAGCTGCCCCTCGCGAAGCCGGTCCACCTTGTTGACCGCCGCCACGACGTGCCGACGCGAGGCGCGGATCGCCCGCAGGATGCTGCCTTCAGTGGCCTTGCCAGCCTGCCCCGCGTCGAAGATCCAGAGCGCCGCATCGGCGCGCCGGAGCGCTTCGGCGGCGAGCGCCTCGTGCTCGGGGACGGGCGCGTTGCTGCCCGGCGTGTCGAGAATCCACACCCGCTCGAGCAGCTCGGAGGGGAGCGTGATCTCGATGTGGTCGACCGCGTCGTCGGCCTCCTCGGCCGCGTCCAGCATCGGCTTGAGCTGCTCGTAGTCGCCCTCCTCGGTCGTCCCGTCCGCGCGCACCATACGGACCCGTCGCTCAGCACCGCTCCGCAGGACGTTGAGCGTGGCCGTCGTCGGCACGATGCCGGTCGGCGCGACGTCCGCACCCACGAACGCGTTCACGAGCGTCGATTTGCCGGCGTTGAACTCCCCGAGCACCGCCAACAGGAGCGGCCGGTCGAGCTCGTCTCGCAAGGTGAGCGCCTGCCGGTGGGCGTCCCCCAAGCCCCGCTGCTCCGTGAACCGCGCCACCTGATCGATGGCGGCCGCGAGGTCGACCTGACCGGTGTCGCCTCGCCAGAGCGCCCGGAGCGCGGCCCGGCGGATCTGTTGGACGCGCGGAAGATCCAATGGCTCGAACTCGATCCCGCCCGACAGCCGGTCGAGCGCCTCCTGCGAGCGGCCCCGGCGGGTCGCGATGGCGGCGCTGGCCAGCACCATGCGGGGCTCGGACGACCCTGGCTCCACGAGCGCCTCGGCCCCGGCCAGGTCGCCCCGCGCCAGCTGGGCGAGCGAGCGCGCGGCCCTCGATGTCGGCTCCCCCACCGAGAGCGCATCGAGGTGATCCGCCACCCGGATGAGCTCCGGCGCGTTGTTCGAATCGACCAGGCGCGCCGCACGCCGCAGGAGCTCGAGGTCGCCTCCGCGTGCGTCGGACGCCGTCAGCAGAGCCTGCGTGGCCTCGTCGCTGCGGCCCTGCGCACGCAGCACCGCGGCGAGCGTCGCCAGCGCATCGGCCCCGCCCCCCCGCGCCACGGCCGTCCGCGCGTGCTCTTCGGCGACCGACGGCTGCCCGCTCACCAACGCCAGCCGGGCGAGCGCCCGCGACGCCTCCGGCCGACCCGCAGAGGCCGCGCGCTCGAGCAGCGGTCGCGCTCGGAGGCCCTCCCCTCCTTCGGCCAGCGCGAGGCCGAGCCGGGCCGCCACATCGACTGCGACGGCGTCGACATCGATGCGACCGACCACCGCCGCGGCCTGTGCGCCGCGGCCAGCCTCGGCGAGGGCCTCCGCCAGCTCGACGGGAATCAGGGGAGCCTCGGGATCGGCGGCCATGGCCTTTCGCAGCTCCCGCGCGGCGCGGTCCGGCCGCTTCCGCGCACGCTCCGCACGCGCGCGGACCACACACGCCTCCGCGAACCGCGGTCCGCCCTCGTTGGCCATCCGGCGGGCGGCGTCACGGGACTCCTCCACGGCGAGTTCGATGTCCCCCGCCGACAGCGCCAGCTGCGCCGAGAGAAGCGCCACCTCGGGCTCATCGGGGTCGAGCTGACGGGAGACCGTGAGCACGGCGCGCGCCCCGTCGACGTCGCCCTGGGCCGCGAGCGCTTGGGCCAGCCCCTGCCGTGCCCGGAGCAGGCTGGGCCGGTCGCGCAGCACGTCGCGGAAGAGGCTCGCGGCTTCCGCGGCGAGGTCGTCGTCGAGCGCCTGCTCGGCCAACTCGATCGACTCCCGTACGTCCTCGGGGAGCAGCAGTACGTCGTCGATGAAGCGCGCTGCGCGGTCGAGCAGGCTCATCGTGCGTCCTGGGTGGCGTGGCTCATCGCGCGGAGGATAGCAGCCTGACGGGACTCACCTGGCGTCGTGAGAACAGACCTCGTCCCCTGAAGTCGCACACGCCTCGCTCGCCCATGTCACCGGCTCTCGCTCGTGTCCTCGCAGAGGGAGGCAGACGGGATGAACGCGCGCACCACGGAGGGCACCCCACAACCTGAGCGGCCCGGTGCCGTATGAAGTGAAGAGCCGAACCAAGAGCCCCCTCGTCACCTTCTGGTACCCTATTGACCATGACCGACCCCCGTGAGCCGGCACGAATCATCGTGGCGGACGACGACCGGGTGACCCGCGAGTACGTGGCGGGTCTGCTGCGCGGTCGCGGGTACGACGTCGTCGCCGTGGACTCGGGAGCCAAGGCGCTCGAGGCGGCGCAGCAGAGTGAGCCAGCGCTGATGCTGCTGGACGTCATCATGGACGGGATGAGCGGGACCGACGTCTGCCGGTTGCTCAAGCACCAGCAGCCCAAAGATGCGTTTCTGCCCATCATCTTGCTGACGGCGCGTGCGGACACGAACAGCCGCGTCGAGGGCCTGCGGATCGGCGCGGACGACTACATCTGCAAGCCGTTCGACGAACGCGAGCTGCTGGCGCGCGTCGGCAACATGGTGCGCATCAAGCAGATGCACGACGAGGTCCACCTGGCCAAGCAGCGGCTGGAGAAGCTCGCCATCCGGGACGAGCTCACGGGGCTCTACAACTACCGGTATCTGCAGTCGCGGCTGAGCGAAGAGTTCAAGCGCGCCGAGCGCTATCGCGAGCCGCTCAGCTGCGCGATGATCGACATCGACCACTTCAAGACGTTCAACGACCGCTTCGGACACGACGTCGGCGACCGCGTCTTGGCCACGGTCGCCGAGCGACTGCGCGAAGCGGTGCGCGAAGTCGACGTCGTCGCACGCTACGGCGGCGAGGAGTTTCTCCTGCTCCTGCCTTCGACCCACCTCTCCGGTGCGCTCACCGTGGCGGAGCGCGTGTGGCGCGGCATCGGCGCGGCGCCCTTCGACACCGGCGACCGACGCGGCAGCGCCCCGCTCTCCGTGAGCATCGGTGTGGCTCTCTACCCCAGCCGCGGCGTGATGACGCGGGACGGACTCCTGAAAGCTGCCGACCGAGCGCTCTACCGGGCCAAGGACGACGGCCGCGACCGGATTTGCGTGCACGGCGACCCCATCTACACCTACTCGCCCACCGCCTGAGGTTGCCATCGACGGGGCCCCGGATTAGCGTCGGCCCGTGGCGCTCTTCGAGCTCAAAGGGGTCGACAAACGTTACGGGGAGCTGCGCGCCCTCAAGGACGTCAACCTGTGCATCGAGCCGGGCCGCATCGGCCTCCTCGGGCCTAACGGCGCGGGCAAGAGCACATTGCTCAAGACCCTGCTCGGCCTGGTGCAGCACGACGTCGGCGACGTCCGGGTGTTCGACCTCGACGTGGCGCGCGAGCCCTTCAGCGTGCGCGCGCGCATCGGCTACATGCCGGAGGGCGACTCCGTGCTCCCGGAGCTCACCGCGCTGCAGTTCACTACCCTCGCCGCGGAGCTGTGCGGCCTGCCGCGGTCGGAAGCGATCGCCCGAAGCCACCAGGTTCTGCACTACGTAGGCCTCGGTGAAGCGCGCTACCGACGTCTCGGCTCGTTCTCCACCGGGATGCGGCAGCGCGCCCGCCTGGCGCAGGCCTTGGTCGGCGACCCGAAGCTCCTGCTGCTCGACGAGCCCACGAGCGGCCTCGACCCGCGCGGCCGAGAAGAGATGCTCTCGCTCATCCTGGACATCCCGCAGCGCACGGGCGCAAGCGTGCTGTTGTCGACGCACATCCTTCCCGACGTCGAAAAGACCTGCGACCAGGTGATCGTCGTCGCCGGCGGCGAGGTCCTCTACGCAGGTGAGCTCGACCCTCTGGTCCGCCCCGACCGCAACGTGTTCGAAGTGCGCGCCAAAGGCAGCCTCAAGCGCCTCAAGTCCACGCTCGAGCTCGGAAGCTGCGTCGTCCAGCGCTCGGGGTCGGCGCTGGAGGTCAAAGTCCCCGAGGGCAAGGGCGCGAACTACATCCTGACCCTGGCGACCGACGAGGGGCACCAGCTCCGGCACCTCGCCCCGCTGGTGCAGACGCTCGAGCGCGCGTTCCTCAAGACCCTCGCAGACGCCGGGCACTGAGTTTTCGAATGTGCGCGCTTCGCGCATTTTTGCACATTCGGAAACTCACCATTTTCTGGTGGCGATTCCGCGCCACGGACGAGGGGCAAGCCCCTCGAGCTCCCCGTCTCCGATTAGTCGACAGTCTTCGAATCCTCGCGCGTGCGGCCGCGCTCCGCGCGACATGATGGCACGAGCGAGAACTCACCATTTGCGGGTGGCGCTTCCGCGACACGGACGAGGGGCAAGCCCCTCCACCGCTGGATCGTGGCCGCCTCTCTGCTCTTGCCTGGTTTTTAGCCGGGAGACGAGGAGGAGAGGAGGAGGGGTGGTTGGGGAGCGACGTCAGCCGCGGCGCGCTGCCACGGGTGAGCTGCGCGATTCATGGACGATCTTGGAGGTATCCGAACTCCCAAAGCCGCCGACCTGGAGACACCCCTCGAGTCCCCGGGCGGTGACGTTCCCGGGGAACGCGGTCAGCGTCGGCGGCGCTTCTTCGGGGGCCCGCTCACCCGACCGGTGTCGATGCCTCGCTCGTCGTCGCGCTCGGGGACGGCGCCGTGGGGGTCCGTCGCTGCGTCTGGCATGGTCCCGAAACGAACGGCTCCGTAGGCGAGCAGGAGCGCCCCCACTCCGATGACATAGAGGCCGGGCTCCCAGCTCACCGCCGTCGCACCGTGCTGGTTGGCCACCCCCTGAACGATGTTGCGCATCGTGTACGCCACCGAGATCACCGGGGTCAGCGCCAACAGAAGCGAGGCGAGCCTGGCCCCGCGCATCTGCAACGGGGTCTGGCGGCGGTAGAGAAACGAGACGAAGAGCGCCGCCGCGAAGGGCACGGACCAGAGGTTGGGCGCGGCGCTGTTGGCCAGGTGCATCGCGGTCCAGGTCGTCTCCTGATCCGCCGCGTTTACGGTTGCGAACGGAAGGAAGAAGCCGACGGCCGAGACGATGGCACCGAGCGCGATCCATCCGCGTCCGAAGCGCACGTCCCACGGCTTCACCGGCTGATCCCAGTGCACGGTCTCCCGCTCGTGGGCCTGCTTGGGCAGCTCGATGAAGTCCACCAAGGGCAGCTCGTGCACCGGGCAGACCTTCTCGCCCTCATAGCACTCGCGGCAGAACGGACAGAACAGCAGCGGGAGCTCTTCGGATTCCGGCGCGGGGTTCGACGTGGTCTTCGACATGGAGGCGGCGCTCAGCGCGGTTCCTTGCATACCATGGCCGACACCGGCGCGCGGCCGAGGTTCCGTAGCGACGCCGGTTCTGAGAGGCCCAGCGAGTTCAAAGACGGTCGATGCATCGGAGAGGGCTCGCTCCTCGACGTCGTGTGCGCACCCGCCCGCCAACAACTCAGCGCGCGGCGGGCGGAAGCTCGAGGAGCACTTCCGGCGCGCGGTCCGACTCGTCGACGGACACCACCTGGCGAACCTCTCCGTGGCCGGGGGCGGAAGCACGCAAGCTCACATCCCGACCGGCCGGCAAGCCCGACAGCGTGAGCGGGGTGGTGCCGCGGAGTTCCTCATCAACCCAGACCTGGGCTCCGGGTGGGTCGGAGCGAATGCGCAGGCTCACGCGGACCTGATTGAGCAGGAAGACACGTCGGTTCTCGCCTTCGACCAGCGAGAACGTCGCATCCGCCGGCTCGTAGCCATCACGCTCGATGTGAAGCACGACCTCGTCGCCGGGGGTGAGGTCGTCCAGCAGGATCGGCGTCCGCCCACCCAGGGCCTCGCCCCCCATCTGGACGGACGCGCCCTCGGGCACCGAGATCACCTCGAGCGACGCCGGGTCTTCGCCCGACACCAAGACCCACCCCAAGACCCCGATCAGCAACAACACGAGCGCCGTCACGCCACCAAGCGCCAGCCACTTGAGGGGCTGCGGCTTGCCGAGGTCGGCTTCGGTCCCGGTAATGCCGGCGGGAGGCGGTTGGGCGGCGAAGGGGTCGGCGGGCGGTGGCCCGACTGCGAACGCCGGCGCGGGCCCCCCGAGGGGAGCGAACGGATCCGCCGGGAGGCTCGACGCGTTCATCGGCTGCGGCGGCATCGGAGGCGGTGGCGAGCCGAAGGGGTAGACGTCGGCTGCGGACTGAGCAAACGCGCGGTCGGCGGCCGGCCCGAGCCTCATCGCCGCGCTCGGGCCGGCGCTCCCCGGATGACCGTGCCCTGGGTGGCTGGCACGGCCTGGGTGGCTGGGGTGACCGGTGCCCGACTGCATCGATGGCGGGTACGCGTGGGTGGCCTCGCCCTCGAGCTCAGGACGTATCGCCAAGTCCGGATGAGACCCGCGGGCGGACTCGGGCATACCGCGGCGGGGCGCCGGCGCCGCCATGGGACGCGACGCAAGGGCGTGGGAGGGGGGCGGAGGCGGACGCCGTTCGCGGACGGGCGGACGCGACGGCGGCAAGGCTTTGGACTGGCGCCGTGGTGGAGCCGCGATCGGGGCCTCGAGCAGATCTGGAAACGACGCCGACGCGACGGTGCGATCGGACTCGAGCTCCGCCCCCTTCACAGCCTGCTCTGCGGCCCGGATGATGGCCGCCATCGCCTGACCGCCCTCGTCGATGTTGGTGGCGTCTTCCCACTCGTCCTTGCGGCTCTTGAGAAACGTCTCTTCGTCCCAGGGCTCGTGCCGGGCCCGCTGCTGGAGCTTCTTGGTCGGGTCGGCCGGGCTCCGGAACGGGAGGATGTCGTTGCGGGTGCTGTCGTTGCCCACCGCCGCGAGGTCGAAGATGAGGCTGTCGGCGGCGGCGGCGGGCCGGAAGTCCTGGGAGGACAGCGGGCTCCTTCCCGCGGGAACCGGAGGCGCGACCGGCGCACTCGGGGTCGGGGCCCGTAGAGGTTTGCTGGGGGCGGGAAAAGACGCCGCCGCCGGCGACTCCGCGTTGGGCAGACGGAGCACCTGGCTGTGTCGCTTGACCTCCGTTGGGAACAGCGTCGCCATCATGTCCACCACCTTGGACGCGGTGAACGTGGGGTTTCGGGAGTACAGGAAACGAGACAGCTCCTGCGAGAAGGCCTGCGCGCTGGCGTAGCGGTCCTCCATCTCCCGGGCGGTGGCCCTGGCGATGAGCCCCACCAGCTCTTCGGGCAGGTCGTGCCGCAGCAACCGAGGCGACGGGATGTCGGCCTTGCGCACCTTGTCCAGCAAGGCGGGCACGTTGTCCTCCTGGTAGACCATCTGCCCGGTGAGCAACTCGGTCAGCAGGATGCCGGTCGCGAAGATGTCGGTCCGGTGGTCCACCGGGTCCCCCCACGCCTGCTCGGGGGACATGTAGTAGTACTTGCCCTTGATGACGCCGACCTCGGTCTGGCCGTTGCGCGACGCCGCCTTGGCGATGCCGAAGTCGACGAGCTTGACCTCGCCGGAGTAGCTCACGAGCACGTTCTGCGGCGAGATGTCGCGGTGCACGATGGAGAGCGGCTGGCCGTTCCCGTCGCGCTTGCGATGTGCGTACTCGAGCCCGTTGAGAACCTCGGAGGCGATGTAGCAGCAGACGTCGACCGGGAGCTGGAGCTTGTTCTTGGACCGCTTCTGGATGCGATAGGTGTCGGCCCCTTCGACGAACTCCATCGCGATGTAGTAGGTGTTCTCCACACACCCGAGGTCGAACGTCTGGGCGATGTTCACGTGGTTCAGCTGAACCGCGATCTTCGCCTCCTCGACGAGCATCTGGATGAAGTGGTCATCCTCCGAGAAGCGGGGGTGGATGACCTTGATGGCCACGAGCTTCTCGAACCCCCCGATGCCCTTGGTGCTCGCTACATACACCTCGGCCATCCCACCCACGGCCAGTCGGCGCAGGAGCGTATAGGCCCCGAAGGGCTTGGGAAGATCGAGTGCGTCGCTTAGCAGGGCGACCCAGATAGGAAGGATTCGGCGGCCAAGGGATTTCGGCCCCGCACAGGATACCGGCCGGGCGGCTCGGGGGTAAAGGGCAGCGCGGGGAGCCCGCTTCGAAAAGGCGACTCTCGTGCGCGAGGGGCCCTCGCAAAGGCGTGCTTGGTCCTCCGCCTTTGAGGAGATCTGCCGGCAGCCCGACGGCCAAGTGTGCTACCCCGCCTGTCGAGGAGCTGTCATGACCGAACCTTCCGTCCCGCCCGGAACACCGAACATCACCCCGTCGATTCTCCGCGAGATCGGCCTGTTCGGAGGCCTGGACGAGGCCACCCTCGAGCTGCTCGCCAAGGAGCTCCCCCGCGTGACCGCGAACATCGGCGATCGCGTGGTGACCGAGGGCGACCCGGCGCGCGAGATGTTCGTGGTGGTGGGCGGCGAGCTCGAGGTGCTCAAGAGCAGCCGGGCGAGCAGCGAAGTCCGAGTCGCCATGCTCGGCCCCGGCGATTGGTTCGGCGAGATGTCCATCGTGGACGTCCAGCCCCGCTCCGCCACCGTGCGCTGCCTGGCCCCGAGCCTCTTGCTCCGCATGAGCGCCGAGGACGTCGAGCAGCTGCTGTATCGGCGCGACCTCAAGTCCTACGCCCTGCTGATCATGAACATCGCGCGAGAGCTCTCCCGCCGGCTTCGCGTCGCGGACGGAATCCTCAGCCAGTTCGTCGGCACCGTCGCCGACCAGTACTCGAACCGCCGCCCGAGCCAACCCAAGGGCGCTGAGGTCGAGTGAGCGAGGCCCTCGTCTCCGCTCGTCTCTGACTGGACCGCACGACACGGACAGCCTCAGCCGAGGCTCGCTCTGCCGAGGCCGGCTCTGCCGAGCCTAGCTCTGCCGAGGCCTGCTCTGCCGAGGCCTGCTCAGCCGAGCCTAGCTCTGCGGAAGGACCGCCTGGGGCGGGATCGTCGGCACGTCCTCTCGGTCCTTGAGGGCCTCGAGGATGATGGTCGCGGTCTCTTCGATGGCGCGCGTGCTGACATCGATGACCATCCAGCCCGGGTTGCGCTGGAAGATCTCGTCCGCGAAGTCGAGCTCGGCGCTGACGTGGTCGTGCAGGCCGTAGTTCGCGTCGGGCGGCATCCCGAGCTGGATGAGCCGTGCCTTGCGGATCTCGAGCAGCTGCTCGACGCCGATGGTCAAGCCCACCACCTTCTCGGCGGGGACCTCTTCCAGCTCTGGGGGCGGAGGCACCCCGAGCACGAGAGGCACGTTGGCGACCCGGAATCCGCGGCCCGCCAGGTAGGTGCTGAGCGGCGTCTTGCTCGTGCGGCTGACCCCCGTGAGGATCAGGTCCGCCTTGCGCAGGTTGCGCGGCTCCTTGCCGTCGTCGCTCTTGACAGCGAACTCGATGGCCTCGACCCGTCGGAAGTACTCCTCCGACAGCGGCATCGTCGCCGTCGGCCGGTTGAGCGGCGTCGCCTCGACGTAGGTGCCCACCTTGTGGATGAGCCCACCGATGACGTCCACCGTCTCGACGTGCTCCTGGGCGGCGACCTCGTGGAAGTACTCGCGCAGGTCCGTCGAGACCAGCGTGAAGACCACCATCGCGCCCGTTTCACCGGCCTTCTTCAGCACCTCGGCGACCGCCTCGGGGTCGCGCACGCGGGTGAACAGGCGGATGCGGACCCGGTGCTCGGGGAACTGGAGCAACGCGGCGCGCACGACCCTCTCGGCGGTCTCGCCGGTCGAATCACTCACCACGAAGATGGTCGGACGTTCCATGGACGGGCGCCCCCCGGACGCAGACACTAGAGCCGTGTGACAGCTGGCGCCCCAGGCGGCGGTCGCCTGACGCGAAGGGCCCGCCCTCCCCTGCCTGGGAAGCAGCGAACCCTGTCTACGCTACCACTTCTTCGCGACGCGACGACCCGTGGCCTTGCCACGCATGCGCTGCACGCGGCGGCGGTTCTTCGCGAGGCGCTTCGCCTTGGCGCGGTTGGTCTTGCCACGGTTCTTGCGGCGGGGCTTCTTGCCGATGTTCAAGTACATGTCGTTCTCTCGGTGAAGTCAGGGCAGGCGCCGCTTCGAGGTTCGAGCGTGCACGATGCCGTCACGCGCGGAGCGCGGAGGCGCGCAACCTACTCCATCGCCGTTCCCGGTCAAGGCCGGATTGTGCTCTCGCTGCGAGAAACACAACGGGGCCCTGTCACCGATGCGGCTTAAAGACGAGAGCCCCGACGCCGAAGCGCCGGGGCTCATCGTTGGGTCAGCTGGACCGATCAGGTGCCCGCGTCGACGCCGGCGTCGGGGCCACCGTCGGGGCCGCCATCGGGACCACCGTCGACCATCGGGCCGCCGTCGACACCCGCATCGGTGCCTCCGTCAACGCCCGCGTCCGGCATGCCGCCGTCGGGAAGGTCACCCATGCAGGCTCCGACCACCCCGCTACCGAACGCTTCCGTCGGGGAAGCTCCGTCACAGGTCTGGCCTGAAACACACTGGGGGTCACCACGAAGGTCCTGGAAGGGGAGGTTGTCACCGTCGCGATCCGACTGTGCGCACTCACCACCCGGCGTCCGGCAGACCCCGGTATCCGAGTCTTCTTGGATCACACAGACTTCACTGCCCGTGCAGCCATCATCGTCCATGCACCCGTCCACACAGCGACCGAGGTCGTTTGCACCGGTGACGAGGCAGGCCTGGCCACCCACGCAGTCGTCATCAACACCACAGAAC
>JBGCFC010000180.1:0-33530 GCA_045106715.1 Sandaracinaceae bacterium
CTGCCGCCCGCGGACCTCCCCCGCGAACGCCGACGGGGTTCATTGGTGGGGGCGGCGCTTCGCGCCGCTACTTCCTGGACGCTTCGATTCGTCGGACTCGCTCGGCGAGGTCGGGGAAGGGGCCTTGGATGGCCCAGTGGCGGTACTGCGTGACGTCGCCGATGAGGTGGGGCTCGGCTTCGTAGCGGGTGAGGAGGCGTTCGAAGTCGGACCGCGCGCCCTCGAGGTCTCCGGAGCGGGCGCGGCACTGCGCTCGTTGCTCGACAAGAAGCACGGCGCGCCAGTGGAGCACGCCTCGGAAGCTGTGTTGCGGAACCTCGGAATAGGCCACCACGGCTTCGGCAAACCGCTCTTGATCGTGGAGGCAGTGAGCTCGGTAGAGCCACGCGAAGGCGTGGGACGGATCAAGTTCGACCGCGCGCTCGAACTGAGCGAGCGCCTCGGCGAGGTCTCCGCGAGCGGTGTAGCGGAGCAGACCAGCGAGGTAGTGCAGCTCGCCGTCCGCCGGGGCGAGCTTCAACGCGCTCGACAGGCTCTCGGCTGCGCGGCGACGCAATCGCGCGGCCACCTCGGCGTGCTCGGCCCATTCCGAGAGTTGGAACGCCGACGCCGCGCGGGACGCGTGAAGACGCAACTCGGAGGGTCCAAGACGGAGGGCGCGCAGGTAGATCCGGTCGAGCGCAGACCACGCCCGCATCGGGCTCTCGAAGAGGACGCGGGACTCGATGGCGATCGCCAGCTGACGTAGCCGTTCCTCGGCAGGCACGTCGTATTGAACTGTCGCCCGAAGCAGCGCGCGGAGGTCCAGGCGCTCCATGACGCTGAGCGGCTGGCCTTCGAGGTGCGTGTCGAGCCAGCCGTTCAGGCGCTCCGTCTCATCGGGAACGAGGCCGTGGGGCGCTCGATGCTCGCGGCGACGTTTCCTCGCGCGATCACGCGCGTCAATCAGGCCCGAGCGTCGAGGGTTTCGCGCCACGGGGAGGTTGTAGCAACGGGAGACTGCGGTCGAACGAGGACTCCGTCTTCGAGTGTGCACCGCGCTCCGCGCGTCCGATTGCACACGCGAAGACTGACGATGTTCATGGCGCCGGCTTCGCCGCCGCGGAGGTGCGGAAATTCTTGCCGCACCGTCAGTCTCTTCTCGCGGTCCGCAGGCGCGCCTGGATCGCGGCAGCCTCGTGGCGGTTCGCCCGCCGTGCGCCGACGTTCATTGCCACAGAGACGAAGCCGAAGTAGCCGACGCCCGCGAGCGCGAGCAATGCGCCGGCCACGACGAGCGGGAAGCGTGCTTGGTCGAGTCCCACGACGACGACTCCCACTCCGAGGAGCAGGCCAGCGAGGAACGCGACGATGGAAGGGATGAAGTGACGCCTCAGACGCCGGAGCCACGGGTCGGAGGCGAAGACGGGGTCGTGGACGTTCACTCCGCCTGAACCGGCGGGGCTCGACGCGCCGTCCTGAAAGTCGAAGTCGTCCATCCCCGGGCCCAGCGTAGCGTGGAATGCGTCAATCCTCCGGAGGCGGCGCGAGGCCCTGCGCGGTGACGACCTCCCAGCGGGCGTGGGCGACCTGAAGCACGGCTTCGGCGGTGGCCTGCGAGGCACGCGCGGAGGCGGCGGACTGCTCGCGGAGGTTCACGATGAAGAGCTGGGTCGCCCCGAGCTCGAACCGGCGCCGCTCCGCCTCGGCGACGGCCTCGGCGGCGTCGGCCGATTGGCGGGCGAGGTCGGCGCGCTCTCGGGCTGCCGTGAGCGCGCTGTAGGCGTCCTGCACATCGGCAGCGACGCGGTCGCGGGCGAGCTGGGCGTCGGCGCGCAGGCTCGCGAGGTAGGCGCGGCCCTGGCGGATGCCGCCGCGGGCTTCGCGGAACTGAAAGGGCATGGAGAGGTAGACGGATCCCTCGACCACGGGGCGGCCGAGCGTGTCTTGCTCGGTGTCGGTCTCGGTGCCGCCGCCGATGTCCACGGAGGCCTGCACGCCGACGTTGATCTGAGGCGCGAGGCGGTTCTCGTAGTAGTCGAGCTGCACGCGCTGGCGGGCGATGAGCGCACGGTAGCGCTCGATCTCGGGGCGTCGGGACCACGCGGCCTCGACCTCGCGGCGAAGGTTCACCGTCAGCGCCTCCCGCTCGGGGAGCGCCATCGGGAGCCGGTCCGGAGGCGGCACGAGCGGGCTGCCGTCGTTGCGACGGAGGTACAGGGAGAGTGCGATCGCCTTCTGCTCGAGCGCCCGGCGCGCGGAGACGAGCGACGTGCGACGCGCGAGAATCACGCGGCGGTTCTCGAGCATCTCGATCGGTGGGATGGCGCCGGAGCGCGCGCGCGTGGCGATCTGTTCGTCGCGCTGCTCGGCCAGATCGAGCAGGCGCGAGGCGATCTCGTACTTCACACCCGCCGCGACCCAGCTCCAGTACGTGCTCGTCGCCGCCATGCGCATCGAGAGCTGGCGGCCCTGGAGCGAGGCCTCCTCGGCCGCGAGCCCGTGCTCGGCCCGCCAGATGCGTGCGCGCCGCGAGTCGATGGGCCCGTCACGCCAGAGCGGGACGCTCACGCCCGCCCGGAGCTCGCCGAGGTCCAGCGTCTCGTAGTTGCCGTAGTAGTCGGGGATGCCGCCCGACGTGCCGCCCTCAATCGGCCCACGGCCGATGCGCCAGCCGGCGTAGAACCGCGCGCCCCAGAGCGGGGTCGGCTGCGTGAGCTGGACGTTGGCGCGGCCCCAGTCGTAGTAGCCCTGCGGCGAGATCCACCCGTTCGCCGATAGCCCCAGGTCGAAGCCGCCTTCGGCCGCAAGCTGCTCGCCCTCCGCCGCGCGCACGCGCTGACGCGCCGACTCCATCGACGGGTGGTGCCGCTCGACCGACGAGAGCACCTGGCCGAGCGTCAGCGGCGTGCCGCCCCCCACCTCCATGCGGTCACTCGCCGAGAGCTCCGCGAGCTCATATCCGCCGGGGAACGCCATGGGGCCGCTGGGCGTACCGAACGCATCGGCAGAAGCGCCTTCAGCGACGCTCTCCGGCGCAAACGGCCCGGGGGCAAAAGGCTCCGACGGCGCGGGTTCCGACGGCGGGGGCTCCATGTCCTGCGCCGACGCGGGCCGCGCGCCAAAAAGAGGGACGGCCAAGAGGAGCAGCGCGCCGAGTCGACCCCGGCGCGCGCGGCAAGACTCCGAGGACATCAGTAGCCGCCGCCTTCGCCGTACGAGTCTCCGCCGCCGTAGGAGTCACCGCCCCCGTACGAGCTGCCGCCGTACGAGCCCCCGCCATACGAGCTGCCGCTCGAACCAGGGTCGGTCGATGGAGGCGTGTCCAGCACCGGTGGGAAGCCGTTGAGCTGCCGCCAGAGCTCGAACGCCACACTGACCTGGTTGAGCAGAACCCAGCCATTGACGCGTACACCTTGCCGCAAGAAGCGGCCGTCTGGCCACGCGTCGTCGTCCTCGTCGGGCACGATGAGCACGCGGAAGTTGCCGCGGCCATCGTCGGTCGAGTCCACGAACGCCACGCGCCCACCGAACGTGCCCACCGCCACCGAAGGCCACCCCGTGAACTGCACGGCGGGCCACCCCTCGAACTGCAGCCGGACCGAGCGGCCGGGCGCGATCATCGCCGCGTCGTTGCCGTCCACCCAGATCTCCACGGCGCGTTGGTCGGTGTCCGGCACGAGCACCGCGAGGCTGTCGCCGCTGCTGACCTGCTCGCCACCCTGATTGGCGACGATGCGGAAGATGGTGCCGGCCCGCGGCGCGGTGACGAGCTGCGCCTCCTGCCGGGAGATCCGAACATCGAGCCGCGCCAGCGACGCACGGGTGCTCGCGACGTCCGTCTCGGCCGAAGAGAGCGACGCCCGGGCGCTCTGGATGTAGGAGTCGCGCTCCGCGCGCCCGCGGTCGAGGTCCGCGCGCTTGGACGACAGCGAATCTCGCGCCGCCCGCGCACGGGCCCGGGCACTGTCCCGGCTGGTCTCCGCGCGCGTCGCCGAGAGCTGCGCCAGCTCGTACTGTCGCTCGGACGCAAGCCCGGACTCCCGGAGCGCGAGCTGCCGCGCGAGGTTCAAGCGCGCCGTGTCGAGCGACGCGTCGGCCGCCTGCTCGCTCTGGTCGGCCGACTCCACCGACTGCCGCGAAGCACGCACCTGCGCCTCGTACGACGCGACGGCGCTGGCCTGGGCGCGGGTCACCGCGTCCAGGCGCGCCTGCGTCGCCACCAGCCGCGCCTCGTAGCTCGCGAGCCGTTCGGCCGTCGCCTCACGCTCGAGCGAGAGGCGCTCCATGAGCTGCGGGTCGTTGTCGGAGATCCGAACGATGGGATCGCCCTCCGCCACCACCGAACCCTCCTGGACGAACCACTCCACCACGCGACCGCTGACCGGCGCTTCGACGTTCTGTCGGCGCTCGAGCGGGGCGTACGCGAGCACCCGGCCGGTACCGGCCACGTTCTGCTGCCATGGCGAGATGAGCGTGAACAACACGAACCCGATGAATGAGGTCGCGAGCGCGATGGCCACGCGCCGCGATCGCACGGGCGGCGGAACCAGGCGCTCCGATTCGAAGCCCGCGGGCCGGCGGTAGGGTCCTGTCAGCGACGTGCTCATCGTCCCATCTCCAAGCTCTCCGGCTCCCCAAGGCGTCCATCGACGATCGCGAGCGTGCGGGCGCAGCGCACCTGCACGCCGGGGTCGTCCGTGATGACGAGCAGGGTCCAAGGCGCGTCGGGCGCAAAGACGGTGTCCAGAACCGTGGCCCGGGTCGCCGGGTCGAGCGCGTCGAGCGCGCCGTCGATGACCAGGAGCGCCGGCCGACCGGCCACCGCGCGGGCGAGAACGAGTCGAGCCGCCTGGCCGCGGCTGAGCGGTGAACCGTCAGGCATGAGCCGCGTGTCGAGACCGTCCGGCAGCCCGGCGACCTCGTCCATCAGACCCACCGCGCGGAGCGCCTCGCGCACCTCGTGGGCGTCGATCTCACTCCGGCCGAAGGCGACGTTGTCGGCGATCGAGCCAACCACCAGCTCACCGCCGCGCACGAGCGCGGTGCGCTGACGGAGCTCGTGTCGGTCGATGGCGGCGAGGTCGAACCCGTCGATCTCGATGAGGCCGCCGTCCGGCTCCCGAAGCCCGAGCAACACATCGACGAGCGCGCTTCTCCCGGCGCCGCTCCGGCCGGTGAGCACGACGCGCTCACCCGCACCGATGTGAAGGTCTGCATCCGTGAACAACGGGGTCGCCCCGAATCCGAACCGCAGGGCCTTCGCCTCCAGACGGGCGCCACGCGGGCTGGAGTCCGGGAGGTGCGTCGTCGGCCGAATCGGCTCGAGCGGGAGGTCCGTGAGCTGGCCGACTTTGTCGAGCGCAGCCAGGAGATCGTAGGTCGTCTCGAGGTGCTTGCCGACCTTCGAGAAGGACGCGACAACCATCGTGACGATGAGCTCGGCGGCGACGAGCTGGCCCAGCGTGAGCTGACGCTCGATCACCAGCCAACCACCAATGCCGAGGGTGCCAGCGCTCGCGAAGGCCTGAAGCGCGAGCGCGCCCACCAGTTGGCGGAACACCGCGACGAAGTGCTTCTTGCGGTTGCGCAGGTACGTGCCCGCAAGTTCGTCTGCGCGCCGACGCGCCAGCGCCGGGCCACCCGCGAGCTTGAACGCCGTGGGGTGCCGAGCGACCTCCTCGAGCCAACTCGCCACCTCGTACTTGGCCTTGGACTCCTTCACCGCCGACTTCGTCGCGCCGCGGCCGAAGCCGAAGAGAATGAGAACGACGATCATGAGAAGCAGGACATCGAACGCGAGCAACAGCGGGTGGTAGAAGGCGAGGACCAACAGCCCTACGGCGGCCGTCAGAATGATCTGGAGTCCGTCGATGAGGAGACTCGACGCCGCCTTCTGAATCGTGAAAATGTCGAAGAAGCGGTTGACCAGCTCGGGGCCGTGCGCGCGGTCGAACGCCGCGAGCTCCACCCTCGGCAGCCGCATGGAGAGGTCGTTCACCAGCCGGACGAAGAGCCGCCGCTGAAGCACCTCGACCACCCAAGCCTGAAGCGCTCGGAGCACGCCGGCGAAGCTCAAGCCGGCAAGCAACAAGAGCGTCAGCACAGCCAAGGGCTGAAGCACCGTGCCGAACGCCACCGTGTTGACCAACGCCTGCACGGCGATGGGGGTGGCCAGCGTCAGGAGGCCGACGCCGATCGCGTAGATCACCGCGACGAGGACGTCGTGCCGCTCCTGACGGATGAGCAGCCGCAAGCGCGCCCACGGCGTGGGGGCCGGCGCGCCCGGCACGTCGTGATGCACATTCGGCTGGCCGGGAGGCTGAAGGAGGCCGGGGGGGTCGACGGCGACCCAAACGGTTTCCTCGGCCGCCCCGAGCAGGCCGCCGACATCACCGCGCGACATCCAGCCCACGTCGCCCTCGTTCGCACGGATGACATGCAGCGAGCGGCCGCGGCGGTCGGAAAGCAAGATCCAGTTCCCGTTCGCGTCCCAACCGACGACGGGATGATCGGGCCCGACCGCGCGCGAGGCGGCGGCGACCGACCCACTGAGCACCGACGTGTGCAGACCGAGCTCCGTGCACGCGCGCACCGCGCGCTCCGCAACGTCGTCCGGGCTCGGGGCCGCGGCTCGCTCCGCGACGGCGCGAATCACACCCGGCTCCGCCTCGAGATGGACCGTCTCGTCGATGCGACGCATGAGCGGTTCCCAAGACGACGCATAGCCACCGTGCTCGGGGGAGGGACCCACGTTCTCTTCTGGGGTACTGCCAGGCATCAGGACCTCAAGATTCGGTCAGTGTCGACGCGACGAGCGACGGCGGCGCCAGCCCGTCGAGCGGAGAAGCGCAGGACTTCATCAACGGACGACGCTTCACTGGAGACTTCGAGCTCGCGGCGGCCCCGGAGGCGCAGCCGCATGCTGCAGACGATAGCGCGGTCCGAGCCCCGAAGCGCGACAGACACATGCTGCACGTCGCTCGCGTGGCTCCCGAGAGCGCAGCGCAGCCGGTGCGCGACCTTCTGCTCCAGCTCCGAGGTGCACTCGCCGAGCTCCGATTTGACTGCGATTCGCATCGTCCGGGCCTATGGTTAGGTTCGTCGCGGATAAGAACCAATCGATATTGTGACCGGAGTCATGAGAAATATCCGAAGCGTGCGTGTTCGCCCGGAGATCTCCCGTGGATAAGGCCGAATCGATAATATACGATCAAACCTACGGATAAAACGAATCGGAGGAAGTCCCTTGGAATGGCTGAACTATCACCACCTGCATTACTTCTGGATGGTGGCCAAAGAAGGCTCGGTCACCGCGGCCGCGGCGGCTTTGCGCCTGTCTCAGCCGACGATCAGCGGCCAGGTGAAGATGCTCGAGGAGGCGCTCGGAGAGAAGCTCTTCCGCCGGGTGGGGCGTCATCTCGAGCTCACGGAGATGGGAAAAGTGGCGTACCGCTACGCCGATGAGATCTTCACGTTGGGGCGGGAGATGCAGGACCTCTTCGCGGGCCGCAAGGTGCACCATCCGGAAAAACTCACCGTCGGCGTCAGTGACCTTCTCCCCAAGCTCGTGCTGCATCGTCTGCTGGAGCCCGCGCTGGCACAGGACAGCCCCGTCCGGGTAGTCTGCCGCGAAGACAAGACCGACCGGCTGCTCGCCGAGCTGTCGATCCACGACCTCGATCTCGTGCTCGCCGAAACCCCCATCGCGGGCCAGGCGAGCGTGCGGGCCTTCAACCACTTGCTCGGAGAGAGCGGCGTCAGCTTCTTTGCCACCGAGAGCCTCGCAGAGACGCTCTCGGGGGAGTTTCCTCAGAGTCTCGAGGAGGCCCCGCTGCTCGTCCCGACCGAGAACACGCTGCTGCGACGCTCGCTGGAGCACTGGTTCACCGACATGGGCGTGCGGCCGCGCATCGTCGCGGAGTTCGAAGACAGCGCGCTCCTCAAGGCCTTCGGCTCGGAGGGGGCCGGCGTGTTTCCGGGGCCGAGCGCCATCGAGGAGGAGATCTGCGATGTCTACCGCGTGCAGGTCGTCGGCCGCACCGACCAAGTGGTGGAGCGCTTCTACGCGATTACCGTGGAGCGACGCATCAAACACCCCGCGGTGAAGCTCATCAGCGACAACGCGCGGGAGCGGCTCTTCCCTCCCGCGATCGAAGAAGGTTGAGTCCACACACGGGCTCGCGGCCCAGAGCGGCGCGCACGCCCGGTTCCGGCGCCCTCGCACGAGACACGAGCGGCGCGCGGGGTAGGATGCCCTATGGCGAACGACGACCACGGTCGCGGCAGCGGGCCGCGTGAGACCCCACTGACCTTCGAGGGCACCGCGGCGCCGAGCCACGCCGAGCGCGCGCGCACGCTGGTTCAGGGGACGGCGACCGGCACCCTCTCGACGCTCGCGCTCGACCCCGCCGGACATCCCTATGGGTCGTTCGTGACGTACGCGCTCGAAGCTGGCAGCCCGGTCTTTTTGATCAGCCGGCTCGCGGCTCACACCCAGCACCTCCGGAAAGACCCGCGGGCGAGCCTGCTGGCGGCCGAGACGCACGCCGACGACCCGCTCGCGAACGGCAGGGTGACCCTGGTTGGCGACGCCGCGGAGTTGGCGCGCGGAGACGACGCGAGCGCGAGGGACGCCTTCCTCACGGTGCATCCGAACGCGTCGTACTACGCGGACTTCAGCGACTTCGCCTTCTGGCGGATGACCGTGCGGACCATTCGCTACATCGGCGGCTACGGGCGCATGTCCTGGGTCGACGACCAGGCGTGGCACGACGCGTCCCCCGACCCGATCGCGCCGCACGCCGTGGGTATCCTCGAGCACATGAACGACGACCACGCCGATGCGCTCGTCGGGTACGCGCGGGCCTTCACCCGCGCGAACGAAGCCGAGGTCGCGACGATGACGGGAATCGACCAGTACGGCTTCGAAATGAGCGTGCAGACCGAGAAAGGGCCGCGGCCCGCCCGCGTGGCGTTCGACGCGCCCATCGCGACGCCGGACGAGGCGCGCAAGGCCTTGGTTCAGCTCATCCGGCGTGCGCGCGCCGAGTAGAGCGGCATCAGAGCCGAGGGGGGCACGTTCGGAGCCGACGAGGCGTTGCTGAAGCATCGTCGCGGAGACTCTCGCCCACGGCATCGCGGCGGTTTCGAGCGGATTGCCGCTCTCTCGGAGAGGACCGTCACACGCGTGTGACACCCGGCGCCGGAGACCTGTCACGCCGCCTTGACGGCCCGGTCGATCCACCCCGCCGCGGCGGCCTGGCGCGCCCCTTGCTCTTGAATCGCGCATGCCGCGCCACCCCGTCACCGCTCGCCTGCCCGTGTTGATTCTCGCACTGCTGGTGGGATGCGTCGCCGCGCCGACGGTGACGGCACTCAACCCGCTGACGGGAGAGACACGCCAGTACGATGTCGAGGCGGACGTGCCCGCCGGCTGGATCGTGTGCGCCGACGCGGAGAGTTGCCCCGCCCCACGCGCCTGCGACGGCCTCGGCGAAGCGTCTTGCCTGACGCGCCCGGACTGCAGCCCGACGTACTCCGGCGCGGCGCTGCCGCGCGAGTGCGAGACAGACGGACCGCGACCGGCAATCTGCGACGACGACCTGTTCGCCGGCTGTACCGAAGCCGCCGCCACCTGCGACGAGGCCGCGTGTGGACCCACGCCACTCGGTGCCACGTACTTGTGCGATGACGGAAGCGCCGGAGGGATCACCGGCCGTTGCGTGCTCGGGGAAGAAGGCGAGTGTGGGTGGGAGACGCGGGCGTGCCCGGCGCCGCGACCCGAAGAGTGCGCCCCGGCCGACTGCGGAAGGGCTCCGGCCTCCCCTTCGTACGAGTGCGCGGACGGATCGGCCGGCGGCAACACCGGGGTGTGTCTGAGGCACGACGACGGAAGCTGCGGCTGGGAGGTTCGCACGTGCCCCGTGGCCGACTGCGCAGCCGAAGAGTGCGGCCCCGCCCCGCTGGCGCCCTCCTACCTCTGCGGAGACGGTTCGGCCGGTGGCAACCTCGGCGTCTGCGAGCGACGGGACGGCGTCTGCGGCTGGGCGTTCCGGGTGTGCCCGGACGCGCCTGCCAGCGACTGCAGCGAGGCCGAGTGCGGTCCACCCTCTCGCGCGCCGCTGTTCGAGTGCTGGGACGGCTCGCTCGGCGGCAACATCGGTGTGTGCGACCGGGACGACGCGGGCACCTGCGGCTGGGTGTTCCGAACGTGCCCGCCGGAGCCCTGCCCCGCGGTGGCGTGCGACCTCGAGTGCCCTGCCGGGACCGTGCATCCGGTGGGTGCAGGCGGCTGCGAGGACACGTGCGCATGCGAGCCGCTGCCGTGCAGCGAGGCTGAGTGCGGCCCCCCGAGCGGAGCCCCCATGTTCGCATGCGGCGACGGCTCCTGGGGCGGCAACCTGTCGCTCTGTGAGCGGGACCGGGAGGGCACATGCGCGTGGGTCTTCCGGGAGTGCCCCCCCGATGCATGCCCCGACGAAGCCTGCGGCGCGCCCTCGAGTTCACCGCGGCTGGAATGCGGAGACGGCTCGGTCGGCGGCAACACGGGGCGCTGCCTCCAGGGCGCGCGCGGGGCCTGCAGCTGGGAGGAGCGCGCGTGCCCCGACGCGTGCACGGACGTTCCGCACTGCCGACTGGCGTGCCCGCCCGGCACCCACACCCCCACCGACGAGGACGGCTGTCTTCGCACCTGCGAGTGCGAGCCGGACCGCTGAGCTGAGCGGGGGCCGCGTTCGAGGCGCCAGGACCCGTCGGGTGAGGTACTACGAAGGAGTGAAGGATGTTCCAGGCATGCGGCGCGCGATGGCGATGCTGACGGCGGCGCTGATAACGAGCGGATGCGCGGCGGCGCAGGCGCCCTCGCTGCGGATCGCCGTGTTGCCCGTGCAGTGGGCGACCGAAGATCCCCTCGCCTCGGATGAACGCGTGCCCCTGGTCGAGGGGCTGACCGCGACGTCGGGCCAGACGGTGCTCAGCCCCGACTCGGCGTGCGCGGACGAGGCGTGCGCGCAAGAGGCGGGCCTGGCGGCGGACGCGGAGCGTGTCGTCCTGGCGAGCATGGCCGCCCTGGGCGAGACGGCGCTGGCGCGCGTGGTCGTGCTGGATGTGGAGCTCGGTACGCAGGAGCAAACGCGGCAAGAAGTCATCCCGAGCCTGGCGCCAGATACGGTGCAAGCGCGGCTGCGGGCGCTCGGGGAAGCAGTGGGAGAGCCATTCGCGACGCCTCGCGAGACCCCATGGTACGAGGAGGCGTGGCTGTGGACGACGTTGGGCGCCGTCGTGGTCGGCGGGGTCGTCGCGACGGTGTTGGGCGTCACGCTCAGCCAGGGCGACGGTCCGGATTTCACGGTGGTGCCGCCATGACCCAGCGGATGAACCAACTGCGCGCGCTCGCCGCCTCGTGTGTGCTCCTCGTCGGGTGTGCAGGCCCCGTCGGCGTGGATCTTCTCTTCACGCCGGACCCGAACCTCAACCGCAGCGAAGACGTTCTGTCGGCCATCGACTCGATCGTGCTCATCGTGGATTCGGAGGAGGCGCTCTATGCCCCGGGCGAAGAGCGAAGCGACGACAGCGTGCAGATCGAGAACGCGGACTCCGACCCCGGGCTGGAGCTCGTGGTGACGGTCCCGGTGCTCGACGCGCTCCCGCGCGTGCGCCTCGAACAGGGAAGCCTCCCCGACCGGCCGCTCGATCTGAGGTTGCTCGGCGTCCCCGCAGAAGCCGGCGCACCCGCCCGCGTGACGGGGCGTGTGCAAGGCGTGCGCCTCACGCAGCCGATTCAAGAGATCGCAGTGCCGTTCAACCTGCGCCCGGAGGCGCTCCCCCCGCGCGTGACCGAGGTGCTGCCCACCGACGGAAGCAGCATCCCGGGCTGCGCCATCTCGAAGCTCTACGTGATGTTCTCGCGGCCCGTCGACCCGGCCACCGTGACGGATTCCATTCGCGTCGAGCCGGGACGCGTGGTGGAGACGCGCCTCGATCCCTCGGGCTTGACCGCGGAGCTCACCATCGCCGACCTCGAGTCCGAAGGCGTGCTGACCTACCGGGTCGAGGTCGACGCGACGCTCCGCGGACTGGACGGGCAGGATCTCGATCAGGTGCCGGCCGAAGACGGAGCGCAGAGCTACCGCGCCGACTTCGAGCTTGGATGCGGCCGCGCGCCGATGGTGCCCGACCCGGTGTGCGAACCCGGGCCTGCAACCCCACAACAGGGCTGCAGCTACCCACGCTTGGCGTGCGTGGAGGGGTTCTGCGTGCCGACAGGGTGCGACGAGGCGGTGTGCGACGACGCCAGCGTGTGCGACCCGGCGGACGGGCGCTGCGTGGTCGACTGCCGCCCGTGGGACGACGACGGCGTGTGCCCGGAGGAGCGCCCGGTGTGCAGCGCCGGGCTCGGCACGTGCGTCGCCCCGTCCCGCCCGTGAGGAGGTTTGGCAAGTGCGCCGAGGACGCCTCACCGCCCGAGACGGTCGAGGATGGCGTTGAGCCGTTCGTTGGTCTGCGCCGGGCGGTGCTCGAGCAAGCTCTGCAGCGCCAGGGCCGAGCGGCGCTCGATGTCCGTCACGTCCGCGCCTCCGTCACGCGCGGCGCGGATGCGGGCGTCCACCCGCTGAAGCTTGCGGCGCACGAAAGCCTCGTCCACGACCAGGTCCGCAAGCGACGCTTCGAGCACGGCGAGCGCGTCCAAGTCCGGGGCGCCGGACGCCGCCGCGCGGCGTGCGGACATCAGCGCGGATCGCTGAGCAGGCGCGAGGTCCCCGCTTCGGATCCCCCGACGAAGAAGGCCCGCGTCGATGCGCGCCAACGCCGCCTGGGCAGAAGCCCGCGCAGCGATGTTGGGGTCAACGGGAAGCTCGACCGGCACCTCGGCGGGCGCCTCGACGGCGGGCGACGCGGGCCGCACCGGACGCCGGGCGGACGACGGTGCGGGCCGGGCCTCCGCGGGCACGGGCGCGGGCGGGGGGTCCGCCAGGGTCGGCTCGACAACGGGCTCGACTGGCCCGGGCACGACTGGCCCGGGCACGACTGGCGCGGGCTCGACTGGCCCGGGCTCGACAGCGGGCTCGGTCAACGGGGTGGGCCCCGTCGCCGCGCCTCGAGCGTGTGGCTCGGCCGACGGCGTGGACGTCACCTGCCATGCCAGGCCCAGCGCCAAGGCCGCGACCAACCCGAGCGCCGCGCCCCACACGAGCCGACGTCGCCCTGATGCCTCCGTCGTCGGCGGCACGCGGGTCGGCGCCGAGACCGGCGACTCGAGCGCGTGGGTCGACGGAGTGGGACCGAGCTGGCTCTCCACCCGAGAGGCCCACGCGTCGGCGTCCGCTGGCTCGCCGACGGCCTTGTCCAGAGCACGAACGAAGGCCGCAGCGTCTCTCGGTCGGGTCTCCGGAAAGCGCGCCAGCGCCCGCTTCAGGACCTTGTCCAGTGCCGGGTGGCCGCAGCTTCGCTGCGTCGGCGCTTCGGCCAGCCGGATCAACGCCGGCTCGGTGTCCGCCGCCAGGAACGGCTCGCCGGAGACCAACTCGAACAACACGAGCCCCACCGCGTACAAATCCGTCCGCGCGTCGACGCTCGACCCCGTCACTTGCTCAGGCGCGAGGTAGCGGAGCTTGCCCTTGATCATCCCCGTCCGGGTGCGCGCGTCCCGCAGGCTGGAGCGCGCGATGCCGAAGTCCCCGAGGCGCACGTGGCCGTTCCGGTCGACCATCACGTTGTGCGGAGTCACGTCGCGGTGCACCACCTCGAGCGGCTCTCCGTCGTCGTCCGACGCGGCGTGCACATGACCGAGCGCGTCGAGAATCGGGCGTACGATCGCCAGCGCCATCGCCGGGGTGACCGCCTCGTCCATGAGCTCGCTGAGGGGCACGCCGTCGATGCGCTCCAGCACCAGAAAGGGCGTCTCGGAATCGGCGCTGACCTCCACCACGCGGATGAGCGCAGGGTGCGCGAGCCGCTGCATTAGGCGCCCCTCGTGCGCCAACATCGCCACGACCTCGGGATCCCGCGCATACTGTGGGAGCAGCCGCTTCACGACCACATCGGGCCACGCGTCCGAGCGGGCGCGGAAGATCTCCGCCATACCTCCGACCGCGATGCGTTCCCCGAGCTGGTAGGCGCCGAGTGTCGTCACCCGGGCGCGACCCCGTGTTTGCGCATGAGTCGGTAACACGACTGGCGCGAGAGTCCCGCGACCCGCGCCGCCTCCGAGACGTTGTCGCCGTGCGCCTTCAGGAGGCGCGTCAGGTAGGCGTGCTCGAACCCGTCGATCCAGCGCTGCTTGGCGTCATGGAACGGAAGATCCCAGCGGGCGTCTCGTGTCTGTGACGTCTCTTCTGCGGACGCCATCGACGCCGGCATCCACGCGCTCGGCGACAGGTCAGCGAGCGCCACCATGCGCTCGACTACGTTGCGCAGCTCCCGCACGTTGCCGGGCCACGCGTAGCTCATGAGCGCCTGCATGGTGCTCGAGGAGACATCGACGTCCGCGTCGAGCGCGGCGAGAAAACCTGCGACCAAGCGTGGGATCTCCTCGGGCCGATCGCGCAGCGGCGGGAGCCGCACCACCAACCCCGAGAGGCGGTAGTACAGATCCTGTCGAAACCGACCCGCCGCCACCTCGGCCTCCAGGTTCCGGTGCGTCGACGCCACGAACCGCACGTCGAACGAGCGCGCGGTGTGTTCGCCGATCCGCGTGATCGTCCGGGCTTCGAGCGCGCGCAAGAGCTTGGGCTGCAGCTCGAACGGCAGCTCGCCGATCTCGTCGAGCACCAGCGTGCCGCCGTCCGCCTCTTCAAAGACCCCTGGGCGATCCGATTCCGCCCCCGTGAAAGCCCCGCGCACGTGACCGAAGAGCTGGCTCTCCAGCAAACTGGGCGCCGCCGCTCCGCAGTCGAGCACCACGAAGGGCCCTGCCTCGCGCTTGCTCTTGTCGTGCAGCCCGCGCGCTGCGAGCTCCTTGCCGGTGCCCGACTCGCCGAAGACGAGCACGGTCAACTCGGTCTTGGCCGCGCGCTCGAGCACCGCGAACGCGGCCCGCATCGGAGGCGAGTGGCCGAGCAGACGGCCGAAGTCCGTCCGCCGCGACAGCGCGAGCTCCACCTCGTCAGCGAAGACCTGAAAGTGCAGCCGCGTCGTCCCGCAACGGATCTCCACGGCGTCCCCGAGCACGACGTCGCGGCACCGGAGCGCTCCGACGAACGTGCCGTTCGTGCTCTCGAGGTCCCGCAGACGAAAGCCCGCCTCCTCGGCGGTGAGCTGAAAGTGCCGCGCCGAGACCGCCGCGTCCTCGAGCACGAGGTCGTTCTCCGGATCGGATCCCACCCGGAGCGCGGTGCCCGTCAGCTCCACCGAGGGGCCTCCGACCACGCTCAGGGACGCGCGCCGGCGGACCAGCGTGGACTGGCCGTCGCGCGACAGGATTCGGGTGCCCAATTGGGGTTCGGGGGTCGACATCGGTGTGTCCGCGAGTGTCCCCAATCCGGCTCGGACGCGCCAGCGCCCCATGATGCACCCGGCGCTGGACGCTCCGCCAACGTCACGTCAGTCTGGCTTCATGATCGGCGGGGACACGTCAGAGGGCCGCGGAATCCGATGCACCGGTTGCGGCGGGACGTTCCCGATGAGGACGCTCGTGTCCGGGGTCTCGTGTCCCTTCTGCGGGGCGCGCCAAGACCTCTCTAGCACCGCCTTCATCGAGGCCAAGCAGTACCGCGCGGACGTCTTCCAGCAAATGCGGCAAGCCGACGCCGAGCGGCGGAAGGTGAACGCGTGGGGTCAGTGGGGCACTCCGTCGGCTCCCAATGTGAAGCTGCTCTGGGGGGCGATTCTGCTCTCGACGGTTGGCCCCGTCTGCCTCTCCTTGCCCGCGCTGCTCCTGCAGGCCCTGAGTTCGTCGCACTCGCTCCACGCCAGCGGAGATGCCCTCGTCGGGCTCGGCACCACGCTGGGCGCGCTTGTCCCTGTCGGGCTCTTGGTCCTGCTGGGCATCTACCTCCATCGGGACCTGCGGACGAAGCCCCAGCCGCGCTCCGCCGCGGGCCCACGCCCCCCGCTCGCTCCCGCGAGGGAGGCCGGCCCCATGAAGGTGGCGTGCCCCCACTGTGGCGCGCCGAACACGCTGAGGGTTGGCGAGACTGCCCGTACCTGCCAGCACTGCCGTGGCGCCCTCATGCCCTCGAAGACGCTGATGTTCCAGGGCCTCGACGCGGCGCGCGCCATGGCGCGGGAGGCGAAGCTCGAACGGCACCGGGCTGAGCGAAACGGGATGCTTCAGGTGCGCGCCTACCAGGACGCCACCCGGACGTACCTGCCGCTCTTCTACGGCGTCACGTTCTTCGCTCCGGCATTGGGTGTCTTCGTGCTCCCGTTCTCCCTCCTGGACGACGACGCGCCGCTCGCCGCCAAGGCCGGCATCGGCATGGTGGTCGTGGGGGCGGTGGGCCTGTGTTGCGCCCTGGTCGCTGCGTTCGCGCTGCGCTGGCATCGTGGACAGAAGGCCTGGCGGCGGACGCTCGCCGACCTCGCGACCCAGTTCCACGGGCACGCCTCGACCCATCTGAGCGACATGGTCGACTGGCTCAACGCGACGTGGGCGGGAGCGTACGACCTCGCCCGCATCGCCGCGGGTCCAAGGTTCGGGTTCGTACCGCTCGATGCGTGGGGCTTCCGCGCCGCCCTCGTGCTCAGCCCGACAGCCGGTTTCTTCTCCGGCGGGAGCCACGCTCGGGTCGTGGTCGCCGCTTGGGTGCCCGGGTTCTCCGACGGTGCCGGCGCGCCCGCTTCGCTCACGCCGCAGGCCACCGCGACGTTGGACTGGCTGCGAGGCGAAGGCTTCGATGTCGCGCGCGAAGAGGGGGGGCTCGTCGCCACCGCCACGCCGCGGGTACTGCAGCTCCTCCGACGCCACCCTGAAAGCGCGCACCAGCTGGCCCCCGTGATCGGACACCTCGTGCGCCTCGCCCACGAGATCGGCGCCCGGCCGGTCTGAGAGCACGCCAACCAGGCGCGATGTCGTAGGATGGCGCGTGGCCTATTCGGTGCAGCTGGGGGACGACCTGTTCGCGTTCGCGGAGCGCAGGTTCGGGGAGACGGAGGTCACGCTCGACGTGCAGGAGCCGCCCGGATACGGCATCCAACTGAGGCTCGAACAACTCGAGACCGTGGCCGCGGTGGAACCCTGGCCGTCCCTTCACGTCGCCTGGAAGACCAAGCACCTGACACTCGACCGAACCCTGTCACCGCCGGAGCGGCGGTTTGGTGACGGAGGCCCCACCAACGCGCAGCGCGCACACGAGGAGATGGTGCTCACGGTGGTCGAACAGCTCCGCGCCAGCTCGGCGGCGTCCGCAGTGGAGCGCGGCTGGACGGCCTTCGATGTCGTTCCGTGGGAGCAGACCCAGGAGTGGCCCGACGACGCAGAAGTCGGCGACGGGGCGTTCCGCACGGCGGCCGACGCGGACCCGGTCGTGGCACGCAGGGCCTCACCCAGCCCGCTCGAGAGTCTACTGGTCTGGCTGGCGTCGTCTCCGGACAAGCGTCTGGTGAACACGCCCCGCGAAGTGGTCTTGACCCGTGAACAGCTCTACGCGCGCTTCTCCGATGACGTCGTCCGTCGACTCCCGCGCGACTGCCTGCGCGCACGCCGCGGACCTCCCGACAAGGATGCGGTCTACCTGTTCGGACGGAGAACGCGGCTGGTGCTCCCCCATCGAGACGGCTGTCCAGTACGGGAAGCGCTCGACGCGCAGCTCGCGGAGGCGACGTGAGAACGTGGGCCTTGGCGCTTTGGGCGGCGGCGCTCGCGCTCACCCCCGTCGACGCAGCCGCGCAGGATCCGGGTCAGCTGGTCCGGCCGAACGGCTGTGTCCTGGACGAGACAAACACGCTGAACGCGGCGTCGATCGCGGCCATTCAAGAACAATGCGACGACGTGGCGGCGGCGGGCCACGAGCTGGCCGTGGTCGTCATCGCTCGCGCCGGCTCACGCGGGCCGGCGCAGTACGCGCTCGATCTGTTCAACACGTGGCGCCTCGGCGGTCCCGACGACAGCGACGGAGTGCTGCTCTTCGCCGCGCTCGACGATCGCGCGGCGGAGATCACGCTGGGCGACGACCTGGACACGCCCGCCAACACCGCGCGCTCCGACCGGATCATGGCCGACGTCATCGTGCCGGCCTTCCGGAGGGGATCCCCGAACGACGCGCTCCGCGAAGGCGCACGATACGTCGCCGCCAACCTCTTCTCCCCAGGGCCGGCCGAGTTCGTCGCGCCCAGGCGGGCTGAGTCCCCGGGGCGGACCGCGTCCTCGTCGCGCACTGGCCTCCCGCTACCGCCCTCGGTACCTTCCCCGGCGTACCGCTCCCAGCCAGAGGAGCCGAGCTTCTTCGACTCGGTCTCGGCCATGCTCCGCGGGTGGGTCGGCTGGGCGGTCTCCGCGTTCCTCGGCCTGCTGGCCCTCTTCGGCATCCGGTTCGGCGTGCGCTACCGCCCGCGCAAGTGCGACCAGTGTGGCTCGCCCATGCAGCGGCTGGACGAACAACAGGACGACGCGCTGCTCAGCTCCGGGCAGCAAAAGGAGGAGGAGATCGGCAGCGTCGACTACGACGTCTGGGCGTGCCAGTCGTGCGACCACGTGGACGAGCGGCGCTACACCAACTGGCTCTCGCGCTACCGCGCCTGCGGCAGCTGCGGCGCACGCACGCGGTCTTCCTCCAGCCGAACCGTACGGGCCGCCACCCAGTACAGCACCGGCCTCGCCGAGGTGACCGTGCGCTGCGCGCACTGCGGGCGCTCCTCCACCCACACCCGCGTCATTCCCAAGAAGCCCCCACCGAATCAGAACAACTCGAGCGGCGGCAGCAGCGGCGGCGGGTTCTCTTCGTCCAGCGGGGGCGGCGGAGGCTTCTCGAGCGGGGGGGGATCCAGCGGTCGCTGGTAGCCGGTGTCAACGGCGCGGTGGTCGCTCGGTCGTGAGTTCACCGACGCCCGCCTCCTGCACGGACCGAATCACCCCGGCCGAGCCGACCACCGCGAGCGGCGCACGGTCCGGACGGATCCAGCGCTGGGCAGCGGCCTCCACCGCGGCGGCGTCCAGCGCGTCGATCGCGTGAACCGTCTCCGAGAGCGCGTCGGGCGAGAGGCCCATCGCGACCCGCTGGGCCGCCCGCACCGCGAGGCCGGACGTGCGATCGACGTCACCGAGCAACGACTCGCGGGCGCGCGTCTGCGCGAGCCTGAACTCGAACGGCTCGATGTGCCCGGCCTCGCCGCGCATGCGGCGCAGCTCCTCGACGATGCGCGCGACCGCGTGCGCCGTGGCGCGGTTCTCGACCGCGGTGACCAGCTCCAGCTCCCCGTTCTCCGCGCTGGCGTGGTACCGCGCGTGAAAGCCGTAGCTCACCCCGTCCTGCTCCCGTAGCTCCAGGTTGAGGCGTGCCCCGAACATCGCCCCCAGCAGCTGCTCGAGCACCAGAAACGCCGCGTGGTCCGGGTCGAGCGCCGAAGGCGCGTGCTCCACGAGCTTGATGTAACTGCGCACCAAGGGAGACACGAGGCCGAAGCCCCTCGGACCCGCGACGTCGAGTGGGATGGGCGCCGTCCGCTCGACACCAACGGGGTGGGCCGGCCACGACGCGAAGTGCTGACCGACGATCGGGAGGATGGTCCCCGGCTGGACGTCACCGACGATCAACACGGCACACTGCGCTGGGTCGAGTAGGTCCTGGTGGCGAGCCGCGAGCGAGGGCGCCGTCAGCGTCCGGAGCACCTCGAGGCGCGCCGCGATCGTGCGCGAGCGGGGATCCTCCGGCGCATAGAGCAAGCCCGGAAGCCGCTCGTCGAGCACACCGTCGTGGGTGAGCCGATGCACCGACCAGCTCTCCTCCCGAAGTGCACGCGCGCGGAGCACGTCGGAGTTCCGAAACACGGGCTCCCGCAGCGACTGGTCGAGCGCTTCGAGGTAGGTCGGCAGCTCTTCGGCCAAGAGCCGGTCCACCACCGTGACCGCGCTCGAGGACAGCATCACATCCGGGGTGAAGCCGAGCCGCTCGAGGTGGTCGTCCACCACGGTTCCGTCGTCGAGCCGCGTCGCGCGGAGCAGCGTCGCGCTCATCAGCGAAGACAGCTCCGACGGCACGCGGGGGTCCCAACGCGTCACCGCGCGGGAGACAAACGCGACCGTCACGACACCGTTCGGAGCGCCGCGGGAGAGGTGCACGCGCATGCCGTTGGACAATGTGTGCTCGACCCGCGACATGCGAAACGGCGACGAGGGCAGCGGCTCGCTCGGTGCACCCGGGAGCGCCGCCGCAGAGGTGGCAGCGAGCGGCCGGCGCGGTGGAGGGAGCGGCGCGCGCAGCGTGCAGCCCGCCAGCAACACGCAACCCGCCAGAAAAGTGCAGCCCGCCAGCAGCGTGCAGCCCGCCGGCAGCGCCGTGGTCCTTGCCACGTCAACACGCCGGTTCATCGCGTCCCCCGATGCTCGTCCTGCAGCGTGTTCCCGCGGGACGGTCCGTCGGGGCGCGCGCGCACCGTCAACACGAGCCGTCGGTCCAGAGGCAGCCAGCGGTCGCGCACCGCAGCGACGTCACCGGCTTGGACCGCGGCGTAGCGCGCGCGTTCGTTTCCGGGCGTCGGCACGAACCGATCGGTCGCGAGGCCCAGGCGAAGCGCGCGGGTGCCGAGGTCCTCGATCCGGAGACGCTCCTGCCGCACCCAGCGCCCCCGAGCGCGCGCCACTGCTGCGTCGTCGAACGCAGGGAGCTCCCGGAGGACGCGGTCGAGGACCGTGAGCAGCTCGCCCGTGTCGTGCCCCGGCGCCGGAATGGCGTGCACGGTGAAGATGGACCCGAGACGGTGGCTGCGCTGCGCCACGTACGCCTCCAGCGCAAGACCGCTCTCCACCAGCGCCCGGCGGACCGGCGCATCGCGATGCTGCGAGAGGAGCGTCGAGAGCACATCGAGTTCCGCGTCCCCCGGTGCGTACAGCGCGGGGGTTGGCCAGGCCACGATCAGTTGGTCGCGGTCGTCCTGCACCGCGATCGTGATCCGGCGCTCGTGATCCAACGGCGCCACGGCGGGCGGGTCGGGGCGGGCAGGGCGAGGCGCACTGCGGCGAATCGGCCCGAAGCGAGCCTCGATCTCACTTCGAAGAACCTCGGGGTCGAACCCGCCCACCACCGAGAGCACCGCGTTGTCGGGCGCGTAGTGCTGCTGGAAGAACCACTGGACATGGGGAAGGCGAATGGCCGCGACGTCGTCGGGTCGCTCCACGATGGCGCGCGCGTAGGGGTGCGTCTCGGGGAACGTCCCGCGGTAGAGCGAGCCGGCGAGCAGACCGCGCCAGCCGTAGGTCCCGCGCTCCCAGCCTTCGTGCAGCACGACCTCCTGCTGCCGCGCCACGCGCGCTTCGGTCAGCCCCGCCAGCAAACGCGCCATCCGGTGCGACTCGAGGAACAGCGCCTCGCCGAGCTGCGAGGTCGGCAACACCTCGTGATAGAGCGTGCGGTCCGGCCCCGTCTCTGCGTTTCGATCCACCGCGCCGGCCGCCTCGAGTCGCAGGTACGTCTCGACCTCGCCGAGCTCGTCCGTGCCGCTGAACATCAGGTGCTCGGTCAGGTGCGCCAACCCCGTCCAGCCGACAGGCACGTCCCCCGAGCCCACCCGGTACGTCACCGCGACCGCGCTGAACCGGCGCCCCGGCACCGGCTGAAGCCACACCGAGAGCCCGTTCTCGAGCACGAAGTGAACCGGCTCCGGCTCCGCGGGCTGGCCGGGGTCACGGGCCGGCAGGGGCTCGCTCGCTGCCTCAGCCGACGCCTCCTCTTCGGACGCGTCCCCCCCGCCGGCTTCGACGTCTTCGTCAACCTGCGCGTGCGCAGGCGCGGCGAGGAGAAGGGCCGTCACCATCAGCCATGAGCGGGTCATCCCCAAGTCGTACCAGGCCCGATGAAGATTGCCCGTTCGGAGGTTGAGATCCCGACGGAAGATTGCGCGTCCGCATGCCGCGTCGACTGCGGTCGGTTCACCCTGGCTGAGGAGAGGCCCTTCGTGCGGGGCAGGCGAGGCTTGGCGCCCGATGCGCAAGAGCGTACCGACCGTCCACGGTCACGAGCCGAATCGCGGGCCGACTGTAAGCTCCTCCATCGCGGTGCGTTCGAGGAACATGAACAATGCCTGCCCCCGCATCCCGCTCCCGCTCGAGATCGTGCCGACATGGCTACGTCGACAGCTGGGGGTACTCGCAATCCTGGCACTGCTCTTGGGAGCAACGGGGAATGCCCACGCTCAAGAGGAAGAGGGTGGACGTGAGGAGGCGGAGTGGTCCGAAGAGCCGGACGAGACGTTGGTTCTGCTGGGGTCTTTCGTCTGGGGATGGAGCTATGTGCTGACGAGCGTCCCCAGTCCCTTCGCTGGCGTATGCTATCGCCCCTTCTCGGGAGGTTGTCCGAGTGAGGACCCGGCGTGGGAGCCGTTCCGCTGGCTCGGATTCGTGCCCCTGGTGGGCCCTTGGATCCAACTCGCGTTCAAGCCGGGCAATCTGGGCGACGATGCGTGGGCGCCTTGGCTCATTCTCACCGGGAGTGCCCAACTCGCTGGGCTCGTTTCGCTCATCCTCGCTTTCGCGCTTCCCTCGCGGCGACGCCGTGACGTGGAGGTTGGCGCCATCGTCGCCCCTCAGCTGACCGGCCTGTCGCTCTCCGGCAGATTCTGACCCATCCCGATGTCCATCGGTGGCCGCCCACGGCGGAGAGGCGCGGCGTTCGAGGCACGACCGCGGACAACCGACTCGCCGAGCAGGTAGCGGCATCCCACGGAGTTGCACGCTCGAGAAGGCTCCTGTCTCGACGAGGCCGAGCTGTGGGCGCGGTTCAGAGGGCGGGGCTCTGCAGAATCACGCTCTGCTCTCCGAGCAGCGACACGGAGTAGGCGTCGTCGAGCGGGATGGCGAGCAGCACGCGATGCGGCAGCGACGCGCACCGCTCCTCGCCATCGACGTAGCGCAGGAAGACCCGATACTGCGGCGGGTCGCTCGCCAGCACTGTGTTGTCGAGGCACGCGGTGAACGTCCCGGCGCACCAGCCCCCAGGATCCTGGATCTCGGCGTAGAGCGTTCGCTCGTGGACCTCTGCGCCGAGCACGTCGAACCGCGCATCGGACACGGCGCAGACATCGAGGGCGACCGGGATCGCCTCCTCATGCGCCGTCTCGACGGGGAACGGGTGGGCCGCGCAGGCGAAGAGCGCTGGGGCGAGAAGAGCGATACCGATTCTGCGCATGCGGAGGTGTGCGCCAAGCGGCGCCCCCGTGCACATCACAAAACCTCACAGTCGGCGCGCACGGCCGGCGTCACGGCCCCTCGTCGAGCCGATCCTGGGGCGCCACGTTGATGGCAGCCCCGTCCATGAACCGCCCGTGCTGAGTTCCGCGTTCGGCGGAGATCACGACAACCGGCGCGCAGAGCGCGAGACGAGCGCCGGCGGCCGGGCGAGCGAGCTCAACCGTCCGCCCGCTGCAGCGAGACCGGAATGCCCGTCATCCGCAGCTGCCCGCTGATCGGCTCGATATGCGGCGCGCCAGACGGCAAGATCAGGTTGACGTTCGCGTCGAGCTCGCCGTGCGGGACAACGACGGTGCCTTCAACAACGCCGGCCTTGCCTCGCACCGGCAGCTGCATCGCGCCGGCCTCGCTCGTCAGCGTGACCTCACTTCCGTTCTCGAGGCCGAGGCGCGCCATCTCGGCCGGGGCCATCCACGCTTCCTGCTCGGGCTTGCCGAGACGCGTGCCGCCGTGGAGCCAGCTGTTGTGCCCGATCCGCCGTCGCCGTCCGAGCAACACGAGTCCGTCGTCAGGAAGGCGCCACGCGGCGAGCCGCGCGCGCTCGGGCTCGAGCTCCGGAGTCCAAAAGCGAACCCGATGCCCTGGGGTCATCGGCCCCTTGCCGAGGTAGGTGCCGGGGCGTGGAGTGGGGACACGGACGCCGTGGCCGCGGCGGGACGGATCGCCATCGAACACCTTCCACAAGAGATCGGTCACCCACGGGATGGCGCGGTCGAGCGAGCCCGCGGTGGCCAGCCAGCGGCACGCGAGCGCGCTGTCGAACAGCGGGCGGCCGAGGGCCAGGCTGAGGGCAGCGAAGATCTCGTGCTCCGGCCGAGACTGCCCCACCCGCGGCATCACCGCGGACGTCGTCTGCACGAGGTCCACCGTCTGAAGCGGCAGGCCCGGGAGGGCCACGTCGGCCCGCTCGAGCCACGAGGTCGCGGGCAAGAACACGTCGGCGTGCTGTCCCGTGAGGCTCTCGAAGAGGTCGACGGCCACGACGGTGTCGAGCGACGCGAACGCCTCGCTGAGCCGGGCGGAGCCGGGGATCGAACGGATGGGGTCGCCGGCCACGACGATCATCGCGCGGATCTGCTCGGCGCCCTCGGTGAGGATCTCGTCCGCCATCACCCCGCCGGGCAGGCCGTCGAAGACCGTCGGGAAGCCGCCGATCCGGCTGGTCGCCCGGGACGTGAACAGGCCCGCCTGACGCGCCACGCGCGCGCCGCCGACGCCGAGGCGAGAGAACACCGAGCCGCCTTTCCGGTCGTAGTTGCCGCTCGCGTAGGCGAGCGCCTGGAGCGCCACGTAGCTCAGCGTGCCGAAGGGGCCGTGGTTGACGCCGACCGACAGATGCAGCGCGGTGCGGCGACCGCGGATCTGCGCGGCGAGCTCGCGGATGCGGTCGGCCGGCACGCGGGTGATGGACTCCGCCCGCTCGGGGCTGACCTCTTTGGCCAGGGCGTGCAGCGTCTCGAACCCCTCCACGCGGTCGTCTGGCGCCGGCGCCTTCATGAGTCCGAGCAGCGCGAGGATGAGCCAGACATCGGTTCCCGGACGCACCGTGACGAGCTCTCCCCAGCGCTTGGCGCTCTCCGTCTCGCGCACGTCGACCCAGACGATGTCGGCGCCACGCTTCTGCATCCGGTCGAAGATCGTCGCACCGCCCTCGAGATGCACGAAGCTCGCTTGGCTCACGGCCGGGTTCGTGCCGAACAGCACGGCCATCTCGGCGTTCTCAAAGTCGGGGATGGGATGCAGGACGGGCGTACCGTGCATGAGCGCCGCGGCGGCGAACTTGGTGTTGCAGTCCTGGCTGCTCGCGGTGAACACATTGCGTGTCCCGAGCGCGCGCCCGAGGAAGATGGCGGAGATCTGACCGGCCGCATGAAAGGCGAGCGGGTTGCCGATGTAGAGCCCCACCGCGTGCGGGCCGTGCTGTTCGATCACCCGCCGGATGCGCGACGCCGCGGCGTCGATCGCGGCGTCCCAGGACGTCCGGGTCAGCGCTCCGTCTCGGCGGATGGCCGGGTGCGTGACGCGGCTCGGATGACTGGCGACCTCAGCGAAGCGGGTGCCCTTGGCGCACACGAAACCGTGGCTGACGGGGTGCGCGCGGTCCGGCCGGAGCGGGCCTCCTGGCTCGTAGGTGAGCCCGCAGGCGGCTTCGCAGATGCGGCAGTAGGTGGTCGACACGGCCCGGAGTATGGCGCTTCCGCCCGGATTAAGTGAGCGCGAGGCGGGTTAAGCGGCGCGGATGGGTCACCCCGTTCAGGGTCACGGCATGCGCGCACTCCGACTCGTCCTCTCCCTCTCGCTGCTCGCCGGCTGCGTGGAAGCCCCGCCGGAACTCTGTGTGCCCGCCGGCACCGCCCTGTCTCTGAGCGAAGGCGGACGCGCGGTGATGTCGCTTCCCGCTGGGCCCGCCCTCACGTTCGACGGTGACGCGGGCCTCGAAGTGATCACCGACGCTGCGACGCTCACGGTGCTCGGCGCCTACGGGAGCGCAGGTCCGCACACGCTGACGGCGCGCGCCGCGACGCCCGGCGACTGCACCGAGAGCACCCTCGAGGTGGAGGTCCGGCCTCTCGTCTGGGAGCCGCTGGATGCGTGGGACCCCGCGGTGGAAGGGCCTCCGGCGCGCGAGTACGGCTCGGCTTGGGTCGGGGAGCTGGCAGCGGAGGAGGGACTCTTTCTGTTTGGCGGCTTTCACTACGAACCGGCGCAGTTCACCCCGGCCAACGACCTCTGGTTCTATGGGTTCACCTCCGCGGGCTGGACGTCCGTGAGCAGCCCCGACGCGCCGATGGTTCCGGGTGCGCGGGCGGCGGAAGGCGCCACGCCGGGCAGCCTGCTCTTCCACGGCGGCGGCTTCCCCTCGGCCGACGGAAGCCTGGACACGCCGAGCGCGATGCACCGTCTGTCGTTCGACGGCGAGACGCCGAGCTGGGGAGCGCCGGCCCACGCGGAGAGCGCGCCGGGCAGCTACACCGGAGCCTTTGTTCGCGACGTGCGACGGGCGCGTTGGCTGTCGGTCTGCGGCGCAGACGCCGTCGTGCGCGGGGTGCACTGCGACGTGCTCGCGTACTCGGAGGCCGAGGGATGGAGCGAGGTCGCGGTGGCCGGCGAGTCGCCGCCCGGTCGCTTCGGGTTCCACTACGGCATGGACGAAGAGAACGACCGCTTCGTCATCGCGGCCGGGCAAGGCGAAGCCGGCCCCATCGGGGACACCTGGGCGCTCGACCTGTCCAGCGAGCCGCCGCGTTGGGAGCGCCTGTTCGAAGACACGCCGGAGGTGCGGCGCCGGAACGGCGCGTTCGTGATGGACCCGGTCGGCCAGCGGTTGCTGGTCTGGGGCGGGACGGCGGATGGCCGCAACGCGGTCCCGGGGCTCAGCGTCCTGCGGTTGGTTCCGGGTCACGAAGGCTGGGCGCACATCGAGATGCCGGCCTCCGTGGTGCCGCGCGCCAGCGGCTTCGGAGCGTACGACGCAGGGGGCAGCCGGGCGCTGTTTGGACTCGGCAACGGGACCGCCATCCACACCGACCTTTACGCGCTATCGCTCTGACGCGAGGTGCACCACCGACACGAGCCGGCTGAGCGCGTAGCCGTCGGGGTGGCGGATGAGCACGTCTCGGAGGCCGCGCTTTCGGAGCGCCGACAGGGCGACGTGCAGCCGGTTCCGCGCAGACGACGGCGTGAGCCGCGCACCCGGCCAGCCCGATTCCAGGAGCGTGGCGGAAGTCAGCGCACCGGGTGCGTCCGACGCGCGATGCGCAGCCAGGGCGAGCAAGATCCGCCACTCCGCTGAGCCCTTGACGAACCGCGTCTCCACGCGGCCGTCCATCCACACGCGGCGACGCCCGGCGTCGATGCACAAGCGGTCGGCCCGCGTGCTCGAGCCGCCCGCGAGCTGCTGGAGAAGGCGGAGCGTGAGCCGGGCGTGGGCGTAGGTCGGCGCGTCGGCGCCCAGCGCGATGAGCCTCTCTCGGTGCGCCGGCGACGGGGCCCGCACGGCGCCCTCCACCCATCCGTGGGTCTTCGCCAAGAAGCGCATGGCGACGCTGTCCGGGGCCTCGTGCGCTGCGATCGCCGCGACCACGGGCTCGAGGTCTCCAAGGGTGGCGAGCGCCAACACGTTGTAGTGCGAGAGCAACGCGTCGAGCATCGGCTCGCGGTCCGTCGTCGCCGCGTGCGAGCGGCCGCGGTCGAGCGCCGCGAGGGCTTCGCCCACCTCGCTTCGCAACAAGGCCACGACCGCGATGTCCATCTCGAACGTCGCCGCGTAGAGCGGCACGTCCGCCGCCACCAGCTGCTCGACCGCGCTCCGGTAGCGCGCGTCCGCTTCGTCCAGCTGCCCCTGTGCCCGCGCGAGGTTCCCTCGGTAGCCTATCGCGATCGCGCGGTTCGCTTCCGAAGGAGACTGCCCTTCGACCTCGGTCAGCAAGGTCGCGCTGCCCGCGTGGTCGCCCGCGTCGTACGCCATGAACGCTTGCCGGAGCAGCGCCATGGCCGCGGCGCCCGCGTCCCCAGACGCCCGAAAACAGCGCGCCGCCTCCCCGAACGCACGCTCGGCGAGCTTGGGCTCGCACGTCAGCGAGGATGCACGCCCGAGGTGGGTCCATGCGCGCCCCTCCACGTCCGCGAGGCCGTGCAACTCGGCGACCTCCTGCGCCCCTCGCAAGAGCTCGCGCGCCTCCTCGAGCGCGCCGCGGCGGTACCACTTCAAGCCGAGCGCCAAGAGACGCGACGCGACCTCACTCATCGCACTCCGGGGTCATGCACACCCTGGGAGTATGCCAAGCCTGCGCGCCTCGCATCACGCCGATGAGCGCGTATCTTTGTTGGCGATGGACTCCCTTCACGGCCCTTGGGCGGCCCTGCTCGCCGGCGCGAGCTTCGCCGTCCTCGGCCTGCTCATGTTCCTGGGCTTTCTCTGGCGGCGGCGCGCCGAGCGCCGGGCGGAGGCGTGGCGGCCCGCGACCGGAGTCGTGGTGAGCACGAGCCGTGACTCGGCGCCGAACATCACCGTTCGCTACGAAGACGCCGAGGGACACGTGCACGAGGTCGGCAGCATGGGCGGAAGCACTGGGTTCCCCGTCCTGGGCGAAGAGACCGGCGTACGGTACGACCCGGCCAACCCCGCCGACGCGCTCATCGAGGTCGACGTGCGAATGGGACGCAACGTGTTCCTGTTGCTGGCCGCGATCTTCACCGGCATCGGGGTCCTCATCGGCCTGGGCGGGCTGCTGGGGTGATCTGCGCATTGGCCTTCCAACCGCGGCGTGCCATGCCGGCCAGATGCGCGTGCCTTCCGAGATGAGCCGACTCGCCAGCCTGCCCGTTCTTCTCGTGGCGAGCCTCGCCGGCTGCGGTGCCGCCACCCCGCCGCCCGCGACCGCGATGCTGCCCGAGGGGCCGGGGCCCTGGGCCGAGGCCTCGGTCGACCGCGTACGGGTGCCGGCCGCAGGAAGCCCCGCCCGCGGCGCCGCCGATCCGCTCGTGACGATCGTGCTCTTCAGCGACTTCCAGTGCTCGTATTGCCGCAATGTGAGACCGGTCATCGACCGCTTGCTCGAAGCCTACCCCGACACCGTCCGCGTCCACTTTCGACATCTGCCGCTGCCGTTCCACGAACACGCGGAGCTCGCCGCCATGGCCACCGTGGAGGCGCGCGAGCAGGCCGGCGACGCAGGGTTCTGGCGCATGCACGACCGGCTCTTCGAGTTCCCCGATGCGCTCGACGTCGACAACCTGATCGGGCATGCGGCCGCGATCGGCCTCGACGCGGAGCGCATGCGCATCGCCCTGCGCGGCCGGGTCCACGCGGACGTGCTCGAGGAGGACCTCGGGCTCGCGGACCGCGCCGGAGCCGACGGAACCCCGACCTTCTTCGTCAACGGGCGACCGGTGCGCGGGGCCCTGCCCTTCGAGGAGTTCCGCATGGTCGTCGACCGCGAGCTCGACCTCGCACGGCAGGCCATGGACACCGGCGTGCCGCGCGCCCGCATCTACGAGGCCGCGATGCGCGACGCGATGGCCGAGGCCCCGCGTGAGCCCGAACCCGAACGCGAACGCGCCCCCGCGCCGGAGGGCCGCCGCGTGCTCGACCCAGACGCGATCTACGCGGTGCCCGTGGAGGGCGCACCGCGCATGGGCCCGCTGAGCGCGCCGGTCACGTTGGTCATCTTCAGCGACTTCGAGTGCCCGTTCTGCCGACGCGTGCTGCCGACCCTCGCGGCCTTGCGCGAGCGCTTCCCGGACCAGATTCGCTTCGTGTTTCGCAACAACCCCCTGCCCTTTCACCCCAACGCGGAGATGGCCGCCGCCGCTGCGCTCGAGGCCTTCGCACAACAGGGCGACGAAGGGTTCTGGGCGATGCACGACCGCCTCTTTGGAGAGGACGCCTCGCTGCGCTTCGACGACCTCGTCTCGTACGCGAGCGCTTTGGGCCTCGACTTGGGCCGGTTCACCGCCGCGCTGGAGAACGGCACGCACGAGTCGACCCTCGAGGCCGACGCCGCGCTGGCCGCCCGGCTGGGGGCTCGGGGTACGCCCGCGTTCTTCATCAACGGGCGCTTCATCTCGGGCGCGCAGCCGCTGCCTCGCTTCGTCTCGTTGGTGGAGGACGGCATCGCGCGGGCGGACGCGGCGCGGCAGCGCGGGGTTCCCGCCGAAGGGGTCTACGCCGCGCTCATCGAGGACGGCGCGAACGAAGCCGTCTACACCACCCGCGCGCCGACGGCCCTCCGGGTCGCGCTGCCCGTGCCGGACGACGCCCCCCGGCGCGGCGCCAGCGATCCCGCCCTGGTCGTCCAGGTGTTCACCGATTTCGAGTGCCCGTTCTGCGCCTCGGTTGAGCCGACGGTCGCCCGGCTCCGCGACGCGTTCCCCCAGATCCAGTGGGTCTACCGCAGCCTGCCGCTGCCCTTCCACCACGACGCCACGCCGGCCGCGATCGCAGCGCTCGAGGTGCAGGCCCAGCTGGGCGACGAGGGCTTCTGGCGAATGTACGACCACATGTTCGAGGTGCGCGGTGGGCTGGGTCTCGATGCCCTGGTGGCGCACGCCGAGGCCGTCGGCGCCGACGGGACACGGGTCCGGCGCGCAGTGCAAGACGAGACCCACGCCGCCCGGGTGCGCCAGGACCTCGAAGCCATCGTCGAGACCGGCCTGCGCGTCGGGACCCCAGCCTTCCTCATCGGCGACCGCGTGCTGATGGGGGCCCAGCCCTACGCCACCTTCGAGGCCGCGATCCGAGAGGAACTCGGCGAGTCGGCCCACGATTGACACCGTCGGGGGCCCAGCGTAAGGTGCGGCGCCCAATTTCGGGGGGCGGACGAACGCGAGGAGGACCTCGTGATTCGGACGGCAGCAACGCGGCGACGAGCTCGCACGCAAAAGAGGTTCATTCGACATGCCCAAGGCTCAGGCGAAGGTCCCCATGGTCGAGGAGCTGCACTTCAAGAGCGACAGCGCCTTTTTGTGCCTTCTCCTCAACCGGCGAACCGGTTTCATCCGGGTGATCGACTTCCGCTCGGGCGCCCTGCCCGCGAAGCGTCTCTTCATCCAGTCGGTGGCGAAGCGCGAGAAGGTCGAGAAGGTCATCACGCTGGTCGAGAAGGACGAGGTCTCGTCGTGGACGCGCGTCGGCTTCGTCCGTGAAGGCACCATCCCCGGCTTCTACAAGCGCAGCGACGGCCACCTCTGCGGCTGCCTCATCAACGAGCGCACCGCCTCCATCGAGGTCAGCGACGCCGGCTCCCGCCAGGCGGACCGCACAGTCAACCACGGCAAGAAGAACGCCAAGGAGGTCCCCGAGAACCTCCCGATGGTCACCGTGCGCGAGATCGAAGGCGCCCCCGCCAACAAGGCGCGCGACGACCTCTGGAAAAAAGGCCGCGTGCTCACCCCGTTCGACGACTTCGGTCGCGACGCCAAGCGCATGTTCTGGGACGCCCAGGCCAAGCTCGGCAAGATCAACTACCTCTCCGCCGAGTTCCAGGACTGCTTCGGCCACTCGCTGGTCGAGATCCTCCGCGCACCCGAGGACGACCTCGACGTGCTCGCCCTCACGGGGGGCCTGCGGCACCTCTGCGACACGCTCATGGAGCGCGGCATCGTCAGCGCCTTCGGGTTCGCGCCGAGCGACAACATCGGCCTGGCGACGGCCTACTGCGCGGCCGGGTTCCGGAAGACCGGCCTGCTCGCCGGCGGCATCGCGGTCGAGGGCGGGCGCAAGGACGCGATCCTCTGGTCGCGCAAGCTCAACAACCCGGCCGACGACGACAACTGAGATCGCGTTCGCTTCGCAAACGCGGGCTCAGTCGCATGTTGGCTGGCGGCGCTTCGCGCCGCGTCGAGGGGTGAGCCCCTCGAGCTCAGCGCGAGGGCGGACTCCTTCCGGCCAGCGCTTTGCGCCACGTCGAGGGGGTGCACCTCGAACTCCATGGAACTCGTGCGTGCGTCTCTTCATGGTCTCCGCCTCTGCTCCGGCGCCGCGGTGGGCGCGATACGGCACCAGGGGCGAGCTCCTCCCGTGACATCGAAGGTGCTGATGTCGGAGGGCGAATGCCGGCCCATGCTGCCTTCGATGTTCCACGGCTGCCGCCCGGGGGCTGACACTTCGAACGGCGCAAGGGAGCTTGCTCCGTTTACTCCGTCCCTGTCCCCATGCTGGGCTACGCTGACGCGCACCCGATGGGAGACCGCGTCGACAGACCTTCGATGGCCAGCCTGATCCCCACGGGGTCGAACGGACGGTCACGGGTGATCTGGTGCGGGAAGGCGCCAAACGGGCTGGACCTTCTTCTTCCGGACTGCAGCCTGCAGACCGCACCCAAGGCCGCCGTCATCTCGGCGGTTACAGCAGCTCCCGACCTGCTGATCGTCGACGACGCGAAGGCCCTCGCCACCGCCCGGCGCGCGCTCGGAGAAGTGCCCGGTTGCGCAACCGTGCCGCTCGGTCTGGTCTGCCCGACGGCCGAGGAGCCGCCCGTCGCGGGACGCTACGGACTCGCTGTTGTGCTGCCCCCGACAAGCGATCCGGTGGCCGTCGCGGACGCGATCCGCGCGTTCATCCAGGCGGAGCGCCCCGGCACACACGAAGCGCCCTCAGGAGGCGCAGCGGACTGGCCGGCCTCCCTTGCGGCCGCGGGGCGTGTCGGCGTGCTGTCGTCCGAGACCGGAGCGAGCCTGCTGCTGGAAGACGGCACCGTCCAGCCCGCCCTGACCGCGGTCGCCTCGCGGTTCATCGAGCTGCCTCCGGGCGCGGTCGTGAGCCGTTCGAGCAACGCGTCCATCGAGGGCGCGCGGGTCCTGTTGGTCGGCCCTGGGCTGGAAGCGCTGCTCTCGCACTGTCGCGAGGCAGGAGCGACGGTCTCCGCGTGGGACGGCAGCGACGCCGGGTTTGAAGACGCCAAGAAGAGCCAGCCCGAGGTCATCGGGATCGCCGGTGCCGCGGCCCGCTGCGCTGTCTCGCTCGTCGCGGACCCCCGCCTGACGACCGCTCGCTTCGTGGCGCTCCGGGCCGCCGAGAGCACCGACGAGGCGTCCGCGCGCCTGGCCGCCGCGGCCGAGGGCGAACAGCGCCTTCGGCAACGGCTCAACTCCGAGGAGACTGTCACCGCGCGGCTGGACGACGGCGGGATCGCCAGGTGGATGAAGCGGACGGGCGCCTCGGGTGAAGAGCGGGTCCTCCGCCTCGAGCTCCGGGACGGGAACGCGGAGGTCGACTTCGCCGCAGGCAAGATCAAACGCGCGCGCTTCGCGCCGGCAGAAGGCCCGCCGCTCAAGGGCAAGAAGGCCCTCAAGCAGATCCTCTCCGCGAAGGACGCGCTCGTGGTCGCGGGCACCCGTGAGGCGGTCCGCGCGTGGGAGGAGCCGCTGCTCCGCGCCCGTGAGGGTGGTGGCGAGACGGGCCTGCCCGACATGAAGAGTCCGTCCACCATCGAGGCCTCGGCCGCAGCGGCCGAGCCTGATGAGCCCAAAGACCACGCAGAGCCAGAAGACCACGCAGAGCCCGAAGACCACGCAAAGCCAGAAGACCACGCAGAGCCCGAAGACCACGCAGAGCCAGAAGACCACGCAGAGCCAGAAGACCACGCAGAGCCGCGAGACGACGCAGAGCCGCAAGACCACGCAGAGCCGCAAGACCACGCAGAGCCGCAAGACCACGCAGAGCCGCAAGGCCACGCAGAGACAGCAGACGACGCAGAGCCGAAAGGCG
>JBGCFC010000181.1:0-9469 GCA_045106715.1 Sandaracinaceae bacterium
TCGAAGAGCTGCGCGCGTTCCGAAGCTGCTATCACGATGCCCTCAACCGCTGGGTCGGAGGCGACCGTGAGGTTGTGTTTCCTGCCGGCACGTGGCGCATGCGCGTGTTGCATGGGGTTCGCTGCGCCGCCGCCCCGTAACACGGGGCCTCAGCGCTGAATCGGGGACCGCGTTGAGGCGTGGGGCCGTGGTGCGTCCATCGCCGGCATCGGCTGCCGAGGGCCATGCCGACTCACGACGCCGCGGTCAGCCGCTGGTTGGTGCCAAGGCTGCTCCGGGCGCCACGACAAGCGTCGTTTGCAGCGGCAGGGGCGACCGGCCGCTCGCCGCCAACATGGCATTGCACCGCAACTTTGTTCGGGCTTGGTGCGTTCGGCGTTCCATCACTGCGTTCGGGCTCGGCACATCAGCCGAGTTCGGGCTCGCTGCGTTCCGCAAGGACGCTCACACCAACCGTGTGCTCACCATGTTCGGCTCGCTCACCAACTGCGTTGGGGCTTGCTGCGTCGCATGCGGGCTCGCGTCGACATTAACCGCGTTCGGGCCCCTGCGTTCGGGTTCGCTGCACATCAACCGCGTTCGGGCTCGCTGCGACATCCAACCGCGTTCGGGCTCGCTGCGACATCCAACCGCGTTCGGGCCCGCTGCGTTCGGGCTCGCTGCACATCAACCGCGTTCGGGCTCGCTAACATCCAGTTCCGGACGAGGAGCGAATGGCCGAGCACTACGCCGGTGGTGCCCAACCCCGATGCGGAGCGAACAGACCACTCGCGCTTCAGGACCGACGCGCGTCCGCGGCTCGGGGTCTCAGTCCGCGCTTCGAGCCTCGCCCGGACCTTCGAACAATCCCTGCTCTTGCAACGCCTCGAGGCGCCGCCGGGTTTCTGCCCAGTTCGGCATGAGCTGCCGGAGTTCGGGAACGCAGGGCGCGCAGGGGGCCTCGCGGGTGATGTGCTCACATCCGTCCGGCGTCTCGAGCCTCGCGGCGATGCAACTCCGGACCTCGTCGGTGAGCGCCGCGTGGTCTCCCTCCACTGTCCGTCGAGAGACGACGACGAAAGCGCCGTAGCTGCTTTCGAGGACAGCCGCCTCGTTGACCGCTCGCGGTGTCGAGAGCCACTCGGCGACCGCGCCGAGCCAAGACGGAACGCTCCCCGGCGCGCTCGGGTAGAAGTGGCGGTCAGCCGGCTGATATTGATCGAGGCTCGGAAAGTTGGAGCCTCGAACGGCGTCCTCGACGGCCCTCTCGAGTGGCGATCCCCCCTGCAGCTGATCAAGGGCCTCCCGTGCGAGGACCATCGCCGCCGCAAGCGCCTTCTCTCGCACGACGTGGGGCTCGGCCAGATCGAGAAGCGCTTGAGCGAGAGGGGTATCGCCCTGCCGGCGCGCGACTGCGCGGAAGATGTGAAACCCAAACTCGGACTCGAAGGGCCCCCTGACGTCACCGAGCGGGGCCGCGCGAAGCGCATCGAACGCCTCCTCAGGCACGTATGCGGAGCTGCCGCTCAGGAAGCCGAGGTCTCCCCCACGAGGCCGGTGTGCTGCATCGTCGCTTTCGCTTCGCGCCATCTCCTCAAACGACTCGCCCGCCTCGATTCGCTCGCGCATGCGATCGACCCGAGCGCGAGCCGCGGCCCGGTCCTCGGCGGAAGTCTCACGTGCAACAGCCACCACGATGTGGTGGATCCTCAGCCGGAGTTCGGCGGCGAGAAATTCATCCTGGGTCTCGGCGTACTCAGCGCGGAGCGCCTGCCCGTGGGCCGCCACGTACGCTCGGAGCGCGTCGGCATCGGGCGTGCGCTCGAGGCGGTCGCCTCCCATGTGGGCAATCGAAACGACATGATGCCGGGCTTCGGCGTCGAACGCCGAGCCGATCGGGTCGACACCGTCGGCCTCTTCGACGGCTGGCGGCCGGTCTGGCACGGCGCGAGCCACTGGCGGCGCCGTGGGAGCGCCGCACGCGGCCAAGCAAAGCGCGATCGCGGCGGTTCCCGTCGTCGGCCAAGGCATCCCCGGGCAGCCTACAGCAGCACCCTTCGGTAACGACACAGGAGAGCGGTCTACGCGGAGACTTGGGAGCGCGGACGAGGCGATCGGCGAACGGTGGGCTCGCTACATCAACCGCGTTCGGGCCCGCTGCGTTCGGGCCCGCTGCACATCAACCGCGTTCGGGCTCGCTGCTGCACATCAACCGCGTTCGGGCTCGCTTGCTGCACATCAACCGCGTTCGGGCTCGCTTTCGGGCTGCACATCAACCGCGTTCGGGCTCCCTTGCCATCAACCACCGCGTTCGGGCTCGCTTGCCATCAACCGCGTTCGGGCTCGCTTTCCATCAACCGCGTTCGGGCTCGCTGCTCCCTCACGGGGCACGTCACCGACGAGATGACGCAGCACTACTCTCACGTGGGTCGCGACGAGAAGCGGGCCGCCGCTGAGGGCGTCCTGCAGCTGGTCACCGTGAGAGAAAGTGACCATTTGGGTGACCACCGCACGCCACCAACGAAAAACGGCCGACCGAAGCAACGCTTCAAACGACCGAAATCCTTGACCTAATCGAGAGCGGGCGAACGGGTTCGAACCGTCGACATCCAGCTTGGGAAGCTGGCACTCTACCAACTGAGTTACGCCCGCAGAGGACCGGAGAGGTAACCCCGCCTCCGAGGCAGGTCAAGCGGTATCGCCGCCGAGCGGGGCTCCCGAGGGCAGATCGGGCGGGCCGGATCCGAGGCTCGGGCCTACACTGTCAGGAGCATGCCGGAGCTGGTCTGCATTCTCTTCGTTCCGCTCGTCGTCGTGGCGGCCATCCTCTGGTCGATGCTGGGCGGCGTGATGGAGGCGAGAGACGCGCGGCGGCGGTGGGGCTCGAAGCAGGTCACCCTCACCGCCCGGGGCGAGGGGGCCTACCGCGAGGGCGAGCTGTCCTCGAGGGTGCCTCGCTCGATGCCGGCCTTGGTGGCGTGGACGGGGGTGTCCGGGCTGGGCCTGTCGATGCTGACGGGGCTGGTGTTCGCGCCGATGGGCCTGCTGTTCTCCGCGCTCATGCTGGGGCCGTACGCGGTGCAGCAGCCGTTCGGGGGAGCTCTGTTCCTGGGGGCGCTGTCGGGTCTCTCGCTCTCGGTGGTCCTGCACGGGAGCTGTCGCTCGCTGCTGCGCTCGGAGCGCGACGCGGGGAATCGCGCAAAGCGGGTCGCGGTCTACAGCTTCGTTCACCACGCTGGCCTGACGGCGGTGTTTCTACTCGGCTCGATGTACCGCCCGTTCGACATGGCGCTCGCCGCGGCGCCGGCGATGGTGGGCGCGCTGCACGCCTCGATGCTCTACGCGGCGGGGTCGCGCGCGGCGCTCGCGCACCAGACGATGAGCGCAGACGAGAAGGACGAGCTCCCCGTGCTTGGGGGCTGACTCCGAGGCGTGGAAGACAGCTTCCTCAGCGTGCGGCTCATCGCCGCGCTGGCGGCTCTCGCGGTCGTGTGGGCCCTCGCCGAGTTCGTGGGTGCGCGCCCGAAGTGGGGGGTCGTCCGGGAGCGGATCGCGCAACGCGGCGACGGCGCCTTCCGGACGGCGGCCGTGACCGAGGAGAGACCGCGGGGCGTGCCGAGCGTGGTGGCGTTCGCGGGGCCAGTGGGCATGGTGGCGGGGCTCGTGGCCCCGTGGGTCTGCGTCCCGGTGACGATGGACTTGATGTTCGCGGCGATCACCCATCCGTACGACGACATCCCGCTGGCGCTCTGGTTCGGCGTGCTGACGTCAGGGCTCTTGGCCGGGCAGTGCCTCTTTCTGATCCGCGGCGCGCGCATGGTGCTGCGCTGTCAACGGGGCGCGGGCGACACGGCGGCGCTCACCGGCGTGGTAGGGGCGTTGGTTCAGGTTGTCGCGCACGTCGGCGTGATCGCCCAGGGCACGCTCTCCACCCCCGCCGCGCCCGTCGTGATGCTGTTGTCCATCACGCTGATCCTCGCGAACTTCGCGCTGATGCGCGCGGGCGAGGCGACCCGTGCTGTGCAGTCCCAGATGACGGACGAGGAGTGGTACGCGCTCCCCGACGACGACATATAACCAGACTCCAACAAGCGCTCCGCCAGCTCATACTCGGCCCCCGCGTCACCCAGATGACCGAACCCGCAAGACCGGGCGACGCGGTGCGCAGGCCGGACCCGGCATCGACCCACTGGAGCCACGGCGCGAGACGAGCCGCGTGACTTCCCGTGTCGGCTTCCCCTCCAGACGACCGCGTCCCCGGCGACCCCGAGGAGCGCCGCGACGTCGATCATCCCGCCTTCTTGCGGCGCTTGCGCGGCGGAGCGACGCGCTCACCCAAGGTCGGTGGGCCGGCGTCGGGCAGGAGGTCGTCCAGGCGCCCCACCCGGTCGCCGAGCAGGTCGGCCATCAGCTCGCTCGTGTCGTAGCCAACCCGCTGGGAGAGCAACGTCAGGTCGAGCGCGATCTGGCTGGTCACGATCACGGCGATGGCCTCGGTCTCGCTGATGACGGCGTTGTCGCTCGGCTCCTGCTCGGTTGCACCCACGAGCGTGCGGCGGTCGTCGGCGACGATGCAGAGGCGGTGCTTCCAGAACGTCTCGAGCCCGGACTCGGCGAGGTTGTAGCTGAAGTGCAGGCCGGCCACGCCTTCGGGGATCTGCGCGTGGCTGAACAGCCACGTCTTGACCTTGCGGCGGCCGGCATCGGCGAGCGCGTCACTGAGCTGACTGAGCTCGCGCGGCCAGCCGCTGATGACCACGCGCGACTCGGCTCCCTCGACCAGTCGCCGGGCTTCCTCGAGCACGCGGTCGTACCCATGCACACTGAACGCGTCAGGGACCGGGGGCTTGGTGTCGAGGCTCTGCACCGCCTGCTCGAGCCGCGCGGCAGACGCCTCGAATCGGTCTCGCAGCATGGCCAACAAGGTCTTCGACGGAGCCGCGACGAAACGCTCCGGGTGGCCCGCGATGCTGCGCGCCGCGCCGGCCGAGACGAGGCGTCGGAGCGCGCCGTAGACTGCGGAGCGCGGGATCTGCGCCTTCTGGCCGACCTCGTATCCGGTCGACGGGCCGCTCGAGAGCAGCGCCGTGTACGCGCGACTCTCGTTCAAGCTGAAGCCGTGTTGGGTCAGCGCGTCGATGAGGTCGGTCTCGCCCATGGCGGCGGTCTAGCACACGCGGTAGATGTGTGCCTCAGGCCTGAGGTACGAATCGGGCGTCACCCGCCGGCGTCACTGCGGGTCGAGCCAGCGCACCGGCTTGCCGAGCACGCCGTCGATCTGCATGCGCCGGAGGCTGCCGGACTCGGTCCGGAACAGCAGCACGTAGAGCGGCACGAACAGCGGTCGCACGTCTCCCGGTGTCGCGTTGAACCGGTTGGCGAAGGACTTCACGATGGCATCGACGGGCAAGCGGCGGTTCCAGTCCGCGTCGTCGATCGCGAGCCGGGCGGGAGGCACGGCGATCACCTCGGTCGTACCGTCGAAGTCGCGGATCTCGCTCGCTGGGCCCTCCGGGAGATCCAAGAAGCGCAGACCCCGGTCGCTCTCGAACAGCACGACGCCGAGGTTGTGGGGGTGCACGTAGACGCTGCCCAACCGGTCGTCGTGTCCATCGCCAAAGAGGCGCCCGAGCAGACCGCGCTCCACCCGCTCCTCGAAGTCGAGCTTGTAGACGAGTCGGTGCACGCGCTCCGCGCGCTCGAAGGTCTCGTCCTCCCCGATCACCCCGAGCGTGCGAGACCGCGCGTGCTGCTGCGCCATCTCCTCGGCGAGCGGCATGTCGATCTGCGCGACGATCATGTCCACGGGGTGCGGCATGCCCGAGAGGTCCGGGCGGCCCTCGGTGGCACGCGCCCAGTAGCGCGTGGTCCGGCCGTCTGGGTAGCTCGCCGCGTGCCCCTGCTCGACCAGCCGAGACAGCGCACGTCGAACCGCGCTCGCTCCGGGAGCCACGGCCGCGGACAGCTCGTTGACGCTCGCCGACGGCATGCCCATCAGCGCGGCGAGGACTTGGGCCTCCGTCGGCGAGCTGGCGTCGACGCGCTCGGGCGCGGGCGTGGCGGCAGGCGCGTCCTCGTCCTCATCGGCCGCCTCCTCTTCCACAACCGACGCGGACGCTTCCGGCGAGGCAAAGGTGCCAACCGCCCGCGTGCGCGAAGACGGGTCGCCCGCCGTTTCGGGATGGGCCCTCTCGGTCGTCGACGGCTCGGGGGACGGACTCGCGGCCTCGAGCTCGGTCGCCACCTCCGACGGAATGGAGCCCGCGGCGGGGGTGGGCTCGGGCGGCGTGACCTCGGGCGGCGTGACCTCAGGCGGCGCCGAGCGCTCCGGGGTCTCGGGGGTCGGCGCCTCGGTCAGCTCACGGAACCGTGCTCGCTGCGGCTCTGCGTGCTCCCGCACGCGCTCCTCGCTCCAGGTCTCGTGCCGCGTAGCGAGCCAACGAGCGCGCAGCGTCTGCGGGCTGTCGAACGCATCGGGGCACACGAGCACGAGCTGGCCAGGCTCGAGCGAGGGGAGCGTGCCCATCACTTCATCGGCGGAGTCCGGGGAGATCGAGCTGAGCGTCGGCGCCACCTTCTTCAGGTCCTGCCGCGTGGTCAGGCGCCCGAGCGCCCACGTCCCGAACTGGGCCATCGCGCGGTAGTCGACGTCACCCGGGTTCTGGGTCGCCATCAGGCAGCACACGCCGTACTTCCGGGCCTGCTTGAAGAGCAGCGACAGGCCGTCCTTGCACGCGGGCTTGCGCACCGGCGGGATGAACGGGGCGACCTCGTCGATGTAGAACAGCGCCTGCGGCTCGGCGCTCGGGTGGCGCAGCATCCAGGCGTAGAGGCGGTCGACCAGCGCGGCGACGAAGAAGTCCTTGTCCTCCTGCTGGTGGAGCGAGTTCAGGTACACCACCGCCACGCGCGTCTTGCCGGGCGGTGTGGGCGAGCGCGGGTCGAGCCCGAGCAGGACGTCGATGTCAATGGGCACGCCGTCGTGAAACAGCGCGCGCCGCGCCCCTACGTCGAGCCGCGCGAGGCGCTGGCAAGCCGTCCGGATCTTTCGCTTGTCCAGCAGCCGCGCGTAGGCCGCGAACTCGGTCTCCTCGGCCGCGAACAGATGCTCGGTCAGGCGCGCCAGAGACGGTGAGACGCCCGCGTCGATCATCTCGTGCAAGGCCGAGTCGATCACCGCCGCGAGGCCCGCGCCGTCGTCCGATTCGAGGTCGAAGCCGATGCGCGAGACGACCACCGCCGCCGTCCGGGTGACCGCCTCGATCCGTGCCGCCGGGTCGAGCGTCGCCAGAGCTGCATCGACCGGGTCCGCGCAAAGCGGGATGCCTGCGCGCGACCCCGGCGTGAACACCACGACGTCGAGCTTCTCGGCCAACTCCCCCGCGAGTTCCGGCGCTACGCCCTTGGCCTCCAGCTCGGCAGGGTCGGTCGGGCCCGCGCCCAGGCTGCAGAGGTCCCCCTGCGGGTCGATGCAGATGGACGGCAGGCCGAGACGCACCGCCTCTTCGACCACCACCTTGCAGAACACCGTCTTGCCCGACCCGCTGGCGCCGAGAGCCATGAGGTGGCGCAGCAGAACCGACGGCGCGAGGGAGAGGGGCTCGTCGTCTACGCGCCCCAGCATCAACGCTTCGTTCATGGGCCGGGACCTTACCAGTCAGGCCTCCCTCCCGTGGTGTGCAGCCTCTTCGGATCGCGGTACGCTGCGCCGCTCCATGCCGCCCGGTGTTCCACGATGATCGAACTCCTCTCCGACCCCGAAGCCTGGATCGCGCTCGCCACGTTGGCGCTGCTCGAGATCGTGCTCGGCATCGACAACATCGTGTTCATCGCGATCATGACCGACCGCCTTCCTCGGGCGGAGCGGCCGCTCGCGTACCGGCTCGGGCTCGGCGGCGCGATGTTCACGCGCATCGGGCTGCTTCTCGGCCTGAGCTGGGTGATGCACCTGACCGATCCGATCTTCGGCGACGGAACGGCGGTCCCCGCGCTCGCCGAGGGCGCCAACGTGGTCGCCCGCGTCACGCACTTCGTTTCGGACTTCTGGCACACGATCTCCGGGCGTGACCTCATCATGCTGGTCGGCGGACTGTTCCTGATCGCCAAGTCCGTGCACGAGATCTACGAAAAGGTCGAGAACGTCGACGACGAAGAAGAGGACGAAGACGGGGGCGCCAAGCGCAAGGCCAGCCTCGTCGGGATCATCGTGCAGATCGCGATCATGGACATCATCTTCTCGCTCGACTCGGTCATCACCGCCGTCGGCATGGCCGAGCAGGTCGAGGTGATGATCGCGGCCATCGTGATCGCTGTGCTGATCATGCTGTTCTTCGCGCGCCGCGTCGGCGAGTTCGTCAACGAGCACCCCTCGATGAAGGTGCTCGCCCTGAGCTTCATGATGCTCATCGGCGTGCTGCTCGTCGCCGAGGGCTTCGGCCGCGAGTTCCCGAAGGGCTACGTCTACGCCGCCATGGGCTTCGCGCTCACCGTCGAGCTGCTCAACATGCGCGGGCGCAAGAAGCGACAGAAGGTGCGCGCCGAGGTCAACGAAGCCAAGATGGCCGCGCTCGACGTCGAAGCGAACACGCCCGCCGAAGAAGCGGACGAGTAGCCGCCTCGATGGCTGAGGCGGGGGGACAGGATGAATCGCTGTCCTATCTCCAGATTCAACTGCACCCGTCGGATCCGTGGCTCGAGCCCACCGAGCTGACGGTCGAGCGCTACCTGCAGCGTGCGCACTCGGCTCGCAGGATTCGGAACTGGCAGCTGGCTCTCGTTGGGTCTTCGAGCGCACGGGAGACGAGCGCGCGGGTGCTCCCGCACTGCTTTCCCGACGCGACGCGGGACGCTGCGCTGGTTTGAGGTGCGCGGGCTTCGCAGCCTCAGACGCCGTCCGGCGGGGGGCGCTTTGCGATGGCGACGAGCAGCCAGAAGAACGTCACGACCGCGCCGAGCACACACATGCCGGCGGGGCTGAAGTTGCCCCCGAGCCGGAGCAGCTCCGGATGGGTGAACAGCACCGCGAACCCGACCAAGGTGCTGAGGAACAGCACCGCCGGGACGGGGATCCCGCCCGGCAGGCCGCGAGGTTGGGAGGCTTGGGTCACCGGCGGGTGATAGCGTCACGCGGAGGCGCGGGCCACCCCCGCTTCGGTCTCGCCCCACGGACGGCGCATCGCATACGCGAAAAGCGCGATGGACCCGGTGGGCGCGACGGCGAGGGCGTAGGGCAGCGGGTTGATGCCGCGCCGCTTCGCGTCACGCCACATCCACACGGTCGCGAAGGTGGCGGCCACGCAGAGATCGGCGAAGATCTGAACGCTCCACCAGTTGTGGCTGATGGCCTCCCAGATCGCCGTGGGGGACTCCGTGAAGAGCGCGTATCCGGTCAGCGCGAGGAAATCGAGGTAGACGAGACCGAGGAGCATCTTCTTCCAGTTCATGTTCGAACCTCCTTTGGACTCGACTCCACCTCAAGAGCCGTTCCAAC
>JBGCFC010000182.1:0-22391 GCA_045106715.1 Sandaracinaceae bacterium
GGGCGCTGGGGTGCCGGGCGCTGGGGTGCGTGAAGCGGAGGCGCCGGGTACGGGCATGTCCGTCGGCGATGCGGTGTTCGACGCACAGCAGACTCTCGCCAAGGTCGCGATGGCGCGTGGCGACATCGAACACGCCGAGGCCCGCCTGCTGAAGCTCTCGGGCACCCACGGACCCGTGCCGCCACAGGTGCGCTGCCAGGCGCTGAACAACCTGGCCATCCTCGCTATGGGGCGTGGCGACCTGGGCCGGGCGAGTTCCCTGTTGGAGCAAGCGGTGGAGCTCGCGGAGGCGCACGCCTCCGTCTTCCACCAGGGCGTGGCACTGAAGAACACCGCCGCTGCGGCACAGCTCGACGGACGCTGGGAGGACGCACTGGCCGCCGCCGGTCGTGCGCTCCAGCTGCTCGCGGGCATCGCCGATGTGAGCCTCCGGGCGCGTCTGGCCTTCAACACGGCAGACCTGCATCGCTGTCTCGGGGATGTGTATCGAGCCGGGCGGCTGTGCGCGTTGGCCCGAGGCGGCGCTCAGGGCGACACACGGTTGAGCACGGCCGTCGACGCGGAAGGGCTGCGGGTCGAGGCGGCCATCGCGGAAGAGCTCGGTCAGTGGCCCGAAGCTCTCCACCGCTGGGAAGCGGCGCTGCGAGCCGACGCCGGCAGCGAGCCGGAGGCGCAGCTCGGGCGGGTTCGGGTTCTGCACGCAATGGGACGACTGGATGAGGCGCACGCCGTCTTCTCTCGGCTGGAGACACCGGCGATGCCGCGCAATCGCGCCCGTCACCTCCGCTGCGCCGCGCTGCTCGGAGGCGTGCCCGAAGCGCGACTGGCACTGCACGGAGCCGAGGCGACCGAGGACCCGCTGCTCGTTCAAGAAGCACGGCTCACGCTCGCCGAGCGCCTGGCCGACGCCGGCCTGGCCAAGCGCAGCGCCGCGGAGCTGAACACGTGGCGGCGGGTTGACGCAGCCCTCGCGACGCGTGTGCCGAAGTCCCTCCGTCCGCTGTTCGAGGAGCGGCGCGCCGTCCGGACCGCCATGGCCTTGCGTGCGCAGCTCGAGGAGTGCCCGGTCCGGGCATCGGCTCCCGATGGAACCAACCGGCCGGAGCGGGCCGGCGCCGAGGCCGGCGACCGCATGGTCGGGGACAGCCCCGCGATGAAGCAGCTGCGCCACGTGCTCGGGCGCGTGGGGCCCGCCGACGGAACCGTGCTGATCACCGGTGAGAGCGGATCCGGGAAAGAGCTCGCGGCGGCGGCGCTGCACGCGGCGTCCGGCCGAACGGGCGGCGTGTTCCTCAAGCTGAACTGTGCCGCGCTGGTCGACGCACTGCTGATGAGTGAGCTGTTCGGCCACGAGCGGGGCGCGTTCACCGGGGCCGACAGCCGCAAGCCCGGCCACTTCGAGCGCGCGGACGGGGGCACGCTGCTGCTCGACGAGATCGGCGACATCTCTCCGCGTATGCAGGCGGCGCTTCTCCGAGTCCTTCAGGAGGGCACGTTCGAGCGGGTGGGCGGCACCCAAACCCAGCGCGTGAACGTGCGCGTCATCGCCGCCACCCACCGCGACCTCGCCGAGGAGGTACGCGCGGGCCGCTTCCGCGAGGACCTCTACTACCGGCTGAGCGCGATCACCGTGCGCGTGCCCTCGCTCCGCGAGCGGCGAGCTGACATCGGGCCGCTGGCCCGTCACCTGGTGAAGACGATGGCGCCCCACTGTGGGAAGAAGACGATCGCGCCGGACGCCATCGCGTGGCTCGAACGGCAGCCCTGGCCAGGCAACGTGCGGCAGCTGGACAACGTGCTTCGCCGTGTAGCCGTGTTGAGCCCGGCACCCCTGCTCACGGCCCACGACTTCGAGGCGCTGGGAACCGAGCGGGACAGCCAGCCGCCCTCGGACCCGACGCCGACCGCGTCGTTGGCGGAGCTGGCGTACGAGCGTGTGCGCGAGGGCGACGGATCGATCTACGAGCTGCGCAAGCGGCTGGAACGCGAGCTCATCGAGCGCGCATTGAACGACGCGGGCGGGAACATCTCCCGGGCCGCCGAGTGGCTGGGGATGAAGCGCCCACGCCTCTCGAAACTGGTGAACGAGTGGGGCCTGAAATGATGCGCATGGGATGGATCACGCTGCTGGCGTTGGCGGTGGGATGTGCCGCCGGCACGCCGGACACGGCGATCGAGGAGGCCTCGGTCGAGCTGGAGGCGACCGCGGAGCGCGAGGCGTGGGAGGCGGCGGCCCCGGGGTGCGAAGACGTGCGCGGAGACGACCTTCGCTTGGTCACCTGCGAAGGCGAGAGCGAGCTGGGATGCGTGATCGACGGAGCCGGCGCGGTCCTGTGTGTGGACGCGCTCGACCTGCTCGTGGAGGAGGTGTCCCCCTTCGCGCTGGCCGGCTACACGTCCGATCCCAGCCCCCAGCCCAGCGTCGTCGCGCATCAGGCCTCGCTCGGCCCGCGCCGCGACCCGACCCCGACCCCGCTCGTGAGAGCCCAGCGCGCGGACCCGACGCCGACGCCGCTGACCGAAGCCGACACCGACCCGGAGCACGACCCAACCCCGACCCCCATGATGGAGCCCTGAAGGACGCCTTCCGGGCAAGCCCGCCGCGCCGTCAGTCGACGGTGATCGACTTGCTGACGTTCTTGGGGACGTCCGGGTGCACGCCGTGGTCCTTGAGGCCCATCGCTTCCAGATGCGCCATCTTGCGCTCGCTCATCCGGAGCGCGAGCAGCTGAAGCGCGACGGACGCGCTGAACACCGTCTGCAGCGTGTCCCCCGTCTTGGGGAGCGGGATGTACACCGACCGGTACGCGCCGTCACCGGGCGCCTTCTCCACCGCCGCGCGAAGCCGCGGGTCCTCCTCGGCGATCATGATGGGCAGCGCGCCTCGGATCTTGTGCGTGTTGACCTGCGAGATCGTCAGGTCAACATCGCGCCGCTCGGGCCCGCAAATGAAGACCAGCGGGTAGTCCGCGTAGAGCGCGTCCATCGAGTGGCGAAGCGCGTCACGGACGAACGCCGTGGGGTCCTCGGCATCGTCCATCTCAGACGCCACCCGGTCGAGCAACGCCTGCACCTGGTGCGGCCCGAAGAGGGTGTTGAAGCCCAGGATCGTGTTGGGGCCGTGCTTGAACTCGCTGCCCTCGAACCCCTCGGTGTGGTTGAGCACAACCTCGCGCACCTTGAGCGCGCCCTCCTTGGCCACCGCCAACAGGCGAACCGCCAACAAGTGCATCGACGGCGCGAGGAACACGGCCTCCGACGCCTCTTCGACCGCCGGCCGCGTCATCTCGAGGGTCTCGGCCACCAGCGCCGGCAGATCGGGCCACGGCTGACGGTCTCGGCCGCGCACCTCGCCCAGACGCTTGGCCAGGCCGTAGAGCACCGTCAGCTGGTTCAGGAAACTCTTGGTCGCGGGGACCGCGATCTCCGGCCCGCACCGGAGCGGCACAACCACCTCGGACTTCTCCTGCGCGAGCGTCGAGTTGAGGTTGTTCACGATCGCGACGCGGCCGATGTCCAGCTTCGAGGCCAGCACGAGGTTGAGCACGTCGATGAGGTCCTTCGTCTCCCCGCTCTGGCTGATGGACACGAACAGGTCCCCGTCGCGCAGCGTCAGCGCGTACTGCCCACGGAACTCGCCCGGCAACAGTGGCACGACATCGACCCCCGCCAGCTCGGCGAAGAAGAGGCACGCCGCCTTCGCCGCGTGGTAGCTGGTACCGCAGCAGACGAGGTAGATCCGGCCCCCAGAGTTGAGCGCGTCGACCATCTTGATGACGGTCTGCTCCACGCCGCGCGCCAGCTCCGTCACCTCGCGGGCCTCGATGTAGCCGTCGAGTCCGTGCACCAAATCGCGATGCGTCGGAGCGAGCGCCGCAGCGTCCGAGAAGAACGCACGCTCGGCGGACGCGAAGCTCGTCGCGTCCGCCCCCGCCGCGCGAAGCGCGTCCGCGATCGGCAGCGCCGCCACGCTGGAGAGCGCCTCCAGGATCGCGTGGTCGTCGTACTGCGCGCGAAGCCGTTCGAGCGCCGCCTCCAGCGCCGCGTGCTGCTCGGCCGGCGCATGGGCGATCGCGTCACGCGCCCGCCGAGAAGCGTCGTGCCCGCCCTGGAACAGCGACAACGCGTCCTGCACCGTCTCGGGCTGAGCGTGGATCTCCTGGGCCATGAACGTCTCGAACGGGGGCTGCAGGACGGCGTCCTCAACCCGAAGCCGAGAGCGCGCCGGCGCCCGCTCGAGGCGCTCTCCGGACTCGATGCCGTAGACCTCGAAGCGGTCGGCCGTGAACAGCACCATCTCGCCCTCGGCGAGCGGAACCAAGACGTGGGTGTGCCCCAAGACGCTGGAGAGGTCGCTCGAGGTGATGCCGAACTTCCCACGGCTGTCCTCGCCGAAGCCGAAGTAAAGGCTCGAGCCCCGCTTGATGGCCACGGCGGTGTGCGTGAGCGGGTCGACTACGACCGCGGCGAACGATCCCTCGAGCATCGCGCTCGCGCGGCGAATGGCACGAAGCAGCGCGTCCTCGCGCGCGCTCCGGTCAGTCGGATCGGCGAGCTCGGCCAACTCCTCGGCGAAACAATGTTCGACCGAGTGGACGACCATCTCGCCGTCGTTGTCGCTGAGCACCGCGTGACCCGCGGCGCTCCAGTGCTGCTTGAGTGCGTCGCAGTTCGTGACGTTGCCGTTGTGCGCGCCGTAGAGGAACGTCTTGCAGCGCACGACGTGCGGCTGGGCGTTCAGCTCGTCGACCACGCCAAACGTCGCCCAGCGCACCTGGCCACAGAACACCCGGCCAGCCAGCTTGTCGATGCCCAGCTCGGGCACGAGCACCGAGGGCGCCCCCACGCCCTTGAGGAGCGTCACGTCGTCGGTGGACTCCCCCTGCACGGCCGCGCCGCACGAGTCGTAACCGCGATACTGAAGGGCCTCGAGCAGCGCTCCGGCGACGACCCCGAGGTCTTCCCGATGATGCTCACAGACCAACCCGATGACGCCGCACATCCCATCTTGGTGCCACGGCCACCGAACGCACCGAAGCGGCGGGTGTGAGTCGGCGCACGAACGCCCCGAGGGCGGTGACCGTCAGCGGTGGCTCAGCCGTTCTTGGAGAAGGCGAGAGCGGTCTCCTCGTTCGACCAGACGACCCAGAACGCATAGACGGCGTACGCCGTGCCGGCCGGAAACGCGAAGAGGTACTTGAGCGCGAGCACAGTCCCAAGGCCACCAGCTCACGTCGGAGGCCCGGAGGCCCGCCGTACCTCTCGCCCACTTCGGCTGACCCGACGTTCGACCTACAAGATCGGCGAGAGCAGCCGCGCCGCCGACGCCCCCAGGCGGGAGGGGAACGACGCATGCTCGACCTGTGACTTGGTCACCTCGCGGGCGTTCTCCAGGTCGCGCTCGAACGTCTTGGCCAACTCGTCGCAGAGACCCGCGTCGAAGAGGTTCACCGCGACCTCGAAGTTGAGTCGAAAGCTCCGGTTGTCGAAATTGGCCGTGCCCACCTGGGCCAGCGTGTCGTCGACCACGAGGGTCTTGGCGTGCAGGACCGGCGGGCCGTACTCGAAGATGCGCGCGCCCGCCTCGAGCAACTCGGGGTAGTAGCTGCGCGCCGCCGCCGCGACGAGCGGCACGTCGCCGCCGAGCGGCACGAGGATGCGGACGTCCGCGCCTCTCACGGCGGCGGTCGTCAGCGCGTGGAACGTCGCTTCATCAGGGACGAAGTACGGAGTCGTGAGAAAGACGCGCTCCCCGGCTCCGGCGATGGACGAGAAGAAGGTCTTGTGGATGGCGTCGAGGTTCTCGTCCGGCCCGCTGCTGAGCACCTGGACGACATGTCCACCGGGCGCGACGGCGCCGGGAACGGGGAGATAGGGCCCGATGTCTGGCGCGTCGCCACCCGCGTAGTGCCAGTCCTCGAAGAACACGACCTGGAGCCCTTTGACGGCCGGGCCGTGCAGCTCGAGGTGACTGTCCCGCCAGGCCGCTTCCTTGCTGACCTCTTCGGTGTGTACATCGGTCACGTTCATGCCACCGGTGAACCCGACCCGGCCATCGACCACGACGATCTTTCGGTGCGTCCGGAAGTTCGCCATCCGGGGGCGCCAGCGCGCGAGGCTGAACGCGTTGAAGCGACGGACGTCGCCCCCCGCATCGCGGAGCGGGCGCCAAAAACGATCGTGCGCTTTGCTCGAACCGAACCCGTCGACGAGCACCCTCACTTCGATGCCGTCCTTCGCGCGGCGGCAAAGCGCGTCGCGCAGCCGGGTGCCCACCGTGTCGGGCTCCCAGATGTAGTACTCGAGATGCACATGGTGTTCGGCGCGTGCGATCGCCGCCTCGAGCGCCGCGTACTTCGACTTTCCGTCGGTGTAGACGTGAACCTCGGCCGTGCGTGTTCGGCCCGCTTCCCCGACCGCCGCTTCCCCGAGCGCGATGAGCCGGCGCACCGGCTCCGAATGCCCCCGCGCGGCTGCCTCATCGGCGCGGGTCCTCCGTTCGACCTCGTGCAAGGCCCGCTGTCGCCGACGCTTGCGGCGCTCGAAGCGGCGCGGGCCAAAGAAGAAGTAGATCAGCAGCCCGACGAGCGGGGTGAACGCGAGGACGAAGATCCACGCGAGCGTCGCCTGCGAGGAGCGCCGCTGCATGATCATGTAGGTGGCGGCGATCGCCACCCAAACCACTTCCAGCGGGGTGAGCGCCGCCCAGAGGAGCCCTTCGATCTCGTCCATGGTTGTGCCGCTCGCAGTCTCAGGGTCGATGGTGACACGCGAGCGGCCTCGGCGTCGTCCGGCGGCGGTTCGTCGGCTTCGCTCAGCGGCGCCGGCTGGCCATGTAGGCGTCCTCGAGGCTCTCCCCAACGCGGACCTCGACGATCCGGCCGCCGGCCTCGACGAGCGCGGGCAAGACCTCCGCGTTCACCGTCGACGGCTCCTCGTCTTCAGCCAGCTCGATGCGCAGCGTCGCGCCTTCCCAGGACACGGCGCGCCCTGCGATGCGATCGACATCGAGCGCTTCTTCGAGGCGAATCCGAAGCGTGCCGGCCTGCTGGGTGAGCTCCTCGACGGGCCCCTCCTGCACGCAGCGGCCCTTGTCGAGAAACGCCACCCGATCGCAGATGGCCTCGAGGTCGGCGAGGATGTGCGAGCTGACCACCAGCGTGCGCTTGCCGCGCTGTTGTCGCAGCACCTCCCGCATCTGCACGACCAGGTGCGGGTCGAGGCCGCCGGTCGGCTCGTCGAGCAGGACCAGCTCGGGCTCGCCCAGCAGGGCTTGGGCGACGGCGAGGCGGCGCTTCATTCCATGGCTGAGCTGACCGACGCGCGCGTCCGCTTTGCCTTCGAGCTGCACGAGGTCGAGCACCCGGTCCGCGTCGCGGTGCGCGGCGGCGCGTGTCTGTCCCGCGAGCTCCGCGTAGAAGCGCAGCAGCTGGCGCGCGCTGGAGTGCGGTGCGAGCTGGCAGTCTTGCGGCAGCACGGTGAGACGACCGCCGTGGCGTCCCGGTTCAAACGGCCCCTCGCCGAGCACATCGATGGCGCCGTCGTCCGGGCGCACGTTGCCGCTCGCCACGCCGAAGGTCGTCGTCTTGCCCGCACCGTTGGGCCCGATGAGCCCCACGATGGCGCCCTTCGGAACATCGAGCGTCAGCCCGTCGAGCGCCTTTGTCTTGCCGTAGCGCTTGTTCACGCCACGAAGCCGAAGGGCGAACCGGCTCACGCGTCCCTCCGCGCGAAGCGTGCGTGGCCGATCGCAAAGTACGCCGCGCTGAGGGCCACAAGCATCGCGGCGCTGCGGGCGACCGACGTGAGCTCAGGGCGCCAGAGGTCGAGCCGGTGGGCGGAGGGAAAGAGCTGCTGGAGGGTTTGGCTCAAGACCGGCGCGCTCTCGGCGAGCGGCCCCCAGTCGAGCCAGCGGGGGAGCGCAAACGCGACGACCAGCGCGAACAAGCCGAGCGCGCGTGACCACGGGACGGACCGCGTGAGCTGCGAGACGCCGAGCGCCAGCCCCACGTGCGCGAACGCGAAGAAGAACGCGGTACCGGCGTAGCGGAGGAGCCACAGCGCGGTCTCCCAGGGCTGGAAGCTCGCCAGCTGGATCCACCCCGTGATCCACGCGCCGAGCGCGCCACACAGCAATCCGACGGCGAGCAGCGCGCTCTGGCCCAGCAACTTACCGACAGCCCAGCTCGCGCGATCCGTGCGAAACAGGCTGAAGCGCACCGAGCCGCTCGCCACCTCGCCGCTGATCGCGTCGCTCGCCGTGAGCATCACGAACACGGGCGCGAACGCGACCGAGACCCAGTGGTAAAGCAGTGCCACCGGTGGCAACCGCAACAGCTGGGTGACGAGCGACTCGTCGCCCACGAGGCGCGTGAGGATCCGATGCAGCTCCGGGCTCTGCATGATCGCCTCGGTGAGACTGCCCGGCTGGGTCGTTCGCGCGACCAAGAGCTGCTCGGCCAGCACCTCCTCCGCCTCCTGAAGCACCTCCGTGAACAGCACGGTGGAGGCGACGGCGCCCGCGATGTAGAGGATCAGGAACACGAGCACGCGCCGGGACCGGAGCGACTCCGCGAGGTCGAAGCGCGCGACGACGAGCGCGTCGCGAAGCGGACGCAGCGCGCCCTTCATCGAGCCAGCGCGGCGCGTGCCGCCGGCTCGAGTTGACCCAGGTCAACGTGATTCCAGATCTCCAACGCGCTGGGATCGACCGCCGCGGCGCGCTCTGGCCCGAGCACCGCCTCCACGTCGAGCTGCGCGCGCTGAAGGATGCCCGTCACGTCGTGGGTGATGCCCAGCAGGTCCCGCGCCGCCGGGGGCTCGTCCCCCATCGCGAGCATGAGGATCTCCTCGCCATAGCCCAGCAGCTCTTCGTTCATGGTGGCCAGCGCCGCGTCGACCACCTCCATCTCCTCGTCGCTCAGATCCGCTTGCTGTTGAAGCGCCGCCCGCGACTGGACCCGCCGCACCTGCTGAACGGATGCGGCCCGACGGAACCCGTCCACCCGGTCGTCGCCACTGCGCTCGCCCCAGCGTGAACGCCAGCCGGGACGCCCCGCGTCCGGGACCCCGCCGTCGGCCATCGGCATTCCACGGTCCGGTTCGGACCCGGATTGCTCCGGCACCTCTGGAGCCACCGGCAGCGCTCGCCCTTCATCGGGGGCTTGGAGGATGCGATCCAGCCCGGGCACCGGAGACCGCCACCCCGAGCTCCGCTCCGCGGTCTCCAGCTCCTCCGTGAGCGAGGCCACCTCCGCCTCCCGCTCCGCCAGCTCGAAGCGCGGGCCCACGCCACCCAACAAGAACCCCGCAACCACCCCCACCGCGAGGGTGGCCAATGCAAGCCAGGGTCGAGTGCCACGCACGCCGGAGGTGTACCTTCATCCGAGGAGGCGCGCACTCGGGAAACTCCACGTGATGGGGCAGGGCGTTCCCGCTTGAGCATGGCTCGGGCGTGGCCTCTTCGCGGCGCCCACAGAGCGCGCGTGCGCTTCGAGTGAGGGCCTTCGTGGTCGAATCGCCGTGCCAGGCAGTGCCACCCATCGAGTCGATCCGCATCCGCGACCAGAGTGAGCGAGGCCGACCGCCGCTCGTCCTCGCGAGAGAGGCCTGTGGCACGCACTGTGCGGATGGCCGTGGCATGTCGCTCGCTCGCGCGCTCTTCTGTCTCGGCCTGGTCATGGGTGGCGTCAGCCACGCGTCGGCTCAGGCCGAAGCTCCTTCCGGTCCCGGCGCAGATCCAGCCGCGCCCACGCCAACCACGACCACACCGGCGACACCCAGGATGAACGTCGAGATCGCCGGAAACATGCACGGCCTCACCGTGCAGGACGAGGGCGGCACTGCGTGCGAGCCTCGCTGCACGCTCAGCCTCACCCCCGGACTCCACCGGTTTGGGCTCTCGCTCGACGGCGGCGACGCAGCACACACAGACCCGATCCGGATCGAGCGACCGGGCCTCCTGCGCGCGGAGTACATCCGGCGATCCGGGCTCCGTGGTGGCGGCTGGGCGACCATCGGGATCTCCGGTTCACTCGCATCGTGACCGGGATCCTCGGTGCGGTCCTGTGGTCATCGAATGAAGCGCTGGGCAGGGTAACGAGCTTTGGGCTGCTGGGCGGCTCTGCCTTCAACGTGATTCTCGCGCTCGCGGTGGGTGCCCCGCTGGCCGCGATGGGCGACGGGGCGCAGGTGCGATTCGACTGAAGCCCAACGAGGCTCGAGCGAGTCGCCGAGCACGACGCACACAAACAGAGAGCCGCGCTTCCCTCACGCGCCGCCCCGCACTACACCGGACCCATGATTCGACTCTGCCCCAGCTGCCACGCGAAGAACCGGGTCCCCGCGGCCAAGATCGACAAGTCGCCCAAGTGCGGCAAATGCCGTGAGCGCATCGGAACGCTGTCTGAGCCCGTGGCCATGGCAAAGACCGCGGACTTCGACACGCTTGTCGCTGACTCGCCGCTCCCGGTGCTCGTCGACTTCTGGGCCGCTTGGTGCGGTCCCTGCCGCGCGGTCGCGCCCGAGCTCGAGATGCTCGCAAGGGAGCGCGCCGGCGAGCTCGTGGTCGCCAAGGTGGACACCGAAGCGCTCCCTGACGTGGCCAAGCGCTTCGGCATCCGGAGCATCCCCACCATCGTGCTCTTTCGCGGCGGCGAGGAGACATCGCGCGTCTCCGGCGCGATGCCGCGAGACCAGATCACCGCCGCGCTCGGCGTTTCGCCTTCCTAGCTCCGTCCCCCACACCCCCGAGAAGGACACAGCATGCTTCGAACGGTTCTCCTCCTCGGTTGTCTCCTCGGCTCGACGAGCCACGCCTCGGCGCAAACGCCGACCGGATACGACGTGGCGCCGGCCGAATACGAGGCGGCGCCGGCCGAATACGAGGCGGCGCCACCCGCGGCCGACCGTGCTCTGTCACCCGGGCAGCTGCGCGTGCGGTTCACCGGCGCCCCCGACGGCGTCATGCTCCACCATGCCCAGGGCACGTGCGTTTCGCCCTGTGAGCTGACCCTCTCCCCCGACATGCACCGCTTCGGACTGTCCATGGGGGATGGGGACATCGCCGACGCCAACCCCGTGCTCATCGACCGTTCAGGGCAGCTGCGCGGGGAGTTCGAGCGCCGCTCGGGCCGCCGGACGTCGGGCTGGGTCATGTTCGGTGTTGCGGGTTCGCTGTCCGTGCTCACCGGTGTCGGCGGCGTGCTCGGCGTGGCCACCGGGGACTTCTTCTTCGCAGCGCTCGGGGTACTCGGCCTCATCATCAGCGGGGTTCATCTCATCCTCGCGCTGGCGGTCGGCGTGCCCTTGGCATCGGTGGGCGATGGGGCTCGCGTTCGCTTCAACTGACCCCAACACGAACCGGGCCGACCCTCGAGGAGAGCCAGCCCGGCATCTCGCCACATCCGAGCCGGCCCGCACCATGCGACGATTGCATCCTCTACGTCTGGATGCTGGCGTGTCATGTAGCCCCCCCCTGCACTCGCATCGGGACGCGAATCGACAACCATCAGGACGGCACTGCATGTTGAACACTATTCAGAACGAGTTAACAGCGTTCCTAGAGGATCCTGACGCTGCCAACGTTCGTGTTGTATTGGCGATCTTTTGCAAGTGCCACGTCGACGACATGAAGAAGCCACTGGTTTCGCTCTCGCGGAGGTGGTTCGACTTCGCAGGAAGTCACATGGGCTGGTACTACGCTGGCTCCAACGCAACACGGCTGTCGAAGTCGAATCCCGACGCGCTCAGCCGCATTGAACATGAAATCGAATCTGCCGACGGCGGCAGCATGCTGAGTTTCAACTGGCAAGGACCAGATGCGTTTGCCCCGGACCATCGGCTGTAGGCCTGGGCGAGAGGGAACGTACACAACGAAGAGCAACCGTGGACCGGCGCAGTCGAAATCACCCTACCGGTTCCGTCATCCGACGCGTGGAGTGACATCGTCGACTTCGCCACCACCTCCTGCGCCGAGTTCAGGTATGACAGCGCCTACGTGGCGCCGGCATTCGTTTGTGGCGATGAGTCACTCAAGGACGAGGCCGGAGAAGCGATCGGACCACTCGCAATGCGTCACCCTGGGATGGATGTCGCGAACAACAAGACCACGAGTTACTTTCTTGGTCGCAAGACAAGAGGTGCCAGGTGGGTCACATTTCTAAGTGCCGACTTGGCGAGCCAACTCAACTTGAGCGTGCTGTCCGAGGTTGCCGATATTCGAATCTCCCACATGGAACATGGCATTCGAACCATGGCTTCTGAAGCGCCTGAAATTGGCGACAAGACTCAGCAGGTTGATACCCCAGGGCTTCGGGCCGTCGCTGCAGCTCTGAGGCCGATCTCATTCTCTGGCGACCACAACCTATCGCGACTCCTTGGCGGTGACAGGACACGAGTCACAGAGTGGGAGAAACGGTTCCATTGAGCCCTTCGCAGGCCGGTTGTGGAATCTGACGCCGCGCCGGTCTCCCGTGAAGTCGAGGTCCGGGATGTGCCGGGGTTCATCTCATCCTCGCGCTGGCGATCGGCGTACCCTTGGCATCGGTGAGCGATGGGGCTCGCGTTCGCTTCAACGGACCCCAACACGAACCGGGCTGACCCTCGAGGAGAGCCAGCCCGGCGCGGAGTTGGAGGAAGACGAGCGCTACTGGATGGGCACCCGCACCTGGCCGGGCTGCTGGGCCGAGACCTGGAGCGCGCCGAGGGCCGCGTGAATGCAGCCCTCCGACGGAGTGCCGGCCAGCTCCGGCGGGAGCTGGACCACCACCGCGCCCTGCTCCGTCCAGCGCAGGCTGAGCGTCAGGTTCACGCCCGCGTCGAGACAGGAGAGCACGGCCTCCCGCTGCGCCTGAACCTGAGCCGAGAGGCGCGCCGAGACGCTTCCCACCGGCGCGTCATGGACCTGCGCGGGCTGAGCATAGACCTGCTGCTGGCCCTGCGTTGAGGCGTGCCACTGGCAGCTTCGTCCGTCGCATCCGAGCGTCATCGTGAGCGTCTGGCCACAGCCGGTGACGGACCGCATCATGGGTGATTGCGTCATCTGCTGTTGGATGTTGGTGGTCGGGCACTGGATCATCTGGGATGCGACCTCCTGGGCGGGCTCGATGCGCTGCCATCGGCAACGCCGCCTCGAGCACTGCTGCCAGTAGTCCGCCGGGTGGGCGCAGCCCGTGACGCTGTACACGTTGGGACCCGTGCTGATCAGCGTAGGGCTGAGAACAGACTCGTCGCAGCCGGTGTGGCGCTCCGCATAGCGCATCAGGCGGCTGTACTGCCGACTGTCCAGCGCGCCGTTCTGGCCCGCGGGCGCAGAGCGACGGCGACAACCGCCAGCCACGAGCATCGACAGGGCCAGGACGGCAAGGATCGCAGCGCGAGTGTTGTTCATATCGTTCCTCGTAGCAGGCGGGGCGATGGACACCACGCCAATCAGATGGGGGAACCCGCGCGTGGCGGACGCCCGGGTCACGGACACGGAGCGTCGGGCCCCGTGACGGCACGAACAGCGAACACCATGCCAACGTATGATTCAACTATCATTTGGCAGTCTGCCGCACGATCGTGAACCTGGGTACACGGTGGGGTGCGGCACCGATTGCGCTCGAGCCCACGGCCCGGCTTGCAGGCCCCCATGACGTGCCCAACTGTGCGCTGTCGGTCGCGTCCCTCCGCGCGGCCATGGGGAGACGGATGACGCGCACACCAACGACCTACTGGGACTACATCCGAGTCGAAGACTTGCTCTCCCTCCAGGGAGGCCTCGAGTCGACCGACGAGGGCCTCAGCAACGACGAGGTCTTGTTCATCACGGTGCACCAGATCGACGAGCTCTGGTTCAAGCTGGCGCTTCGCGAGCTGGTGTCCGTCCGCGACCTCTTCGCACAGCCCCGTGTTCAGGAGCAGTCGCTGTCGAGCGCCGTGCGGGGCATTCGGCGGATGGCCAAGCTGTTCGAGCAGATCGCCGATCATTTCACGCTGATGGAAACGATGACGACGCGCGACTACCTCGCGTTCCGGGACAAGCTGAGCCCCGCAAGCGGGTTCCAGTCCGCGCAGTTGCGGGAGGTCGAGATTCTGATGGGGCTCTCCGACGACGACCGCATCTCGTTGGGCTCGGCGTCGGGGTACATGCGCGCGCTCAAGAACGCGGACGGCTCAGACTCCCCCGCGTCACGCCGCGTCTCGGCGCGGCTCTCCGACACGCCGACGCTCAAGGCGTGCCTCGAGGAGTGGCTCTATCGCACGCCGATCGACGGCGCCGTGCCTGGCGACCCGAACGACGAGGCCACCGTGTCCGGGTTCATCGAGGACTACCTCGGCGCGCACGCGGCCGAGGCACGTCGTGGCGCACAGCTCGCCGTGCACGACGCCCACACCGAGGCGGACCGTGAGCGCCTCACCGAGCGGTACGAAGCGGGCATCGTATCGACGACGCGCTTCCTGAATGCCGAGGACGTCGAGACCGGTCAGCGCGCGCGGCGCCGCCGGGTACGGGCCGCGTTGGTGCTGATCGAGGGCTACCGCGAGCTCCCGCTGCTGGCGTGGCCCCGCGAAGTCGTCGATGGGATCGTGGCACTCGAGCAGGCCTTCGTGGTGTTCCGTCAGCGCCACGCGCGCATGGTGGAGCGAATGATCGGCCGCCGCACCGGGACAGGCGGCTCCGCCGGCGTGGACTACCTCGACCAGACGGCCCTCCAATACCGTGTCTTCCACGATGTGTGGGCGGTGCGCACACTGCAAATCCGGAGAGTGGCGCTGCCCTCTCTGAAGAACGCCGGCGCCTATGGCCTGTCGGCCGGCGATTGATTCGATCCGGGCTCGCACCGTACGATGCGCCCTGGGTCGGTCCACTGGACCGCCCTCGATCGACCCCCCGGTCGGTCGGTCGAAGCGGGAGGACAGATGAGTGTCGTAGCGGTCGTCGGCGTGCAATGGGGAGACGAGGGCAAGGGGAAGATCGTCGAGCTGTTGGCGGGCGAAGATGCCCTCATCGCGCAGTACGCAGGCGGTTACAGCGCGGGCCAGAGCCTGGTGGCCGAGGGGGAGCGCCTCGTATTCCACGCGGTTCCGTCCGAGGCCCTGAGCCGCGGCCACTCGGTCCTCCTTGCGCAGGGGATGGCCCTCGACCCCCGTCTGATCCTCGACGAGCTCGGCGTGCTCGAACAGCACCACGCCCAGAAGGGCGAGCTGTTCGTCGACCAGCGAGCCCAGGTCGTGCTCCCGCACCACATCGAGCTCGACCGGCTTCGCGGCGAAGAGGAGGGAGCCAGCGGGACACCGCGACGTGGCATCGGCCCGGCGTACGGAGACCGTGTTGGCCGAACCGGTGTGCGCATCGGTGATCTCCTCTTTCCGGATGCCCTGCCCGCGCTCATCGAGCGCAGCATCCAGGCCGCGCGTCCGGCGCTGGCCGCGCTCGGCGGAGAGGTCCCCGACGTGACGGCGCTCGTTGACGCGTACGCCTCAGCGGGTGAGAAGCTTCGCCCCCGCATCGTGGACGGCTCGCGTCGGATCGCCGAACGGGCGAAGAACGGCCAACCCGTGGTTCTCGAGGGCCCGTTCGGGACGATGGTGGACCTCGATCACGGCTACTACCCGTATGTCGTCAGCGCCTCCACCGTCGTCGGCGGCGCCTGCGCGGGCACTGGGATTTCGCCCAGTCTGGTCGAGCGAGTCGTCGGCGTCGCGAAGGCGTACACCACCCGCTCGGGGTCGGGTCCGTTGCCGTCCGAGCTGACCGGCGAGATCGCCAAAGCGCTGCAAGATCAGGGCGGCGAGATCAGCCCGACCACCGCACAGCCCCGGCGATGCGGCATGTTCGACGTACCGGTTCTGCGCTACGCGGCGCGGGTCAACGGCATGCACGCCGTCGCGCTCACGAAGCTCGACGTGCTGACCGGGCTCGAGTCCATCCCGATGTGCGTGGGCTACGAGCTCGACGGCGTCGAGCAAGACGAGCCGCCGTTCGAGGGTCAGGGGCGGATGAAGCCCATCGTCGAGCAGCTGCCTGGCTGGACGGAGTCGCTGGGCGACTGCCGGGGCTGGGACGAGCTACCCGCCAACGCACGCGCGTACGTCGAGACCATCGAGAAGAAGAGCGGCGTGCCGGTGACCATGGTCGGCGTCGGCAAGGACCGCGCGCAGACCATCCACCGTTGAGTCCCACCGGTCGCGGAAGGCGACCCGCGGTGCTAGACCCCGCTCCGTGAGGAGTCCGCCGCTCGGAAACGAGTGCGGGACCACGCACACCCAGAACGGACGAGGGCCGCGGGGCGTAGCCGCGGACGAGGAGGCGTGAATGCCGAACCGGCAGGCGATGTGGGAGCAGCTGGAGGGCGCGTTCGACGTTCTCGTCATCGGGGGCGGCATCACCGGCGCGGGCATCGCGCGGGACGCGGCGCGGCGCGGACTCGAGGTCGCCGCCGTGGACATGTGCGACGTGGCCTTCGGGACCAGCTCGCGGTCCAGCAAGCTCGTGCACGGGGGGCTGCGCTACCTCGAGCAATATGAGTTTGGGCTCGTGTTCGAGTCCGTGTCGGAGCGCCGCGTCCTGCAGGAGATCGCACCGCACCTCGTCAACCCGATGGGCTTTCTGTTCCCTGTCTTCAAGGGGGACGGCAACAAGCCGCTCTGGATGATCAACACCGGCATCCGCCTTTACGAAGGCCTGTCGCTCTTCCGCTCGCCGAAGCGCCCACGCCGGCTGAAGCCCGCCGACGTGGCCAAAGAGGAGCCCGCGCTTCGTCAGGATGGCCTGAAGGGGGCGCCGCTCTACTACGACTGCGCGACCGACGACGCGCGCCTGACCCTCGAGACGGCGCTGGACGCGGCGGAGCGCGGGGCGGTCATCGCCACATGGGCGAAGGTCACGGGCTTCGTGCATGGAGACGACGGCCGCCTGGTGGGCGTGAACGTCGAAGACCAACTTGGCGGCGAGACGCGGGAGGTCCGCGCCAAGGTGGTCGTGAACGCGACCGGGCCCTGGACGGACGCGACGCTCGCGATGAGCCGAAGCGACGACGCACATCCGGACCGCGACGGACTGCTTCGCCCGACCAAGGGGATCCATATCGTCGTCGATCGCGAGCGCCTGCCGGTCGCCCACGCGGTCGTCTGTTTCCACCCGGAAGACCGGCGCGTGCTGTTCGCCCTACCCTGGGGAGACCGGACCTACATCGGCACGACCGACACCGACTTCGAGGAAGACCCGGCGAACGTGAAGGCGTCCCTCGAGGACGTGGACTACCTCATCGCCGCGGCGACCGCGTACTTCCCCGATCACCCGTTGAAGCGCGCAGACGTGATCGCCACCTGGGCCGGGATTCGCCCTCTGATGGCGCCGCACGGCGGGGATGCCGACGTGAGCGAGTCCTCGGTGAGCCGCGAGCACCAGATCGTGCTCGGGCACGACGGCTTGATCACGATCGCCGGCGGGAAGCTCACCACCTACCGCCGGATGGCCGCAGAGGTGGTCGACAAGGCTGTCCGGCTCCTGGAGCTGATCGAGGGACCGCGTGAGCTCGCCGTGCCACGCACCGACAAGGACCCCCTGCCCGGAGCCGTCGGCTGGCCCGCCAACGACGATCACGCGAAGGTCGCCGCCCAGGTCAGCACCGCGGCGGACGGTCAGATCGACGACGACACCGCGCGCCACCTCGCCGACACGTACGGCATGCGTGCGCTCACGATCGCCGAGCGAGTGGCGGAGACTTCTTCGCTGGGCGAGCGCCTGATCGAGGGACGCCCCGAGATCCTCGCGATGGTGGACTGGGCGATCGAAGAGGAGCTGGCTGCGACGGTGAGCGACCTGATGATCCGCCGGACGCAGCTCTTCTATCGCGACGTCGACCAGGGCCTTGGGGTGACCGAAAGGATCGCCGCCTACATGGGTGAGAAGCTCGGCTGGGACGCCACACGTCGACAGGCCGAGATCGCGCGCTACCAGGCCGACGTCGCGCTCTCACGAGCGTGGCGAAAGGACACCGACCTGGCCGAAGGCGCACCGCTTCGCGCGTAGATGTGCGAGGCAGACTTGACGAGCCTGATCTCGGAGCGCGACACGGCTCAGCTGCAGTCCGGGACGACGAGGCTGGGTCTAGGGGCTTGGCGAAGGAGAGCTTCCGCCTCCACCCCAAGACTTCGCGGTTTCGATACACTTGGCCCCGCTCACGACGAGGAGGTCAGAATGAGTGAGAGCCATCGAGGTCAGTGCTACTGCGGGGCCGTTTTGGTGGAGGTCCAGGCCGACCCCGTCTTCTCGGCCTACTGCCACTGCGAGTCGTGCCGCCGATGGCACTCCGCGCCCATCACGGCCTTGGCCGCCTGGCCTGCCAACGCGGTCAAGATCACCGGCGCCGTCACCGAGTCGACGCACAACGCCAAGTCGGTGCGCACCACATGCGCGGCGTGCGGCGGCGGTGTCCTCATGGGCAAACCCGGCCTTGGCTGGCGGGTCGTCTACCCGCTGCTCCTGACCGGCTCGCAGTTCAACTACGAGCCGGCGCTGCACCTCTTCTATGGGGAGCGTGTGATGGACGTGAACGACGGCCTCCCAAAATTTCTCGACGCGCCCGCGGAGGCGGGGGGCTCGGGCACGCTCGTGGACGAGCCGGAGCGCTCCGGATGGCGCGGGCGCTGAGAGCTGTCGATCCACCTCCGCCGCCTCGGCTGAAGTCTCTGCGTCTCCGTTCTCCAACTTCCGCCGCCAGGCTCGCGCGACATAAGCTGCACGACGAAGAGATCACATGCCTGCGCTCGGTTCGCTCATCGTCGCAGTTGGCGACGGGGCAACGGCAAGCGCGCGCATGACAGACAACGCGGCATCCTCGTCGGCGCCTTGCAGGAGCGCGTCGATTCGGGGACGAGCGTCCGTGATTTGGCGGAGCGCCCACGGGCTCAGCAGGTCGAACTCGCGCGCAGAGTGTCGATCGTACACGTCCTCGACGAGGCGGGTCCGGCTGCGGCGCAACAGGACCGCCACACCCCGCCGCACGGTCGCGTTTTCGTGGTGGAGCAGCGGGAGCAGGAGGACCGCACTCTCCGGCTCCTGAGACTGCGCACGCATGTGAACCAGCGGGCCGGCTTCCCCGCTCTGGATGCGCCGCACGTTCACCGCCGCCGACAGCGTGTGGGTGGGGAACACCGCGAACCCGACCGCGACGACGGCAAACGCGCTCATTTGACGGCTGAAGAGCCAGAAGAAGCTCCGACGCCAGTGCAGCTTCGCCCCTACGAGGAGCGCGCCCAAGATGACGAGCGAGGTGCCGAGCACCCCGACGATCCGAAGGTTGGACAAACCGCTGTGCTGAATGTGGATCCCGATGCGCCAGTAGGTCCCCGCCCCGATGACGAGGCCCTGCGCGATCCACAGCATCGCGAGACGACGCGGCAGCCGGCCTTCCGGACGGTGCGCCAGCGCCCCGCGGAACAGCCCACTCACGACGACGGTGAGCAAGGCCAGCGTCACCGTGAGCCAGAAGGCCCCCTGATGCGCGTACTCCTGCGTCGTCATCCCCTCCGGAACGCGTCCGCCAAACAGGTAGCTCGCCTCCAGCGCGTTGTACGACAAGAACAGAAGGTTGCTCGCGAGGAGCGTGTTGCGCGCCACGAGCTCCCGCACACGGCTGACAAACTCGGTCTCCGTATCGAGTTCATCATGGGCCTTCACGAGCGCCACGCTGGGGCGCACCAGCGTGACGAGTGCAGCGGCGGCGAGCAGCCACGTGAACACCCGGGCAACGCCGGGCAGGACCACGCCCGCCATCACCCAGCTCCAGAGGGCGCCGACCAGGTTCGCGACAACCGGGTTGGCCAGAGAGAACAGGCCAACAAAACAGAGCGTCAGCATGGCTGGAATGAGCACCGGAAGCAGATGACGCCGCCCGCCTGAGAGCCCGGTGACAACGTCCGCGGCGCGCGTCCCCGCCGCCTTCACCCGCCCTGGCCACGCCGGCACGCTTCGAAGCCAAGTCAGCCCGACCCGGAGAACCAGTGCGCGCGGGCGACGCAGCACCACCCCCCAGGCGAGGACAAGAAAGGCCCCCGACATGAACGTCAGCGGTGTTGGCTCGAACGCGCAGCGTACCGCGACGAGCACCAATCCGAGCGCGACCACGCCCGCTGACGCGCTGAGCCGACGCGCGCGAGCGCTGCAATAGACCAGGACCAGCATCGAAGCGAAGAGCGCGGCGAGCCCCACGCCTCCGGCGCGGAGGCCGTCCGCATCGAGCAAGGTCACGTCGACGAGCACGACGCCGAGCGCCACCGCCGCCAGCTCGCGCAGCCCAAAGCGGCGCACGCTCGAGGGCGCGGCAACCGGGGTGGCTTCCGTACTGCGGTAGGGACTCTGGGCGGACGCGACAAAGGGTGGGGGCGGCATCCCACGGGTATGGGAAGCGGATGTGGCGGAGTTGCGGCGAACGCGAGGAGCTTGGGGGGCAGAGGCGCGAGCCCATTGCTATCCCAGCGGCGCGCCGCCGTCCGCGGGCTGATCTAGGCCGATGAACGCCAAGATCAACGCGGCGCTCCCGCCGTTCACGAACACATCGTGAAGGGTGAACACGCGCGTCGGGAGGTCGTGTTGGATGACCTCGTCCAGGAGGCCAGCCAGCGTGCCTAGTGCGGCGCCGATCACGTAGAGACGCGACGCGCGGTGGTCGAAGTCGACGCGGAGCGCCACGAACAGGAGGCCGCCCACGATCCCGTACTGGAGCATGTGGAACTTCTCCGCCGGTCCCCGCTCGAGGTCATAGAGGACCGCCGTTCAGGAGCATGAGTCCCGCCGTCCCGAGAAGGCGTCGCGGAGAGCGCCGACCGAAGCGAGCCACAAACGCAGCCCCTCCATGCCCAGAGCACGACGTAGCCCCCCAGCATCACGTTGCCGCGGCGCCGCCGAGGGCCCGGTTGATCGACGCCCAGACTTGGGGCGCCCGTTCGAGAGACGCGTAGTTGGCGAGCACACGCCGTGACCGCCGTCCACGCCGCCGTGCGGCGAACGCGTGGCGAGGTCACGGGCGCGCCGTCCCGAGGTTAGCGCCTCACCCGCTCACCGGATCCCAGGCGCCTCCTGACCGGCCTGCTCGACGTATTCGAGGTAGCCGCCGCCGTAGGTGTGCGGCCCGGCCGGGGTCAGCTCGAGCACCCGGTTGCTGACGGCTGAGAGGAACGTCCGGTCGTGCGAGACGAAGAGCATCGTGCCCTCGTAGTCCGCGAGCGCGTTCACGAGCATGGCCTTGGTGTCCATGTCCAGGTGGTTGGTGGGCTCGTCGAGGACGAGGAAGTTCGGCGGCTTGTAGAGCATGCGGGCCATCACGAGGCGCGCCTTCTCGCCGCCTGAGAGCACGCGGCTGGGCTTCTCGACATCGTCACCGGAGAACCCAAATGCGCCCAGCACCGTCCGGAGCGACCCCACGCTCGCCTTGGGGTAGGCATGCTCCATCACTTCGAGCACGGTCTGGTCCCCGTCGATGACCTCCATCGCGTGCTGCGCGAAGTAGCCCATACGAAGGCTGGCGCCGAGGTTGACCTCGCCGGCGTCCGGCTCTGACTCGCCCGCGACCAGCTTCAGGAGCGTAGACTTGCCCGCTCCGTTGACTCCCATCACCGCCCAACGCTCGCCGCGGCGCACGAGGAGGTCGAATCCGTCGTAGAGCTTGCGCTCGCCGTAGCCTTTCTCCACCGCGACCAGCTTGGCGACGTCGTCCCCGGAGCGCGGCGGCTTGGGGAAGTCGAACTCGATGACCTTGCGTCGCTTCGGCGGTTCGACGAGGTCGATTTTATCGAGCTTCTTGATGCGGGACTGCACCTGCGCGGCGTGGCTCGCCCGGGCCTTGAACCGAGCGATGAACGCCTTCTCCTTGGCCAGCATCGCTTGTTGGCGCGCGTATTGCGCCTCGGACTGCGCGTCCCGGATCGCGCGCTGGGCCTCGTAGAAGTCGTAGTCGCCCGAGAAGCTCGTGAGCTCGCCGCCATCGATTTCCACGATCTTCGTGACGACGCGGTCGAGGAAGGACCGGTCGTGCGACGTGATGATGAGCGCCCCCTCAAACGCCTTGAGAAAGCGCTCGAGCCAGATGATGGATTCGATGTCCAGGTGGTTGGTGGGCTCGTCGAGCAGCAAAACGTCAGGCCGCATCAAGAGGATGCGGGCGATGGCGACGCGCATCTTCCAGCCACCCGACAGCGCGCCGACGTCCCCTGTGACGACCTCGGGCGCAAACCCGAGCCCGGCGAGGATCTCCTGAGCGCGCGCCTCGAGTCCGTAGCCGTCCAGCTCGTCGAAGCGTGTCTGCAGATGCCCGAACCGCTCGAGGATGATCTCGAGCTGGTCGGCCTTGCCGGGATCCGCCATGGCCCCCTCGAGCTGAGCGAGCTCGGCGGCCACATCGGAC
>JBGCFC010000183.1:0-35912 GCA_045106715.1 Sandaracinaceae bacterium
GCCAATGCAGGCGAGACCGACGAGGCGCTCCTGACGCTGATCAACGACGGGGAAGCCGAGCTGAGCGTGACCCTCGGGGAGCCGGAAGGTCCGTTCTCGACGGAGACGGAGACCGTGGTGCTCGCCCCCAGCTCGAGCCAGCGTGTGCCGGTGCGGTTCTCCCCCGAAGCCGGAGGCGAGTTCAGCACCGTGCTCCTGGTGTCGAGCAACGATCCGGACGAGCCGCTCGTGACCGTGGCCTTGTCCGGCAACGCCGCCGGCGTCCCCCTCGGAGACGGGGGCATGCCGCTGGACGGGGGCACCGCGCCGCCGACCGACGGAGGCTGTGGCTGCCGCGTCGGCGCTCCGTCCCCGTCTCCCGCGCCCGCCTTCCTCGCCCTCCTCGCGCTCGGATGGGGGGCGCGACGCCGGAGGCGATGAGCCTCAGCTGAGCTTTGCGATCGCCGCGCCGATGCGGCGAAGGCCCTCTTGGATGGTCTCCATCGAGGTGGCGTAGCTCATGCGGAGGTACCCCGGCGCCCCGAACGCCGTTCCGGGCACCACCGCGACGCGCGCCGTCTCGAGCAGCCACATGGCGAGCGCCACGTCGTCCTCGATGACGTGTTCTCCCGCCTTCTTGCCCACCAAGGCCGAGACGTTCGGAAATGCGTAGAAGGCGCCCTCGGGCTCCCGGCAGCTCACCCCTTCCAACGCGTTGAGCCCATCGACGATGGCGCGCCGCCGTCCCGCGAACGCCACACGCATCTTGTCGACTGGACCCTGGTCCTGCGTCAGGGCGGCGATCGCGGCGTGCTGAGAGATGGCGGCGGGGTTCGTCGTGGACTGGCCCTGCAGCTTGCCGACGGCCTTCACGACGGCGGCCGGCGCCAACGCCCAGCCGATGCGCCAGCCGGTCATCGCGTAGGTCTTGCTCACCCCGTCGACGATGATCATCCGATCCTTCAGCTCTGGAGCGACCTCGAGCAAGGACTTCTGATCGAACCCATCGTAGACGAGCTCACCGTAGATCTCGTCGGCGATGATCCAGATGTTCGGGTGGGCAGCCAACACGTCCGCGAGCGCGCGGAGCTGCGCGGGGGGATACGCCGAGCCGGTCGGATTCGAGGGGGAACAGAGGATCAGCGCCCGGGTCTTGTCCGTGATCGCGGCTTGAAGCGCCTCCGGTGTCAGACGAAAGCCTTGCTCCTCGCTGGTCGACAGCACCTTGGGGACCGCTCCGACGATCTCGCACTGCGCCGGGTAGCTCACCCAGTACGGGGCCGGGATGATGACCTCGTCCCCCGCATCGAGCAGCACCATCGCCAGGTTAAACAGGGTGTGCTTTGCGCCGACCGAGACAACGATCTCGTTGAGATCGTGCCGCACCCCACGCCGGGCCTCGCTTCGCGCCTGGATGGCCTCCCGGAGCGGCTGGATCCCGCCCACCGCGGTGTAGTGCGTGGCCCCGTCGTCCAGCGCGTGCTTGGCGGCCTCGCAGATGGACTCGGGGGTCCGGAAGTCAGGCTCCCCGACCCCGAAGGCGAGCACGTCCACACCTTGGCTCCGAAGCTCGTTCGCCTTCTGCGTCATAGCCAGGGTGGCGGACGGCTTGATCGCCTTCATTCGGCTGCCGAGCTGGATGGTCATGCGCCCGGACATAGCAGAGCGGCCCGCCACCGAAAAGGTGCGCGGGCCGCATTTGACGCAACGCGTCGTGCCAGGAAAGTGGCTACTCGATCTGGCCGCGCGGGTTGGCCGGCACCACGACGATGACCTGCCGGGTGTCCAGCACCGCGGTGCCGGTCCGAACGTCGATGAACGCCACGAACACCTGCGCGGTCGTATCACCCGCGTAGAAGTCGTTCTGGAACGTGATGCGGAATGTGACGCGCGTGCCCGGGATGACGCCGAAGAAGGTCGACTCATCCACGAACGCGACCGCCTGCTCCGCCGTGACGCCCTCCGGCGGGACCCAGCACGGGTCGACGGGCGGGTCGGCCCGGCAGGCCGGCTGCCGGCGCTTGACGAAGCGCGATGCGTCGATGCCGATGGCGTCGGAGGGGTCGTCCCGGATCCGCGTGTCGATGTCGAGCGGCACCCGCGTGGCGACCGTCTCGATGGCGCCGACGACCGTGTCGACGAACACGGTGTCGCTCGAACCGGAGTTCGGCAGATCGTAGACCAATGCGTTCCCGTCGAGGTCGACGGATCCCGTCTCCTCGGCCGTCCGCCGCATGTAGTAGCAGGGGGACGACCCGCTCGGGCCCACCGACGTGGCGCAGGAGCCGCTGTTGCGGGCGGAGACGCCGACGAACTTCGCGCCGCGGCGGTTCATCTCGGCGATCATGTCCGTCCAGACGGTCGCCGTGGGCGTGATGCCGGTGTACGCGCCGCAGCTGGAGGACTCGCCCGGCGGGCCCTCGTGCGCGCAGATGTCGCTGAACATGACCACGATGGCCAGGGCCGCCTCGCGGAAGCAGGGGGCGCCCCAGCCCGTGTCGAGGCAGTCGCCGACGTGCCGGCGCATCATGTAGCTGGTGCCGCCGCTGTAGGTCCAGGTGCCGCCCTCCCCCGTGATCGCCTGGAACAGCGCCTCGGTGTGGGACTCGGGACCGTCTGCGCCGCCGCTCGTGCTGAGGGCGCTGAACGCGGAGGCCACGTCGGCCGCGCGGTCGGGCGGGGTCATGCGGATCGCCAGCCCAAACGCCTCGTCGCGGCCCGCCGAACCGTAGCCGCCAAAAGGGAAGTCCTGGAAGTAGCCGCCGCCGAACCATGCGTCCGGGATCGTCTCGCCGATCCGTGCGATGAGCCCAGTACCGGGCGTGGAGACGGTGGTCTGCACACGACCCAGGGTGCCGCCCATCGAGCCGGTGATGTCCGTCAGGAAGAAGATGTCAGCCACCCGAATGTCGGTGGCGAAGTCGAGGTCACGCTCGACGGGCATGCCGTTGAAGGGCAGCACCACGTAGAAGTGCTCGTCGGGGATGGTGCAGCCGGCCTGCGTCGCGCAACCGCAGTCGGTGCCGGTCACGCCGTCGGGGCAGTTGAGCTGCTCGTAGGAGCCCTCGGCCAGGTCGCCGAGGCCGTCGCCGTCCGAGTCCAGGTTGCACGGGTCGGTGCCGAGCGCGATCTCCTCACCGTCGCCGAGGCCGTCGTTGTCCGAGTCGGGGTCGGCAAAGTCTGCGAAGCCATCGGCCTCGAGCTCTCCGGTGATCGGGTTCACCTCGACGGGACACGCCACCGGCGGGGTCGCGATGTCACCGTCGCCCGCTTCCACGGAGTCCGGCACGCCGTCCCCGTCCGAGTCCAGGTCGAGGTAGTTCGGGGTGCCGTCGAGGTCGCCGTCGACGGCGCCTTCGTTCTGATCCGAGACGGAGTCGTCGTCGGAGTCCAGGTCGAAGACGTCCGGGGTGCCGTCGCCGTCGCTGTCGACCGGCTCGGTGCCCTCGCCGAACTCGACCTCGTTTCGGATGCCGTCTCCGTCGACGTCCTCATCGAGGCGATCGATGATGCCGTCGCCGTCCAGGTCCATCGTCTGGGTGGCGTCGTCCGTCCCGTCACCGTTGGCGTCACGGTCGAGGAAGTCGGGGATGCCATCGCTGTCGCTGTCGACCGGCAAGCTGGCGCAGTCCGCGTCCCCGGCCTCGTCGGCGTCTGAGAACCCGTCGCCGTCCGAGTCATCGTCGCGCGAGTTCGGGATTCCGTCGCCGTCCGGATCGCCCTCGCCCTCGTCCTCAGCGCTGATCTTGTCGTCGTCGACGTCGTCGCCGGGGCCGCAGCGAACCACCACTGGCCCGCTGTCACGCCCGGCGTCAACCACGCCCGAGTCCACCGGTTCGCTCGAGTCGTCGCACCCGGCCAGCGCGATCACGAGCAGAAGAAGGAGAGACCAACGGCACGTCGAGAGCGACGTTCGGTTCGCGAGGCGCATGACAGAGGAGCTCCCGCCGAAGAGAGCGGGATGCTCCCCATCGGTCGAATCACCCTGCCGCAGCGCCCATCGCAGCGCAAGGCCGGTTACATCGCGTGCAACCGGGGAGTCGTTGACATCGCTGGCGGGACCGGTTAGCAGGGGGGTCGTCGGGTGGGGGAGGCGCGTAGTGGACTTCGCACCCGCGGGAGGAATGTCGGAATGTCGGTGAACTCTCTTCGCACGGTAACTGGTCGCACGGTCTCCTCGTATCGGATGGGCTCCTCGTTTTGGATGGGCGCCCTCGGATTGGTGTCACTGCTGATCGCGGTCGGCTGCGGCGGCCCCGAATACCCCAACTGCGACAACGACGAGCAGTGCCACGAGAGCGAGTTCTGCGTGAACGGCGCCTGCCAGCAGTGCCGTGGCGACAGCGACTGCCCGGCAGGCCAGTCATGCGCTTCGGGCCGCTGCGAGGCGATCCCCGGCTGGTGCGGCAGCGACGCCGACTGCGGTCCCAACGAGGAGTGCGTCAACAACCGTTGTGTCGCACGCCAGGTCGTGCAGGAGCCCATCGAGCAGGCGCCGCCGGCTTGTCAGCTCAGCTCGGTCTACTTCGCGTACGACTCGAGCGAACTCGACGGCAACTCGCGCAGCACGCTCGAGGGCAACGCAGCCTGCATGAACGAGCGCGACATGCAGAGCGTGACGATCACCGGCCACTGCGACCCGCGCGGCACCGAGGAGTACAACCTCGCGCTCGGCGAGCGGCGTGCGCAGACGGTTCAGGGACACCTCGGCCGGCTGGGCGTCGACCGCGGCCGCACGACCACCCGCTCGATGGGCGAAGAGATGGCGCGAGGCAGCAGCGAGTCGAGCTGGGGCCAGGACCGTCGGGCCGCGTTCGAAGAGCGCTGAGCCCTTCGACGCGCTACGTCTAGGACGCGATGAAAGTCGATCGAAGCCACCTGCCCACCGTCATTCTCGTGGCGGTGGGCGGCTCGTTTTTGGGCGCCTGCTGGACCACCGCGGCGGACGGCGTCTCCATGCGTTCGCGCATCACCGAGCTCGAGCAGAACCAGGCGTCGCAGCGTGAAGAGCTGGAGACCGAGATCGCCACGGCGCAGACGAAGGTCCAGGCGCTGGAGGACGTGTTGGGGCGTGCGACCAAGTTGGTCACCCGCAACAGCGCGGACACGGGCGCGCAGGTCGAGACGCTCCAGCAGCAGATGATGGCCATCGAAGGCCAGCTTGCGGAGCTGCGGCACGAAGCCGAACGCCAGCAAGCCGCCATGCAGGAACAGCAGACAGCCACCGATCGGCAGCTCAAGAAGCTCGCGCGCCATGTCGGCCTCGACCCGACGGTCGACGAGGCGTCGGTGCCGGCCGCGGCAGGCGCCCACTTCGATCTGGCCGAGCAGGCCTACCGCGGACGGCAGTACTCCCGCGCGCGGGCGCTCTACCGGCTCTTTGTGCAGCGGCACGGTCAGGACGAACGCGTCGACAACGCGCTGCTCCGCGTCGGGACGAGCTTCCTGGAAGAGAATCGTCCCGCGACGGCCCTCGGGGAGCTCCGCGCCGTGATCGACGGACACCCGCAAGGCGACGCCGCCGACGACGCGCTCCTCGGGATGGCCCAAGCCTTCTACGCCCTGCACGCCTGCACGGACGCACGCTCGGCCCTCGAGGTGTTCCCACGAGCGCACCCTCGCTCGGATCGTCTGGACGAGGCGCGCGCGCTGCTTCGGACCGTTCGCCGCGCCCCGCGCAGCTACTGCACGCGCTGAGCCCGGGGACGCCCTACCGCCGTCGGGCGCACCCGGACTCCAGGTGGACTCTTGCGTCCCGCAGTTGGGCGAAGTAGATTTCTGTTTTACAGAATCTTCTTTCTGTATTACAGAAAGAGTGTGCACCTCCCGATCGTGTCCTCGGTGGCCGTCTTGCTGGTGGCGTGCCAGCCCCCGATTTACGACGCCCGTTCCGTCCCGCTCCCGCGCTCGTCCTTGGCCGCCGAGGGGCTCGATGCGACACACTGGGACAACGCGATCGCGGAGATCCGGGAACGCGACCTGCCGGTCGATTCGCTCCTCGTCACGCGAGGGGGACAGCTGGTCGCCGAGCACCACCGCCCTCCCTACGATCGCACGGCGCTTCATGACCTGCGTTCGAGCACCAAGTCGATCACCTCGCTTCTCGTGGGACAGGCCATCGACCGGGGGCTGATCGCTTCGGTCGATGAACCTGTCCAGTCGTTCTTTCCCGAGCGCACGCCGCCCCCCAGCTGGAGCGAAGGGCGCGCGCTCCGCATCGAGGACCTGCTCACGATGCAGAGCGGTCTCGACTGCAACGACTCGGACGACGTGTCCCGCGGCAACGAGGAACGGATGTACGGAACGAACGACTGGATCGGCTTCTTTTTCGACCTCCCTCGCACCCATCCACCGGGCGCGCGCTTCAGCTACTGCACCGCGGGGGTCGTGGTGCTCGGCGAGATCGTGGCGCGGGTCGCCGAACGCCCCCTCCCGGACGTCGCGGAGGAGTGGCTGTTCGGGCCGCTTGGCATCCACGAGGCACGTTGGGATCCCGCTCCGGGCGGCGTGACCGACGCGGGGGGCCACCTCGAACTCTCGGCTGAGAGCCTCAGCAAGGTCGCTCTGCTGGCTCTGAATCGCGGCCGCCACGACGGAGAGCAGCTCGTGTCAGAGGGCTACATCGATGCGATGCTGGACGTGCACACGACGCTGGTCCCCGAGGGCCAGCCCGGGCCTCGGTACGGATATCTGTTTTGGCTAGAGCCGGTGGTGGATGGGGAAGTCCGCTCGTTTCAGACGCGGGGAAACGGGGGGCAGTTCGCGTTCGCGTTTCCGCGGTACGACGCGGTCATCACGTTCACCGGCCACGCGTACAACGACGACGCGGCCCAAGCCGCCTTCTTCGAGGTGACCGCCCGCCATCTGATTCCCCTCGTGCACAGAGGTGCCCCGTGACCCCGAACCAGACCCTGGCGCGTCGCGCGCGAGTCGCCTCGGCCGCCTCCGCTTTGGGCGCGCTGGCGGTGGTCGGCGGCACCCTCTTCACGGTGTCGACTCGGCCCGCCCCGGAGCTGTTCTCTTCCCTCGGGTTCGACTCCCTGGCGCACGTGTCCGCCTGGCAGTTCGCGGTCGCGCGAGGGCTCGCCGCACTCCCCGGTGTTGTTGGGGGCGCCGCGTTTGTTGTGCTCGCGCGGGCCTTTGTGCGTGTCGGGCAGGGGCACGTCTTCGAACCCGCCATGGCGCAGCAGTTGGCCCGGTTCGCCGCGTTGCTCGCAGTGGGAACGGCGCTGAGTGTCGCCGTGCCCGTCGGGGCCAGCCTCCTTCTGAGTGTGGGAGCACCTCCCGAGGGCGGACGTCTGAGCCTGCAGCTCGGCTCCCCTCAACTCATGGGACTGGTCGCGTCTCTCGCGGTCTGGACCTTCGCACGGCTGATGGGCGAGGCTGCCCGTATTCACACGGAAAACCAGGAGTTCGTGTAGTGCCGATCGTCGTCGAGCTGGGGGTGGTCATGGAGCGGCGTGGGGTGAAGTCGAAAGACCTCGCCGCGTACGTGGGCATCACGCCGGCCAACCTGTCGCTGCTCAAGCGCGGTCATGTGCGCGGCGTGCGCTTCGGGACGCTGGCGAAGATCTGCGCGTACCTCGAATGCCAGCCCGGGGACGTGTTGCGCTACGAACCGGAAGGCTGAGCGTTCATCCAGCGCGGCGAGAGCGTCTTGAGGTACTGGACGACCGCGTTCCGGTCCTCGTCCGTCATCGCGATCGGTCGCATGCCGGTGCCGTCGATGCCCTCCTCGAGCAGCGTCATCAGCGCCGCATCCGAAGGCAGCTCACCGTCGCCCATCGTGCGGTAGCGCCCCGTCGTCAGGTCGGCGGGCCGGGGCTCCATCGAGGAGGAGTAGGGGCCGTCCCCGTGCCCGGTCTGCCCGTGGCAGCCACGGCAGTAGCGCATGTAGGCCATCTCGCCCCGGTTGAGCACCTCCGGCGCCACCGTGACCCCGTTGAGCTCCACGGGGGCCTCGAACGTACGCCTCCCGGGGCCGCAGGCCACGAGCAGCAGCGGCGCGAGCCAGAGCAAACGGGGCCAGCCCGTCACGACTCGGACCGGAGGCGGCCGATGTCACGCTCCAGCGCGTCGAGTCCGGCGCGGTCGGTCTCGTAGAGCCCACGCATGTTCATGTGCTGATCGATGAGGATGAACTGCCCGGTGTGCAGCATGTCGTAGGTGCCGTCGTCCCGGTCGATCCGATCTCCGGCCGGGAGGCGGAACGACTGATGAATCACACGGTTCACGTCCTCGGGGGCACCCGTCAGAAAGTGCCAGCGCTGGCGGTCCGCGGAGAACCGCGCTGCGTAGGCGTCGAACACCTCCGGAGTGTCGACCTCCGGGTCGACCGTGATCGAGACGAAGCGCACGTCATCGTGCGTGATGCGGCGGTGCAGGTTCCCCATCGTGGAGCTCATCGTGGGGCAGATCGACGGACAGCTCGTGAAGACCAGGTCGGCGACCCAGACCTTGCCATGCAGCGCGTCCGACGAGAACGAATCGCCGGACGCCTCGGTGAGGGAGAAGTCGGACAGCGGAACCATGACCGGCAGCGGTGGTGGAGGAGGATCTCCGCAGCCCAGAAGCGCGAGAGCGCTCAGGAGCCCCAAGACGCGCAGCGCCCCGTCACGCACGGTCAACCGGCAGCGACGTCCACCGCGAGCGCGGCGAACAGGAGCGGCAAGTAGATGAGCGATGCGAGAAAAAGGCGGCGCGCCCAGCGGTTGCCGGCCCCCTCGCGCAGCCCCGTCTCACGCAGCCCGGCAAGCGTGCCCACCAAAAATAGGACCCCGATGACGCCCGCGACCGCGAGGTAGAGGTTACCGGCGATCCCAAGGGGCACGAGCAACAGGCTCACGGGCACCAGCGCGCCTGCGTAGGCGATCGCCTGAAACAGCGCGACCCGGCGACCGCGAACCGCAGGCAGGACCTTGATCCCGGCCTTGGTGTACTCGTTCTGGCGGAACAGGCTGATCGCGATGAAGTGCGGCATCTGCCAGAGGAAGAGGATCCCGAAGAGCACGATGCCCGGCGCTCCGAGCTCGCCCGTGGCCGCTGTCCATCCCATCAAGGGCGGCAGCGCGCCGGGGATGGCGCCCACCGCAAGCGCGAGCGGCGAGCGGCGCTTGAGCGGCGTGTAGATCCACACGTACGAGACCAGCGCGATCGCCGCGAGAAGCCCCGTCAGGGGGTTGGCGACCAGCGTGAGCGTCGGAACGGCGAGCACCCCAAGGCCGAGACCCAGCGCGAGCGCGTACTTCGCGGGCAGCCGCCCAGCCGGAAGCGGCCGGTTCTTCGTGCGCGCCATGAAGCGATCCGAGTCGCGCTCCAGCCAGCAGTTGAGCGTGTTTGCCGCGCCGACCAGCATCGCCGTCGAGAACAGCACCGCCAGCCACATCCCAGCCGAGTACGTGCCCGGCGCCAGCCACAGGCCGATCGCGGTCGTCAGCACGACCATGAACGTGATCCGCGGCTTGGTCAGCGAGACCAGGTCCCGCAGCGTCGAGGGCGCGGGCGCAGCGGTCGGCGCGGAGTGGGTAGCGAGGGTACTCATGAGGCCAAAGGTGGCGAGCCGCGGGGGCACGCGGCGCGGGTAGTTAGCAGCGAGTCAGCGAGGGCGTCAACCCGAGCGACGCGCGCTGGGGCTCCCGGGTCGTAGGGGCGAGAGCCGGAGACGACAAGCCAGCACGTGATCTCGGGGTCCCAACGCGAGTCGCCGAGCCATGGGGCGTCCGCGCCACCCGCGAAGAGGGTCAGCCGTTCTGCAGGATCAGCGCCAAGACCAGCGCGCCCGTGCCGATGACCGCGAGCAGCGCGCCGATCCCCAGTACCACCCAATGGGCCCGTCCCGGGGGCGCGGGCACAGGGGCCCGCTCGTCGGTGGCCGGGGGAGTGGGCTTGAGCGAAGGCGTGGGCGCGTCGCTGGGCACCCGGGAGCGTGGCTCGGGGTCCTTCGTCTCCGGCGATTCGCTGGCCGGGACCGCGCGCATCGCTCCAGTGTGGACCCGACCGCGCGCCACGAGCTTGAGCGCGTTGGCAAAATCGGCCGCCGACTCGAACCGCCCCTCCGGCTTCTTGGCCAGCGCCTTCATCAGCACGGCCTCGAGCCCGTTGGGGAAGCTAATGTCGGGGGTGCGCTCGGTGAGCGGGATCGGGTCTTCCTTGATGTGCTTCTGGATGAACTCCATCGGCTGACCCGCCTCGAAGGGCAGCTTCCCGGTCAGCAGCTCATAGAGAATGATGCCGAGCGAGTAGATGTCGGAGCGGCCGTCGAGGGTCTCGCCGCGCGCCTGCTCGGGGCTCATGAACTCCGGCGTGTCGAAGACCATCCCCTCCTGGGTGAGAATGAGCGAGCCCGGCCGCATCTGCCGCTCGCTGACCTTCGCGAGGCCAAAATCGAGCACCTTCGGGAAGTCCTCGATGCCTCCCTGGCTGGTCAGGAAGATGTTCTCCGGCTTCAGATCGCGATGCACGATGCCGCCGCGGTGGGCCTCTTCGAGCGCCCCGCACGCCTGAATCATGACGTTGATCGCGCGGGTGGGCTCCATCGGGCCCTCGCGCCGCACGGTCTGCGCCAGGTTGCGGCCCTCGAGGTACTCCATGACGAAGTAACAAGCGCCATCGTCGAGCTGGCCGTAGAGAAACACCCGCGCCGTGTTCGGATGCGAGAGGTGGCTCATCGCCCGCGCCTCCCGCTTGAACCGTGTAACCAGGTCTTTGCGGCTCAGGTAGCGCTTGTGGAGGATCTTGATCGCCACGTAGCGGCGCATCTCCGGCTGCTCGGCCTTGTACACCGCGCCCATTCCGCCCGTGCCGATCTTCTCGAGCACGCGGAACTGGCCGGCGATCTCCCGACCGAGATAAGCATCCGCCACGGCGCGGAGCATATCATGCCCACGGCGAAGCGAACGCTGGACGCGCCCGAGGCACTCGGATAGGACCGAATCTCCCATGGAGCCGCCCCCCGATCCGTTCGACTTGCTGCGCCGCGAGAGCCCCGCGGAGGTCGACGTGCGGCGGCGCTGGGCGCGCGCGCTGCCGTTCGCCAGGCTGGCCGACACCCCGTGGCTCGGGCATCCGGTGAGGGTCCGGGTAGCGGCGCCGGCGCCCGCACCGCCGGCCACCGTTCAGCCGGTCGTGGGGGTGCTCTTCGAGCAGGGAGCCGCCCGGTTTGCATGGACATGGAGCCCGGCGCTCGCGGGTCGGGTGCTCGAGCGGAGCCTCGGCGGCGACGAGGGCGAGCCGCTCCACGGCCCGCTCAGCGAAATGGAGCGCGGCGTGCTCACCTACGCCACCGCCCGCTGGATCGCCGAGAGTCGTTGGACGGTGGCCGGGGTCTTCGCCCATGCTCCCGCGCTGGACGAGGCGCTCGGCGCCGGGCCCCTCGAGCGCTGGCCGATGACGCTCGAGCTGGGGCCCGATACCTTCGAGACTCACCTGCGGTTGAACTTGGCCCTCCCAGCGCCCGCCCCCGCATCCAAGGCACCGGACGATCTCCCCGTGACGTGCGCCGTCCACGCCGGCGTTGCGACGCTGCCCGTCCGGACCGTGCGCGGTCTATCCCTAGGAGACGTCGTGGTGCCCGACGTGGTCTCGGTCGATGCACGCGGTGAGGGCCCGGTCCGGATCTTCGTGCGTGGAACGCGCCGGGCCTACGACGCGGTTCGAGCGGCCGGCGGTCTCACCGTGACGCGCCGCGTGGAAGGGGAGCATGTCACCGTCGCTCCCCAAGGAGGCGACATGAGCGCATCGATGGAAGGGATGGAGCAGCTGCCTGTGACGCTGAGCCTGGAGCTGGCGCGGTTCGAGTTGCCGCTGGCGGACGTGGCCGCGCTTGCCCCGGGCGAAGTCGTGCGCACCGGTGCCACCCACGAGGGCCACCAAGTGGTCCTCCGCGCCGGGGATCGGGTCGTTGCGGTGGGCGAGCTGGTGACCGTTGGCGACGAGATCGGCGTGCGCATCGTCGAGGTCCCGGCCCGGTCGTGATCATCGGCCCACTCAGGGGACGGGAACGAAGCGCCCCCGCACGATCTGGCTGGGGCCGGCCGTGCACGTGAAGGCCCGCGCATCCAGCGCATCGGCGTCGATGGTGATCTGGCAGGGGAAAGCCGCATCGTCGAGAAGGAGGTCTGCGTCGAAGACCTCGAGCCGGACGATCTGGCCATCGCTCAGGCTCGCAACGAAGGAGGTCCCCCATGCGGGGGTGAGACTGTTGAGCACCGATGGCGTCACCCCGAGCGCGACGCCGCTGACCAAAACCCGCACATAGGGGTCTGGCGCGCTCAAGTCGGCGTCCCAGGGCTCCCCTTCCGGGTTGAGCGTCGGCAAGGTCCCCGAGTCGACGAAGATGGCGTAGCTCCCGAACCGAGGGCGACACATGCCGGTGCCCGCACAGCTCGAGGCCAGGCCGGGGCATGCGCAGATCTCAACGGCGCCGCAAGCATCGGCGGACGAAGCCGGCACACTGCAACCACAGCCTTCGTCCACCTTCCCGTCGCAGTCGTTGTCCAGCGAGTCGCAGCTGGACTCGTCCGCCTCGTAGTCCGAACCGTATCGTGACGCGTCGCAGGGCTGGAACCCGCCGGCTCCCCCGCACGCCTGGGTCGCCGCCGCGCAGACCCCGAAGCTCAGCGCGCAGGCCGGCCCGGTCAGCGACTCGTCCTCGCTCCCGTCGCAGTCGTTGTCGAGCCCATCGCAGCGCGTCTCCGCGAGCTCGTAGTCGGAGCCGTAGTCGGATGCGCTGCAGACCAGCCAACCGCTGCTGCCCCCGCAAGACTGCGTTCGCCCCACGCAGACCCCCACGGAAAGCGCGCAGACGGGTGGCGTCAGTCCGTCGTCCGGAGTGCCGTCGCAGTCGTCGTCGAGCCCGTTGCACGTCTCCGCGGTCGACACGCAGGAGCCTCCGTCGGTGCCGGCGTCACTCATGCCCGCGTCCGCCTCGAAGCCGGCGTCCCGCATCCCCGCGTCCGGGACGGCGCCGTCCAACATCCCCGCGTCGACACCCGCATCGAGCACGCTGGCATCGGGCGCGCCCGCGTCCAGGCCTCCATCCGAGCCCGCGTCCACGCCTGCATCGGAGGCCGCTCGCCCCTCGCAGCGCTGCTCGACGCACGCGCCCCCGCCCAGGCAGTCGGCGTCGCGCACGCACTCCACGCACTCGAGCTGCTCCGTGTCGCAGACGCCGCGCACGACTGCGCACTCTCGGTCCGACGTACACGACGGCGGGGGCGGACCGCAGACACCATCGGCATTGCAGCGCTCCGCGCCTTCACAGTCAGCGTCGGCCGCGCAGTCGACGCACACGCCGCGGTCGAGGTCGCAGACCAACCCGTCGCACTCACGCGACGAGCCGCAGGGCGTGGGGGTCTCGCACGCCTGGTCACGGCAGAGCTGCTCGGTCGGACAGTCGCTCGCGCGGAGGCAGGCCACGCACAGACCGGAACCCGGCTCGCACACCGTGTTCGAGGCGCAGTCGCGGTCCGTGCTGCATGGGCTCTCCCCCTCACACGCCCCGAGAAGGGCGATCAGAATCAACACGGCGACGAACGCCAGTCTCGCATGGAGGCTTTGGGCCGAGAACGTAGTCACGCCGTCTTGTGCGCCGGAGCGCAGCCGGCCTTCCTCGCAGAGGATCTGGTACCTTGGAGGGGCCCTCTTCATGCGCCCTTCGTTTCACGCTCGAGCGCCCGCTACCGTGCTCGGGCTCGTATTGTTCTGCCTGCTGTGTCTGGGCTGCGAGCCGCGCGTCCAGTTCGCGCCGGGCGAGGAGTGCGATCTGAACAGCGACTGCCCGGAGGAGCTCGTGTGCCGCCTCGGCCGTTGCCGCGTCGAATGCCGCGTGAACCGCGACTGCGGCGCTGGGGTGATGTGCCTGACGGACAGCGACGGACTGCGCGGCTGCGGCCTGCCCGAAGACCAGGAGTGCACGCTGAGCAGCGATTGCACCGACGCGCGTCTCGTCTGTCACTTCCAGACCTGCACCAACCCATGCGATGACGACCGCGACTGCCCCGCCGGAGCGGAGTGCGTCACGGACGAGGCGGGACGCGGCTGCCGTGACGTCTCCACCGAGCAGTGCACGCTGAACAGCGACTGCGCGGCGCCGTTTGTCTGCGCGGTGGACGGCGTGTGCCGTGAAGAGTGCCGGGGCGACCGCGACTGTCGTGACGGCAAGGTGTGCCTCTCCACTTCGCCGCGCATCTGCGGCTTCGCCGACGGAGGTCCGGTCGACGGAGGTCCGCTCGACGGAGGTCCGGCGGATTCCGGACCGTTCGACGCCGGCCCCGATGCAGGCCCCGGCGTCGTCTCGCCGCCGCCCGCCCCCCTGCTCGCTGCGGGTCTCGCACACAGCTGCGCGGCGCCTTCTCCTGGCGACCTGCGTTGCTGGGGAAGCAACACGGACGGCCAGCTGGGCAGCGGCTCGGCCAGTCCCGTCAGCGGCGCCTCCCCGGTCACCGACCTCACGTCCGTCTCCCACGTCGCGGTCGGCGCCCGCCACTCCTGCGCGATCGATGCGGGCACGGTCTACTGCTGGGGACGAAACACCGATGGGCAGGTCGGGGTGGCGGGCGTGCAGACACGCCCGGTCGCCGTTTCCCTCCCGGACCCGGCGACCGACATCAGCTGCGGCAACGCGCACACCTGCGCGCTGGCGGCGGGCTCGGTCTACTGCTGGGGCCTCAACTCGGACGGGCAGCTCGGCCAGCCGATCGGGACGACAATGAGTGTCGCGCCCATCCTCGTGTCGGGGCTCAGCGGAACCCCGGTGGAGGTCTCGGCGTTCAGCAACCACTCGTGCGTGCGCTTCGACGACGGCACCGTCGACTGTTTTGGCACCAACGACTTTGGACAGATCGGCGTGGCGGGGCCCAGTGATGTGTTCGCCCCCTCCCCCGTTGCGGGGCTGACCGGTGTCGTCCAGATCCAGGTCGGCTCGACGCACACGTGCGCGCTCACGCGGGAGGGCGAGGTCTTGTGCTGGGGCCTCAACACAAGCGGGCAGCTCGGAAGCGAGGGAGCCGGCGGCCCGACGCCGACAACGACGCTGGGCCCGACTGACCCGGTGCTCGAGCTGGGCCTCGGCAGCACCCACACCTGCGCGCGCACCTCGACCGAGGTCTATTGCTGGGGCGCCAACACGTCGCGGCAGTCCGGTCACGACGGCATGGCCACTTCCACCGCCCTCGCGCACGCCGACCTCGGCGCGGTCGAGTCGGTGCGGGCGGGCGTCTCTCACACGTGCGTCTGGGTCAGCGGCACCGACCTCCGTTGCTTTGGGAGCAACTCGTTCGACCAGCTCAACGGCGAGGCCGGCCCGGGGTTCAGCCGTACGCCTTTGGTGGTGACCTGGTGAGGCGATGTGCGCTCGTCTGCGTGATGCTCGCGGCGCTCGCGGCGTGTGATCGGCCCTCGGTCCCGCGCGGCGGCGAGTGCACTCTCAACAGCGACTGCGAGTCGCCGTTCGTCTGCCGCCTGGAGCGCTGTCGCCGCCAGTGCATCACGTCCCGCGACTGCGGCGGGGGCATCATCTGCGTGGCCGACGAAGCCGGTGAGGGCGGCTGCCAGCTGGACCAAGAGACCCGGTGCGCACTGACGAGCGACTGCACGGGCACGCTCGTCTGCCAGTTCGGCACCTGCACGAACGAGTGCGCCGAGGACCGCGACTGCACCCCGGGGGCGATGTGCGTGGAAGAGTCGCTTGGAGGCAGCCTGGCCTGTGTTGAGCCATTGCGGGACGCGTGCGTGTACGACACCGATTGCCCCGCGCCATTCACCTGCGGAGACGACCAGCTCTGCGGGCTGGAGTGTGTCGAGGACCGTGACTGCCCGAGCCCGCGCCGCTGCGTGGAGAGCGTCTGCCAGCTCTCGGATGCCGGGTTGTGAGACGCGAGCTCGAGGAAGGCGAAGCCGACCGCATCGGCCCTTACAAACACGCCCACCGCATCGCCGTCGGCGGCATGGCCGAGGTGTTTCGGGCGCTGTCTCCGCAGACGGCGGGCGGCGACCGCGCCGTCGTGATCAAGCAGCTGCTTCCCGAGCTCGCGGAGGACGCCACCCAGCGGGCCATGTTCGTGCGCGAGGCGGAGCTCGGTGCCCGCATCGACCACCCCAACGTCGTGGAGGTGCTCGAGCACGGGACCTCACACGACCGCCCCTACATCGCGCTCGAGTACGTCTTCGGGGTGGACCTGTTCCGGCTCTGCCGGTGGATGCGCCACGAGCGAAAGCGCTTCACCGAGGAGCTCGCGCTGTTCGTCGGCTGCGAGCTGCTCGCCGGCCTCGAGGCGGTGCACCGCGTGACGGGCGACGACGGGACCGCGCTCGAGGTGGTGCATCGCGACGTGAGCCCGGCCAACGTGTTCCTCTCGGTGCACGGAGAGGTGAAGCTCGGGGACCTCGGCATCGCGCGGACCGCGCCGGGACGTGAAGGGGCCGTCAACCGCGCCAAGGGCAAGCTCGGATACCTCCCCCCGGAGCAGGTGGCGGGCCACGCCGTCGACCAACGTGGCGACGTCTTCAGCGCCGCGGTGGTCATCGTCGAGCTCTTGATGGGCAAGCCGCTCTTTGCCGGGGCCACCGAGATCGGGGTGCTGCTGGCGATCCGCGACGGAGACATCAGCGCTTTCCGTGCCATCGCCCCTTCCCTGCCCGCCCCCGTGGTGCAGGCCCTCGAGTCCGCGCTCGCCAAGCGACCCCGGGCGCGGACCAAGAGCGCAGCCGCCCTGAGCGAGCGGCTCGAGGCCGTCCTGAAGCGGGACCGGTCCGAGCTTCGTCACCAGCTCGGCGCCCTGGTCGTCGCAGCGATGGACGCCGAGCTCGAGCCACGGGATGAGACCTCGTTGGCGCGGACCATCGAAGAGGAGGCGCGGGTCTACGAGCAGATCACGCCGGCGGCGCCGACCAACCCGGACGTCTTGCGCGACTCGGGGCCGCTCTACCGGGTGGACCGCGACGACAAACCGCTGGGCATCTACACGCTCGCGACGCTCATTCGTGGCCTGACGATGGGCGAAGTGCGGCCGACCGACTCCGTGCGCGACGAGGGGGGCGGCCGAAGGAGCATCGCGAGCGTCGCGGAGCTGGCGCGCCATCTCCCGGCCTCCACCCGCACGCCTGCGGCGCGCCGCCGGACCGGGCTCGCCGAGACCTCGGAGAGCTACGACCTGAGTCGGCAGTCGCTCTTTCAGGTGCTGCTCGACGCACGGCGCCGGGGGGAGCGCGGGCTGCTCTTGTGTGAGCGCGGCGCCGCCCGCAAGGAGATCTACCTCAAGGACGGCACCCCGGTGTTCGCCACCTCCAACCGGCCGGAGGACATGCTCGGGGAGCGTCTGGTCGCCGAAGGGCTGATCGACCGCGCGGAGCTCGACATGGCGCTCGCGATCATGCCGCGCTTCGAAGGGCGGCTCGGCGAGACGCTGATCGCGCTTGGGCTGGTGGAACCGGTCCGCCTGTTCCACTCGATCGGCCTGCAGGTCAAGGAGCGCGTGCTGAACGCGTTCGTATGGACCGAAGGCCGGGCCGCGCTGTACCGCCACGTGGACCCACCGGAGCGCGCGTTTCCACTGGAGCTCGACCCCTGGGAGCTGCTGCTCGAGGGCCTGGAGCGACGCATCGACGCCGGACTGGAGGAACGGCTGCCCGACGATTTGGTGCTGGGCCCCGGATCGGTTGACCCGCGCGCGTTTGCCCTCTCGGAACGACTGACGTCCCTGACGCTCGCGTGCCAGCGGCCACGACACCTGACCGAAGAGCCGCCCGCGTCGTCCGGCCTCGAGGCGGCGGCGCGCTTGCTGCTCGAGCTCGACGTGCTCACCCGCGACGCGTGATCTCGGCCACGCTTGGGGGTTGGTGTCCCATCAAGGTACCTTTCGGATACGCGCATGGAGCTCGAACGCGACCTCGTCGGACAGATCCTCGTCGGCAAGCTGGAGGTCATCCGCAAGCTGGGTGACGGTGGCATGGGCGAAGTGTACGAGGTGGAGCACCGCCTCACCGGACACCGCCGGGCGCTGAAGGTCGTCCGCCCGGAGTTCGCGGACCGCCCGCGGTTCATGAAGCGTCTGCTCCGAGAGGCGCGCGTCGCCGGCACGCTGGGCAGCGATCACGTGGTCGAGACCTACGACGCGGGACGGTTGGAGGACGGCTCCGCCTACGTGTTGATGGAGCTGCTGCACGGCCAGTCTCTGTACGATGCGATGCAGGCGGACGGCACGATCGAGTCACGCCGGCTCGGGGGCATCGTCGCCCAGGTGGCGGAGGGCATGGCCGCCGCGCACAAGGCGGGCATCGTGCACCGGGACCTCAAGCCCGAGAACATCTACCTGCTGAAGGAAGAAGACGGCTTCGAGCGCGTGAAGATCCTGGACTTCGGGGTCTCTCAGTTCGAGAGCATCCTGGACGAAGCGCCGAGTCGCCTCACCGCCGAAGGGACCTTGGTCGGCACGCCGTACTACATGTCCCCCGAGCAGTCCTCCGGCAAACCCGTCGACGAGCGCTCGGATGTCTACGCCATGGGCGTGATGATGTATGAGGCGCTCACCGGACGTCTGCCCTACGAGGCGGGCAGCGTGAGCGAGCTGTTCATGAAGATCGGCTCTGGACAGTGTGTGCCGCTTCTCACCCGTATGCCGGAGCTCGACCCGCGCTGGGGCGAGATCGTGCACAGGGCCTTCGACCGCAAGCCCGACAAGCGCTTCCCCGACGCGGAGTCGCTCCGCGCCGCGCTGCTCCCACTCCTGGAAGGCGGGCCCGTCGCAGCTCGAGCGAAGACGTTGTCGAGCGGCGTGCGTTCCACGGTCGAGTACGGTGAGCCGCTGCCCAAACCACCGGCGAGCCCACGGGAAGCGGACACGCTCATCGGGATCACGAGCGAGCCGCCGCCGGAGCCGACCGAGGCGCGGACGAACGACCGCGACGAGGCGCGCCGCGACAACAAGCTGCCACCGACCTCCCCCGAGCGCCCCGCGGCAAAGGCGCGCCTCCGGGACGAGAAGGCATCGGACGCCCCGTCCGAGCCGGTCGAGAGCCCCCCGCCGATCGCACGCTCGTCTCGAGGCTGGATGTGGGCGCTCGTCGGAGCCGCGGCCGTGCTCGTGGTGGTCGTGCCGCTCGCCTTGTCCGGGGCACAGGACGACGCCCCGACGCCAGCGGACCCGACCGCGCCCGTCGCGGAACCCGAGGCCACGGTCGAAGAGGCAGAGAGCGAGAGTCCGGCTCGGGTCAGCGCGCCCACCGAAGAGCCAGAGGGTCCCGCTCCGGTGGCCGAAGTCACCGCCCCGCCGCTTGTCGAGCCTCCGCCCCCGGAGGACCCGCCGGTCGCCCGTCCCCCCCGACGCCCGCGCCCCGTCCAACGCGTGGACCCCGCATCCAACGCCGGCCTCGACCCCAACCCGTACCGCTGATGCGCGGGTTCATTCAGCTGTGCGCGGGCGCGACCCTCGTGCTCCTCCTTGGCCTCGCCACGGCGCCCGTGAGCGCGCAGGACGATCCGCGCGCGCAGGCTGCCGTGCACTTCGATCGCGGCATCGCGTTCTTCAATGAGTCCCGATACGACGCCGCGCTGGCCGAACTCGGTCGCGCGCACGAGCTCGCCCCGGCCCCGGCCACGCTCTACAACCTCGCGCGTGTGCACGCCGCGCTGGGCCACGCAGTCGAGGCGTCCGCCGCCTACCGCGCCTACCTGGCCGAACCGGGCGTGGGCCCGGAGCGGCGGGCCGCCGTGCAGGCGGCGCTCGACGAACAGCAGACGCGCATCGGCCACCTGCGGGTGCAATGCGATGTGGCGGGCGCGACCCTCTCGGTCGACGGAGTGGACGTGGCGAGCACCCCGCTCGAGTCACCCCTGCCGCTGTCGGCCGGCTCGCACTCGGTGGAGGTCCGGGCCCCGGGACACGAGACAGTCCGGCGCGCGGTGTCCATCGCAGGACAGAGCACCTCTCGACTGGAGGTGAGCCTGCGTGAGGTCGTCGTCCCGCGCGGGAACCTCCGCGTCGAGACCTCCGTTCCCGAGGTTGCCATTCAAGTGGATGGCGACCCGGTCGGCGTGACGCCGCTCGCCTCCACGCTGGTCCTGCGCCGCGGTGCGCACACGGTCGTCGCCCGTCGGCCAGGGTACCAACCCGAGGAGCGCCAGGTTCAGATCGAGGAGGGCGCGGCGACCGAGCTGGCCTTCACAATGCGGCGCGCAGCGAGCGCCCGCCCCGGCGAGCTCGGTCGCGTACGGCTTCATCTCCCTCGGGCACCGCACCTCGTACGCATCGACGGTGAGCCGATGCTGGGCGAAGTCCTCGAACTCCCGGTGGGCCTCCATCAGCTCGAGCTCGAGGTGACCGATCGCCGCCCCTACGAGAGCACGTTCAGAGTCCCCTCCGCCTCCACCTTGGACGTCACCCCGCCGCTCGCGTGGACGCTCGAGGCGCGCGAGGAGCGCGTGGGGGGCGCGAACGCGCAGCGCGCCGCCGGCATCGGCCTGACGGTCGTCGGCGCTACGACGCTCATCACGGGGGTCGCGCTCTTGGCCTGGAACGAAACGGAGATCGTGCCGACCGACAACCGCGTGTCCGAGATCATCGCCGAGTGTGAGCGCAGCCCCGTTCGCTGCGCGGAGCTCGAAGACGAGATCGAAGAGCTGGACGCGCAACAGCAAACCCAGAACGTGCTGCGGGGCGTGAGCGTCGCGGCCACCCTGCTCGGTGCGGGTCTCACCGCGGTGGGCGTCGGCCTTTGGATCGCCGCACCCAGCGAAGACGACGTCGATGCGGGCGCACGCGCACGGCTCTCTGTCCGACCAGGCGGACTCACACTCGACGGGACCTTCTGAGGGTTCAGCGGCTCAATCGTCTTCGTCGTAGACGTACAGCGTGACGCCCGCGAACGGGGTCAGAACGAACACGCCGTCCTCCAGCACGTCGAGCCCCACCGCGTAGTCGGCCATCACACCGAACTCGATCCCGAAGTACGGGGAGAGCTCGATCTGCGCGCCCACCGCGAGATGCAGCGGCAGCGTGATCGAGGGGTCGCCCTCCTCCTCTGCGCCTGAAGGCCACTCGATGTCGTAGTAGCGGATCCCCAGGCCGAGCTGCACGAACGGCACGAATGCCGTCTCGTTGAAGAACATGTACCGCGCGCCCACGCCGACGTCCGCCGTGATGAGCGAGCTCTGGCGCTCCATGCCTTCGGTGTCGATGCCGTTGACGCCGAGCCCGCCGTAGATCTCCGCCGTGAAGCCGGACGGGAACTCCCACCCGATGCGGGCGCGGATGCCGAGGCCGCCACCGGGCAGGATCCGCTCGCCGCCGCCGTTTCGCACAAAGTCCGTGAGCAAGATCGGGCTGACCAAATGGGCCCCGTACTGGATGCCCCGGCCCTGTCCCTGCACGTAGCCGCGCTCGACAACCTGGCTGCCCGCTTGGTTCTCCTCGACCACCTCCACCTGCGCGGCGGCCGTGTTGGCCAGGAGGCACCCCGCAAGAACGAACAGAGCACTGCGCGCGTAGTTCACCGTTGGCTTCTCCTGGACAAGCTTACGGAGCGCTGGCCAGCGTCTCCCCTGCGTCGCTCGGCGGTTCGTCGCGGATGGCGAACCGCAGCTGGCCCCGCTCCCCGTCCCGGAGATACTCCAGCGTGATCTCGCTGGCCACCCGCAAACCGTTCCAGATGGTCATCGCTTGCTCGGGGCGCTCGATCGGCATGCCGTTGACGGAGACGAGCGTGTCCCCGACCTGAAGGTCGAGCGCGGCAAAGAACGACGCGCGGAGCTCCGTGAATCGAAAGCCCACGAAGCGCCCTTCTTCGAGGTGCGGCTCGGTCATGACGCCCTGCAGGAAACGCCCCAGGCCCGCGGCGAGGACCGTCTCCAGCTCCTCCCGCTCGATGGTGCCCTCCCGGCGCGGCGGCGAAAGCGGTTCTGGCGTCGGTGCGATCGCCACCGCCGGCTCGGGGTGCTCGGCCATGGGGGTGGCAGCGCCGCACGCAGCGACGAAGATCACGAGGAGAGGAGCAAGGCGGCGCATGAGACCTGTCTAGACAAGCCGCGCCTCGCCGTCCACTTCGCTGCGGAGACGGCAAATCGAGCCAGCACCGGATCAGTCGAGGGGCTCACCGCGCAAGCGGCGGACCTCGCGCGCCACGTCGGCCGCCACCTCATCCACCCCACGCATGGCGTCGATGTGCACGATGTTGTCGCCAGGGAAGTGCTTCTCGATGTCCGCGTAGAAGCGCCCGAGCTGCTCCTGAAGGTCGGCGTCGTCGAAGATCTCACGACCCGCATTCCGTTCGTGACGGCGCCGCGCCGCCTCCTCGGGACTCAGGTCGAGCACCAGCGTCAGGTCGGGCCGGCGCGCGTGGCGGTTGATCTCCTTCACCCAGGCGATCGTCTCGGCGTCGCCGCCGCCGGTGATCGACTGGTAGGCCACCGACGAGTGCACATAGCGGTCACTGAGCACCGTGACTCCGTCGTGCAGGTTGGGCCGCACGGTGGCCTCGAGGTGATCGAGCCGGTCCGCCGCAAACAAGAGCGCCATCGTGCTCCACGACGACGGGCGGTTGCCGCTGATCCCCGGCACGACGATGCGCCCGGTGAGGATCTGGCGGATCATGACGCCCACCGGCCCGTCGCTCGGTTCTCGCGTGGTGCGAATGGGCAGCCCACGCGCGGAGAGCGTGTCAGCGAGGCGTTTGGTGTGGGTGGTGGTCCCCGCTCCGTCGACGCCTTCGAGCGCAATGAAAAGCCCCTCGATCATGGGCCGGGACGCTAGCAGACCTCTCGGAGCGGCAACAGAGAGCCCGCCACGATTACTCCTGGAACGTCGAGCAGGCGCGCCGGCCGATCAAGCGCGCAATGGCGTCCCGCGTGGGGCCGAAGTCCGAGGCACAGATCGACTGGACCGTGCTCCGAGCGGGACCGAGCCCACGAGCCACCTCCACGAGGCGGCGGGGCGGGAACGCGATGCCGCGCCCGGGTGTGTCGCAACTGGGGATCAGCCGCGTCGGCATCTCCGGGTCGATGCGCTCCTCCATCCGGGGGTCGCTCAAGATGTCGTCGAAGTTGGGCGCCGTCTGGATGGGCACGGTCAGGTCGGTCGGAACGCCGGCAATGAGCGCAAACGCGAACAGATCGGGGCGCTGCGCCCGGAGCGCGGTCAGCCCCTGGACGTAGCGCGACACGGGATGGAGCGCCTCGTCAGCGTGCCGAAAGCAGCGAAGGTTGAGGTCCGTCGCCCCGTAGGTGACCGAGGTGGGGTTGAACAGGTCCGGGTCGGCCGCGGAGCAGTCCTCCTCGTCGGTGAGCGCGACCACCATCAACAGCGAGTCGGCTCGCACGAAGCCGGCGTTCGTGAGGTCACCGTGCGGCAGGGAGCCGCGGAAGAACTCCGGCGGCACGTAATCGGAGGCCGTGTAGGCGGTCGGCGCGCCCGGCGAGAGCGCCTTCAGGATGGCCTCGAGCGGCTGCTCGAACCCGCAACCTCCCGTCCCGACCCCCGCGACACAGGCCACCTCGGCGGCAAACGCCTCGGCGGTGACCCCGCCCGCCGGGTCGAACGCGAAGGGCGCTGGATAGCTTGCGGCGCAGCCGGGCCGGTCGCCCGCGCGCGTGAGCAAGACGCCGTCGTCGCCGAAATCCGAGCGCGCGCACGTCGGAACGGTGGCGCCGCCGGTGCCCATGTCCGTGGTGATGACGCCGACCCGGAGGTCCAGCACCGGCAACCAATCCGGCTCCCCGTCGCCGTCGTCGTCAGGTGGCGCGATGAGGGAGGACACGAGCGCCGGCAGTTCGGCGGTGAGCGACGCCTGCTCTTCGGTGGTCGAGTTGCTGTTGTCGACCATGAACAAGAGGTCGACCGCGGTCGCCTCCGTGCACTTGCCCGCCGGCGGCACGAAGCCCGCGTCTGGTGCCGGCCCCGCGTCGAACGGAGGAGGGGATCCGTCCGGGTCGTCGATCCGGATCTCCTGAAGGCAGCCGGTGAGGAGCGTGACGATCCCCACCGCCATGGCCATGCGCCTCACGGTGCGCACCACGAATCTCGGCCGAGCCGACAGAGCGCCTGCCGCGCCTGAAGCGCGAGAGGACCGGAGGGCGCCACGTGGAGGTAGTGCATGTAGCTTCGAACCGCGGCGGTCGCGTCGCCGCGGCGCTCATGGAGGCGGGCCAGCGCATAAAGCGCATTGGGCCCGGTCGGCGTGCCCTGCCCGAGCTCCGCCGCGCGAGAGAAGGCACGCACGGCCGCGAGGAGGCGACCGTCACGCTGCGCGAGGTCCGCCAAGAGGGTCCACGCCTGGGCTTGCACCTGACGCGGCGCCTGGCGAGTCAGTCGCTCCAACAGCGGTGTCGCCGCCGCCGTGTCGCCCTCCAGCACGAGGCTCTGCGCGCGCGCCAGCACGTCCCGGGGCGCTTCGGGCGTGGGACGCGGCCGTATCGCGGGCGCGTTCGAATCGGAAGGCGGGGCCACCACGAGCGAATCGGCCGGCTCCGCCCGTGGCTCCCGCGCGACCGGATCGGCTTCGGCCGACGGGGATGACGGCTCCGCCGACACGACGGGATCGCCGACGCGCAGGTGCTCTCCGGCGCGGACTTCCGACGCGGCCCCGCGACGCGGGACGACCCGAACGACCCCCTCCTCGACCGACACTTCCGTCACCCCGGCCCCGGCCCGGACGCGGAACACGGTCCCCACGACCTCGACGCGCGCCTCGTCCGTCTCCACGGTGAGGTGCTCGCGGCCCCGCTCGCGGGGGTGGAACTCCACCCGGACTTCGCCCTCGGACAGCGACAAGTCCAGCTGGGTCGCGGAGAGCGCCGCGATGCGCACACGGCTCGAGGAGGCGATGTGCACCCGGCTGTTGCCCACCTCGATGTTGGCTTCCTCGGACGGCCCCGTGGGCAGCACGGACCCCGCCTCGAGCGTGCCGCGCCGTGCGGAGGCCTGGCTCTCGAGCACCTCGAAGCGCGCGACCGGGAGCGTGGCGTCGCTCGGCCGCAACCAGAACAGCAGCACGGCCGCGGCGACAAGAACCGCTCCGACCGCCCCCAGCACGACCCTCGAGCGGGCGCCCGACCCGGACGGGGAAACCGATGGCGCGCTTGCCGTCCCAGCGTCCGCCAGGACCGCGCCTGCCAAGACCGCGCGCTCCAAGCGCGCCTGCGACATCTCGTCGAGGGTGGGCGGGTTGTCGCGCAGCACCCGCGCGACGTCGTCGCTGTGGGTGAGCGGTTCATGAGGGGGGCGGATACTCATCGTACGCCTCCGGTCGAAGCCGACGCCAGGTGTGTGTCGATGCGTCGGCGCGCGGCCTTGAGGCGCGCATGGAGCGTGGAGATGCCGATGCCGGTCATGTCGGAGATCTCCTGAAAGGTGTAGCCCTCGACTTCCTTGAGGACAAAGACCGTGCGCTGGTCCGGGTGCAGCGCCGCGAGCGCCGCCTCGGCTTCGGACAACGCCTCGTGCCGCGCATCCGGAGCGGAGGCGGGCTGGCCGAGCCCCACCCATTCGGTGACTTTGCTCCAGCGACGTCGACGGTGACGCGCCCGCGCCGCATCGAGTGCGCGGCGGCTCGCGATGCCCACCAGCCAGGTCGAGACCTTCGCCCGCCCATCGAACTTGGGAGCACCGGCCAGCGCGGCGAGGAAGGTCTGCTGGACGACGTCGTCGATGTCGGGGTCGCCGGGCCCGAGGATGCGCGCGACGCAGCGGTGCACGGGGGCGATGTGGGCGCGGTACAGCTCACGGGTCGCCCTCTCGTCTCCGGCGGCCGCGTCCCGCAGGCGCACCTGGTCCGGCGGAAGACCGCCCTCGATGGCCATGAACGGGCCCGATGTCATTGCCACTCCCACGTCGTTGCCTCGTCTTGGGTCGCTCGACCGGGACCGCTTTTCCAACGGCGGCTTCATCGAGGCCTCAAACGGATGCCGAGGGCTCCCCAAACGGTGACAAAATCCTCCACGAGGATGCGTTCCACCGCCACATCGCAGGGCATGGGCCCTCCGGGACGGGGTGCGCGCACGAACGCCCCCGGGTGGGTGTGGATGTCCGCTCCGAGCTCCGCAAAGACCTCAAAATCGTCCGAGACCCGCACGCCGCCTTCGAGGCCACCGCGAATCCCGAAGTCGCTGACGACCCGGCTTGCATCGACCCCGATCAGGTTGGCGACGCCGAACCGGGTGAGCAGACCAAACACGATGCCCGCGCTGAAGCCGTCCTCGTCGAACGGGCGGAGCGTCGCGCGCATGCCCAGATTGACCGGCCGGTACTCGATGCGACGTCCGTCGCATGCCTGGCTCTCGTCGGGCAGCACCGGCAGGTCCCCTTCGAGGCTCACGCATGCGATGCCCAAACACAGACCGAGCACCACCCGCGGCCCGACGATCGCGGTCAGCCGCTCGGTTGAGAGGCCGACCATGCCCGCCAGGCTGATCATCGGTGTCGCCAGCGCCCCGGTGTCCGGTGGCGGTCCGAAGAGTCCGCCTTCGGGCGCCAGGTAGGTGTACGTCACCGACTGTCCGCCCGCCCGCGTGTAGGTTTGGGTGCGACGCGGCTCGCTCCCGGCCGGCGGACCTTCGAGCGCCGCATCCCGCAAGACCTCGATGGCCAGCGCCACCGAGCGCACCGCGTCCGCGCCGACCGTGTCGACCTCCACCTCGCTCCGGTAGACCTGCGCCTCAGGGCCGGCGAGCACCAAGAGCACGCGGTCTTCGTCCCGGCCGATCCCGAGATGCCCAGGCGGCACCGCTTCGAGGATCTCAGGCGGCGCGTCGTCGCCCACCCCCACCGCCACCGGGAGACGCAACCCCAACGTACGCGCCACCCCGCGCGTCAGAGCACGCGTCGCCGGCGTCGGCCGAAGGGTGAGCGGCGTGGTGGGGGCCAGCCGGGCCGGCCCGTCCTGCGCCGCGGTGGTCGACGCCTCGGCCAACACCGTCCAGACGACGAGCACCGCGATGCACCCGCACAAAGCCCGTGCTCCCGCCGCCGTCCCACTGAGGGCGGCGGCGGGCCGGAGCGCGGGGCGATGCGGGCGGACAGACACGCAGCCGCACTCTACTCCACATCGGGTTCTGGCTTCGGCACGGTCCCGCCGCCTCGCCGCGACGGAGTCGAACGCAACGAGGAACAAGAACGCCCCCAACCGAAGTCGGGGGCGCGTGTGAAAAACGGACTCTGCTGGGCGCCGGGTTCGTCGACGCGGATCCCGCTGCGCGCCGCGCCTTCAGAACTTGTAGGTCGTTCCGATGCGGAAGTAGAACTGCGTGTCGTTCGCGTCGATGCTGAGCAGGTTGCCCATGATGCGGCGCGGCTGCGAGCTGAGGATTCCCTCGAGCTGGAACCAGAGGTTCCAATTCCGCGTGAGCACGAGCTCGAGCGAGCCGCCGAGGCGAGCACGCGCGTAGTCCTCGCGGGGGCAGGAGAGCCGAGAGCGACCGTCTTCCAGCGTACAGTACGCCTCAGCCGTGGGAGGGTCGCCTTCCATCGGCGGTCCGTACTCAAGGAACACGCCCGAGTTGCGGGGGTGCCCTCCGTACTCATCGCTGCTGAAATCCACACCGAAGAACAGGGTGAACGCTCCTTGGTCACCGAAGTGAAGGCTGCCCTGCGCCTCGAGGCTGAGGAACGCGCTGTTCACAGGATAGGCGAAGGTGCTTGCCCCGTCGGGCGTCTCAGGTCGGCCGTCGTAGATCGTGGCCGGAGTGAGGCCCGTGTTGTCGCCCTGCGCGTGTCCCAGCTCCGGTCCGATCCCACCGCCGAACCGCACCTGGCCGCCCACCGAGAGCAGCTCGAGCACCCGGTAGCCAAGCCGGACACGCCCTTCGAACTCCGTCAGGCGTCCGAAGCTCCGGATGGCGAAACCGGCATCCAGGAAGTCCAGGAGTCCAACGTTGAGTCGAATCTCGGCGAGGTACGGCCACCCAATGGAGAGGTCCATCGACGCCTGGTTCAACGGCAAGGGAGCCGCCGCGTGCGTGACCGCGGCGCCGCGAAGACGCTCCTCCTCCTGCGCCATGTCTTGGCGCTGGTCATCGGTCATCCCGTCCCGGATCTCCGGGAGCGTGATGTCGAACGGCCGCACTTCGCTCGAGGGCTGAAGCAGCACCTGCTGGCGATACTCCTCGTAGCCCGGCGCGCGCACGCTCAAGACATGCGAGCCCGCGGGCAGCGTGCCATCGAACGGAACCGGGCCCGCCAGCTCGTCGTCGACGTAGAGCTCGGCCCCGCGCAGCCCTGGCTGCACCGCGACCGCCACACGCACCTGCTGCGGCACGAGCACCGCTTCGATCTCGCAGTTCTGGCCCGGCGCGGTCTCACACGTCGAGCTGTACTCCTGGTGTCCGTCCGCCCGGACGACGATCGCGTGGGGCCCTGCCTCCGGGGTGAGGACCACCGGCGCTTGGCCGCGTTCCTCTCCGTCGACCATGACGGACGCGCCTTCAACATTGGCCTGGATGACGATCCGGCCGGCCGCGCCCTGCTCCGCCTCGAGCTCGATCGAGACGACCCGCTGCTGCCCCGATTCGACGGTGACGGTCTGCTGAGCGCGGACGTAGCCCTCGGCGCTCGCTTCGACGATGTGCTCGCCGGGCGTGAGGCCTTCACGCGTCGCAGGGGACGGACCGAGCACCTCGCCGTCGACGCTGATCACCGCGCCCGGCGCTGAAGCCAAGACACGGAGCGTCCCCCCCGTCGCGGTCGGCATCGACACCGTCGCGCGCTGGCCCGCCAACACCGTGATCGCGGCTGAGTACGGCTGCTGACCGGGGGGTCGAATTTCGACGGTGTGAGCGCCAACCGCAACCCCCTCCAAGACCGTCGGCACCACGCCGCGCGGCGCTCCGTCGAGATAGACGGGCGCGCCGGCCGGGCCAGAGACCAAGATCTCCCCCGCGTCGGGCGCTGACTCTTGCAGGATCGCGGCGACGCGAACGAGCTGACCACCGCCCACCTCGACCCACTGCTCGAAGGTGTCGTGACCCTCCCGCTGAACGCGGACCTGATGGCGACCCGGTTGAAGGTCCGTCACGCGGACGGGCGTGGCGCTCAGCGCGCCGCCCACGTTTCGCCCATCGACGAACACCTGCGCGCCCTGCGCAGCCGCGTTCCCCGCGGACACCTCGATGGTTCCCAGCGCGCGGAGGACCGCACGGAACGTCTCCCGGCGGCGCCGGACGTTCACCTGCAGGCGCGCCTCTTCGTGGTTGGCGAGCTGGAAAATGATCGTGTGATCACCACGCTCGACGCGCGTGTTCCGAAGCGGCGTGGTCCCGATCGGCGGGTTGCTGGTGGAGTCCAGGTACACCGTCGCACCGGCTGGCACCGACTCGATGTTCACGGGGATCCGGTACGCGTGTGCGGTGTCCACGGGCACCGCGACCAGGAGCAGGGTCGCCCCCAGGAAAGCAACGGCAGCCAGAGCGGCGGTGCCGAGGGAGAGCAACGAGTCAAGCGATCGCCGAGACATGAATCCTCCACTCTGCGCGAACACGACGTGGGTCCGTGAACGAACCTCGGCCCCCGTGCCCGCCAAAAGCGCTCCTTGCATAGGCCTTGTCGCCGGATTCTTCAAGCGAGCTGGGTTCGGGGTGGACTCGCCCATTCATCGGGCTCGTCCACCTCTGCTTCCGCTTCCCCCCGCCGTGCTGAGCGCTTCGCGGCCTCAACCGCGTTTCCTCGGTCGTCCGAGATGCGGTGCACGACGACCGGAAACCGAAGCCAGCGTGTTCGAACACCATCCGCGAGCCCGAGGGGAGAGCGCGCGCTCGGCCGGGCGTTCGTTCTAAGCTGCGGCATGCGTAGCGTCCTTGTGTCCCTGCTCGAGAAGTACCGCGAGCTGCACCGACTGCGCGTCGGGGACGACGGCGGGCAGCCCGTCGAGCGCATGCGGGAGGTGGCTGCGCGGTGGCCGGGGGCGCTCCGCGAGATCGATGAGCTGCCGATGAGCGCCCTCGAGGCACGCATCACCGCGCTGGAGCGCGCCCAGGCCGGAGGCCCCACCCCGACGTGGGCGACGCCCGTCTCTCAGTTTCACGGGCTCATGCGTGCTTGCCTGGCCGTCAAGCGACACGCCGGCCGCGACACGGACCGGGCACTCGCGTGGGTTCAAAACGAATACGAGCCCGACAACGATGAGCCCTCCCGGGAGTGCATGGCCGAACTCGCGGCACGGGTCGCGCGGCCTCCCGAGGGCCGACTCAGCCGTCTGGTGCTCCAGGAGGTCGCGGCCGCAAACGAACTCAGCGTCGAGGCGTGTGAGCGCGTGATGTTCCCGCCCTCACCTCGGCGCCTCTCGGCGGATCGCTCGGAGAGGCAGGACAAGTAGGTCGAGCGCGGCGCCCTCCCATGCCTCCAGCTCCGCCTCGCGGTTTTGCCGGCGTTGAAGACGCTCCCGACCACTTCGGAGTGTCCTCCGCACTCCTCTCCCTTCTGCTCTGCTGTCGTTCTGGGGTGTGAGCTTGGTTGGCGACGCCCCCGTCGTCTCTGCGCTCGTGTCGGATTACGGGGCATCGGGACTTCGCGTGCCGGCTACGCCTCAGGTTCGACCGCGTGGCTGCGTGGCCGGGTTCACACGCGCTCGGCAGCGCGCGGCCGGGCGACGCAAGCCCCCCGACCGCACCTCAGGTCATCACGCGAACATGCGCAGCCCCGCCCGTACTCCTCGAATCGTCTGCCGTTCTCTGGTACCGATCGGCCTTCGGCGCCCGAGGGAACCCGCCCGCGACAACCGCGACGCAGCCTCTCGAGTGGACCCTCCGGCGATCGCCGCGGCTCCGCTTCGGGCCCCACAAGACGGAGGAACCGATGGCGTACGAAGTCCCGAGCCGCGTGAAAGATGGTGCCGCGACCCCGATCACCGACATGGATCGGTACCGCGAAACGTGGACGCGGGCGCAGAACGACCCGGACGGTTTCTGGCTCGGCGTCACCAAAGAGCGAGTGAGCTGGCGTACCGAGCCGAGCCGCGGGCTCGAGGGGAGCTTCGAGACCGTCGCTGAGGGGCCGCTGGCGTGGTTCGACGATGGCCAACTCAACATCACCGAGACCTGCCTCGACCGTCACCTCGCGGAGCGACCGGACAAGATCGCGATCCTCTGGGAGGGCGACGAGCCGGGCGAGCAGCGCACCTACACCTACCGCGAGCTCCACGCGGAGGTCTGCCGCGCCGCGAACGCCCTGACCGCCCTCGGCCTCAAGAAGGGCGAACGCGCGATCATCTACATGGGGATGGTCCCCGAGGCGGCGATCGCGATGCTGGCGTGCGCGCGCATCGGCGCGATTCACTCGGTCGTGTTCGGAGGTTTCTCCGCCGAAGCCTTGGCCGACCGCATCCGCGACTGCGGAGCGGAGATCGTCATCACGCAGGACTACGGGCTGCGCGGGACCCGCAAGATCCCGCTGAAAGCCACCACCGACGAGGCGGTCAGCGCGGCCCCGAGCATTCAGCATGTGCTCGTCTTCAAGCGGACCGAAGAGGACGTCGCCTGGGTCGAGGACCGCGACGTGTGGTGGCACGCGGCGCTCGCCGCCGCACCCGACACCCACGAGGCTGAGATCGTCGAGGCCGAGCACCCTCTGTTCATCCTGTACACCTCGGGCTCGACCGGCCGACCCAAGGGCGTGGTGCACACCTCCGGCGGGTACATCACCTACGCCAGCTACACCCACGCCACGGTGTTCGACCTCCGGGAAGACGACGTGTACGCCTGCGTCGCTGACGTCGGCTGGATCACCGGTCACAGCTACATCGTCTACGGGCCGCTTGCGAACGGCGCGACCACGCTGATGTTCGAATCCGTGCCGACCTACCCGGACGCCGGCCGCTACTGGGACTTGGTCCAGCGCCACAAGGTCACGATCTTCTACACCGCGCCCACCGCCATCCGCGCGCTGGCCGCGCAGGGCAACGACTTCGTCACCAAGTACGACCGGTCTTCCTTGCGCGTTCTGGGCACCGTGGGCGAGCCCATCAATCCCGAGGCCTGGGAGTGGTACTACGACGTCGTCGGCGAAGGGCGCTGCAACATCGTCGACACCTGGTGGCAGACGGAGACAGGCGGAATCGCCATCTCCCCGATCGCACCGGCGACGCCGACCGAGCCGGGCTCCGCCACCCTGCCCATGCCCGGCATCCAGCCCTCTCTCCGCACGCCCGAAGGCGGCGTGATCCGCGGACCGGGCCAAGGGCTTCTCTGCATCGACCACCCCTGGCCGGGCCAGGCGCGCACCGTGTGGGGAGACCACGAGCGGTTCGTGGCGACCTACTTCAACCACGTCCCGGGTGCCTACTTCACCGGCGACGGGTGCCGGCGCGATGCCGATGGCTATCACTGGATCACCGGCCGCGTCGACGACGTGCTCAACGTCTCGGGCCATCGCATGGGGACGGCCGAGTTCGAATCGGTCCTCGTCTCCGTCGAGGAGGTCGCGGAGGCCGCCGTCGTCGGCTTCCCACACCCCGTCAAGGGCCAGGGAGTCTACGCCTACGTGGTCCCGCAGCCAGGCGAGTCGGTCGACGATGCCAGCCTGAACAAAGCCTGCCGCACGCACATCGGAGCGCACGCCAAACTGGATCGGGTTCAAGTGGTGCCGGGCCTGCCCAAGACCCGCTCCGGCAAGGTGATGCGGCGCATCCTGCGCAAGATCGCGGAAGGCCGCGGCGACGAGCTTGGCGACGTCTCCACGTTGGCTGACCCGAGCGTGGTGGAGAAGATCCGCCAAGGTGCCGTCAGCGAGTAGACCGCGCGGAGCATTCGCGATTGTCCGGAGTGGGAGCGTCCCCCTCAACGAGGACCGAACGGAACTTCCGAACCGTCTGCGGGGAACGCGCCGGAGCTTTCAGCTCAGCGAGCAGAGGGGGGATCCGCGCCGGAGCCACCGGCGTCGCTCAGACTCCGTCCGTTCCGTCGTCTGCCCAAGGGTCGATCATGGGACTGCCCTCGTCGAACTCTTCCTCCCATGCGCCTTGGAACAATGCCGGGTCGATCGGGAGCGGCCGGACCGTGCCAGGGTTCTCATGGAGGCGGGGGAGCGGCTCCCCGGAGTGGTGGAAGTCGAAGTCCGCGATCCGCGAGAGCCCGTACTCCAAGGCCCGCGCATCGAAGCGGCCGCGGGAGTGCAGCGTACGAAGGAAGCGCTCCACGCGCCGGCGATGCCGAGTGGGGACTTCGTCATCCTCCCAGTGCTCATGAAACGCAGGCGGGTTGGGGAGAATCGTCGCGAGGTACGCCGCCTCGGCGGGTCCGAGATCCCCGGCCAGACGCCCGAAGTAATGCTCTGCCGCGTTGCGCACCCCGTACACCCCGGGCCCGTACTCAATGACGTTCAGGTAGAGCTCGAGGATCTCCGCCTTGGTCATGGCGTTCTCGACCCACCAGGTCAGAAGCACCTCCTGGACCTTGCGGGCCAGGGTCTTCTCCCGATGTAGGAACACGTTCTTGACCAGCTGCATCGTGATGGTCGAGGCCCCGTACACGAAGCGTCCCGCGGTCAGGTTGCGAATGAGTGCGGTGCGGATCGCGTGGGTGGCAAAACCCGAGTGCCGAAAGAAGCCGCCGTCCTCATGGCCGAGCACGGCTTGGACGAAGAACGGGCTGATGCTCGACAACGGTACCCAGTTCACGGTCTCAGGACCGGTCTCCATCTCGAACGTCGAGCCATCCGGCTCGAGCACACGGTGCCGGAAGGGCGCCTGAAAGCGCACCACGTCCGCCTGCGGGGGCACCGTCTCGAAGGAACACCCGTCCGCCACCGAGAGCTCCAACGAGGTCGCGTCGAGATCACGCGAGTCAATGTGCGTCACGAGGCGGCCCCCGATCTGGCCCCGGAGCGTCATGCTCGTGAGTTCGCCGAGGAGATCGCTGGGAATCGCCCCCACGGCCGCGTTGCACTGCGTCACCGGCAGAGTCGCACGCAGATCGACGAGGTAGTGGTCCTCCGGCCACTCGAGCGCCCCCGAGGCCTGCACCGCCGCGTCACCACTGCGAACCTCCACCCGGGACACCGTCAGCCGGCGCTCGAGAGGCTGAAAGTCGGCCACTCCTTCGACCTCGAACGCGATGCGTCGAACCGGGTTCGGCGCGATTCGCGAAGCCTCGAGCGCGAGGTCCTCGACCCGAACACGCCCCGCGAGGTGGACGTCTCGCACGCCCTGGCCCTCCACGGTGAGCTGCCCCGTCATCCGCGTCTCCTCAGGCTGGTACCAAGGCAGCTCGGGCAAGACCGGCAGCAAGAGGACGAAAGGGAGGCGCTGAAAGTCGACGCGGCCCTCGGCGCGGAAGTCGGCTGGCGCGACAATCACGTTCCAGCCGAGCCGCCCTCCGCGACCAGGACGGCCCGAGCCCTCGAATCGGTAGCGTCCGCCTTCCAAGACGACGAGCTCCGCTTCAAGTCCGCGTAAGATCGGGGTCGGTTCCCCGTGCGAGATCATCTCGACCGCAACGTCCTCCAGCTGAAACACAGCCCCATCGGCGAGGTGAGGACCGACGTTCGTGAGCGCATCGGATAGCGCGCTCCACGTCGACTGAGACGGCCCCACCGCCGGAGCGTGGTCGTCATCCTCCCCCACCGGCTGGGTGTCGCCCGGACCATCGGCGCGGTCAGGGAGGTGCGCTTCGACGGGCTCCGGCACATCTGCGCCCACACGCGTGTCGTCCCCCGGCGCTTCTGCCAACACAACGGAGTCAGAGGGGACGGCTGCCCCGGACTCTCCGGATTCACGTGTGTTAGGGGAGTGAGCCGCCGCGGGTACATCAGCGTCGTCGGACCCGCCCTCCGTGTCTTCCGATCGACCCTCGGATTCGCTCGACCGAATGGCTCCGACGCGGTCGACCGCCCCCTGCAAGCGCGCCCACAGGGGACTTCGCTCCTCCGCGCCTCGCTCCGCATAACGTATGAGGGCGGAGTCCACGAGTGCCCGACGAACTCGCCAGTCGTCGTCCTGGCGTTCCACCCGGACCGCAACCGAACCGAACGTGACACTGTCGGATTCGTCCGGCGCCACGCGCGTCGACTCGGCAGAAGCCGTCAAGGTGTCGGAGCCCACCTGCACCAAGGCCCCTTCTACGAGAACGAGTGTGCCCCGGCGATCGCGGAGGCGAACGGTGACGTTGCGCAGGCTCGCTGTCCGGCGCACCGTGCTCACCGGCGCCTCCGCGGCACCAGCCGAGCCCCGCAGGTCACGCAGGAGCTCATCGAGGTCGGAACCGACATCCAAATCCACCTCGACACCATCGAGTTCCAGATGGTGGATGGCAGCCGTACCGGCCGAGGCTAGTGAAAAGAGGTCGGTCCCGGTGTTGAGGCGGTCGACCGTGACCACCAGTTCGGTGCCCCGACGCACCCTCAACCCGCTCAGTTCGACCGCCGACACCCCGCCCGACACACCCGCGACGTCCGCCGTGAGACCTCGCCGCTCGGCCGCGGCCCGGATCCGTGACTCCACCAGACTGGGGACCCACCACAGCCATGCCGCCCCAGCCACGACCGTGAGCAGCGCGGTGAGCGCCGCGAACGCGAGGAGGGATCGTCGTGTGCGTGACATGACCAAAACCAAGTGCGGAACACGCCGCGCGTGGTGGATGTATGCCGTCCCGGGGTGCCGGTCCAGCCAACGCCGATCCGGCCAACGCGCTCGTTCAACCAAAGCCGTTCGGACAAGCAGCCAATGCCGACGGCGGCGCAGGACTCCACGCCCGCAACGAGAAGCAATCGTCCCACTACGGGAGAACACGGCGTACTCAGGACAGAACGCCGGGCATCGAAGTCCCAGCCCACGCCTCGCAACGCTCCTTTCCTCGCGCCGCGCGTTGCACAGACTGGCTTACTCGCGTTCGCGAGCTGACGCAGCGGATCGACACCGTCTTCCGGGCTCGCGCGGAGCGCTGCAGCGCCTGGCTTGCAGGTGCCGGTTGAGCATCTGGAGCGTCCGACGTTGGTTAGATTAAAAAGGAAGGGCCCCAATCGCAC
>JBGCFC010000184.1:0-14917 GCA_045106715.1 Sandaracinaceae bacterium
ATCCGTCGTGGGCCGCCTCTCTGCTTGCTCTGGGCGTCTGGATGACGCATCCCCGCGCCATGCTTCGTGGACAGACACTCCTCCTGACCGGAGGCGCCGGGTTCATCGGTACGGCCCTCTGCCGTCGCTTGCTGCCCGACAACAAGGTTCGGGTGCTCGACAACCTGCGCCGCAATGGGCTCGACGCGGCGGGGCTCACCGAGCACGAGAACCTCGAGCTGGTCGTCGGAGATGTCCGCGACCCCGACGTAGTGGAGAAGGCCACCGAGGGCATGGACTACGTGGTGCACATGGCGTCGATCGCCGGCGTCGACACCGTCATGAAGCACCCCGTGACGACGATGGACGTCTCGCTTCGCGGCACCATGAACGTGCTCGAGTCCGCGCGGAAGGCGGGCGGCATCAAGCGCCTGATCGACTTCAGCACGAGCGAAGTCTTCGGCAGCTACGCGTTCCGCGTACGCGAGGCCGACGTCACGAGCCTGGGCGCGGTGGGAGAGGCGCGCTGGACCTACGCGGTGAGCAAGTTGGCCACCGAGCACCTGGCCCACAACTACTTCAAGCAGTACGGGCTCCCGACCTGCGCGATCCGTCCGTTCAACATCTACGGACCGGGCCAGATCGGGGAGGGCGCCGTACACGCCTTCGCCGTCCGCGCGCTCGCCGACGAGCCGATCACCATCCACAACGAGGGCGATCAGATCCGTGCGTGGTGCTACATCGATGACATCGTCGAGGCGATTCTCCTGTGCCTCACGCGGGACGAGGCGGTCGGGCAGTCGTTCAACATCGGCAACCCCCGCAGCACGGTGACCATCTACCAGCTCGCGCGCCTCGTCGCCCGCCTCGCGGAGAGCAAGAGCGAGCTGAATTTCGTGAAGTGGGACTTTCCCGATGTGGAGCTCCGCATCCCCGACGTGCGCAAGGCCGAAGAGCTGATCGGCTTCCGCGCGGGCGTCGATCTGGAGGACGGTCTCGCCCGTACCCTCGATTGGTACCGGTCGCGCGCTTGACCCAGCAGGCCCTTCGGGCCGAGGATCTTCGGTCCGCATGAGAACGTTTCCCCTCGATAAGGTCCGCGCCGACGGCTGGCTCGATCAGCTCGGCGAAGGTTCCCAAGGCTTCGCGCAGCTGTGCGAGGTGGTGGGCCGCAACTTCGTCGCGTTCTCGGTCGTCGCCGGGATCCGCATCACCGCGCTGACGGTGGACCCGCGCCACCCTCCTTCTTCGGTCGTCGAGTTCGAGATCGGTGACTCCGGCGGGGCGCAGCGTTTGGCGCTCAGCGAGTTCCGGGACCGCCTCGCCCAAGCGATGCTCTCCGACGACGCGCCGCCTCCGCCGCCCCTGTCCGAGTCGCCTACGGCCGAAGACCTCCAGTCTTACCTGGGTTTCCGCTACGTGTTGCTCGCGCCGCTGTACGGCATCGGGCTCGAGTCGCTGAGCGTCTCAGGAGCGGCCGCCTGGGTGACGGTCACGGTCGACGGGGAGCAGGACCAAATCCCGCTGATGGCGCTTCAGGAGCGCGTCCGCCGCGGGGTCCAAGAGGAGCTGGCGACGCAGAAGGGCGACAGTCCGTTCGCGATCGACCTCGAGGCCATTCCGGTGGCGAAGGCCGCGGCTGAGAGCGCGGACTGGGAGACCGTCGTCGAGAAGCTCGGCTCGTGGCCGGGGCCGCTCTCGGTGTTGCTCCGGACAGCCGACGGCCAGGCGCTCGCGCCCGACGTGCGGGCGATGCTGGCGGACGCGCTCGGCATGCTCGGGACGGCGCAGGCGGAGCTCGGTCAGCACGACTGGGCGCAGGAGATTCTCCGGCTCGCCATCCAGTGGGCGCAGGACCAGCTCTCGGTCTCCGCCACGCTCTTCCGCCGTCTGGGCGCCGCGAACATGGCGCAGGACCGGCACGGCCAGGCGATCGGTCTGCTTCGACGCGCGCTCGCGCTGGGCGCCCCGAAGTCGGAGGTGGTGCCCGACCTCGCGGCCTGTTTCCTTGCGCGCGGCCGTCACGTCGCGGCGCTGATCTGCGCCGAAGAAGCCGCCGCCGTCGGGGTGGATTCACCAGAGCTGGCGGAGCTCAGGCAGTCCGCCATCGGGGTCCTCGGCGACGACTGGGATCGCTTCCGGGTGCGCGTCCGCCCCTGACGTGCCCAGCAGACGCGATCCTGCGGGATCGCGTCCGAACATGACGCGACGATCCGATTCGCTGATATCCTCCGCGCGTGCCCGTCGCCCCCCCGGAACCGGACCTGCGACCCCCGCATCGCGGTGGGGAGCCAGCGTCGCTCGAGCCCGGTCCGCGCTTCGCCCTCCGGTTCGAGGCCGGCCGAGGTCGTCTCTCGCTCGCCAAGCGCCACCGGTTCGCGTTCGGCTTCGTCGAGGCGCTCGAGTTGGACCTCGGCCGCCTTCAGTTCCCGCTGGACCTTTCGCGCGGGCCGGGTCGCTTCCGCACGCGCCGGACGCGTGTCGTGTCGGCGGAGGTGCGCCTCGACCTGGCGGCGCTCGTCCGAGAGTGGGCGGCTGAGCCCTACGGGGTGAGCCTGCTCGCGCCGCGCGCGGATGGGGTTCTCGTCGCCGTGCGGGACGCGTTCGGCACCGTCGCGACCGAGGTCACCTTCGGCGTCGAGGGGCCGGACGTTGCGCTGACGTTGGGTGACGCCCGGGCGGCGACCGAGGGCCCGGCGCCGCCGCTCGCCCGGGCCCTGGTGGCGGCTCGTTCGCTCGGGCTTGGGCTGGACGCCGAGCGCGGATGCATGCTCGTCCCGCGCGCGCTGTCGTCCGTTCTCCGCGAGGCGCTCACCCCCTTTGGCTGGCGTGTGCCCGACGACCGGGGGACGTCTCTCCAGCTCGAGATGCTCAGCGCAGATCGCGTGGTGCTGCGGACGGGCGAGGCCTCGGTGCTGTCCGACGCATTCGCCGTCGCGTCCCGGCTCGCGCCGCTCGTCGGTGCGCTGGCCGACGGGGACCACGAGCGGGCGGCGCAGGTCTTTGTCGATCTTGAAGAGCGCGGCGTGCTCGACGCTCCCTCGCGCGCGGCCGCGGCGGGGCTGGGGTTCGGCGAGGACCCGCCCGGTGGCCTGGCCGGCGCGGCGTCTCGTTTGCGTGAGGCCCTGGCCAGCGGCGAAGGCTCCCGCGCCGCGCGCGAGGCGATCGAACTCGCCGCTTCCGAGCCGTGTGACGCGGTCGCTGTCGAGGGGCTGTCCTCGGCGGCCGAGCTCTTCGTCGAAGACGCCCCCGACCGCGCGACGGCGTTGCTCGAGCGCGCGGCCACTCGCAATCCCACCGACGCCCGCGTCGCCCTCCGTCTGGCGGAGGTCCTCGCGAGGATGGGCCGCGGCGACGAACTCGCCCGCATCGCGCGGGCGGCGGTGAACGCCCGCGAGCCGGGACGGGAGCGTGGCATTGTCGCGCGCGCGGCGGCCGTGATCTGCGAACTCAGCGGCCACGACGTGCTCGCCGGTGAGCTGTTCGAGACGGCGGCCGCTGCGCTGCCTGACGACGCCCGGGCGCAAGAAGGACTCGCCGAGGCATTGGCGGTCGACGGCAACGTCGAGCGTGCCGCGGCGCAGTTCGACCGCGCGGCGCGGCTCTACGCCGCCAACGCGGACGATGCCGCAGCCGCCGGCGCGTGGATTCGCGGCGCCGACCTCGCCGAGTCCAAGGGCCTCCTCGCCGCAGCGGAAGAGCGTCTCTCTCGCGCGACCGCCCTCCGGCCCACGCCCGCCGCGCATGCCCGTCTGGCGCGTGTCCGGCGCGCGCTGGGCAGCGAACCGGCGGCGGAGCGGGCCGAGAACGCGCTCCTCTCCTCCACGCAAGGACTCGACCCGACGGCGGACGCGAGCGCCGCCGTGGAGGGTCTGCTGTCCGCGTCCGAGCACGCGCTCGCGTCCGAGGACATCGCCCGTGCGCGCGCCTTCTACGACGCCGCGCACCGGTTGGCCCCCGAGCGCACGGTGCCCCTCTCGGCGCGGTTCGACGCGCTCGACGTGGAGCGTTGGTTGTCGCGACCGGCGGAGCTCCTCGCGCTCGACCCGCCGCGCGCCCTGTCCGTGCTTCGGCAAACACCCGACCTCGACGCCCTCCTCACGGCCTGCTTCGAAGCCGACCCGCCCGACCGCATCGAGCGCCTCGCGGCCTGGCTCATCTTCGCCGAGCAGGAGGACGCGAGCGAAGTCGCCGACCGCCTCGCGACTCATCTCATGATTCGCCGCGCCGAAGTGGCCGACCCCCAGGCGCTCCTCCACCTCGAGGCCCGCGCCGACACCGCGGAGGACGCCGCCTCGCTCGCCCTCGCGGCCAGCGCTCGCTTCGCCAAGACCGGCCACCCCGCCGACGCCGCCCGCGCTCGCGGCCGGGCAGGCGCCCATCGACGGGACACCGCCATGCTCCGGGCCGCGCTCACCGCCGCCGAGCGCGCAGGGGCCGTCGATGCGGCGCTCGAGATCGTCGCGCTGGCGCTCTCCGTCGTGGGCCAAGGCCCGGCGCGCACCGCGCTCGAGGCGGTGCGGGCGCGGCTGATGACGCGACCTGATTGAGGCTCGCGCGGGACGTTCGGTAGATGCTCTCGACCGCAGGGAGAACACGCCCGGAAGAGGCTCACCGCACGTCCCGCATGCAGAAGCTGGCCTGAACCGATACCTCGTTGCTTTCGCGCGGGCACGGAAACGCCGTGCGTTCGAGAACCGACCTCACACACGACAGGACGGTGTCGGAGGCGCCTTCAGCGTCGACGTGCGCGTGACGCACACCCCCGGAGGCGTCGACCGTCCATCGAGCATCGAACCGCACGAGCGGCCCACCCTCCCAGCAGGACCGGAGCGCTTCGCCGACGTCTCCGTCCAACGTGGGGCCGAGGCGCAACCAGGGGTCCACGTCCTCGAAGCCAAAGACTCGGTAGCCCGGGATGGGTCGCCGCCAGTAGCCTCCCCTCAGCACCCCGATGGCCTGCAGCTCTTCGGGCGGTGCAAGACGTCGCGCCGCGTCCAACCACCCGCTGGCGGCGTCGGCTTCAAGACGGGCGGGCAGCGATGCGACCGTAGATCCCGTTCGAAGACTCGGGTGGTCGAAGACAACGGACACGCGGCACGGCCCCGAAGCGTCGCACTCCGTCAGGACGTGGGCGAGGATGAGATACGGATGGCGGAGGGCGACGAGTGCTGGCAAGGGCGGAGCCTGTCCGCATGTCGCTCCCTGCGGGTGCCAACGCCGCTGAGCGACGAGTCGCTGGGCGCGCTCGACCTCACGACGGGGAACTCGCTCCGCCCCAACGTGACCCACGACCACCAGCTCGACGGCTTCGAGGAACGCGCTCCTCTCTGCTTCGGAGACCTCGTCGCCATCGTAGAGAACGACCAACTCGAGAGAGGCGTCGCGGGGGGCTGGGGGAGCCTGGGGATCGGGAACTCGATTGTGCGGAGGGCACGTGTCCGGCCATTGCTCCTGTTCCCTCGCTGGACGCGTCCCGCTCCCTCGATCCGCACTCGCGATTCGAGTTCGCAGCTCGCGCTCCCTGGTGCGACAGACACGGGCCCATACCGTGAGCGGACCCTGGGCGCGCTCGACGCATCGAAGGTACGCGGCGGCCGCCATACGGGACAGCGGCTGTGCAGCCTGCTCCAGCGCCTCGCGGTAGATGACGCGCAGTTCGGCGTCCTCCCGGATTTCGGTGGGAATGGGCGAGGAGCGTATCGTCCGCTGATACGCGTCGTAGACACGGGCGCGAATGACCGACGCAGTGGGGCCCGCCTCGGGATGCGTGCCTTCCAGATCCGCGAGTCGTTCTTCGATGTCGTGCACTCGCGTGCTCATCTGCGTTAGCCAGCTCGCGAAAGCCGTCTCTGCCCATCGAGCCATCTCTTCGAGGCTGTCGGAGGCGGGGGCGGAGGGCGCGCTGGAGATCGTCTCGCCAGCCAGGTCCAAGACCCACTCCAGCTCGGGCGGAGGGGTTGTGCTCGGCCAGATTGGGCGCCCTTGAAACTCGGCGACCGGCGTCGGTGCGGGCGGTGGAACTCGCACTACCGGATCCGCAGGCGCGGCTCCGCAACCGATCAGGAGAAGCCATGTCGAGCCCACCAGGACGACAAGCGGGGCCGGCTGCCCGCGCCGGCACTCGTCCGTTCCGGAACGGCGGGGAACGGACGAAAGCGCCGCCGCTGCGGCCTCGTTCTTTGAGGGAAAGATGCCCACTTGGCGACTCCGATCGGGTTCCAGGCTCATGCAAGCATACCGAGCGAGCGGACCTGCGGGTCACAGCCCTCTCTGTCCGGGCCATCCAGCTCAGCGGTCGGCCCCGCGGGATGCTCGACCCCTGAGACCAAAGCGCGTTACGGTACCGCTCTGATGACGCGACACCTCTTGGCCATCGACCAGGGCACGACCGGCAGCACCGCGGTGCTTCTGGGTGCCGACGGAACGGTGCTCGGCAAAGCGAACCGCGAGTTCCCGCAGCACTTCCCCCAGTCCGGCTGGGTCGAGCACGAGCCGGACGAGATCTGGCAGAGCGTGCTCGGCAGCCTGGCCGACGCGTACGCGGCCTCTTCGATCGATCCGAAGGACTGCGCGGGGATCGGCATCACCAACCAGCGCGAGACGACGGTCGTCTGGGAACGCGACGGGGGCAAGGCGGTGCACCGGGCCATCGTTTGGCAGGACCGCCGCACCGCCGACCGGTGCAAGGAGCTGCGGGCGGGCGGTGGCCGGGAGGAGCTGTTTCGGAGCCGCACGGGGCTCGTGCTCGATCCGTACTTCAGTGGGACGAAGGTCGAGTGGATCCTGGACCACGTCGACGGTGCCCGCGCACGCGCCGAGGCGGGCGAGCTTGCGTTCGGGACGATCGACAGCTTCCTGATCTCCCGTCTGACCCGCGGCGAGGTTCATGTGACCGACGCGACCAACGCGTCGCGAACCTTGCTGTACGACATCCACCGCGGCGTCTGGGACGACGAACTCTGCGGCATCCTCAACGTGCCCTCCGCGATGCTCCCCGAGGTGCGCGGCTGCTCGGAGGTGTACGGCCACACCGCCGGCGTGCCGGGGCTGCCCGACGGCATCCCGATCGCCGGGATCGCGGGCGATCAGCAGGCGGCGCTGTTCGGTCAAACGTGCTTCCGCGCGGGCGATGCGAAGTGCACGTACGGGACGGGCGCCTTCATCTTGATGAACACGGGCAGCACCGCCGTGCCGTCGGAGAACGGCCTCTTGACGACGGTGGCGTGGAAGATTGGGGACGAGACGGTCTACGCGCTCGAGGGGAGCGCGTTCATCGCCGGGGCGGCCGTCCAGTGGCTGCGGGACGGACTCGGGCTGATCGAGTCGAGCCCCGAGGTCGAGGCGCTCGCCGCGACCGTCGAGAGCGCGGGCGACGTCGTCTTCGTGCCGGCGCTGACCGGACTGGGCGCGCCCCACTGGGATCCGCATGCGCGCGGCCTCATCATGGGCATCGGGCGGGACACCACCAAGGCGCACCTCGCGCGCGCCACCCTGGAGGGCGTCGCGTTTTCGATCGCCGACTTGGCCACCGCCATGGTCGCGGACGCTGGGCGCTCTCTCGGCCGGTTGCGCGTCGACGGCGGCGCGGCGAACAACGGCCTCCTGATGCAGTTCCAATCTGACCTTCTCGGCGTCGAAGTCGATCGCCCCGCGTCTGTGGAAACCACCGCGCTCGGCGCCGCCTACCTCGCGGGCATGGCGGTCGGCGTGTTCGACGGCCTCGCGGCGGTCGAGTCGGCGCACCGTATCGCGCACACCTTCTCCCCGACCATGGAGCCCGACGCCCGGTCGGCTCATCTGGCACGATGGCAGGATGCGATCGGGCGTACCCGCTCGAACCGCTGAAGGACCCCATGAGCAACGAGCAAGAGAAAACCATGCGCGAGGTCCCGGTGGGGTGGGAGGCGCTCGAAGACGCCTTCGAAAACAACGCCCCCGAGGTGCACAGCTACCTGCACTTGGGCAGCGGCGAGGTCATCCGGATCGTCGACGGAATCGCAGACCCGTCAATGCACGAACGTGTGCTCCGCGACAGCGACTACCTGCGGATCGACCCGGTGTCGTCGCGGGAGCAGTACCGCTGGATGGAGCGGTTCATCGCGACCGTCGACGAGGCGGAGTTCAGCGAGAAGCTGGCGCGCGCCATCGATGGCAAGGGCGCGTTTCGTCGTTTCAAGGACGTGCTGATGAGCTACCCGGTCGACCGGGAGCGCTGGTTCACGTTCCGCTCTGAGCGGCTGCGCTCGTGCATGGAGACATGGCTGACGGCGCACGGCATCGTGCCGGTCGCGCGCCAGAAGTGGCGCGTCCCGACGGCCGAAGAGGTGGCGCCGAAGGTGGAGGCCCAGCCGCAGCGAAGGGCGGGTACGGCGCGCGCGGAGGAGGCCGAGGCCCTGCGCGGACGCATCGTGGATCTGGCCGGCGAGCTGCCCGCGCGAGAACTCGACTCCGCGGTCGCCTTCCTCGAGTTTCTGCGCGAGCGCCGCCGGTTGCCGCGATCCCGCGCGAAGGCGCCGGCGCCGGCGCCCACGGGAGCCGACGAGGAAGAGTGATGCGCGTCGCCGCGTGCATCGCGGTCGCGTTGCTCGGCGTCTGCACCTCCCGCGTCGCAGCGCAGGCGACGCCGTCGGGTGGTCGCACGCGGGTCGAGGGCGTGGCGGCCGTGGTGGGGAGCGGCGAGCGCGTGCTCTCCGTTCTACGGAGCGACGTGACCCTGCGAGCGCGTCTGTTGCTGGCGGGCCGCGCGTCGCGGCTGCCGGTGGGTCCGCTGCCGCCCGCGTTGCTCTCGACGACGCTCGAGACCTTGATCGGCGAGGCGCTGATCGCCCGCGAGGCGGACCGGCTGCGCGCGGGGGAGCCCTCCGACGAAGACGTCGACGCGGAGCGCCAGGCGCTCGTGGCCGCGGCCGGCGGGGAGGCGCGGCTCTCGGCGCTGCTGACGCGGCTCGGGGTGGAGGACGAGGAGCTGACCGCCATCGCGGTCCGCCGTGCGTACGTTCAGTCGTTTCTCCGGGTGAACCTCGAGGGCAGCACGGTGGTGTCCGACGTCCAGGTGCAGCGGGTGTACGAGTCGGGGGAGCATCCGTTTGGAGAGCGACCGCTCGAGGCGATCCGTGAAGTCCTGCGACGCTGGATCGCCTCCGAGTCGCTGCAGCGCGACGTCGCCCGTTGGGTTCAGGTCTTGCGGAGCCGGACGCCGGTGCGGATCGTCGCCGAGTGGGGGAGCGAGGGGCGGGACCGTGCCGCGCAATGACCTGGCGCGCGTGGTGCGAAGCCGCGGCGCGGAGCTCGAGGCGCTCGCGGCGGAGGTCGAAGGGCCGCTGGGGATCGAAGACCTCGCGGGGCGCCAGCTGTTCGGCGAGATGGGCGGCTCGCATCGTTTCGAGGTGAGCGGGAGCGAGGGGCCGCTCGGGGTTGTGGTCGGCGGGCCCGGCGCGTCGGTCGTCGTCCCCATGCTGCGCGCGCTGCATGCCGCGGAGGCGGAGAAGCTCGCGCTCGCTTCCGAAACGCTCGGTCGCTACAAGGAGCTCACGCTGCTCTACGACATGAGCGACGCGCTCTCGCGTGTGCTCGACGTGGAGGAAGTCGCCGGCATGGTGGTGAACCAGGCGGCGCGCTTTCTGAGGGCGGGCGGGGCCTCGCTGTTCATCGCCGAGCGCCGGGGGGACCCGCCTCGACCGCTGGCCGTCGTCAGCGCTTCGCCGGGCTCCCCGGAGCCTTCGCAGCTCGAGCCGGACGGAGTCGAACAGAGGGTCCTCACCACGGGGCGCGCCGAGCTCGCCGACACGGTGTTGGCGGCGCCGCTTCGGAGCGGCGAGCGCGTGTTTGGCGTCTTGCGGGTGTCCGAAGGGCGCAAGCGATGGTCTGCGGGAGACGTGAAGCTCGTCACCTCGATGGCCGCCAACGCGGCGTCCGCCATCAGCCATGCGTTGCTCCACCGCGACCAGCTCCGTGAGCAGGCGCTCCGCGCACAGATCGAACGCTACGTTTCGCCCGAGCTCCTGCGCGCGGCGGTGACCGACTCGGAGGCGCCGCGTCTGGCGGTCCTCTACGGAGACCTCGGCGCGCTCGCGCGCTCCATCGCCCCGGAGGCGAGCGCCGACGATGTGGTGGAGTCCTACCGTCTCGCGAGCAGCATCGCCGTGGATGCGTTGCTCGCGACACGGGCGACCGTGAACGTGTCGCGCTCGGAGATGCTCATCGCGTGTTTCCTCCACCCGGGCGGCTTCGAAGCCAGCGCGCGCGCGGCGGTCGACGCCGCCAAGGAGCTCGGCCGCGTGCTGGAGGCGGCGTTCGGGGTGCGGCCGGGGTTTGGTGTGGCCGCTGCGGGCACCTCGGACAGCGGCGCGTTCCTCAGCGGGGTCGGGGCGGCGGCGATGCTCGAGTCGATGGCGCACGGCCGCGTGTGGATCGACGCCGAAGTCGCCCGCGAGGTGCCATCGACGCCGCAGCCCGAAGGGCTCGCGCCGGGCGTCATCGAGGCCCACGAGGTGAAGTCATGAGCAAGAAGGTCCTGATCGTCGACGACGAGCCTCACATTCGTCTCCTGCTCGAACAGGCGCTCGACGAACTCGAGGAAGCGGGCGTCACCCTCCTGCTCGCGGACGACGGTGAGCAGGCGCTCGCGGTGCTGCGTGCGGAGCGACCCGAGTTGATGCTGCTCGACGTCATGATGCCCAAGCGGAACGGCTTCGAGGTGTGCAAGGCGGTCAAGGCCGACGCCCAGTTGCGGGATACGTTTGTCTTGATGCTCACGGCCAAGGGGCAAGAGCTCGACCGTGTGGCCGGGGAGGAGGTCGGGGCGGACCTCTACATGACCAAGCCCTTCGACCCGGACGATGTGCTGGAGAAGGCCGCGGAGGTGCTCGGCGTTGAGCTCGGCTGACGAGCAGGACACGGACGCGCTCGTCCAGGTGTTGCGCGGGCGCGGCGTCGACGATGGCGTGATCGAACAGGTGCGTCGACTGCTCCGCGAGGAGGGGTCGGGCTCGTCCGGAGACACGGTCCGCAGCCCCACCCAGAACGCCTCCGAAGACACGCGCTTGGCCCGCCCGGAATCCCTTCGCCAGGGGGATCCAGCGCCCGACCGGCACACGCGTCGGCGGGAGGGTCCCAGGCTCGAGCGGGTCACGCTGCTGGCGCGGGGCGGGATGGGTGAGGTGCACCGCGTGCACGACGCCGCCCTCGACCGCCACCTCGCGATGAAGGTCCTGCACGAGGAGTTCAAGAACACGCTGTCCATGCGGGCCCGCTTCCTGGAAGAAGCGCAGGTGACCGCGCAGCTCACGCACCCGAGCATCCCCCCCGTCCACGAGATCGGAGACCTCCCGGATGGCCGACCGTTCTTCACGATGAAGGAGGTGCACGGGCACACGCTGGCCGCGCGCATCGAGGGACTCAGCGCCACGCGAGGACACGAGCGCTGGAGCGAGCGTCGGCGTCTCGAGATCTTTCAGAAGGTCTGCGAGGCCGTCGCCTACGCCCACGCGCGGGGGGTGGTGCACTGCGACCTCAAGCCTCTGAACGTCATGGTCGGCGCGTTCGGAGAGGTGCTGGTCATGGACTGGGGCGTGGCGGTCTTGTGCGCTCCCGTCGGCGGCCTCGACGAGCCTCCGGTGACCACCTCGACGGCCGGCGCGCATACCGAGGCGGTCGCCGGAACGCCCGCCTACATGCCACCCGAGCAGGCGAGCGGAGACCCCACTGAGATGGGGCCGGCCGCGGACGTCTACGCGCTCGGAGTCATGCTGTACGAGCTGCTCAGCGGCGTGCGGCCCTATGGAGGCAACGCGCGGCAGCTCTTCTTCAACTCGGTCCGCGGTGTGGTGCCGCCGCTGCCTCCGCGGGCGGGCTCGATCGTAGACGAGACCCTCGAGGGCATCATCCGCCGCGCGATGGCCCCTGACCCGGCCGATCGCTGGGCGTCGGCCGCGCCGCTGGCCGAGGCCCTGGCACAGTGGCGGGAGGGCGCCCTTCGACGCGATACGGCGCTCTCTTGGGTGCGTGAGGCGGAGGGCACGCTCACCGCGATCGAGCCTGCCCGCGAGCGTGCGGGGCGCCTGCGCGACAAAGCACGTCGGGTTCTCGGTCGGCTCGAGGAGAACGCCCCGATGGACGCCAAGGCGGAGGCGTGGTCGGCCGCGGACGAGGCCATCAGTCTGGAGCACGCGGCGGAGCTCCGCACGCTGGAGGTGACGCAACGTCTCGTCGGCGCGTTGATGCATGCGCCTGCGCTCGCGGAGGCCGAGGCCCTGTTGGCCCGCATCCACTTCGAGCGCCATCGCGCGGCGGAGGCGCGCGGAGACCTCGGCGCGGCGGCGCGACACGAGCTTCGCCTGCGCGCGTACGACCGTGGGGAACATGCGGCGTACCTCACCGGCCTCGCGTCTCTCGCGCTCGAGACGGACCCGCCCTCTGAGCTGCGCCTGTTCCGCTACGCCCAACGGGATCGCCGCCGGGTGCCGGAGTTCGTCGAGTCGCTCGGCACCACCCCGCTTCGGCGAGACCTTCCGATCGGGAGCTACCTGCTCGAGCTCGGTCGCGAAGATCGACCTGTGGTTCGGTATCCGGTCGTGCTCTCTCGGCTCGAGGGGTGGTCGGGCGAGGCGGTGTGGCTGCCTCCGGCCGGGGCCGTGGCCGAAGAGGAGCGCTACGTGCCGAGCGGCTGGTTTCAGTCCGGTGATCCGGTGAAACGCGTCTGGCTTGAGCGCTTCGTCATCCAGGCGCGCCCCGTCTCGATGGCGGATGTGGCGCGCTTCCTCGCCTCCCCGGAGGGGGCTGGGTTCCGCGCCCAACACGCGCGCGACGGACTCGAGGTGCGACGCGCGGACTGGCCCGCGGTGGGGCTCAGCTGGCACGCCGCGGTGGCCTATGCCGCCTGGTGGGCGGAGTTGACGGGCCTGGCCTGGCGGCTGCCATCCGAGGCGGAATGGGAGAAGGCCGCGCGCGGGGTGGACGGGCGCCGGTATCCGTTCGGCGATTTTGCGGACGTCTCTTTCTGTCACGCGCGCGCTGGAGCGTGGCTGCCCAGCGCTCCCGTAGGCGTCGATGCGATGCCCACCGACGTCTCACCGTATGGCGTGTTCGGGATGGCCGGCAACGTGCGCGAATGGTGTGCCGAAGCCGTCGGCGAGCCCCGCGCGCGCGCGCGCCTGGACTCCGGAACGCGCGCGCTCGACGCCGATGAACTCAGGGTGGCGGCGGGCGGCTCCTACCGCCAGCCGCTCGATGCGTGTCAGGTCACCTCACGCGTGGGGCTGCGTCCCGAGGCCGGCTACCCGGATGTCGGATTCCGGCTCGTGCGGCCGCTTCCGCGCGCCCGCTGAGCGCCCAGAACTCGCGCGCTTGCTATTCGCGCGCAACCGCGCGTTCGTCACTCCGATGAGCGGTCGTGGCTCCTCGGTTGGTGTCTCCGAAAGAGGTTGCTCACCCAGGGGGCCTAGGCGGGTACTCGCTTTGTTCGTGGGCCGTCTTTCGTCGACGCGTGTCGCGTACGTCGGAGGGTGGGTCTGCGCGGGCGTTTGTTCGTCGAAATAATCTGGTTGTTAGGTTTGTTTGATCAGTCCGCCCCCGGCAGCTGGTAGAGGGCGTTTTGTGGAGCGTCGCGCTCCCTTCCGACGAAGGGGTGGGGGCAGCGTTGCGCTCGAATGGGGAAGATATGCATCAGTCCGTAGTGGAATCGATTGTGGCCGTGCCTTCACGAGAAGAGGTGGTCGAAGCGCTCTTGTGTCCGTTCCCTCCCGTCTTGAACTCGGGCTTGGAGACGGCCCAGGCGCATTCCGTTGAGTGGGTCGCCGCGCATGGGTTGCTCGAGGGAGAGGCCCTGCATCAGGCCAAAGCGGCGCGCATCGCGTGGATGATCGCGGGGTTCTATCCGACCGCGGAGCAGGCACGGCTCAATGTTGCGTCGGACTATTTGACGTGGGCGTATTCACTCGACGATGTCGGCGACGAGTCGGAGACGGGCCACCACGCGGAGACGCTCCTGACTCTGTTCGCAAGCTTCGAGGAGGTGTTCGCGGGGGCGCCGCCGAGGGAAGGGGAGAGCGGCCTGGTGCGCGGGCTGCGCGACGTCGTGGCGAGGCTCCGGCCGCTCTGCACAGAGAGTCAGATCCGCGCGTTCCACGAGGGTAACCGGGCCTACTGGGGCGCGATGCTCTGGGAGGCCAAGAACCGCGAGGACGGCACGGTTCCGAGCGAGGAGGTCTTCCTGACGCTGCGCCCGGCGGCGGGCGCGGTCCCTCCCTTCTTCGCGCTCATCGAGCCGATGGAGCAGATCGATCTGCCGGCCGCGGTTCGCGGCAACGCGCTGTTCGCCGAGATTGGGCGCCTGGTGGGTCGGGTGATGTGCGTCATCAACGACGTGCTGTCCCATCGTAAGGAGCGGGCCTACGGCGATGTGCACAACCTCGTCATGGTGTTCGAGGCACATCGAGGGCTCGAGCTTGGCGACGCTGTGCACGAGGTCGTCCGCTTCACGAACGGCGAGGTGGCGCGCTTCAATGAGCTGGCGGAGGCCTTGATCGCCCACTTCCCGGAGCACGCCGCACCGGTCGCGCGTCACTTGGACGTCTACCGCGCGATGATGCGGGTCACGCTCGACTGGACGTTCGGCTCGAGCCGATACCATGGGGCCGGCGGGTAGATGTCCTCGGCGGAGGTCGCAACGCGCCTCGCCGGCGGGAGCGGGCCCCGCTGCGGCGCGTCCCTCCTCGCCGATGCACCGCATCGACTCGTCAAGCCGCACCACCGCGCGACCCGGTCGCGCTCGTCGATCCGCATCACGACTTCCGCCTCGGCCATCTGGATGTCCTCGGCGGAGGTCGCAACGCGCCTCGCCGGCGGGAGCGGGCCCCGCTGCGGCGCGTCCCTCCTCGCCGATGCACCGCATCGACTCGTCAAGCCGCACCACCGCGCGACCCGGTCGCGCTCGTCG
>JBGCFC010000185.1:0-20795 GCA_045106715.1 Sandaracinaceae bacterium
CTTCCGGGGTGGGGACCGGATCGGTTGCGTCGCACTTGGCGTCGACGAGCGCGCGGAGCTGAAGGGCGGCGCGGAGGAGGTTTTCCTGCCGTGCTCCAGCTGGCTTTAGGCTCGTGTCGGGGTTTCGCTGCTGAATGCGCAAGCAGAAGAAACCAGTGTCCGACCCGGCCTTCAGGCGGTAGTCGGCGACCTCAAATACCTCCTTCACTCGAATGTGGGCTTCGTGCAGCTCATCTGCTTCCGCGGCCAGTCCTTCGGCAGCAAGCCGGTCGCGCACGGCGCAGAGTCCCATCGCGATCGTGGTGAGCCGCTGCTGCCCATCAACGAGGAAGAACTTCTTGTTGCCGTATCGGTGAACGAGGACCGCTCCGATGAAGTGGCCGGCGGTCTCGCGATTTACTGCATCGCCCCATAGGGCGGCCACGTCCTTCTTCTTCCAATCGAACGCCCGTTGGTACTTGGGGATCACGAACTGCCCCTCGCCGAGCATCTTGGATATGGGGACGAAGTCCGCCTTCATCAGTCTCTCCCGGGTCGGGAGTGACCGTGCTCGGGCCCCACGCGCATGTCAAGACTCTGCGCGCCAGATGCAGGTCTGGTCGCGCTCGACTCGCATCTATCGTGGGGCGCGCGCGATCACGCGCGGAGACGGTTCGTCGGACCTGGGCGCTATCGACGGCCTGTCGAATTTCGCCCGTCTTTGGCACATGCAACCTGCACACTAAATTGCAGTCGGCGCCCCATGCTTTGATTGCCCCTGATTTGAACCAACGTGTCCGATAAGACACCCCGTTTACCGACGCCTTGACGCCCGATTCGGGCACCTGGCCCCCTGAACGATCGATAATTTCGATCAGGCTCGCGCGCGATCCCCCGATGCGTAGGCTGTCTCCATGACCTGGGGACGCACCAATGGAGGGGCCGCACCAGCAGAACCTTCGCCGGTCGAACGCCGCGCGGCCGAGCTCGATGCGCTCGAACGATGGGCGGAGAACATGGCCGGCGTGTTCGCCGCCCGCGAGGGCTTCGGCGAGGGCGCCGCCTACCTCGACGGCGTGCAGAGTGGGTTCGCCGACTCCGCCGCCGGCATCGTATGGCTGCGCGAGAACCCCGAGCAGGGAGGCAGCGAGGTCGACGAGACGCTCGCACGGTGGGCCACCGATCGCTGCGTCGAGGCTCTCCGCGAGGCGGACCAAGCTCGCGACGCGCTCGAGGTCGCCCACGCGCGCGGCCGAGCCGTGGCGTTTGACCGGGCACGAACCCGTTTCCGTCAGTCGCCCTCCCCCGCCGGCGTCCGTCCCCTCGATGGGGAACGGGGCTGACATGGTGAGCGCACAGCTCAGCCTCCTCCCGGATGTCGAAGAAGCGCCCGCGCTTGTTCGCCTCGTGCCCCATCCCCTTCCGCTGGCCAGCGTCCTCGCCCCCACCGGGCCGCTCAGCGAGCAGGACCTGGTCGACCGGGCGCGTGCCTACGTCGAGCAGGCCCGCTCTCCCGAGACCCGCCGCGCCTACGATGGTGACTGGAGACGCTTTGCTGCGTGGTGTCGGTCGCTCGGCCGGGCGCCCTTCCCGGCGGAGCCGGACAGCGTCGCGCTCTACCTCACCGAACTCGCCGCCCGCGGGCGCAAGCTCGCCACCCTGCGCCGCGCGCGCGCTGCCATCTCTGTCGCACATCGAGGCGTCCCGGAGCGTCCCACGCACCATCCCGCGGTCGCCGATGTCATCCGCGGTGTCGCACGCACCCAGGGCGAGCCTCCGACGCGGGCTGCTGCCATCTCCGCCGAGCAGCTCAGTGCGATGATGGCCGCGTGCGGTGTCGGCACCGTCCGCGCCGCGCGGGACCGCGCCATGCTCGCGCTTGGGTTCGCCGGAGCCTTCCGACGCTCGGCGCTGGTGAGCCTCGAGGTAGAGGACCTGCGGTTTGTCGAGCGGGGCCTCGAGGTACGGCTCCGCCGCGACAAGGTCGACCCCCGCCGAGAGGGCCGGATCGTTCCGGTGGCACCCTCCCCTGCTCACGAGCGCTGCCCGGTGCGCGCCGCGCGGCGGTGGCTCGAGGCCTCCGGGCTCACGAGCGGTCCGCTGTTTCGCGCCATCCGGAAGGGCCCGCGGCTCGATGCCAGCGCACTTCATCCCCGCGCCGTGGATCGACTCGTGAAGCGCACCGGCAAGGCGGCAGGCGTGGTCGGCGTCAGCTCGCACTCGCTCCGCGCCGGCTTCATCACCGCCGCCATCCGAAAGCGGCACCCGGTTGAACGCATCCGCGTCGTCTCCGGCCACAAAGAGGGCTCGAAGGCGTTTGAGGCCTACATCCGCTTCGCTGGCATCTGGGATGGGTACGCGGGTGAAGGCGTCATCTAGCCCCCAGCTGCTACCTCCTCGCGTGAGCGAGCCGACCGCCAATATCAGCGAACCTCCCGACGGGAGCGACCCGAACGACGTCGAGAACGCGTGGACCGCGGAGATCGAGCGGCGCCGGCGGGAACTCCAGGGCAGGGTCGACCTGGTCTCCGGCGAGCACGTACGCCGCAAGCTCCGTGTGTGGAAGCCGCGCGAGCGCTGAGGCGCCATGGCGGAAGTCCGATGGCACCCGTCCGACCTCCCGGGCAGTTGACCGGGCCGCCTCAGAGTTGACCGGGCCACCTCAGAGGCCCACACTCAAGGAGGACTGGGACGGCCCGGTCGGCGCTGCGCCTCGGTGATTCACCGAGGCGTTTCGCTTTCAGGGGAAGACCTTAAGCCCCCAACCTTCGAGCTGACCCTCTGGCCCTCGACGGAACTTCGCCTGGAGGCTCTCCCAGGCACGGTTCGGTTGGTCGGGCTTCAGCAGGTGCCGCCCGATGGGACGCGCTACCAAGTCGGCGAGCTCCATGCCAGCCATCGCGCTGCTCTTGCCGGAGAACACGACCTCGAACGGGAGCTTTGCCTTGCGGTAGTTCTGGCCGTCGCAGATTCGTCGAACCGCCAACTCTAGTTCGTCGTCTTCCCGCTTCCCTCGGCTCTCACAGACGAGGTGCTCGCGGTGAAGTACAACGGCGAGGGCAAGAAGGAGTTCGTTCGGCGACGTGTTGTCGACGTCACGATTGCCCAGTGGGAACGCGTCGCCGTGCGCCTGCGATGGAAGGACGGGGAAGGGAAGAAGGCACGACGGCTCCTCATCCTGGAGCACGCTCCGGACACTGAGCCGAGTAGGTTCGGATGGCCTCCGAAAAAGGGCTCGCATCGGTTCTCTATCGAGGGCCGGTTTCGAATCGTCGACAAGGTCAACAACTCTGGCGAGGCCTCGGTGGCATGGCGAGAGTTCGAGCCGTCGTAGCCGGCGACTGGCCTCCTGGCCGCGACAGGGCCCGCCACGGGTTCTGGGACGGGACGGGGATGCTGTTCACGGCGACGCGGGGCAAACGTGGGTGCTGCCCGAGCGCCGCGCGCGCTCGGAGCGCGTGCGGCGCGCTGCTCGTCACCGAGGGCACAGGAGACGCCACAGAAAGGCTCCCGGCCGCGCCAAGGCCCACGAAAGGCGCGAGATCGCGAGTCCAGCGCGCCGCCGAGGGCGTCACAGCCGCCGATCGGCCTCGGCGAGGCCATCGGCTGACTCGGCGCCTAGTTAGGGTATGTGAGAGCACGAACCTGCTCGGCTTAGGCGTGAAATCGCGCCGATCTGTCTGGCCCACCCGGGCCTAGCGTTGCCGGTCGGAGGTTTCTGGCCCAACCCACGAAACCTCGGCATTCCCAGACCGATAGCGGGCACCTACGAGGTACCCGATGACCGACTCCCCCGACCGCAGCCACCCGAGCTATGGCGAGCTGCGGCTACTCCACGCCCTGTCGCTCTCTCCGGAGCTGTTGCTCCTCGAGCACCACCCCCTCACCGAACTCGGCCTTGTCGTCCCTGCCGGTGACACCACCCAGTGCCTTCGACTCGCCCAGCTGTTCGACGCAGCCCCCCAGGCGGAAGTGGACCATATGGCCGACGTCTGCGCCGACCTCATCGACCGCATTCGAGAACGCGGTGCCGCGAGCCGGGAAGAGGACCGCGACGCCCTCCCGCGGGCCCAGGCTCAGCTCTGCGAGACCACCGGGTTGGCCCTCCGAGCAGCCGACGCCCTCGCCCAGGCACGCGACGCCCAGGCCCGGAGCGGATGATCAACACCGCTCACGCCACCGAGCCCGCTGCAGTCACTCCTGTGTCATGAACCAGCATCGCGACGACGCGTCGCTGCCCAACCCGCGAGCCCACCAACGCCACGACCCCGGCCACCACGAGGCCACGCGAAAGTCCGGCGCGGACTTGACCCTCCACCCGCGCGCCCCACCCAAGCGAGCCCGCCTTGACCACAAACGTGTTGTGGATGCGCGCCACCTGGAGCGAGCCTGCGTTCCTCCCGATGAACGACTGCGCGACGCGGTCTGCCGCGAACTCGATCGCCCTCGGCACGTTGTTCACGCTCCGCCCAGTCGCCCAGAGCACGACCTCCCGCCGAAGTGCCGGGTCGATGCCCGACCACGGCGTCTGCTGGAGCTGCGCCCGGGCGTTTAGTCGACTAGTCGAGCACTCGTCCTGCCCATGGAAGCGCCCGCCCACGCGCGCGCCATCCTGGAGCAGGTGGGCGCGGAGATAGGGCGCCATGCCCTTCATCTGGCTGTGCCCGAGGAGCAGCGCTTCCTGGCCGCGCCATGGTCTAGCAGAGGATCGACTCACGGAACTTCGGGCCCGCGGGTGTCACCTGGAGACGGATCCGTATCCGGCTGGGGCGGCTCGAAGTCGGGTGGTGCGGCCTGGTTCAGGCCCCACGTCGCCACCGCGAGCGCAAGCACCGCGAGGACCGTAGACAGCCCGAGCGTGGCCCGGTCGCGCTGCAGGGGAGCTTGTGCACCACGAGGGCGGGCTATCCTCCACCCCTGCGGGTACGTGGCCCGCGTGGAGGAAGCATGCGAGGCGCATTGACTCTTGCTCTGTTCGCTGCGCTGGCTGGTTGCGGCACGACCGAGGGGCCGGAAGGCCCGCAAGGCGAGCAGGGCCCGCAAGGCGAGGTGGGGATCCAGGGCATGCAAGGCGAGATGGGGATCCAGGGCATGCAAGGCGAGCAGGGTCTACCCGGTCCAGCTGGGCCGGGTGCCGTCGTCTGGGTCGACGCGACAGGAGCGGTCGTCGAGGGTGTGACCGACTTTCAATGGATCGGCGTGATTGGCACCGACGTACGCGGTGGCGCGCTGGCCCTCGCGTACTTCGACGGCGAGGGCAACGTCTGGGCACTCGACACCAACACCGGTGCGGTCGAACCGGCTTACACGAGCAATCGCCTGTTCTTCGGCTGGCCGTCGATGGACTGCAGCGGCGACGCCTACATCATCGGTCAGGGCGAGGCCGATGCGGTTCCACCTAGAATCACCTTCCGCGTGCCCTTCGACGCCGACGAAGTACGGGTGCGAATGGACGACACGGAGATGGAGACGGTCGGGTTTTGCTCAAGCCTGGGTTTCCCACAGTCCGGTGGCGTATCGGGTACGGAATGCAGTAGCGTCTCTCCGTGTCCGGAGGAGCGGAGCACGATGCCGCTCTCAGGCACCCGTATCGTTGCTCCTCCCACGCTCGAGGGCGTGACCTTCCCGCTGCATCCCGAGATTGCAGCCGCGACCAGCCCATAGCACCGGCGGTCCGTCCTGGCGGAGCGCGGCGCAGTCTGATATCGGCGGCCGCGACAGCAGAACACGCGGACCCACGCGCCTTCATCGAAGCGAAGGCCCAACTGGTCGCAGCCACTAGGCTCGCCCTGCGCACGGCCAACCTGCTGGCCCAAGCGCAGCATGCGCACACGAACGACCGCAAACTGCCGAAAACGGGACCGTTCTGTCCGGCCTTGGACACTACAGTTAGGGGAGCGGTGAACTCGCTCGCCGGAAGGACGTCACGTGACGACATCGAGATACAACACCACCCGCGAGGGCGACCTCGTACTCATCGACACCGAAACCTCAAGCGGAGTGCTGGACCTGAGCGTGGCCTGGGCCGACCCGCGGGGCAACGGTTGGACCCTCTGGCCAGCCGGGCTGGATCCCCGCTGCGCTCGCGAAATCGAGGACCGGTACCTCGCGCGCACACAGCGCGCTTGGCATCAGTCGCTGGCGAAAGATCGCATCGCTGCCCAGCCTGCGAAGCCTCCGACCGCCACCACCGCGGCAACAACAAGTCCGCCAGAAACCCCGGCGCGAACCTGACCCTCCACTTGCGGCAACGCCAACCACCCTAGCGAGCCCGACGTGGCTACGAACGTGTTGTGAAAGCGGGCGACCTGCCGTGCGCCCGCGTTCCGCTCGATGAACGACCTCGCGACTCTGTCCGCCGCGAACTCGATCGCCTTCGGCACGTTGTTCACGCTCCGCCCAGTCGCCCAGAGCACGACCTCTCGCCGGAGTGCCGGATCGATGCCGGACCACGACGCCTGCTGAAGCTGCGCGCGGGCGCGGAGCCGATTGTCCGAACACTCGTCTTGCCCATGGAAGCGACCGCCGGGCCGACAGAACTCCCCTGCCTCGGTCCAGCGCGGATTGATGGGCTGCGAGTAGGCGCGGATGAGCCCCGTGAACGAAGCAAACCTCTCTCGTCCGTATTTCGCCCGCTGGCCCTCCGGGCTGAAAAGCTGCGTCATCGTCCAGAGCACCGCACGCGCATCGGCCTCCTTGCCGGCGCGCCGGGACAGCGTCTCGCCCTCGACCATACGCGCGGCCCACAGAAGGTCGTCCTTCGAGAGCCGATAGCGCCAGTCGCCGGACACGATCGAACCTGGTTGCACTGCGGCCATTTCAGTCCTCCCCTACCGCGACACCGCGACCCATCCACCACCGGGCGCCGAGGGTGAGGAGCACCCCGGCCACCGCACCACCCCCGAGGACCACGGCCCATGGGACGCTGTTGTTGTCGGCCATCGCCTGCTCCTGCAGGCGCGACCAGGCGTGGTCGGCAAGCCGCTCGTAGCCGGCGCGGGTGTGGTGCACGCCATCGGCCGACAGCGGCAGGCCGGGCACGCGCATGTCGATCCACACAAAGCCGCTCCGCGCCGGGACCTCGCGCGCCTCGAGCTCGGCCGCGCGGGCGCGCTCCTGGTCGGCCGCAGTACCGGTCTCCGTGATGGTGTGCCCGAGCCAGGCGATGAGCGCGCGGGGGTACTCGGCGCGGAGCCAGTCCAGGTTGGCGCGGAGCGCGAGCGGGCCGGTCACCGCCCCGTTGCCGGAGAGCGCGACCACGACGAGCGGGATTTCATCCGCCAGGCTCGCGTTGAGCACGCGCCGGCCGGCGTAGACTGCGCGCCGGAGCCGGGCGACGTTCGTGCCACGCTCGGCGTAGGTGTGCACCACGCGCGCGCCATCCTGGAGCAGGTGGGCGCGGAGATAAGGCGCCATGCCCTCCATCTGGCTGTGCCCGAGGAGCAGCGCTTCCTGGCCGCGCCATGGTCTGGCAGAGGATCGACTCACGGAACTTCGGGCCCGCGGATATCATCGGGAGACGGATCCGTCTCCGGCTGGGGCAGCTCGAAGTCGGGTGGTGCGGCCTGGTTCAGGCCCCACGTCGCCACCGCGAGCGCTGGGAGCCAACTCCCCATCGCCCAGACGCTCCCGTCGAGCACCGAGAGGACCATAGACAGCCCGAGTGTGGCCCAGGTCGCACAACAGAGGTTGCAGGCCCAGGGCTTGAGCTGTCGCGTGACCCAGCCCGAAACCGGGGGGAGCTTACGCACCACGAGGGTCAGCCCGACCGCTGTCGCACCCACCAACGCAGCGCGCGTCAGGACCTCGACCGCGTCGAGTCCGCTCAGCACCGCCTACAGGTCCTCTTCGTCCGGCTCGCTCGCGCTGTAGCGGCCGAGCGCGTAGCCGCCCACGCCGCCGGCGGCCGCGCCGATCAGCAGGAGCCACCAGGGGTACGAGCACTCGCAGTCCTCTTGACGCTCCGCCAGCGGCGGGGACGGATCGTTCGGGCTCGGTCCCGTCTCGGACGACGGATCGCGCATGTGGGTGGGGTTGTTGTGGGTGTAGACGGTGTGCGGCGGGTTCATCGGCGACTCCTCGTGGCAAAGAAAAGGGACGCGAGGAAAGACGCGCCGACCGTCCCGTAGAGCAGCCAGTTCGAAGACCGCAGGAAGCGCGCCCTTTCCTCGGCCATGCGTCGCTCGTGCTCGCGCTGCATCTGCTCGCTGTGCACTGCAACCTGGAGGCTCAGCGCGAGGATTCGGTCCGCGAGTTTGGCGGTCACCTGGCCCTGCTCGCGGACGGTTCGCTCCAAGCGCCGCAGCGCGTGCTGAAGGCGCTGCGTGTCCCCGGGGCGATGCCACTCGACGTCATGCACCGTGGCCATCAGCCGTCCTCACACGGACAGCGCCCGTAGAAGCGGACCATCACCCCGCCGCGGGCGGCGCGCGCGGTCATCCACATGTTCCGGCGGCGCAGGTAGTAGACGTGCTGGGACCGGGTGCTCGCGCGGTGTGGGCCCTCCGCACCCTCTCGGGCACAGAGTGCGCGGTACTGCGCCTGGGTGAGGGTCTGGGCCTGGGTCACGTGCTCTCCTCTTCTCCGCTCGGGCCCTGGCGGCGCCGGCTCAGCGCGAGACCGCCGAGCAGCAGCGCCGTGGCGCCCGCCGCCACGCCGAGCCACGGCCAGGGCGAGCCGCCCGTGTCTGCGTCGACCGGGTCCGTGACCGGCAGCGGGGTTGGCGCGGTCGGGGTGCTGGACGGCTGCACGACGTCGTTCCGATACTCGGCGAGAAGCGCGGCGACGTTCGGGTTTCCCTGGGGGTTCGGGACCGCGCAGTCCGTGTCGGTCAGCATCCGCCGGAAGCCAAGTGCCGGGCACCCTCCCCCACCGTACGCGATGGGTGCGAACTCCAACACCAGCGCCAGGACCGCCGCCACGACAGCGACGACGGCGCCCACAACCGGCACGGCTGCGGCGACAGCGCCGACAACACCCCCCACGGCGCCCACCGCGCCCTGCGCTTGTCGCCGCGTGGTCGTGATGATGTGTTCGCGGAGCTCGTCCGCGTCCATCGCAAGCTGACCGCGCTCAGCGTAGGGGGTCAGGTAGGTCGCGTACCGGATGAACCCCTGGTCGACGAGGCGATTGAAGTCCGCCGCGATCCAGTCATGCGCCGCGGCCTCGAGCAGGTCCATCGTGACGCCCGCGCCTGCGATGGCGACCGAAAATCGCTCGTAGTTCCAGCACTCTCGATCGAAGGGCCCAACGAACAGACACGGCGCACGGCCCGTTGGGCGCTCGACCCGGGCCACGAGAAAGTCATGCGCACCGGGCGCCTCGCGGAAGATGTCGAGGGTCAGCGCGCGCGCCGACAGCTCACGGTCAGCGAGCCCCCTCCGGACGGGTCGCGGTGCTTCGAGCGAGACCTGCCCCGCGATCGCCTTTCGGTGCTGCGGGCTCACCGGCTGCCAGAGGTATGCGCCGCGGGCAGGCGTGACCCGCTCCGAGCTCAGCAAACTCAGGACGTGGAAACCCAGCGCCGAGTGACGTGGCGGGATGGCCTCGCTGCCCGTGCCCGTCCGCCAGACCTCGGGGAACATTATCGGCACGGGGGTCCCGTTGAGCATCGGCCGGAGCGACTCCAACAGCGCGCGGGTCCGCGTGAGATGGCTCGGCACATCGCCGCCGCTCAGGAAGCGATGGGACACGTTGGTGTCGTCGGCGAGCTGGGCGAGCAGCTCGAGGACCTCCACGCACCAGTCGTACTTTCCCTCCGCGCTCGCGGCGTCGTCGGGCCGCCGAGCCAGCACGCCAGCCAGCCGGTGCTGCCGCCACTCGTAGGCGGGCTTGCGGAACAGCAGGCATTGGATCGTCTCGGCCGTGCATGGCGCGTCGTAGACCTCAATCCACGGCTCGGCGCAGCGGTCCGCGCTCGAGGGCAGTGACGGGAAGCCGTAGTCAGGACAGGTCGGCGCCTGCGGCGGCAGCGCGAGCGCGGTGATGAGGAAGCGCTCAGGAAGGATGTACCGGAGCGTGGTCACCCGTCGTTCCGGTCCGTCACCACGAAGTAGCCGATACCAAGCGCCGCGACCGCGGCGATGCCGCCTCCGACGAGCAGCGTCGTGCGCGAGTCGGACTCCTCCTGCGCCGCAGCGGCCCGCGCCTCGGCCGCCTGCTGCGCCTCACGCGCGCGGGCCAGCTCGGCTTCGCGCTGAAGCTCGGCCTGGCTCTGGACTTGTTCCAGCTCGCGGCGCAGCTCCTCGAGGGCCTCGTCGGCCGACGTGCTGGAGGGGTTCGTCTCGCGCGTGGCCTCGTCGATCACCGTGTTGGCAGCCGCGAGCGCCGCATTCGCGGAGTTCATGCAGCGCTGACGCTCGCCCTGGTTTGTGATGGCCTGGCAGGCGAGCGTCGCCGCGGCGGCGATGGCGGCCGCGGTCGAGCGCGCGTTCCGGCGGTCCTCGGCGGCGTCTCCCAGCGCCGCGACGCCCGCGAGCCCGCGGACGCGGCGCTTCTTTGGACGCCGACCCGGCCCGAACATCGCTGCGCGGCCCCCGCGCAGGAGCGGTGCGGGCCCAGCCGGCTTCTTCTTTGCTCTCGTCGCTCTCTCCTTGGCCCTGGCCTGGCGTTCGAGGGCGGCGTGCACTGCGCGGCAGTTGGCGCAGCACGTCACCCGCTCGTAGGCGTCGGAGATGGTGCGGCAGCGCTCCATGCACCGCTGTCGGCTGGTCTTGCTCATGGCCCGGTCCTCCGCGCCGCCTCAGAAGGCGGGCAGCAGCTCCTCGTCCTGGAGCGGCTCTTCGTCCGGTTCGGTCGGCCGGGTCGCGACGTAAGCGATGCCCGCGGCGGCCGTGAGCGCGATGCCGCCCAAGAGCCACGGGCTCTCGTACCAAGCGGCTTCTTCCTCTCCGAGGTCGACTTCGGACGCGGGCGAGCTCGTCGAGCCGCCCGTGCTCGGCGTGCTGGTCGTGGTCGTCGGTGTGCTCGGTCGGGTCGTGGGTCGCGACTGGCGCTCGCCGCCCGAACCCGCGGGCGCGTTGACCAGCGCGTTCCAGACCGATTGCTCCATCAGGACCATCTGCGGAGAGACGCTCTGATTGATTTGGATGCGACCGGTCCCGCCCCGGTCCTCACGCTGGAGAAAGCGACTAAACGCCCCCTGCGTGTTGCTGCCCCAGCGGCCGTCGGCGCCCGTTCGGCCAACGTCGTAGCCCGCGCGGATGAGCGCGTTCTGGAGCTGACGGAGTTGGATGGTCACTGGGTCCGGGATCGGGTCCCGGTCGTCGTCGGCATCGTCGCCGTCTTCGCCGTCGGCAAGATTCGCCACCTGGCGGCGAGTCGGCGCGGCAGGCGCGGCGAACATGGCGGCTGCGCGGGACCGCCCTCCCCTGCGTCGTGAAAATCGAATCATCGGCTCGCTCCTTGGGCGGCTGCCGCTTGCTCGATGAGCTCGAGCGGCGCCGCCTTCTTCTGCCATTCCCACCACGCCCAGACGCCGAGCCCGCCGACGGCAGCGAGGCCCACCAGCACCAGCGTCACGCCAGCCGAGGTCTCGACGCGATCGAGCCGCTCCGAGAGGGTCCGGCCGCCTCGAAACGCCCTCAGCTCGCGGAGAATCCACTCGCGCAGCTCGCTCCAGACGGCCGTGAACCCGAGCCACTCGTTGAACTCGCGGATGAGCTGGTTCGCGTACTCGACGCTATCGCGGACCGTGGCCCGGAAGGCATCGAGGGAACCGCCCGCGAAGTCCCGGACGTCGTCCACGAGTCCCTGCCACCGGATCGACAGAACCTCCCAGTCCGGGAAGAGGTCCGTGAGGATGACGCCCGCACCCTCGGCTTCCCCCAGCGCGCGCTGCCAAGCGCGGTCCATGACCTCGACACCATCGAGTAGCCCATCGAGGCGGCGCGCGAAGGCGCGGATGCCCGGCACGGCCGAGATCGGCTCGACGGCCAGCAGGTCTTCGACCGAGGTGGACACGGACCCGGCCTATCCGTCTTCGCGCACGCGGCCGTAGACGCCGACCATGTAGAACGTCACCAAGACGTCCGAGTGCAGCGTCACGCATGGGCGCGAGCCGGCGCCGGTCGGCGGCGGGCAGTTGGGCTGGGTGTCTCCGCCCTCCCCGTCTTCGCCGCTGTCGTCGTGCGTCGGCGCCGCGGCGCCCGCGCCGGCCTCGTAGAGCCAGTTGCGATGCGGGAACGAAAGCGTGCCTTCCCAGTGCATGGAGGGGTTCACGTAGACGAGCGGAAAACGCTCCGGGACGGCGTCCGCCGCGGGCAGCCCGTTGCTCACCACCTGGGTGACGCCAAGGCCGATGGGCAGGGTCTCCAACGAGCCGCTGAGGATGGGCTCTTGGTTCACGGCGACGGCGAGGTGGGCGTTGGCGATCACCTTCGCGATGTCGTCGTTGTCGGTGCGCTGGTCGCAGACGTAGGGCGCGACGGCCACGCCGACCCGGTGGACGATGCCGACCTCGCGCCGCGGGAGCTTGCCGTCGCGGTTCCATGACGAGTCCATGGGCGAGGCGTCGCGCCGGAACAGCTGGAACTCGGCGCCGTGGTGGATGACGCCCTTCGGGACCAGCACGCGGAAGAGGCGCACGGACTCGCGGACGTCCACGACGTCCATCAGGCCGTCGTCGCCGTCGAGGGTCAGGTCCCGCCACCGGGTCGGGTCGGCGGGATCGGTGATGGAGTAGCGGCTGCTGTCCTTGAACTCAGGCATGGGTCGTCCTCGTGTCGGTCGGATGGAAGGTCGCGGCGGAGGTCATCGGAACCGAGCACGCGGGTGGGGGTACGGGTACGGCGAGGCCGTGCCCGGGTCGGTGTCGTCGCCGCCGTCCGTGACGACCTCTCCGTCGTCGTCGCCGGTGTCTGGGTCGTCGCTGGCACCATCGGTACCGCTGGTACCGTCAGTACCGTTGGTACCGTTGGTGCCAGAGCCGGCGCCGTCGGACGGATCGTCGAGGGCGTCGACCGTGTCCTGGTGCCAGGTCGGCAGGCTATCGACCGACCCGCGGAGGTTCTTGCGAAAGTCCTCGTCTTCGGTGTTGTCCGCCCAGTATTCGACGCCCGTCTTGGCCAGACCGAGAAGGCCGACGGCGCCGAAGGCGATGCCCCAGGCGGCGCCGAAACCGCGGATGTGGTTGGCGTGCTTGCCCTTGGCGAGCGCCCACGTGGCCGTGGCGCCAATGGCGCCCGCGCCCATGAACGCCGCAGACCGTGCGAGGGGCTTGTCATCGAAGTAATCGAAGTAGTCGATCGCTTCGTAGGTTCCCCAGAGCCCAAGGCCCGTGGCGAGCGTGCCCCCGAGGTACATCAGCGCGAACTCGGCGCCGTCGTCCAGGAACGCCTCGTCCTTCGGGATGGGCACGCCCGACGGGAGCGCGTCGAGCTCCATCAGGTCCGTGCTCTCGTCGAGCAGCGCCAGCTCGCTCGTGTCGGCGAGTTCGAGGTCGCCGTCGTCGAGCAGCGCGAGCGCCGGTCCGGGCTCGAACGGGTCGACGTAACGATGCGCTTCGGCGAGCCCGGAGGCCACGTGCAGCTCTGCGACCGCGGGCAACCCTGCTACCGCGGGAAGGCTCTGCTGGACGGGCTTGCGGCGCTTGGGCGCGACGGACTTGTCGCAGCAGACCTTGCCCGTCTTCTTGTCCTTGGCGCAGCCCTTCTTGAGCTTCTTGCGCTTGCCCTTCTTGAGGGAGGCCTTGAGGTACGGGTGCAGGCTCTTGGCCCCGTAGCAGTACTTGCCCTTCTCCTTGGACGCGGCCTTCTTCTTTGCCGGCGTCTTCTTGCTCGTAGCCTTCGTTGTCCGCCGCCGGACCGTCTTCTGCCGCTTCACGGCGATGACGCCGACCTTCTCGGCAACGGCAGGCGTGCACATGACATCGCCGCCGGTGATGAAACGGCAGCCCCTGGGGACCTTGCCGTTGACCAGCACGTCGCCGCGCGGGACGAGCACGTTGGAGCAGCCCCGCCGCTGCCGGGTCTTGGGGAGCGCGCGTGTCTTTGCCATCAGTTTCCCACCTTCGAGCGCGCGCAGAAGTCGCGCGTCTGTGCTGCCTTGTTCTTCAGCTCCGAGCGGTAGCGCTTGTTGCGCGCCGCCTTCGCCTTCTGTGCGTCGGCGCCGGAGCGCCCCTTCACCGGCCGTGAGGCCAGGTCCGCGAACTCGTCCTTGAGCGCGGTCAGCGCCACGCTCTTGCGGGCGCACGAGTCGGAGTCCCTCCACGTGCGGCGCAGGTGGTTGACCCGCTTGATGGTCCCGGGCGCCTTCTGCGGCAGCGATACGATTTGGTAGACGCGTGCCGCTCCGTCCCGGCCGCGGCGGGCCGAGCCTTCGCGGTAGAGGCGCTCCAGCTCGAGGGCGACGTCGCGCAGCTCGACCTGGTAGCCGCTCTTGGCGAGGAACTGCGTCACCTGCCGAGCGCCGACCGCCCTGCCCTTCGCACGCTGGAGCACCGCGACCACCAGCTGTCGGGTCGTGACGCTCATGGCCGCTCCTTCGGCAGCGGCGGGTCGTGGCGGACCCGGCTCACACGCGATGGAAGCACCTCCCAGCCGGCGATTTCCGAGCTGCTCGCGTCCAGCGAGCGCCACTCGCGGCCGACGAGTCCTTGGGCGTAGATGTGGCTGTACCCGGGCGCGTCTTGGGCGTGGAACTCCACGCTCTTGAACCGGACCGCGTGGCCGATCGACAGCGCCATCCCGCTGATGAGGATCGTGTAATCGTCGCAGTCGCCGGCCCGCAGCTCGAGCGTCCGCCGCCCAGTCTGGTAGGTGTCGAGTCCGTAGGCGTCGCCCGTGTAGCGCACGTGGGCCCGGACGTAGCTGAAGACAGCGACGAGCTCGGCCCACCGATCGCGCTCCGCGATGCACCAGCCGCCGTCGCCCGAGACCGTGTCCGGCGTGCGGCAGCGCTGGGTGACAATTTGGAGTGCGAGCTGACGAATGCCCCGGTCGGTGACCGTCTTCCACGTCTGCCGCTGGATGAGCGCGATGCGGTCATCGAAGGAGCGGACCCGGACGATCTTCGACGCGCCCGGAGCCCCCGAGCGGAGCGTCGGCGCAGCGTCCCCAAGGGCAGCGCGACGGCCGCGGCGGGGCGCGTTTCGGTGGCTCGGCACGCATTCAACGTGGAGCCCCAAACCCCTACAAATCCAGTGAAAGTTCGTTCGCGAATGAACTTTCACGCGAATCAATTTGATTCGCCGAGGAATCAATTTGATTCGCGGCGATGGAAGTTGATTCGCGGCGATGGAAGTTGATTCGTGGGGGTGGAGAGTTCCGTTGCCGGTCACGCCAGACCGGGTCAGGTGGACCCCTCCTCGGCGCTGGCTTGGGCTCGCTTCGCCACCTGCTGCGCCAGTTCGATCGCGCGCCCTCGCAGGCCGTCCCACGACTCGTGGATGGCCATGACGACGGCCCGGGCGGCGCCGTCGGTGAGGTGCCCGTGCGCTACAAGCTCGCGAAGCAACGCCCAGCTCGCGTCCAAGGCCTCGTCCGTCCGATTCATGATGACCGACTGGAACACGCCCCGGATGTCGGCCCGCCAGTCCTCCCGGAGATGCAGGACGGCGAGGACGCGAAGGAGGCTCTCCACCAGCTCCTCTTCCGACTCGGCCCGCTCCATCTTCTCCAAGAACGGAATGGCGGAGGCCGGGAGCTCGCGACCCACCTCCCTCTCCTCGCTGACCTCGTCATCTGGGACGGCGTCCTCTTCTGGGGCCCGGTCATCCTTCGAGCCTCGGGCATCACCCACCCCCGCATTCGCGGCGCCCCGGTTGGGCTTCGGCTCCCCTGACTTCGGTGGCTCTGGTTCCGGTCGCTGAGACGGCGCTCGGCCCCTCCGCGCCCAGGGGGGCGGGCCAGAAAAAGCTCTGCCACCCTTGTTGTCGCTACCGAACTTCGATTCCAGAAGCCGGCCGAGAGGCCCGTTGGCGAGGGCCACGAACTTGTCCCACTGGTCCGCGTCGGACACCTCGCCGCTGACGCCGAGGTTCTTCTTGATGAGCTCGTCGACGATCTGCTGATTGCGGCGCACCGCGTCGAGGTAGACCGCCTTCAGTGGGTCCTCCGGGGTGGCGAGCGGAGGAAGCGGACCCACGCCGATCGGTGAGAGGTCCCGCTCTCGGCGCATCAGGGCAATCTCCTGCCGCAGACGCTTGTTCTCGTCGCGAAGCTCTTTGAGGGTGTGCTGGAGTTCTTCGTCCCGGCGCCGAGCCGCCTCTTCTCGCCGGACCGTGAGGTACGCGTCCTCGTAGGCCGTATTGCCCCTGGAGCCCGGCGCCGGATGGACGGCGTGGATCTCCCCCGACTGCACCCCATCCTGCCGAACTGAGCCGTGCGAGCGCTCTGCTGACTTCGAGGGGAGATCGAGGAAGTTGAACGAGTGGATGGGCGACATCGCCCGGGCGTGGTCGTAGACGAGGTACTCACCGGGACCGAGCTCCGGCACGAGAAAGCGGCCGATGAACGGCTCGATGGCCTCGTCTTCGCCGACGTCGGCGATGTTGTACTTGCCGACGTAGGCGGTCTTGCCAGCGTCGATGCGCTTCTTGATGTGGACGACGCCCCGCAGCGGCAGCATGCGACGGATCTCCCGGCCGGGGGTGGACGAAGTCGCGGGTGTCTTGCTGCCGCTCACCTCCCCCAGCTCCGTGGGCCCTGGCTCCTCCTCGGGGGGGCCTGCAAGAGCGGCTTCGGCGACCTCGAGAACGGCCTCCTCTTCTGCCTCCTCGACCACATGAAGGTGAGGCCCGTCCCCGGTCTTCTTCAGGCCGGGCCCGACCGGCTGCGGCTCGCGGATCGTTCGAAGGGCGGTGATGCGGAAGTCGGGCAGCCCCGCCGCGTCTTGCAAGGCACGCAGCTTTCTCGACACCGTGGAGGCGGACAGCGGCTTGTGGGCCTTGGTGACGAACAAGAGTGCGTCGGCCTCAGCGTCGGAGTCGCTGTTGTCCTTGGATCGCCACCCATCGAGGTAGGCCGTCAGGACACGGCGAGCCTTGTCGTTGAGGAGAAGGTCGCTCGCGGCGTCGCCCTGTCCGCTCCGAAGTAGAACGGCCTGGCCGTCCTCGTCCCGCTTTACGCCATCGAGAAGCACGTTCATCAGATCGGTGGAGGGGAGCTTCGTCAGAGGCAGGAGCTGGAAGAAGCACCCGTAGGGCTGCCCCAGCTTGCTGGAGGCGTCCATGAACACCGCGAGCTGTTCCTGGCTGAGCAGCTCGAGGCCGGGGTCGTCCATCAGAGGCAGCCGGACGCCGGTGCTCCGCAGGAACCGACAGAAGGCGACCGCTCCGCGCAGGAGCCTTCGTTCGGGCTCGGTCGCTTCCACGAACTCACAGAGCAGCGAACGCGAAACGTCCCCGGCCAGGATGTCGTGACCCCGCTCCGCGCAGTAGCTGAGCAAGGATTCGGCTCCGCGGCGGAAGAACCGCGCGGTCGACCAGGAGTGGCTTGAGAGCGACTTCTCGAAGCGGGCGAGGACGGCGTCTTGCATCATCACGCAGCCCCTATCGTTGGGAGCCAACGCGGGTTGCGCGCGAACTTGATCTCTCCGGGAACTGCGTCGGCGCGCGCGAATCAATTTGATTCGCGGCAACGGCAAATTGATTCGCGGAGCGCGTTCTGTCGGGGTAGTTGCGCCGGCCTCCAGCGTCAATGGCACGCGCGCGGAGCACATTACGCCGTTCCGACACGAGTGGCGCAGGAGCGCCGACGACCCTCCGCGCAGCTCGCTGGACACGCCCTACCACCCGCTTTTGCGGGATCAGAGCGATCGAGGTCGACCGCGAGGAAGACTGCCGCGGACCGCGAATCAAATTGATTCGCGGCAATGGAAGTTGATTCGCGTGCGAATCAAGTTGATTCGCGAGGTTCAGATCCGCACGAGATGCGCATGCTTGTCGGAACACCGGCCACGAGCGATTGAGCCTGCGTTTACCGACCCTACGGCGTACCCTCAGCCCATCGGTGTCCCTTTCAAATCAAGTCGCGTCGGGGGCGGACCTGAACCAGCGGTGCAGAGAGTCTCTCTCGCGCGGGCGCATTATGCGCGGGCGCGCGAGCTGCATGAGGCTGCGACGGAACTTCATCCTGCGTCGCGCTCACCGCGTCGATGCGGCCGATGGTTCGGACGGTCGGCAAACTTCCATTCTGACGCCGGCACGGCCCAAGACTTGCGGGGTCCCGCTCGTGGCAGCCCCGCAGGGGTTGGTAGTCCGGTGGAGCGGAGCGGAACCGGTCTTCGAGGTTTTGTGTTCAGTCCCGCGGCCGTAGGCAGCCGTTTTATGATGAGTACGAAGTTCGTTTGTTGTTCTTGTGTTCGTTCGGATCCACTGGTTGCTTGCAACCGTGGACCGCCCTTTAAGGGTGGGAGTAGTGGTTCGCAGCACACTCTGTGATCTTCCGGACTTCACCCAAGGCCCCCCGGACCTCGCCGGGAGGCCGAACTCGGGCCGGCCGCGGGGCTCGCTAGCGGCGACGGTAGGCAGGACTCGGCTCGGGAGCCCAGAAACCGGCCCCATGGCGCCTGTGTGGCCCTCTACGGCGATCGACGGACGGAGGCCTCCCCGAGTCCCGGCGGGGCTCAGGGAGGCGTCAGGCGCGATCTGAGGGCGCCCTAAGGCGGCCCACGCGGCTCGGAGCGCGTGGGGCGGTGGTCCGGGCGCTCTGGGGCGTGCCGACGGCCTGAGGGCCGTTTACGGACGCCGGAGCCCCCTCTGCGCTTCGGGAGCTTCACCCACGGGGTCAGCGCCCTCAGCACGGTCTCGGCGAGCAGTCGAAGCGCACCACGACCGCGGCGGACAAGACCCATCGCCGTCCGGCCGGACATCTCGGCGTCGTAGCGGGTCTGACCGAAGGCGAAGCGCTCGAGCTTGCCGGTCTTCATGTTGGTCTTGCTCGGGCCCTTGAAGCGCGCTCGGCCCACCGGCTGCTGCCAGCGCACCCAGAGACACGCACCCGCCTCGCCCGGCTCTTCGCGACCAAGGCGGCGCGCACCGGCGCCCAGCAGTGCGAACGGACCCGTGGGACCCCACAGCGCCGAGCGAGACCAGCTCGTCTTGTCCGCCCTCGGAACCAGCCAGCTCAGCGCGTTCGCCGTGAAGCCCTCCACGAAGAAGACCCCTCCCCGGCTCGCCTTCTTCGCCTCTTCGCTGAGCATCGTCCCGCGGTGCGACCACATCGCCCACGCCGAGGCCACCAGCCGCCGGAACCAGAGGCTCGGGACCACGTCCTCGCGCAGCTGCGTCAGTGCGGCCGATAGCTCGCCCACCTTCTCCGGCAGGCGCGGCGCCATCGCGAAATCGCTCCGCGTGAACGCGTTGGGCATCCCTGCCAGGTGGAACGGCGTCGACGCGTAGGCCAGCTCGAGCACTGCCATCTGCTGGACGAACGGCAACCAGCTCAGCACCTCGAGCGCCTTGCGGCCGTCGCCGTCCCGCATGACGAGGAGGTTCGTGCCGCGCACCTCGGGGCGAAGTGCTGGCAGGTCGGGAATGTCGGGCAGCTGGCCGGCGCCCTCGAACATCTTCTCGCGCACCCTCTTCAGCCGCTCTTCGTCGTAGGCGCGACGACGGCGGCGCTTCGAGTCGCGGCCCTTTCGGAAACCCGCCTGGGCCGACTGCACCGCGGCCCCCACAGCGCGCTGGTCGGGCTCCGCGGCCGACATCGGGACGGTCGCCGGATCTGGCACCGCTCCCAGGATGCCCTCGAACAGCGGGGCAGAGGGCGGCGCGGCGCGGTTCTGCTGCTCAAGCAGCCGATGAGGGGTGGTCGGGTCGAGAGGGGCGATCTCACGACGGGTCTGGGCGCCCTTTCGGACCTGCGATCGGACCGCCTCCTCGGTGAACACCTCCCCGCTGCTCGCTGACGCTCCGCGCGCCATGAGCTTCGCCAGACGGTCCTCATCCGCCGGTGACAAGCCCCGAGGGCTGGGGTTGCCGTCAACGCGCGTTGACACGCCGCCCTCCCCTCTTGGCGTCGATTCGGGTCGGAGGGGCGATCGCCGAGACCGTGTGGCGCGGCATGCCTCTCGGGCTCGCGAATGCGCCTCGGAGCCCGTTCAGCGCAGAGTCTCCGGCACCGCGAGTCGCGGACGGAGCGGTGCCGTTCGCCCTGGCTTTCCAGGGGTCTAGACACAACTCACCGGTCCAGCCCGCCCCCACGGCACGCGCCCGGGCGGGACTCCTCTGGACCCGGGTGAGCGTGACGTGCGCTTCAACGAATCCGGCGGCTGGAGCACGTACGTCTCCAACCGCCGGATTTTCGTTGACCGCAGGGAGGCTGTCCCCTACCGTCATCTCAAATCCGGTCCTCGTATTTCGCCTCCCTCCGCGCCGGCAAGCATGAAGGGGAGGCGAAGTCATTTAAGGGCTGTGTCTACTCGGTAGCTTCTCCTGAGGCGTGAGTGCGCATCCGTTATCCCCGCCCACACGGGGCATGACAAGCACTCTCACGTATGGTCACCGGAAAACCAGACGGGTGTCCTGGTTCTCGGACGCCGGCAGCAAGGGTTGCCTAGTTTCTACTTGCCAGAGTTCTAGCCGTACGAGCCTGGCCGTGGAGAGCCAACCCGGAATGAACGCCCAGGTGGAGCGCTGAGACGGCCCTCGAGATCTCAGGCCCCTCATCCCGAGCGAGCAAGCGACTAGGCGAGCAAGCGATTAGGCGACCAGGCGAGCAAGCGAGCAAGCGACTAAGCGAGCAAGCGACTAAGCGAGCAAGCGACTAGGCGGGCAAGCGACTAGGCGGGCAAGCGACTAGGCGGGCAAGCGACTAGGCGGGCAAGCGACTAGGCGGGCAAGCGACTAGGCGGGCAAGCGACTAGGCGGGCAAGCG